>NZ_JBVISR010000013.1:0-222740 GCF_055575415.1 Streptomyces sp. NPDC034099 | reverse complement strand
CACGATCCACGGCCGCGACTGACGGTTTCCCATACCCAGACATACGAGCAGAGAGGCCAACAGCCTCATGATCAGCAGCTTTTGTTAGAGCCAGTTAACGTGATCTCCTCGTGCATGCCGGACAGGTAGATACGAAGCACTGTCCGGCGTGGTGTACGTCAAAGCAATGACCGCAGTCGCAAACGGTGACCGGTCACATAGCGCGGGAAGGCGAAGCACAAGGCGGTGACGACATCGCCCTCGTCCTAGGACGGGCCCGTACGCCGTACAGCGACTACCGCGCTAAGATCAACGGCCAGCGGTAGCTCCACAGTCCGCAGGGCAGGATGACCCAGCCAGTGCAGCCGGGCAGTGTCGGGACGACCAGCGTAAGAGGGCGGCCAGGTCTGGGAAGGCGTGAAGTCGTCGACGACGAGCACTCCACCCGGAACGAGTAGGCGCTCGGGATCCGCAGCACTGCCCCCCTTGGCCTGGCCACCGCCGTCAAGCACAAGCAAGTCGTACGGCCCATGTGCGTATATATGAGTCCAGTCGGCGCACAACACACTTACCTGCGGCACATGGGAGAAGACGTCGGCAGCAACCTTTGCCCGCGCCGGATCTCGCTCCACACTGAGCAGTTCCACGTTCGGGGCCGCTCCACTGGCCAACCAGGCGAGACCCACCCCACATCCGGTGCCCGTCTCGGCGATGCGCTGCCGGGTGCCGCCGGCCAGCACTTGCAGCAGTCGGCCTTGCTCGGGGCGGCAGGAGTAGCCGAAGCCATAGCGTTGGGCAGCGTCGAGGGCGCGCTCGACAAGCGGGGGCAGCGGCCCGCTGTGCATGCGGTAGGCAGCAGTGCCGTTCATCGACATGACGGCAAGTATGGCTTCTACGGTAGGCCCGGTCACATCAAGCACACTCCGATGAACGCGAGTTGGCGCCCGGCTATGCTGGGGCGGCACCACCTGGTCCGGCATCGTCTGTAGTCCGACGGGAGTGAATCGGCTTGCATGTCGACGCAATTGGATGCCCCTACCGAACAACAACCACGGCTGTTCGCCCTGATCCGTGCGCCGACTACCTCTCCCTCAAAGGCGGCGATCCGGTTGAGTGGGACGAGTTCCTCGGTGTGTGGGTGGTGACCGGATACACCGCGGTGGCGCAATTGCTACGGAATCCGGCTCTGTCTTCCGCCTGGCCGACGCAGGGTGGCACAGCGCTGCACGAGGACGCCCCGGACAGTGGCAACGGCTCGCGGACCAACTCCGTTGTACGTCGCTGGTTCATGTTCAATGACGATCCGCGCCATGCCACGTTACGGAATGTCGTGGCGCCACTCTTCACGGCGGAGCGCGTCGACGGCACTCGCTCTTTTATCGAATCGACGGTGACAGATCTGCTCGCCGGGGTCGGAAACAGCTTCGATGTGATGTCCGATCTGGCGATTCCGCTCTCCAGCCAGGTGATCTGTCACGTACTCGGCCTGCCCCCTGACGTCGCGCCACGACTGCGGTCATGGACCCAGGACATCGACGCCCTGTTGAGAGCCGACTATCTCCCTCAGGCGCGGGAAGAAGGGAACCGTGCCGTGCGCGAGATATCCGACGCGGTCGAATCCGTTCTGCGCGCAGGTGGTGCCGACGACGACACCGGGATCAGTCTGCTGCACCGAGCCTGTCGCGGGGGAGAGATCGATCGGGAAGACGTACTGGCCACTGCGAGCCTCCTCGTCCATGCTGGATTTGAGACCACCTCTACCTTCATCGGCAAGGCGGTCCGAGCCGCGATCCATACCGGCACCTGGCAGCAACTGACTGTTCCCGAGGCCGGAATGGCGTTGGACGAACTGCTCAGATTCGACACCTCGGTACAGCAGGTCGCCCGGGTGGCACGAGAACCGGTGAGCATAGCCGGCCGACGTATCGAGGCGGGAGATCTGGTCCTGCTCATGCTGGGGGTCGCCAACCGAGACCCGGCGGTGTTCTCCGCGCCCGACCGCCTGGAACCCGGGCGGGAAACCAAACGGCTCCTGACCTTCGGTCTCGGCGCCCACTACTGCCTCGGTGCCCGACTGGCCAGGCTCGAAGCTGAGGTGGCACTTCAAGCTCTGGCATCGCGATCGAGCACTCTGTCTTTCGCCGCGCCTCCCCTCAGTCGATCACACAACGGGGTGACGGTGCTCGAGCGACTCGACATAGCATTCGCGTAGATATTGAGGAGGAGGTTACCGGAATGCGGACCATATGGGATGTCGTCACGGAACAGTGCGAACGCACGCCGACGGCGGTCGCGGCTGTCGGCACACGCCGGTACACGTACGAGGACTTCACCGAACGAGCACTGACGCTTACCAAGACCGTCTTGGACGGGATGCCGCGCGGTTCCCTGATCGCTCTCGACACCAGCAATCCGGTGAGCGCCTCGATCGCGATGCTGGGCGCGGCCCGATGTGGCTGTGCCGTGCTTCCGCTGAACAGTGAGAGCCCGTCGGCCCACCAAGAAAAGGTGTTCTCCGACGCCCGCCCCGCGCTGGTTCTGAAGTCCGTCGAAGAAGGGCTCTTCACTACCGACACCACCGCTCACGGGCAGGATGGGCAAGCGGCCCCTGGACCCTTCTCGGAAATCGCCTATGTGATGTACACATCCGGTTCCACCGGGCAACCCAAGGGCGTCATGGTGCCGCACAAGGCCCTCCTCGCCCGACTGTCGGGGCTGGCCGAGGTGCCCGGATTCGCCCCCGGCGAATCCATCGTCGCCATGACCGCTCTGTCGTTCGACATTTCCATGGCAGAGCTGCTGCTGCCACTTTCGGTCGGGGGCACATTCATCGCTGCTCCCACGGATGCCCGGACGGATCCCGACACCTTCGCTGAATTCGTCGGACTGCATACCCCCGACATCATCCAGGCGACTCCGAGTTTCTGGCGCCTTGCTTCGGCGGGCGGCTGGGAAGGTGCGGCCGACAGCCGGATCTGGTGTGGAGGTGAACCTCTGACTCAGAGCCTGGCAGCGCAACTGCTCGGCTGTGCGCGGGAACTGTGGAATCTGTACGGCCCCACCGAGGCGACCATCTTCGCGACGGCAGCACGGATCGAATCGGCCGACTCGATCCCCTTGGGATCCCCGCTGCCCGGCTCGGGGGTCGCGCTGGACGGGCCGACGACGGACGGAGGCGAACCAGAGGAGGGAGAGATCCTGCTCTTCGGTGAGGGTCTGGCTGCGGGGTACCTCGGCCAAGAGGAGCTGACCCGCCGACGCTTTCACCTCCATGACACCCCGCAGGGGCGACAGATAGTCTACCGGACAGGCGACCGCGGGCGTCGGCTGCCTGACGGCCGCCTGTTCTTCCTCGGACGCGACGACGATCAGATCAAGCTGCGCGGTCACCGTATCGAGCTCGGCGAGGTCGAGGCGACGCTGGAGGAACACCCGGCGGTCACGGAGACCGTAGTGGTACTGCGGGACCGCGACCGGCCGGAGCGCGCCTACCTGGAGGCGCTGGTCGTGGCCGGCGTGGAGGTTACGCCGGCCGACCTCAGGCAGTGGATCCGTGACCGTCTGCCAGCGAGTCACTGCCCGGCGAAGTTCACCGTCTTGAACTCCCTGCCCCGTACGACTGCCGGCAAAGTGGACCGCGCCCGGCTGGCCTCGTGACCCACTGACCAGTGGATCAGGCCAGGGCGGCCATGTCGGTGAATGCCGTGCGAAGCCCCTCCAACAGCGTCATCCCGGTCACCTCATCGATACAGTCCGCGCGCCAGGCGAGGTGCACTCGCCAGCCCCCGTCCGGCCGCGGGATGGCTTCGACGAGTAGGTCTAGGCTGCTGCGGGGCTGCGGAACACGGACAGCCTCGAGCACGACCGTGTCGTCGAGCACGGCTCGAGGTGGGTCGTTCTGCAGCACGACCCATGCCTGGAACCACGGGTGGCGGCTGCGGTCCGGGCCCAGCAGCCGGACGACTTCGTTGAACGGCGTGCGCCCGTGCTCCATGGCCGAGGTGAGCACCTCGGCCGAGCTGCTCAGCAGTTCTCCTGCAGTCTGCTCGGACGCTCCCTGGAGCACCAGCGCCAGGGGGTTGATGAAGCACCCGATGACCGGTTCGAGCGCGGTCGCCACCCGGCCGGCCGTCACGGTGCCGAGGCACAGGTCCGGCACGCCGAAGACTCCCGACATCGCTCGGCCCGCGGCGGCCAGCAGGGCGGCGCCGGGGGGACCGCTGTGCCGGGCGGCGGCCCCGATCAGCCGACCCACGCTCTCCCGGTCGAGGTCGAACGACTCTTCCCTCCGCGCTGCTTGTGTGCTGTCGGGCGGGGCGGGCAGGAACGGCGGGGGCGCTTGACTCAAGTGCTCCCGCCAGAACGGGATGTCGTTCTCCCGCCAACGTTCGGTCTCCGCCCGCTCCCACCGGCTGTACGACTCATAACTGACAGGCGGTGCCTGCAAGTCTCCGCCTGAATAGGCGGTGGCGAGGTCCTCTATCAGCAGCTTCTCCGACCAGCCGTCGAACGCCAGATGGTGCATCTGAAGGCAGAGCATGTGGCGGCCTTCGCCCAGCGTGCAGAGCCGTGCGCGTACAGGAGGATCTGCCTCGAGGTCGAACGGCGTCTCCCACCAGTCCGAAATGAGCCTGGCGGCCAGTGTCTCCAGGTCTTCAGCGCCGGAGACGTTCGCTGCCGGCCGTTGTTCGAGGGTGAGTGCCGCGGTCGACCGAGTCACCTGGGTGGGCTCGAGACTGGCCTCGTCGATCGGGTAGACCGTGCGCAGCACCGCATGGTGCTCGATCACTCGAAGAAGCGCCGACTCCAACCGCGTCGGATCGAGGTCACCGGAGAGAAGATAGGCGTGCTCGATCGTGCCGTCGGCATGCCCGGGGTTGAACTGCTCGGCCAGCCACAGTCTCTCCTGGGAATGGGCTAGCGGGGCGGGCTTGTCCTGGGGGGGCGGAAACGGCGTGGCCGTCTCACTGTTCCCGCCCGTGGCGCCCTTCAGCCCCATAAGACCGGACACGGTCGGGGCTCCACTGATCATGCGCAGGGGAACCCTGAACCCGAGCCGCTTGGACAACTCGCGCTGAAGTACGACGAGCAGGATGGAGTTGCCGCCCGCATCGAAGAAATTCTCGTCATCGGAGGCGGGATCGGATTCCAGTACGGTCCGCCACGCCTGCACGATCGCGTCCCGTCGTGCACTGACATTACTCACCCAGATCGCCTCTCTGCCGGGCGCGCCGGCGCACCCTGAATCCATACCGGTCGTTCATCCTGCCGCCGTCCCGGTCAGCAGACCACGTGCCAGACCGCCTGCCGCGACCCCCTGCTGTCCTGAGATCGCCGCAAGCGCCGCTTCCGCTGCGGCAGTCACTCCGGGCCGTGATTCGAGCAACTGGGCAAGCCCCCGCGCACTGGGGGCGGCGACGAAGTCCGACATCTCCAAGGGGGCGTTGAGAGCCCTGCGCAGGACCGCGAGCACCCGGGCAGCACCGAGGGAGTCACCACCCTGGTCGAAGAACGACGTCTGCCGGGCCACCGATTTTCGCAGTACGGCCTGCATGGCCAGCACGACGACCTCGGCGACCGGGGAGGCATCCTGCTGCCCGGCCACCGGCTCATCCGGATCCGGCAGGCCGACCAGATACTCCTCGACCATGGCCGACAGCGCCCGGGTATCCGCCTTGCCGCTGGAAAGCAGGGGGAGTCCGGGCACGCAAAGGACGACGGTCGGCACCATGTACCCCGGCAACACGGCCGACAGGTACCTGCGTACCGCCTGCGGATCAGGCCCGGCGTCCGCTTGCCCGACCAGGATGGCTGCCAGGCCGCTCTGTCTGTGGTGGTCGAACGGCACCACCGCGCACTGCGCGACTCCCGTGCACTCCCGGGCCCGGGTCTCGATCTCCTCGGGTTCGATGCGGTGACCGCGAAGCTTGAACTGGGAGTCGCGGCGTCCGTGGATGCGCAGGAGGCCGTCATGGCCCCAGGAGGCGATGTCGCCCGTGCGGTAGAGCCTCCTGCTGCCTTGACCGAGGTCGTGGTCGATGAATTGACGGGCGGTGAGGGATTCCGCACCGAGATAGCCGCGGGCTAGCCCCGCCCCGCCGATGAACAACTCGCCACGGCAGCCCGGCGGCATGCGGCGCAAGTGCCTGTTAAGCACGTGGAGTTCGGTGTGCGCGATCGGTGTGCCGACGGTGACCGGGCCCGGCGTACAGCGCCAGATCGCCGACCAGACGGCTGTCTCGGTCGGTCCGTAGAGGTTGTACACCTCGTCGGCCTCGGTCAGTAGTCGATCCTTCAACTCCCGTGGCAGCGCCTCTCCCGTGCAGAGCGCGACCCTGGGCCGAACGGTGAGGTGGTCCAGCAACAGCCTCCACACACTCGGAGTCGCCTGGAGGACGGTCACCTGTGCGACGGCGGCCAGTTCGGCGAGCAGCGTCGGGTCGGCGGCGGTGCGGTCGTCGGCTACCTCGACCGTGCCGCCGGCCACCAGTGGGGCGAGGAGTTCCGGCAGGGAGATGTCGAAGGTGGTGGCCGTTGAAGCGGCCACCACATCGCCGGGGCCCAGACCGGTCAGCCGGACAGCCTCGCGTACGACGTTGGTGAGTGCCTTGCGCCCGACCAGAACACCCTTGGGCACACCGCTGGATCCGGAGGTGAAGAACACATAGGCGTCGGCGTCGCCCTGCACCGTGACGGACTGCGGCGGTGTCTGGTCGGCGCCGGTCGCTATGGGCTCCACTCCTGCGGCGGTCAGGACAACGCTCAACTGCGCCAACTGTCCGATCAGCCGCAACCTCTCGGCGGGCAGCCGCTGGTCAAGCGGCACATAGACGGCGTCCAGCTCAAGCACGGCCAGCAGCGCGGCCACTGTGTCCGTTCCACGCGGAAGCCGCACTCCGACCCGCCGGCCGGGTCGCACGCCGGCGACGGTGAGCGCCGTCTTGAACTCGGTGATCCGTTCCCGCAGCCGCCGCCCGGTCAGCGCACGGCCCCCGGACCGGACCACAACCCTATCCGGGTCGGTATGAAGGCGCGCCGTGATGTCATCGACGATGTCGCCCTGAATCTCCTCCCCGCCCAGAGCCGACCGGCTTTGGAGCTGGTCCTCCCCGGTTAGCAGCAGCGGAACTTCACCCAGTCGGAGCCTCGGATCCGCCGCCCACGCGGTGACGAAGGCGGACAACCGCTCGGCGATACGGCGTCCGTGATCCGGGGTGAAGAGCTCGGTGCTGAACTCGACCATTGCGGCGAGCCGGCCGTCGGCCTCCTGCCAAAACTCGACGGTGAGATCGAACGCGGCCGTGGCCGGGTCCACCCTGTGCTCCTCGGCCGTCACCCCGGTAAGGTCCAGTTCGGCTCCCAGAGTGTTCTGCAGCACGCACATGACCTGGAAGAGCGGCGTACGGCCCGGCACCCGCGCTGGTGCGACCGCGCGCACGATGCGGTCGAACGGCAGCCGACGGTGTACACACCCTTCGAAGAAGGAGTCCGCTGCCCGAGCGACGAGGTCGCGGAGCGTCAGGTCCGTCGTCAACACGACGCGGACGGGCAGGGTGTTGACGAAGAAGCCCACCAACGGCTCGAACCTCTGGCCGGGCCGGTCGGCCACCGGTACACCGATCACCACGTCGTCCTGGTCAGCGATGCGGGCCAGATATCCGGCCAGTACGGAGTACAGAGCTACGAAGAACGTCGTGCCCTCCGCCGCTGAGACCTCTTTGAGGCTTTCGGCCGTGCCCTCAGGCAGCAGCAACCGGGCCCGGTCGCCCGACCGGAGGAGTTTCGCAGGGCGCGGGTGGTCGTACGGCAGGTCCAGTGCCTCCGGCGCGCCACGGAGGGCCTCGCGCCAGTAGGCGGAAGCCTCTTCCTCGCTCCCGCCGTACGCCTCGACCTCGCTCTCCAATGCCGAGGCCACCTCTGCGGCGGACAGCGGCAACGGATCGAGCACGGTGAGATCGGCGGCAGCGCCCGGAGTGTAGAGCGCGCTGAGCTCCTGAGTCAGCACGTCCAGCGACCAGCCGTCGGCGACGAGATGGTGCAGGCGCATCAGCAGCAGCGAGCGGTCGGAACTCTCACGCAGCAGGTGGACGGTGAACAGCGGGCCATGAGCCAGGGACATCGGCCGATCGACCAGTTCCGCGCAGCGTGCCGCGACCTCATCTGCGGAACCCGGTTCCTCGGCGGTGAGCACGCTGTGCGGGGCGGGAAGGATCAGCAGCCGCGCGCCCGCCTCCGACTGATCGCACACCGACCGCAGCAGCTCGTGCCGCTCCACGAGCACCTGGAGGGCGCTGTCGAGAGCCGTCTCGTCCACCGGGCCGGTCAGCCACCAAGCTTGGCAGATCACATGGGTGGCGCCCATCTCCTCGTACTGGTCGAGGTACCACAGCCGCCGCTGCTCCGGCGTCATCTCCACGGCTGCCGTGTCCCGCCGGTCAGCCATCCGTGGCTCCGGGCTGCCTGATTTCGTCGATCGCAGCCGCGATCGACTTCAGGACCGGCTTGCGAAGAATCACCATGGGCGGGAGAGCCACCTGGAGGTCGCGCTTGATCCGGCTCTGCATCTGGAACGCCAGCAGTGAGTGGCCTCCGATTTCGAAGAAGTGGTCCTGGACAGTCACTCCTTCGATGCCGAGCAGTTGCTGCCACAGGCTGATCAGATAGGTCTCGGTTGGACTCGTCCCACGGGACCGGGGCTGTTGGCGGTTCTGTTCTCCGTCCAGGATCCGGCGCAGTGCGTCGAGATCGCGTTTGCCGTGCTCGTTCGCAGGCATGTCCTGAAGGAGCACGAAGCGGCTCGGCACCATGAACTCGGGCAGGTTCCGGACGCAGTGGTCGCGAAGCCGGTCCGCCGAAGCATCGTCGTCGAGCACGACGAGCGCCGCGAGGCTGCGGTTCTCACCCTCGCCTTGGGGCAGGACGACGGCATGGTGGACGCCGGGGTGCCTGAGCAGCATCCGTTCCACCTCTCCGCACTCCACGCGATAGCCGCGGATCTTCACCTGGTCGTCCGTTCTGCCCAGGAACTCCAGGACCCCGTCGGCGGAGTACCGGGCTAGGTCACCGGTGCGGTACCGACGGCCGGATCCCGTTCCGGCCGGGTCGGTGAGGAACCTTTCGGCGCTCAGCTCCGGCCGGCCAAGATAGCCCCGGGCCACGCCCGGGCCCATCACATGGATCTCGCCCGTCTCTCCCGGGCCCACCTCACGCCCTTCGGCGTCCAGCAGCAGGACACTGGCGTCGTCCAGCGGTCGGCCGATCGGGATGCTGCTGCGTTCGGTGTCAGCGAGGGTGACCTCGTGTGCCGTGCAGGCGGTGGTGATCTCCGCGGGACCGTAGAGGTTGAACAGTCGTCCTTCGAAGCGGCCCGAGAGTATCGCCCGGCAGGTGGCCGGCAGGACGACGTCACCGCCCACGTACAGCAGGCGAAGCGCGGAAAAGGCATCGGGGTCGTCACGCACCACATGGTTCGCGACCATGGTGGGGACCAGCATGGCGGTGATCCGCAGCCGCCGCAGCTCCTGCTGGAAACCAGCGGCCAGCAGTTCCGGCACGTCCGGCAGGACGACGACCTCCGCTCCGTGGCGCAGGGACTGCCACATCTCGAAGTGGAAAGCATCGAAGGACAGACTGGATATCTGGCCCACCTTGTCGTCCGGCGTCAGATCCGGCAGGAAGGAATTGCATGCGAACGACAGGATGTTGCGGTGCTCCAGCACGATCCCCTTCGGGGTACCGAGCGAACCGGAGGTGAAGAGCACGCTCGCCGCACCGTCCGACCGGGCTCGTCCTTCGAAAGCCGCCGAGGCGGGCAACGCGCCGCTGTCGTATGCGATGACGTCCGCGCCGTGGGCGTCGAATCTGCCCTCCCAGCCGGGTTCGGTCAGCACCGTCTTCGCGCCGGTCTCGGTAAGCATCAGATCGCGCCGCGCGTCCGGGTAGCGACTGTCGACAGCCACATATGCGGCACCCGTCTTGAGGATGCCGAGGATCGCCGCGAGAACGTGCGCCGATCGACGCATGTACATGCCGACCCGGTCCTCCTGGCCGACGCCACGCTCGACAAGAAGGGCCGCCACGGCGTCCGCCCGAGCACCGAGCTCGGCATAGGTCAGGGATTGCTCGGCGTCGGTGACGGCGGGGCGGTCAGCATAGCGCTGCACCGAGTCCTCGAAGAGCTCGATGAGCGTAGCTGCGGGGTGTTCGGACGGTGTAGTCATCAAGCAGCCTCTCCCGCGGGCGTGTCGGTCCACTCGTCGTACGGTTGCCGAAAGAGAGCGGCCCAGTGGTCCAGGAGCACCTCGATCGTGTCGCGGTGCAGCCGGGAGGCGTCGAACCGGGCCTCGACGGAGTAGATTCCGGGGTCTGTCTCCACCAGACTCAGCAACAGATCCCAGTAGAAGTCGGAGTCCGAGGGCAGGGTCACGGGCCGGACGGTCATCCCCTTCCCCAGGTCGATCGCCTGAGGCGGTTTGACCGCATCGAAGAAGACCCGTACTCCGGACTGCGGGCCGGTCGGCTCAGGGTCCTCGTCCATCGCTCGTACGGCCATCGGCAGGGCGCCATGGCGTAGTCCCGCGATCAACGATTGCCGAGTGCGCCGGACGACGTCGTCGATCGTGTCCCCGGCCTGCACCTCAGCCGGCACCGGCAGGCAGTGGCTGATCCGGCCGACGAGCCGCATGGTGTCGGCCGTCCGGTTGATGACGGGGAGCAGCGGTGCGAGCAGCGGATTGCCCGTGGCGCGGTACTGCGCCGTGGCTGCGGTGGCCAGAGCGACGGTGAGCGGGAAGGTGCCGTAGGCGCTCGCCGCCCCGAGGACGTTCTCGTCCGCTTCGGGACCCAGACGGCGCGTGAGAATCACCGAGGCGGGTTCAGTACCCGGGGCGGGTGGGGCGAGGATGCGGGACAGACGTGGTCGGCCCTCGCCGAGTTGGCGCCAGTACGAGTCGATGCGTTCGGCGGCCGCGGAGTCGGCCCACGAACGCTTCCACGCCTCGTGATCGAGCGCCTGGATGACGGGGGCGGATGCGGGGGCCACTCCTTCGCCGGTCAGGGCGCGGTAGTGAGCGGCGAGTTCGTCTAGCACGGTGGTGAATGCCGTGCCCTCCAGTACGAAGTGGTCCGACACCACGACGAGTCGGCGACGACTTGGTCCACGGAGGAGCACCAAGCGCAGGAAGTCGTCGCCGGACCAGTCGAAGCGTTCGGCCAGCGCCTCCTGGGTGGCGGCGACGAGTGCCTCCTCCTCGTCCGTAGCGATGTCCCGGACGACGGTGTGTCCCGCAGCGGGGGCCGGGCGCGGTGTCTGCCACAGCGTGCCGTCATCGCCCGGCGCGAACCCGGTGCGCAGGACCTCGTGGTGGGACACGAGCGTCTGGGCGGCCCGCTTCAGTAGGCCGGGGTCCAGCTCACCGATCACATCGAAGCACTCCCAGATGAGGAAGGGCGCCGGGTCCGGGTCCTGCGACTCGAGGCGGTACTGGCGCTGCTGGGCCTCCGTCGCGGGTGCCGTGCGTACCGGAAGCCGGGTCATGGGGGGCAGCTGCAGACTCATGTCGGAGGCCCGGATGCAGGCGTCCGTGAAGACGTCGAGCCGACGGGCGGCCAGCAGTTCGGTTGCCGGTACCTCGTAGCCGAGCGCCTTCGACACGCGCGCGGACAGCCGAACGGCGTCGAGCGACTTGGCGCCGAGGTCGAAGATGTCGTCGTGCAGGTCGACCTGTCGACCGAGCAACCGTGCCGCCTCCCTGCGCACCAGCGCGGCGACGGTCCCCCGGGCGGAGCGGTCGGCGAAGGACGCGGACTCCGCCTCCGACGCATCGTGCGCTTCCCACGTGTCCATAGTGTTTACCGTGTCCATGGTTCATTTCTGTGTCGTACGGCGAGGGTCAGTGGTAGTCGGGTAGCACGTCGACGAGTTGGTCGGCGTCCGCGTCCGCCCAGCGGCTCGGCTCGAACTCCAGCACATCCACCTCGGCGACGCCCTCCCGGACGAGCGGGTCCTGGCGCGCCAGCTCCTCGACGGAGCCGCTGTCGCATCGGGCACCGATGATCAGGCCGCCCGGGTAGGAGGTACCGCGCCCGGAGACCAGGAACTCGCCCGAGGCGTAGTGCTCGTCTAAGAAGGCTTGATGGCGGTCGATGAGCCCGGGAACCGACGAGGGCGGGACGGCGTAGCGCAGTTTGATGACGTACATCGGGCGGCACCTTTCGGCCAGGACGGTGGTGGAACGTCGCCATCTCCGGTCGGTTGGGTACCGACCCCTGATGGCTTCTGATCAGAATTGCCGAAAACGCGATAGGGAGGGATGAGTTGACGAACCTGGACAATCAGCCGGGAACAGCTCCGAAGCCAGATGTGCTCCAGGTGAGCGCTCGGTTGGCCCGCTCCTGGGACGTGCCGACGCCCGCGGCCGAGCTCGCGGAATTCCGGCATGTCCGGACCGGCAGCGACGCGGAGGCGGTGCCTCGTCGTTCTCGTCCACTGCCGCCGTCCCCCGGCCTGGGCAACCTGCTGCCTAGTGCACTGCGCTGTGCCCAGGCACTCGGCTATACGGTGACGCAACGTGCCCTGCCCGGCCCCTGGGCCGCCGTGGCCGGGTTCACCTGCCGTGAACACGCCGCGATCATCGTCAACCCCGACCGACCCGGCTCCGCGTCCTATGGGGACGGCCGGCTGCTCGTGCGGGCCGAACTCGCGCTGAACCTGCTGCATGAACTGGCTCATGCGGTGGACCCGGTCGACCATGTCTTCGCTCACCCCGGGCCCCTGCGTCCCGGTGAACGACGGGCGGCACTGCTGGCCGAGGCGGTGGCCTGTCTGGCCGCGGAGACACTGGCCGCCCGGCTGGGGGCAGGACCGGCCGGCGGTGGACAGGCGCGGTATCTCGCCTCCCAGCTGCACCCTACGGAACCCCTGACGATCGACGAGGAGGCGGGCGTGCGCACGCGAGCCGATGAGGCGGTGCGGCTGGTGGTCCTGGCCCATGAGGCAGAGCCGTGGTACCCGTCGGACGGTGCGCACCAGGCGGATCACGTCCTGTGTATCGGTGGGCACACCGTGGAGTTGAACTGCGGTGCGGCGGCCCACGGCGGCGAGCCGCCCCATGCGGCGGCCGCCGCGGCCGCGCACTGGAGTCGCCTTCGCGCTGCCGAACTGGCCCACGGGAACACGCCGGTGACCGGCTGACCGGACGAGGGCGTGCGGGCCGACGCACGGCCGGCCCGCACGTGGATCACTCCTCCTCGGCGGGAATGACGATGACGTCCATGGAGGCACCTCCCTTCGCGAGTGCTCCGGCATGCCGGAGTTGACGGGCGAGTCCTGGCCGCCGACCGCCTGATCGGGGTCAGCTGCCAGGCGTTCAGGGGTGCCGTCAGATCTCGGCGGGTAGTGCATCTTGCACCGGCGACGGGTACAGCGGCGCCCGGCACGGCTTGGTGATGCGCACATCGGCATAGGTGTGCTTGCCCTGCCCGGCGTCAGGTAGCTTGGTCAGCCTGAACTTCTCGAACTCGATGGTGGAGTCCGTACCGACCACGAGTTCCGGCAGCCGGGTGGGATGGACGCCGATGCGAACCTGCATCTTCTTCAGGTATTCGATCTGCTTGATGATGCAGTAATTGCAATCGAGACAGGTGGGAATGTTCTCCGACCAGGCGAACCAAGAAGACGTCGCCTCCAGCTTGCGGCTACCCGATGGCAGAGTGAGCAGGTTGTAGTTACTGACGAGTTCGTGAAGGTAGACATTCCCTTGAGTCAGCATACGAATGAAATTGATGTCACCGGTCGTACCTCGCTCCAGTACGACGCTGCCGTTGGCGACGCCGAATTGGTATCCGAGCGCCACGAGGACATCCAGATTGCGCGGGGCGCCGAGGTCGTGCACCCAGCAGTCGAGTCCGTGCAGCCACGCCCCAGCACAACTCGTCTTGTGGAAGGTCTTGACGCCGAGTTCGTCACAGAATTCGATGAGCTGGTTTTCTATGGGCAGCTCGATCTTCTTCCGCTTCTTCGCGTCGTGAAGCCCGCCGAGGACAAGCAGGCCCGTGTGCTCGGCTGCAACTTCGCTCAGCCGACGCAGAGTGGCCGGGTCGTCGTTCCGGTTGCGGATGATCGGACGAGTGAACACAAGGGTGTTCGGGAAGATCTGCTTGATAGCGGCGATGAACCGGACCCGGTTGTCGAAGGAGATCCCGCCCTCGTCCAGCCCGGTCAAGGAGTAGAAGACCACGACCTTGTCCACATGTGCGACTCCGCGCAACTTCTCGAGGACCGCGTCGTCATAGCCGGCCTTGGTGAAGATGGCGATCGGAGCCCGGTGTGCGGCGAGGGACTCCAGCTTTGCGACCGTGTTGTCTATCTGCTCCGGAATGAAAGGGTCCCCGTAGGTGTCATTGACTGAGACGGGAACTTCCCGGGTCCAGTTCTGCGCAGCGTCCCCGGCATCGCTCTGCATGGGATCGAACTGAAAGGCGTCCGCAGAACCGAAGGGAACATCTTCGCCTGAAAGGACCGCGGATCCAACAATCTCAACATCGACCGGACTGCTCGGCTTCATTCGCCGACTCCCCCTTATGAGCCCACTGAAACCCGGGTTGAAAGAGCTCTGCAGCATGACGGAGTGCACGTTTTGTTGATTCAACGTACGTGTTGATGGGGGGGAGCATGTAAGCCATCGAGGCGGGGGTGGCTATATCTGTTCGAAACGTGGCCTAAATTGATCGATCCCTGGCTTGCTGTGTCGAGTCACCGGTAGCGTTCCCTCGGCCTGAGCGATTCGGTGATCAAGCGGGGGTGATCTTCGGTGGCAACGTGCGACGGGGTGCTGTCTGACGGGGAGGGCACAGTTCTGTGAGCTCCCGGACTGAAGCTGTCAGCGCCTTCACCAGTGAGGACGTCTACCGCGCCCAGCAGGCGGTGTACCGCACCGGATCCGGACAGGACGCCCGCGAGGTGCTGCGTGCTGCCGTCACCCGGCTCAAGCCCGGTGATCTGCTGGAAGTCGGCTGCGGCGAGGGGGAACTCGCTCAGGCTGCCATGGCTCACGGTCACCGTGTGGTAGCGGTGGACGGCTCAGAGCGGATGGTGGAGCTGGCCCGGGCCAGGGGGGTGGACGCCCAGGTTTCCTTGCTTCCGACGCTGCCTTACCCCTCGGACTCCTTCGACCTTGCCGTCGCGGCCTGGGTGCTCCATTACCTGACGGATAAACAGGTAAGGCTTGCCCTACGTGAGTTGGTCCGCGTAGTGCGCCCGGGTGGCAACCTGATCTTGGCCACCAACTCCGACCGCCATATGGCAGAGCTCTGGGCTCGTCTTCCCTCCGCGCGCTACCGGCTGACGTTCCCCGCGGAGCGCGCCTCGGAACTGCTCTCGTCCGTCGGGGCGCACGCACAGATCACCGAGGTTGAGGGGACCGTCGTCTTCCGTGACGACGCACAGGCCAGGCAGTTCCTGCGGAACCAGGTCAGACCGGCGAGCGCGGTGGATCGTATGACGCCCATCGAGGGCAGCTTGACCGTCACCCGCCGGGCAGCCGTGATCGTCGCGGAGTTCCCCCGGTGACCGCCCGGGCGCGCCTTTGGTGGTTCGGGCCGATGGTGCCGGCCCTGGAACCGATGTGGCACAAGGGACTGATCCTTCATCCGGTTCGCCGCACCGGGGACGTCACCTGGCTTGCCGATGGAACGGGCGTACAGAGGGCGAGGCTGGTCGATCCGCTGCGGCAGAGCGAAGCCCCTGAGGCGCACGACGGCGAATTGTGGGCGCTGGAGCGTGGTGGACCGGCCCCCGACGCGGGGCTGCGATCCGCGGCACGCGGAGTGGTGCTGTGGGGGCGTCCGAACAGCCGGCTGCTGCCGCTCGTCGACCGACTCCGCGATCAGGGCCTGGCCGCGGGGCTGCGCGCCGACCTGGTGCTCGGCCGCACGGAGGAGGAGGCCGGCGACCGGGCGGAGCGGTACAGCGACAGCTACGACCCCGACGAGGCCGCGGCCGAAGCCCTGCTCGGAGCACTCGCCAAGCCGCAGGAGGGCGAGCCGGGCCGCGGCATACCCCGGGGCAGCTACCTCGTCGACCGGGGCACCACCTGGGTGGGTCCCGGCTCCCCGGGAATCGCCGGTGGCCAGTGGTCCTTCACGCTCATCGGCACACCCTCCGTCGTGGGGGCCGCGCTCACCGGGTTGTTGGACCGCGGCGTGGGGTTGTGCTGCCTCGGAGGCTCCGCGGCGGAGGCCGAACTGCTGCCCGGCCTGATCGAGCGGATCGAGGCCGGATGAGCGGTCATGCCCCCGCCCCGGTCAGTTGCTGCCAGTGCACTCCCCTCCGGTCCGTCGTGGTGAGCGGATCTGCGATCAGCCCCCGACGGGCCGGGACCTCGGCATCGGCCTCGAACTCGTACAAGAGCACGGCGCCGTTGGGCACCGTGTGGCCGGCTCCCCGCGGCAGCGGCAACGGGTGCGCGCTCCAGGAGGGTTCCAGTGCCATCCGGGCCGCCATTATCGCCTCCCCGTGGCTCACGGCAACCAGGGCACCGCTGCGCAGGCCGGCCAGTGTGGCGGCAAGCCAGCCGCCGACCCGGTCGCGTACCTCCCGCAGACTCTCACCGCCCTCCGGTCGCCAGCCCCACGGGTCTGCTCGCGCCTGCCTCCGGGCCTCCGCGCGCCGTTCGTCCACCGCGTCACCCTCGGCTCCCTCGAACCACCTGCCCCAGGCCCGTTCTGCGAGAGGCGGACACGCCTCCACGACTCCGGGCAGACCGAGCAGCGCTGCCGTTTCCCGCGCCCGCTCACTGGGGGAAGAGCACACTGCCGCCACGTCGAGCCCGAGGCCACGCAGCCACCGCCCGCACGCCCGCGCCTGTTCGCGGCCCACTTCGGTGAGCCCCGCCGACGTCCCGTCGACCGGGGAGGGCAGTGCATGGGTGTTGTGCGCACACTCGCCGTGTCTGACCATGATCAACTGTCGGACACCGCGCACATCCACCCCCACCAGGAACATTGCAAGGAGAAACCGCTGTGGAGCAGTCTGGCACGATGCCCGCGCTGGTGGCCCAGCGCATCTACGACTTCGAGCCAGTGCCGGCGACCCTCGTCGGCGACGTCCTGTACTCCGACCAGGAGTACTGGCGCCATGCCGGCAGACGGCGCTACTTCTGGCTGCTGGAGGAAGACGTCCAGCTCGTCTACGAGCCCTTCGGATGGCGGGGCGAGTGGTATGTGGACCTGGTCTCCTTCGAGCGCGTGCAGTGGAACGAGCTGCCGCTGTTCAGGGTGCGGGACCAGTACCTGGACGTGGTGGTCGAAGGCATGGGTCCCACGTACCGGCTGATCGACCTCGACGAGGCGGCGGAGGCTCTGCTTTCGGGCGAGCTGAGCGCTCCCGTACTGGCTCGGGCCATGGTCAAGGCTCAGCGGTTCATCGACAGGTACCTGCACCGCGGCGCGGTGTTCCCGCCGCCTGCCCTGCACGGCCTGTTCGACGCCGATCACTGCTACCCGGACTGGTCGCAGCAACCCGTGCGGCTCAGAAGCTGAGCCGCTCCCCTTCAGCGGAAGGCCGTCCCGCATGAACATCGTGCCGCCCGCCGCGGAACCGTTCCTGCGGCCCTTGTACGCCACGGACGACGCAGCGTGGCCTGCAAGCGACCTCCCGTTGGACAAGGCGGTACTCGACGCCCTCAAGGAAACCAAGTCCGCCTACACCGTGCTGCAGGCATGGGCGGCCCGAGCACTGCCGCTCGGGCCGGAGGCCCGGGCCGAACTGGACCGGCTCCGCACCCGCGAGGCCGTCCTGGACCGTGAACTCGCCGCTGCCTCCAGCTGTCTCACGGAGGCCGGAGTCGAGCACCTCCTGCTGCGGGGCCACGCCCTGGGCACTCGATACCCGGCAGGGCAGGTACGCCAGTACAACGACGTCGACCTGCTCATCCGTGAAGGCGACGCGCTACCGAGCGCACTCACCGCGCTGCGGTCCCTCGACTACTACACAGCTCGGCCCATGGTGTGCCGACGTGACGGGGCCGGACTGTGGGCGGGTGTGGCACTGAACCGTCGAGTCGAGGGGCTCGGTCACCCGATGTACCTCGACCTCACCACGCTCGGTCCCGGACTGGACCGCGCGAGCGCCATGCCGCTCCCCGCAGATGCCTGGGCGGGGCTGCGGGAACTGCCGGTCGGCGGGGCCCTCGTGCCGGTCCTCGACACGACGTGGCAGGCCGTGGTGTTCGCCGTGGAACTGGTCGAACGCGGAGGCAAGTTCATCTTCCGGGACCTGCTCGACCTGCTGGCCCTGGACCGCGACGGAGCCGACTGGGACGCCGTCGTCGCAGCGCTCGCAGGAGCACCCGCGGCAGTCGTCGCCTTGGCAGAACTGCACCGCATCGCCCAGGAGGCCGGGATTCCCGTACGGACGGCCCGGGTGCCGCGACCGCCGTCACACGGCCGCGGTACCGCGGTGTCGACGCGAAGCCGCCGCGCGGCCGTCGCAGCGCTCGACCACGTCATCGCCCGGTTGCGCGGGAAGAACAAGGCCCGGGCCCGTCGGCTCGTCGAACTCTTCCCCGTGCGGCCATGGTTCGCGCTCGGCCTCCCGGTCTTTGTGCTGCCGCCTGCCGCCGACCGGCAGGTGTCCGGCGGTGCGGTACTCCGCGGCGTCGGCCTGCCGGACCACCGGGCGCTGGTCTATCCGCTGGTGCCGCCCGGATACTCCCGGGCCGCCTTCGCCCCACCGGCCGAGGAGCACATATGACCGTCATCCAGCACGACGCCTGGGCCCGGCTGTGGCTGGCCGAGCTCGAACGCCGCACCGACCGTTCGCTGCAGGACGCCTCGCTAATCCGCGACCGACTGGCCCGTGCGCGCGAGCGCACAGAAGTGCTCCACGCACGTGCCCGAGACGGCTCGGAGGCTTTCGCGGGCATGGCCGAGCACCGGCACCCGCTCACCGGTCAACGGGAGATCGTGCTCAGCCATCTGGCGGCGGAACGCCCGTCAGCGCTGCGGGAACTGCTGGCAAAGCTGCCCGTCGGCGATCAGGCCGCCGCACTCGAGACGGCCGGCGTACCCGGCGACGAGACCGCCGCCATCATGCGCCAGGCGTCTTTCGAGCCGCACGTCCTGACCCTCCGGCACCGCACGGGTCCTCAGGCGCCGGTTTTGGAGGGGCCGTTGGACATCCATGTCGCGCGCACCGCGGAACACGGCTTCGTCTATGACTGCCTGGCGACGGCGCTGGGGCGCGGGCTGTATGACGAGTCGACAGTCACTGACCTCCGGGAGTGGGCACGCTCCAAGTTCGAGCTGACCGGTACGTCCGTCTGCCTGGTCGGCACCCTCGACGGCCGACCGGTCTGTCACGGCCTCGGTGTCCCGCGGCCGGACCGTTACAGCGGCGGCAAGGTGCTGTACGTCGTGGACGTGTTCGTGATCCCCGAGGAGCACTCCCGTGGCTTCTCCCGGATGGTGTCGGCCGCGCTGCTGCGCCGGGCGGCCGAGCGCGGTCACCAGGTCCTCGAGAGCGATCTGGTCATCGGGCCGAACAGCGACAAGCTCCTCGACGGCCTGCGGGACGCCGGCTGGGTCGCTGACCGGCTGCGCTGGCGCCGGGCGGCGACGGGGGTGGCCCGGTGACCCCAGAGTCCTCCGCCATGCGTACGTCCCCACCTGCAGCCTGTCTGGTGGCGCAGACTCTGGAACCGCTTATCGTCCAGCTGCCCTCGGGCCGCGCCCCGGCGCCGGGCACGCCCTGGCTGATCATGATTCACGCCCCCGGCGAGAACCGCACCGGCAACAACTACTGGCAGGCGCAGACCGCACGCCGGCTCGCCTCGGCCGGTATCACCGTGGCCCGCTTCGACCTGGCCGGATACGGGGAGAGCCTCGCGGACAAAGACGTGTCCGTCTGGGACCGCCAGATCGCCGAGGCGGTGTCGACCGCAAGGTCCTACGACGCGTCCGCCGTCCATGTGACGGCCCGCGGGCTGCACGCCGCGCTGCTGCCGGACTCGGCGCCCGGGCTGCGGGTGGCCGTCTTCCCTCCTGAGCCGCAGGACCTCGACTGGTGGGGGCAGAACGCCGGCCGGTCCGGGACGTGGGAGGCCCGATCCGACGCACCGGCCGACGAAGTGGCCTTCTGGGCCGCATGCGGCGTTGAGACCAATCTCCTCGGCGGGCTGACCGCGCCCATCGGCGTACTCGACGAACTCGTCCGACGGATGTGCTCCTCCGAGGCTGCCCCCGGATGGGACCTCACGCTCTGCACGGAGGAGGGCAGGACCGCCGACCCCAGCCGGATGATCGCCGGTCGCCACGGTCTGGCACGGCTCGAGGCCGACCGGCACGGCCTGCAGGACGTGCTGCACAACGCCCTCATGATGTGGCCCCGGCAGCCGGGTCCGGAAGGAGCAGAATGATGGCACGCGGACGGCTGATCGTGGTGAGCGGCGTGGACGGCAGCGGCAAGTCCACGCTCGTCTCCGGGCTGGCCCGACGTCTGACCCAGCGGGGCCTGACCGTCCGGTCGCTTCCTGCGCTGAAGCCTCGCGGCGAATCTCCGGTCGGTTGGGCCCTACGGACCCCGTCGGCAGGTGGAGGGGAGACTCTGGAGCGCTGGATCGCCGGGTACTTCACCCTCGTACTGGCGTCGAACGCCGCAGAGGTGGTGATCCCCGCCCTGGACCGTGGGGAGTGGGTGATCGCCGACCGCTGGGCTCTCGACCATGTGGCCAACCAGCGATCGTTCGGCATCGAATTGGACGAGTGGACCGCCTGGCTGAAGGTGGTGCCGCAGCCAGACTGCCATCTGCTGGTGGATGTCCCGCCGGATCTGGCCGCGCAGCGCATCGCCAGCCGCGGCAAGGACCCCGGTGTCGGCCACGGTGACGACTTCCTCACCCGGTGCCGCGGCCACATGCTCGAACTCGCCCGGGAAGGTACCTGGGGCCAGGTCACCGTGCTCGACGGATGCGCGGACGAGGCGTCGCTGCTCGATGCGGCCGAGACGTCCGCCCTGTCCGGGGAGGAGCGATGAGCGTGCCCGGAGTCGTCACCCTCGACGGGCCCAACGGTGTGGGCAAGACCGCCGTGGCCCGTGAACTGGCACGGGAACTGGGCTGGGCCTGGCTGTCGATCGGCATGGTCTACCGGGCGCTGGCAGCGGCTGCCGCCAAGCTCGCCTCGCCCCTCCACCTGCGGTGGGAAAAGGCATCGGACGGCGGCCTCGACCCAGTGGTCGAGGTGGCGGGGACGGCATTTCGCGAGGCGGATCTCACCGCCGAACACTTCGGCTCCGCCGCTTCCCGGCTCGGCGCGGATTCCGCCTGGCAGGCCAAGGTGAACCGGGTACTGCTTGCCGCGACAGCCGACCGCGGCGTGGTGGCGGAAGGCCGGGCGGGCCAGGAGATCTTTCCGGATCCGCTGTTGGCGGTCTTCCTCTGGGCCGACGCCGGGGAGCGGGCGGCGCGTGCGGCAGCGGTCAGCGGCGTTGCGTACGACCCCGAGCGTGAGCGCCGCGACCGGACGCGCGCGGCGGAGCCCCTCCGTGTCAGACCCGGTTGCCTGGTGTGGAACTCCACCCGGTTCACCATAGAGATCACTGTCGCAGCGCTGGCCCGGAGAGTGCGGACCGTCCGGGGCGAGCGGGAGTTCACCATCGCGGTGACCGGGTTGCGGGGTGAGCACCGCGGTGGCGGACTGCGCTGCGTGCCCGGAGACCATCCGGCCGACGCGTTCCTCACCGTCCCGCCCGGCGGGGGCGACGCCGAGCGGCTGGCACTGGCCGAGGCTCATGCGCCGATCCTGCGGTACGGCAGCGACATCGTCACCGTGGGCCGCGTGCCCAGCCGACGGGGGGACGCCGTACTCGACGCCGTGAGCTGGCCGGCCAACCGTCAGCTCAGGGCGCGCTGGCTGCTAGACCACGGGCACTTCGCCGTCCCCGCGGAGGTGCTCGCCCTGGCCGACGCGGACTGGGCCGCGGCCACCGACGGCCTGGGCGCGAGGCGTCCCAGCGCACTCGCGGCACTGCAGGACGCGTGGTGGCTGCCCTGCCCGGCCACGGCCCCTGCGGCCGGTCCCGCGACGACGTCGGACACGGGGCATGCCCAGGCGGACCTGGACGCCGTACTGCGGCAGCCGCGTCAGGGAGACACGACGACACTGCTGTTCGACCTGAAGGGCCATCACGATGCCCGGGCCGCCCTCTGGCTGACCGCGGCCGCTCCCGACGCCCTGACCGACTTCGTGCAGCGGGTGTGGGGAGGCAGCCGATGACCGGCGAGCGGGAAGTCGTCCGCGAGCAGTTGTGGAACGGTCCCCCGGGACGACGCTGCCTCGTCGTCATGGATCGCCCGGCGACTCGGGAGCCGACGGGTACCGTCTGCCTGGCGCACGGCCTGACCGGCGATCGATCTGGGCCCCAGGAGTTGCTCGCGCAGCTCTCGGCGGACTTGTGCGCCCGGCTGGGCGTCCGCGTCATCCGGTTCGACATGACGGGTTCGGGCGACTCCGAGGGCGACTTCGCCGACACCCGCTTCAGCGGCATGGCCGAGGACTTCGTAGGCGTCGCCAGGGCGTTGTGCCGTCCGGGCGAGCCGCTTGTGTGTGCCGGGATCAGCATCGGGGGGGTGCCCGCCGTCATGGCTGCTCATCAGCTGACCCGGGCCGGCGGAGCCGACGGCCCTCGACCCACCGGAGTACTGCTGCTGTCGAGCGACCTGATCCAGGGCGTGCGGTTCGCGACCGAGGGAGTGACGGCCATCCGAGGCGGGGAGTTCCACCTCCCGGCAGTGTTCTTCCGAGAGCGCGAGAGCATCCGTCCCCGCGACCTGCTGCTGGAAACCGGGCTGCCGTTCCTCCTCTGCTACGGCGCGGCCGACGACAAGGTGGCCGGCGAGTCGGCTTGGTTCGCCGAGCACGGCGGGACGGTCGAGGCCATGTCCGGCGATCACCTCTTCGAGAGCGTTGCCGCCCGGCGCGTACTGGCGAGTGCCTGTGCGGGCTTTCTCAGATCCGCCTTCTCTCTCTCCCCATCAACCAGCGACATCCGGGAGGATGCGCGATGACCCTCACCTTGTGTCTGATCGTCCGTAACGAGACCGCCTATCTCCGTGGCTGTGTGGAGTCCGCCCGGGACTTCGTCGACCAAGTCGTCATCGTCGACACCGGCTCGACCGACGGCACCGTGGATATGGCCTGGCAGCTCGCTGACACGTTCTGCGAGGTCCCGTTCGACGGCGATTTCTCCGCTGCCCGCAACGAGGCGCTGGTACGCGCGGACGGAGACTGGATCCTCTTTCTCGACGCTGACGAGCGCATGATCGACGGCGAGGCTCAGCGGCTGCTGGGGCATCTCAAGGAAGTCGGCCCCGATGTTCTGGGACTGCGCCTGCTGCGCTACAACTTCTTCGCCACCGGCGGCTTCTACACCGGCCGGGAGCTGAAAGTGTTCCGCAACCTTCCGGAGATCGAGTACCGACGCAAGATCAACGAATCCGTCGCGGCCAGCATCACGGACGCGGGGGGCAAAGTGGAACCCGCGCCGGTGGTGATGAACCATTTCGGGCACTGCCGACCGGTCGCCGAGCGTGACGAAAAGGCGTACCGCTACCTCTCCCTGATGGATCGCCAGTTGCGGGACAACCCCAAGGACGCCGTGCTGGTCGGCTACAAGGGCCTGATCATGCGCACCCTGGGCCGCTTCGAGGAGGCGGAGGACCACTCCAACCGTTCGGTCGCTCTTGATCCCTCCTCCGCCACCGTCTGGCTGTTCCGCGGGCACGTGCTGCGCTCGCTGGGCAAGGACGGGGAAGCCCTGGAGGCGTATCTCAAGGGCCTGAGCGTGGCGCCCGAAAACGCCGCGCTGCACAACATGGCGGGCGTACAGCTCGCCGCACTGGGCCAGCACGCGGATGCGGCCGAGAGCTTCCGTACCGCCCGTCATCACGACCCGCAACTCCTGCACACGGACATCAATCTGGGACTTCTCGCCCAGGCCAGCGGCGACTGGACTGGTGCGGCCGAGCTGATGCGCAGGGCGGGCGCGGCCAACCCCGGCTTTTACCACGACGAGTGGGCAGGACGCGCGGAGCGTGATCCGTTCCGTGCCTTCTATTACGAGACCGTCCTGGGCTACGCCGGTCTCGGTTACCACATCGGCTACTGCGAGCAGCGCCTGAGCGGCACCGTACCGCCGTCGGGCCGCTGACGGGATGGAGAGGCGACGGCAGATGACGACCCATAGCGCCGCCGAGTTCGACAAGATCGCACGGGAGTACGACGAGTCGCGCGGCGGTACTGCGCGCGCGGAGGGTTTCGCCGAGCAGTTGGCACCGCTCCTCGATCCCGACCGAGTGCTCCTGGACGTGGGCATCGGGACGGGCATCGTCGCTGCGGAGCTCGTGCGGCGGGGCATCCCCACCGTCGGTGTCGATCTGGCGCCGGCCATGCTCTCGCTGGCTCGTCGTCGGCTCGGTGCCGCAGTCGCTGTGGCCGACGCGGCCCGGTTGCCCATCCGCTCGGCCTCGGTGGCCCAGGCCGTCTCGACGTGGCTGTTGCATGTGGTGCCGGACCGTGCGGCCGTCTTCCAGGAGGTGGCGCGGGTTCTGGAGCCCGGAGGCCGGTACTACGTGATTCCGGCTCGTGGTCAGCGGCCGACGGACGAGATCGGCGTCGTGGTCAACGAGTTGGAGGATCTCCTCGATCCGAGGCGGAGCCGACAGGACGGCCCGGAGGAGCTTGCACCGACCGCCGAATCCTGTGGGCTGAGCTACCTCGGCCCCTTCGGTCAGCGCACCAAGGTCTTCGAGGAGTCCCCGGAGGACATGGCGCAGGCGCTGTCCGCCGGCCTTTTCTCCGGTTCGTGGACGGGCGGCGCCAAGGCCGCGAAGGCGACCGAGAGCGCCTGCGCGAAGCTGCGGGCGCTGTCCGACCCGGGCCGGCCGCGCAAGAGGGAGGTGGTGGACGCGGTCCTCGTCTTCGAACGGGTGCGGGACGTATGAACTGCCGCACCGCAGTCATCGGCCTCGATGGGCCTGGTTCTGTCGAGCGTCCGTACGAGACCGACTCAGGAGGATCATATGTCCCCGGCGCTCGCCTACTCCTGGTTCCTGCCGCTCGGCCCTGATGTGCACCACATCGGCACCTGGCCGGCCGAGTGTGGCACTCCGTCGCTGGACCGCCTCGTGGACATCGCGGTCACGGCCGAAGCGGCGGGTTGCCAGGAGATGCTGGTGCCCACCAGCTTCCACAACGAGCTGGAGACGTTCACCACTGCCGCTGCCGTGCTCGGGCGCACCTCGCGGATCGGGATGCTGCTCGCCGTACGCCCGAACCAGTTGCATCCGGTGCAGGCGGCCGCGGCGGTCTGCGGACTGGAGGCCCTCTTCCCCGGTCGGATCCGGCTCAACCTCACCACCGGCGGCTGGGCTGAGGACCGCTGGCTCGGGGACTTCGAGAGCAAGGAGGTCCGTTCGGACCGACTCGAGGAGTGGCTGGAGGTGCTGCACGAGGTGCTTTACGCGGACACCCCGGTGCGCCACAAGGGCCGGTTCTACGAGGTGGATGGCGCGGCTCTGCACCGCCGGCCGGAGCGCCGCATCCCGTTGGCGATGTCGGGCTCATCACCCCGGGCACGGCAGCTTCTGAGCCGCTTCGGTGACGAGTACCTGATGTTCGCGGGGCCCCTGCCGAAAGTGGCCGCCGAGTTGGAAACACTGCGGGCCACACCTGGCATAGGGACAGCGGTTCGGGTGACTTTGCGCACTCATCTGGTGATGCGGGAGGACGAGCAGGAGGCGTGGGCGGCAGCGGCGGAGATCGTCTCGCGGGTCCAGCCGAACGTCCGAGCGACGATCCGCGCCCAGCGTCCGGACGCGCGGTCCCAGCGAGCCGGACAGAACGAACTGGCCGCAGGGGACGACCTTGTCGTGGGCCCGAACTTGTGGGCAGGGATAGGCACCGGCCGCTTCGGGGCGTCCGTCGCGATCGTCGGCACTCCCGCCCAAGTCACTGACCGGCTGCTGGAGTTCCGCTCAGCCGGCGTCGACGGGTTCATCCTGTCCGGCTACCCCAAGCTGGAGGAGGCCCGCGTCCTGCAGCGGCTGCTGGTGCCGGAACTGCTCGGCCGTGGGCTCGCCCCCGACTCAGCGGTAGTCGCCCGGCCCGTGTAGGAGAGCGACCATCTCGGGGTGGGCCAGAGGTGTGCCCGAGGCTCGTACGGTCTCGGGCACCGGCACCTGGGTGACAACTCCGCGGGCGTCCACCAGCCGCTCCAGGTCATCGCGATCATGGGTGTGCAGGACCTGGATGGGGATGTCGAGCGCCAGCCGCTCCGCTGCCAGGTTGCCGGTCAGCAGAGCGACCCAGGCCGCGTAGCGCCCTACCAGGCTCTCGGCCACCACCTCGGGATCCTCGTCCTCCTCCAGGATCCGCCCCAGGTGCTCGGCCACGGTGTTGCTGAGGAATCGCATGACCGTGTGGAACAGCTCTACCGGCTCCTTGAGCCCCAGTAGCTCATCCGGCACCGCAGGTGACGCACCCAGTCCCGTGAGCAGGTCGGCCAGTGCGTGGCGCAGGTCGTCGCCTGTGGTGACCAGGGGGTCGACGAGGACGAGCGTGCGCGGGGCGGCACCATGTTCGGCCAGAGCGGCGGCTACGTGTACGGCGAAGAGAGCACCGTTGCAATTGGCTATCAGGGCACCGTACGGCCCGCCTCCGGCATGCTCACGTGCTACGGCCAAGGCCCGCGCGGCAATGTCGATGGGGCCGTCGCCAGTCACCCCGACCAGCGGATCGATCCGCAGCACCGGGGCGGTGGAGTCACTCGGAAAGGCGGTCTCGAAGGACCTTTCGGAGGCCAGCCCGGTGAATTCGATCAGGAGAACGTCCTCAGAGCTGGTCGGCACGCACGCTCTCCTCGGTGTCAATCACAGGTTCGGCCCTGCGCCCGGGCATCGGTGAATCTATCGGTTCCTCTTGCTCTTCCCCCTCCTGACGCCGAGTGGCGACCGCCCACCGGACAGCGGGGGCGGTTCCGACGGCGAGGGCGGCGAAGATCAGGGTCATGAGCAGCCATCCGGCGATCTCGACGCTCTCCATCAGGGCGGTGAGAGCGAGCGGTCCGATCACGGACTGCACGGTGTATCCGATCGAAAACACCGCACCGTACTCACCCTGGCTGTGCCGCGGGGAAAGCCCGTACTGAAGGCCCCACTGGGCCGAGGAAGTCAACAGTTCGCCGACAGTCAGCAGCATTGTGGCCACGATCAGCAGGGTAAGTGCTAGGGATATGGAGTCGCCCAATGCAGAGACTCCAATGACGGCACACGACAGTGCCAGTGCGATGCTGCCGTGGCGCAGCTTATGGCCAGCCCCCTCAGGTGTGTCAGCGCCCTTACTGGCGCGTACTTGGAAGAGCACCACTAGGACAGTATTCAATCCGATCAACCAGGCCGCCATAGGGCGAGGCGCCTCGGTCTGCGCCACGATCCACAGCGGAAGTGCGAGAGTGAGGATGGTGTCGCACACTGCCGTGAGTCCGCACAGAAAGGAGATAAGGACGAATGGACGGTCCCGCAGCGCCTTGTTGTCCCGGAGAGAACTCTCGCCCCTAGAGGGCTTTTTCACCTGCAGCCGCGGCAGCAGAAGCATCAGCGTGCTGTTGGCTGCGGACACGGCAGCGAAACCGTAGAAAAGCCACAAATAGGCGGTCTTGGTGTCCTGCGCGATGGCGAGACCTGACAGCGCAACACCAACCGTCATTCCAATGTTGATGACGCTGCGGTTGTACGCGAACAACCGTACGCGCGCCTCTGAGTCGAGAAGCTGCCCAATGTATGCCATCTTGCCTACGGCACCCGCTCGTTCGGCGATACCAAGGAGGATCATGATGGCGATGTAGCCACTGAAGGACGTGACCTTCGTGGCGATCAGGAGCAGTGGCGCCTGGAGGAAGCCGGTGAGGACGGCCATCTCCCGGGTGCCGATCCGGTCAGTGAACCGACCGACGACCGGAGCGGCGAGCATCCAGACGACAGCAGCCAGAGTGACGCCGAGTCCTACCTGAGATACAGACAGCCCGACGATCCGGTGGAAGTAGATGGGAGTACCGGAGGAGAAGAATCCAAATCCCGTGCCGTAGAGCGCAGTGGAGAGCGCAAGGACACGCGGTGGTCCCGGATCAGGCAACAGTCGGGAGAGCCGTCCTTCGGGCTTCTGCGCTGGCGCAGACCCGCCACCCTCGGTCATACGATCCCTACCCCCTAGCGAGCCCCACGGAGACATCCGGCCACGGCTCGCACAGGCTAGCGACGAACTTCTGACGGCGGCAGCAAATACCCCAGATCTTGGCTGGTTCTGGCCCATCGATCGACGCAAGCGCACCGGCGCCGGGTTCACCTGGCCGTGCGCCCACTATCGCTCGCCGAGAGGGCGTGCTCCTAGCTGAGCAGCAAACCTGAGTCTCCGCGTGTGCTGCCGTCATGTGCCGTTCAGGGCCCCTGAGCGGTGAACAGGCTAATACTTCTCGAGGAAGCGAGATACACCACCAAGGCGTTGAAGAACTGCTCGGACGAGTTCAAGGCCGATGCCGTGGCCGTGCATGAGTCCGCGCCCTGGGCAACACACAAGGGCATCACCGCTGACCTGGGCATCAACCGGGCCCACGCTGCACGAGTGGTACTGAGGGACCGCGAACGCCGCGGCGCAGCTGCCACCCCATCGTCGGCTGAAACATCACGGAGACCCCACAGACGGCGCCAACTACTGACCCGTATGCGGAGTTGGCATCTGAAGGCTCGGAGGGCCGAGGTGTATGCGCGCAAGCGGAATTTGGTGACCGAACGCGAGATCCTACGCCAAGGCGGCCAAATCCTAGAGGCGCACTGGTGAGCCGCTCTAAACGACACCTACGGGCAGCTCATCCCCGACGGTCAGATCTACAGGCTCAACGGCCAGGGCGATACGAACTACCAGCCGCTGGACCGCCCCGGCCCGTGGAAGATGACCGACATCGGCTCTAACTTTACTGCCGACCTGTACGACGAGGCCCGGCACGGCGCTGACTGGCTCAAGGTCTACGTCCCCAAGCAGGGCTGCAACTTGAGTAAGGGTTGATCATAGGACGACCTCAAACTGGTGAAGAAGCTAGAACTGGTGAAGAAGACCGGCCGCTACCACTATCAGGCACACTATGTCGCCGACGTCAGCACCTCCGGCTACAGCGGACGGCACATCGTGGTGACCGCCTGGAAGGCGTCCCGCATCGACCATAAGTACTTCCTGTCCGGCGACGTCAACGTCAGCTGAGACCAGCGGGACACAGCTGAACCAGCACCACGGCGCGCCGGCCCCGCGAGGCGGACGCCTCGCGGGCCTCTTCCCTCCTCTCGACCTTTCACTAGCTCGACTGCCGCATGCATCCACTCGCTCGGGGCAAAGCGAGCCGTGCGCACGAGCCACTCGAAGCGCTGCGTGAGCGGGCCGCCCCCCTCCCTCACCTCACGGCGGCCTACGAGAGGCTGTGATGCCGAGCTTCGAAGTCCGGTATCCCGCGCCGAACGGGAGCCACGCATTCCAGTGCGCAGCGCTCCCATGCCACCCGACCCGAGCAAGGCCGGACAGCGCGTGAGGGCAGGGCCGACGCCTGCCCTGCCCTCACGTCGCCAAACGTCAGGAAACGGGGAACCAGACCGACAGGCGCTTGGCAATGGCCGGTACATCGATGTTGTCCTGCGCGACGCCCTCGACGAACGGGCCGGCAACGGAGACGGGCGGCGGGGCGGCATTGGCGCTGACGCCGTTGAACCGCAGGAAGACACGCATGGCGAGCCAGGCGGTGCGCTTGTTGCCGTCGATCAGCGCATGATTGCGGGCGACGGAGTGCAGCAGTGCCGCAGCCTTCTCGTGCAGCGTGGGATACAACTCAGCCTCGAACACGTTCGTCCGGGGACGCTCGATCGCCGACACCGGAAGGCCCAGGTCACGCACACTATGGTCGGTCCCGTTGACCTCGCGGGCGATGGCCAGGATCTCGTCGATCTGGACGTAGCGGACGCCGGTCACTTCAAGTAGTCCAGGATCTCTGCATCGCTGTCCATGAGCTCGGCCAAGACGTCATCGACCTTCAGCTCGGCCCGGTTCTGAGCGTCACGGATGGCCTCAATGGCAAGTTCCTGCTTGCTGCGGCCCTCCCGGCGAGCCCGCTCGGTGAGCTTCGCGTCAAGGTCGTCGGGGAGTCGGAGAGTCATCGCCATACAGAGATGATACCTGACCGGTATCAAAGTGGTGCGGTCGGCCCGCGTTCTCGGCCTCCAAGGAAAGTGGGGGCCGGAATGGTCACTCGCATCGCCTGCGGCGGTGCAGCAGAGACTTCCGCTTCGAGCGTCATCCGAGCGTCACGAATCTCCGAACGACCCTCTGAAGGCGTCGCCGATGCGGGCACCTCGCTCACGAATCCGCAGGTCAGCGAGCTACAAGAGTGATCCGTCCGCTCGAACCCGCTGCACGGAGGGAAACAGGTCGAGCAACCCACCACAGCAACAAAACCGCAGGTCAGGCACCATTGCCCGCAGGCTCGAGGATCGCGACGCACTCCACGTGCGACGTCATCGGGAACAGGTCGAACACCCGCAGCATCCGCACCCGGTACCCCCCGTCCCGGAAGTACCCCAGGTCCCGGGCCAGCGCGGCCGGATCGCAGGCCACGTAGGCGATCCGGCGGGCGCCCAGGGACGACAGGTGCTCGACCGTCTTGCGGCCTGCGCCCGCGCGGGGCGGGTCGAGGACGATGAGGTCGACCTCGTCGATGCCGGTGCGGGGCAGGACGGACTCGACCTTGCCCTGCTCGATGCGGACGCGGTCGAAGGCGGCGAGGTTGTGGCGGGCGTCCTCGACGGCGCGCTTGCCGGACTCGATGCCGAGGACCGCGCCCTGGTCGCCGACCCGGTCGGCCAGGGCGCCGGCGAAGAGGCCGACGCCGCAGTAGAGGTCCAGGGCCATGTCGCCCTTGCGGGGCAGCAGGCCCTGCATGACCGCGGTCACCAGGGTGTCGGCGGCCTTGGGGTGGACCTGCCAGAAGCCGCCGGAGCCGACCCGGTACGTGCGGCCGTCGGCGCGCTCGCGCACGAAGGGCCGGCCGTGGACGCGGTGGACGCCGCCGTCCTTCTCGCCGACGCGCATGACCGAGACCGGGCGGTCCAGTTCCACGAGGGGCAGGCGGGCACCGGGGCGCGGGGTGAGGATGACCTGGCGGTCCTGGGAACCGGTCGCGGCGATGGCCTCGACGGACTCCATGCCCGTCCAGTCCCGCGCCTCGATACCCAGCTCGCTGACGCCCTCCGCCGCGATCATGCAGTGGTCCACCGGCTCGACCTCGTGGGAGCGGTGCTTGCGCAGGCCCGCGCGGCCCTCCGCGTCCACCGCGTACTGCACGCGCGTGCGCCACGACGGGACCCGGCCCGCGGGCACCTTGTCGCCCTCGGCCGGCATCACCGTGCCGTCCCAGCCGGCCTCCTCGGGCGTGAGGCCCGCCAGGCGCTGGAGCTGCTCGGTGACGACCTCGCCCTTCAGGCGGCGCTGCGCTCCCGGCTTGGCGTGCTGCCAGTCGCAGCCGCCGCAGCGGCCGGGGCCCGAGAAGGGGCAGGGGGCCTCGATGCGGTCCTTGGAGGGGTCCAGGATCTCGACCGCGTCCGCGCGCAGGAAGCGGGCGCCCTCCTCGCCCTCCGTCACCCGGGCGACGACCCGCTCGCCGGGCAGCGTGTGCCGGACGAACAGCACCTGCCCCTCGGACGTGCGGGCGATGCAGTGGCCGCCGTGGGCGACGGGGCCGACCTCGACCTCGTACTCCTCCCCCACGAGTGAGACCGGCTGCGCGACCGCCCGGGACTCCGCCTGCGACTTCTTCGGTTCTGCCTGCATGGCGGGGTGACTCCAGAGAACGGGGACGACAAAGGACAACAGCCGACCAGTCTACGTGGACGAGGAGGAGTCCTTCGTACGGTCCCGGTCCCGGTCGTGGTGCTGGGCCGGGCCGCGCCGGACCGCGCCGGGCGCGCTCCACTCCTGGCGCTTGCGGGCCCGGCGCCTGGCGGCCTCGGAGGACTCCAGCTGGTACGGGACGGACGTGACCATGACGCCGGGCGTGAACAGCAGGCGGCCCTTGAGGCGCAGGGCGCTCTGGTTGTGCAGCAGGTGCTCGTACCAGTGGCCGACCACGTACTCGGGGATGATGACGGAGACCGCGTCGCGCGGGGACTCCTTGCGCAGGCTCTTGACGTACTCGATGACCGGCCGGGTGATCTCGCGGTACGGCGAGTCCAGGACCTTCAGGGGCACGGCGATGCCGCGGCGCTCCCACTCCTCGCGCAGCGCCTTCGTCTCGACCGGGTCGACGTTGACGCTGAGCGCCTCCAGGCTGTCGGAGCGCATGAGCTTGGCGTAGGCCAGGGCGCGGAGCGTGGGCCGGTGGATCTTGGAGATCAGGACCACCGAGTGGACGCGGGAGGGGCGCACCATGTCGTCGCTCTGGGCCTCCTCGGGGTCCTCCGGGGCCGCGATCTCCTCGGCGACGCGGTCGTAGTGCTTGCGGATCGCCGTCATGGTCGCGAAGAAGATGCACATGCCGAGCAGCGCGACCCAGGCGCCGTGCGTGAACTTGGTCGCCAGGACCACGACCAGGACGAGGCCGGTGAAGAAGGCGCCGAAGGCGTTGATCGCGCGGGAGCGCATCATGTGGCGGCGCTTGGACTGGTCCCGCTCGGTGGCCAGGTTGCGGTTCCAGTGCCGGACCATGCCGATCTGGCTGAGCGTGAAGGACACGAAGACGCCGACGATGTAGAGCTGGATCAGGCGGGTCGAGTCGGCGCCGTAGACGACGACCAGGAGCATGGCGGCGCCGGCGAGGAGCACGATGCCGTTGGAGAAGGCCAGCCGGTCGCCGCGGGTGTGCAGCTGGCGCGGCAGGTAGCGGTCCTGGGCGAGGATCGAGCCGAGCAGCGGGAAGCCGTTGTAGGCGGTGTTGGCGGCGAGGAAGAGGACCAGCGCGGTGGCGGCGGCGAGCACGACGAACAGGAAGCTGCCCTCGCCGAAGACCGCTTCGGCGACCTGGGAGATCACCGGGTGCTGGACGTAGTCCGCGCCGACCGCGACACCGTTGTGGAAGAGATCGGTGGCCGGGTTCTCCGACATGCGGACGTCGGTCGCGGACGCCAGCGCGATGATGCCGCAGAACATGGTGACGGCGAGCAGGCCCATCATCGCGAGGGTGTTCCCCGCGTTCTTCGACTTGGGCTTGCGGAAGGCCGGGACGCCGTTGGAGATCGCCTCGACGCCGGTGAGCGCGGCGCAGCCGGAGGAGAAGGCGCGCAGGAGGAGGAAGATCAGGGCGAAGCCGGCCAGGCCGCCGTGCTCCGGCTTGATCTGGTAGTCCGCCGTCGGCGCACGCATCGTGTCGCCCAGCACCAGGCCGCGGAACGCGCCCCACGCGATCATGATGAAGACGCCCGCGACGAAGACGTACGTCGGGATCGCGAACAGGGTGCCCGACTCCCGGACCCCGCGCAGGTTCATCAGCGTCAGCAGCAGGATCACGGCGACCGCGCACAGGACCTTGTGCTCGACGACGAAGGGGATCGCCGAGCCGAGGTTCTCGATGCCGGAGGAGATGGAGACGGCGACGGTCAGGACGTAGTCGACCAGCAGGGCGCTGGCGACGGTCAGACCGGCCTTGGGTCCGAGGTTGGTGGTGGCCACCTCGTAGTCGCCGCCGCCGCTCGGGTAGGCGTGCACGTTCTGGCGGTAGGAGGCGACCACGGTGAACATCAGCACCACGACCGCGACCGCGATCCAGGGGCTGAAGTGGTACGCCGACACGCCCGCGATGGACAGGACGAGCAGCACCTCACCGGGCGCGTACGCCACGGAGGACAGCGGGTCGGAGGCGAACACGGGGAGGGCGATGCGCTTCGGCAGGAGCGTTTCGCCCAGCCGGTCGCTGCGCAGTGCGCGCCCGATCAGGATCCGCTTGGGCACGTCGGTCAGTTTGGACACAACAGAGGATCGTAAGCGTTCGAACGCGCGACCGCCCAATCGCCACCCCTCCCGGCCGCCCCGGTCTGCCCTATGGGTGAATTCGCGGGGCGGGGCGGCTGCGGATGGGGCGGGGGGCGGCGTTCGCATGGCTATATGACCATCACCGCCCGTCGTCCCCCGAGGGAGATCCCCATGCATCTGTCCGCGGAGCTGGTCGGCGGCGGCCTCACGCTCGTCGGCCTCGCCGTCCTGGCCTTCGCCAGCATTCGCAGCATCTGCCGCCGGGGACCGTCGGCGGGAGGCTGACACGGGGCCCGGGCGGGAGGAGCGGTGAGTCGCGGCCCCTCAGGCGAACGGGGAGCCGCGGCCCTCCAGCATCTCGTTGAGCGTGTGCTGGATGGTGTCCTTCACCTCGCCCGCGAGCTTCTCGACCAGCAGGGGGTCCTCCGCGGCGTCTGCGGGGAAGCCGTCCGTGTGGATCGGGGCACCGAAGCGGATGGTCCACTTGGTCGGCATCGGGACCAGGCCCAGCACGCCCAGCAGCGGGAAGGTCGGGGTGATGGGGAAGTACGGCAGCTTCAGCATCCGGGCCAGGGTCGGGGCCGAGCCGATCATCGGGTAGATCTCCTCGGCGCCGACGATCGAGCACGGCACCAGGGGGCGCCGCGACCTCAGCGCCACCGCCGCGAAGCCGCCCCGGCCGAAGCGCTGCAACCGGTAGCGCTCCTCGAAGGGCTTGCCGAGCCCCTTGTAGCCCTCCGGCATCACGCCGACCAGTTCGCCGGAGCCGAGCAGCCGCAGGGCGTTCTCGGGGCAGGCGCGGACGTGGCCGGCCTTGCGGGCGAGGTCGCGGACGACGGGGAGGTCGAAGGCCAGGTCGGCGGCGAGCAGCCGGAGCCTGCGGTGCGCGTCGTGGTGGTCGCGCAGCGCCACCTGGAGCATCAGGGCGTCGAGGGGCAGGGTGCCGGAGTGGTTGGCGACCAGGAGCGCGCCCCCTTCGGCCGGCACGTTCTCCATCCCTTCCAGGTCGACCCGGAAGTACTTCTCGTACAGCAGCCGCAGGGCGGGGAGCAGGTAGTCGTCCGTCAGCTCCGGGTCGAAGCCGAAGTCGTCGACGGCGCCCTCGTCGGAGGTCAGCCGGGCGAACGCCTCGGCGCCGCCGGCCAGGACCTCGCGCAGCACCTCGGCGGTCAGGGACGCCTCGGCCTCTCCGAAGGGAATGTCTCCGGTCATGCGTGCCTCGTCTCGGATCTGTGGAGGGGATCTCGGGTGGCCGCCCGGTACGGCGGCCACCCTCACGGGAGGGCGGGCCGCCGTACGCGCGTGACGGGCGGGGGTCAGTACACGTAGGGGACGAACTTCGCCGTCCGGGACGCGTACTCGTCGAAGGCCTCGCCGTAGCGCTCGGCGAGGTACTTGTCGAGCATGGGGATGTTCATGAAGACGAACATGCAGACCATGATCAGGGGGATGGCGAAGGCCCACGGGGTGCCCGTGACCAGCGCGAATCCGGAGAAGAGCACGGCGTCACCGAAGTAGTTGATGTGCATGGAGTACTTGAACAGGCCCTCGGTGTAGAGCTTGCCCTTGTTCTCGGGGCGCTTCTTCCAGAGTTTGCGCTGGTACTCCGACCCCGTGTTCAGGTACGACCCCAGGAGGTACAGCACGACGCCCAGCCAGGTGAACACGCTCACCCCGGCGTCGTTGGTGCCGCCGAAGTACGCCATCGTGCCGTGGATCACCAGGACCCAGATCCCGATGGTGGCCGACTCCGACCACTCCATCCTGCGCTGGAGCATCACGAAGTTCGTGGCGATGAAGCGCAGCAGGTAGAGCACCGACAAGGCCGCGAGCAGAACCCGGCGCAGCGTCGCCGCCTCGTCGAAGTCGGTGCCGAACCAGTCCGCCACGGTGGCCGCGCCGCCGAACAGGAACCACACGGCGCCGGCCACGGCGACGGTGTTGAACGTCGTCACCAGGGTCTTGGGGCCGGTCGACGCGTCGTATCCGCCGTACATCTCTCACTCTCGCTCTCTCTTGTCCGTCCCCCGTCTTCGGGTCTACGGGCGCGCGGCGGCGTCCTCCTTGGGCTTCGTGCCGCGCCGTCCGCCGACTGCCGCTCCCCTGCCGTTGCCCGTGGCACGGGCCGGTGCTCCGCCCCGCCCCGCCGCTTCCGGCGCGGGCTCCGCTTCCCGCGCCGGTGACGAGGGCTCGGCGGCGGCGTCCGCGATCAGCCTGGCGCGCATCGAGACGTACTTGGCGTTCATCTCGTCGACGGGGATGAACTTGTTGACGCCGCCCGCGCTGATCTTGGGTTCCTGGTGCTCCATGATGCGGACGTCCTGGGGGTCCTGCACCCACTTCTCCATGTACAGGGACGCCCACGGCAGCAGACGGCGCAGCGGCTCGAACCGCAGGACCGGCTTGACCTGTTCGTACTCGTACCAGCGCAGGATGTGCTCGGTGTTCTGCTCGTCGATCGGCACCAGCCAGGAGGTGGTCTCGAACTGCTCGGTCTGCACGTGCACCATGCACGGGAAGGTGAACGTGATGACGTAGTGCGTGGTGTTGGTGGGGTCGTCCTCCTGGCAGTGGTCGAAGGAGTAGCGGATGGTCTGCCCCTCCTCCTCCGTCTCCACCTGGTGGTTGGTGATCCGGGTGGCGGCCAGGTACCGCTCGCGGCCGTCGAGTCCGAACTTGCTCGGGGTGCCGTACAGGAGCAGGTAGTCGATGTAGTTGAACCAGTGGTCCCGGTGCACGTAGGTCACGTGGTAGAACTCGAGCAGGCTCTCGATGTAACGGGTGTAGTGCACCGGACGGGTCCAGCGCCTGGTGGCGTACAGCTTCCGGTTCGCCGTCACCTCGGGCGGGGCCTGGACCGGCGGCAGGTCGGCCGCCGGACGCTCGTCGCCCCACCACATCCACACCAGTCCGAACTGTTCCCGGACCGGGTGGGTGGGCACGCGCAGCGAGCCGGGGATGCGGGCCCCCGAGCCCATGGCCGGGATCACCCGGCAGGCACCGTCGGCTCCGTAGCGGAAGCCGTGGTACGGGCATTCGACGGTGTTGCCCTTCATGCGGCCGTCGCCGAGGTTGGCGCCCTTGTGCGGGCAGCGGGCGCCCTGGCAGACGAGGTTGCCGTCGATGTCGCGCCAGAGCACGAGCTCCTGGCCCATGCGGCGCACACCGAGCGGTTTGTCGTTGCTCACCTCCTGCGCCTCGACGAGGGGGTACCACTGGTTGGGGATCATCGGGTCGTCTCCCGTCTGGGTGGGATTCCGCCCCCGTACGAGGGCGGCCGTGCTCTGCGTTGCGGCGTGGGTGGCGCTCAGCCGCCGACGGTTTCGGGCGTGCTCCGCGGGCCGTCGGTGTCCTCGCTCTCGACGACCTCGACCGTGCCCGCGTCGCCGTCCACCACGATCAGGTCACCGGTGTTGATGCGCTGGGTGGCGTCCTTGGTGTTCACCACCGACGGCACGTGGAACTCGCGGGCCACGATGGAGCTGTGCGAGAGCATCGACCCGATGTCGGTGACGACGCCGCCCGCGATGGCGAACAGCGGCGTCCAGGAGGCGTCCGTGTACCGGGTCACGAGGATCTCCCCGGCCTCGAACTCGTCGGCCTGCCACACCAGGTCCTCGACGATGCGGGCACGGCCCACGATGCGTCCGGGGCTGGCGGCCAGGCCCTCCAGGCGGGCGCCGTCGGCCGCGGGCCGGACCGAGGCGGTGATGTCGTGCACGCCGACGAAGGTCAACGGCGGTTCCGGAAGCCGCTTGTTGTGCTCGTGCAGCCGGCGGGCCGCGTCGATGCGGGCCCGGTCGAAGACGCGTACGGCGTCCTCGTCACCGGCGAGGTAGCGGCGCACGTCCTCGAAGTCCAGGTGGGCGACCTCGTCCAGGGAGTGCAGGACGCCGTCGGCCACCAGGCGCCGGCCCACCTCGTAGACCACGTTCCGCACCAGCCAGATGGACGTGATCATGGACATCCGGGTGGTCTCCCGCAGTTCGCTGCACAGGGCGTACAGGGAGATGACCGTGTCCAGGACCTGGCGCTTGGGCATCGGCAGCCGGCCCAGCACCTCGCGGGAGTCGTCTGACCAGGCGCTGCTGCGCCGCAGGATGTCGTCGATGGAGAAGCCGTCGGCGACGTAGCGCCGGATCATCTGGAAGATGTACGAGGGGTCGTCGATCCACCGGGGATGGGTGATCTCCATCTCCTGGTGGCCGCGGGTGCCGTTGGCGCGCAGGAACGGCTCCATGTGCCGGTCCCAGAAGCGCTGCCCGGCGGAGTCCTCGCGCAGCAGCCGGGCGATGTCCTCCAGCGGCTCGTCCTTGATGATCTTCAGTACGGCCGGATCGTTCTTGGCGGCCTGGGCCACCGCCCAGACCTCCTTGGCCGACTCGACGGTGCGCAGGCTGGACATGTCGGTCTTGACGCGGTTCTGGAGGCCCGCGCCGTCGTTGCCGAGCCAGCGCGCGCACAGCTCGGTGAGCAGGCCGTAGAAGGCGAACGCGTTGATGTAGTACGGCATGTAGCCGATGTGCATGTCGTGGAACCAGGCGAGGTCGCGGTGGAGTTCGCCGTGCAGTTCGCGCCTGCTCATCCGGGTCAGGTCGAGGCCGCGGGCCCGGTCGAACTCGTAGAGCCGGGCGTCGACCATCTGCTGGGAGCGGGACTTCATCCGCGTCATCTCACGGGCCGTGTGCTGCAGCCAGTGGACGGTGGACAGCAGGTCCTCCATGCCGCCGGGGAAGGTGCCGAAGGGGTTCTCGTAGTCGGCGAGGTCCACCTCCTCGCTGACGAAGCGGCTGGTGAAGTGGCGCTGGTCGCGGGTGGGCAGGCACTGGGCCAGCAGGTAGGAGCTGTAGGAGATGTTGAGGTAGACGTGCCCCTGGTAGAAGCCCATGTGCAGGTCCGCGTCGCCTGTGTCGCGCACGCCGAGGGCGCCCGCGCAGTCGGTGTGGACGTTGCGCTGGTAGTAGCGGGCGAAGCTGAGGCCCAGCGGGGTCATCAGGCCGACGAAGATCTCCCCGATGTCCATGCGGGACCACAGGGTGCCGTTCAGGATCGGCTCCGGCTGGGGCGCGACGTAGGGGCTGAGCGCGCCGGACGGGGCCGCGGGGGCGGCGGGCCGGGTGGTGATCGGCCGGGTCTGGAACAGGTGGAAGACGCCGTCGCGGACGCCCCACTCGATGTCCTGCTCGCTGCCGTAGAGGTCGCGGATGCGGACGGCGAGGGCGCCGAGTTCGCGCAGTTGGCCGTGGGTGAGGCAGGGGACGTTGCGGGCCGCCGCGTCGACCTTCGTCATGCCGATGCGGCCGGGCTCCAGCGGCGCGCACTTGGTGACCTTGTAGCGCACCCGCTCCTCGACGACCTCCAGCTTCTCGTCGTCGACGACGAAGAAGTCGCTGGAGACCTGCCCGGAGACCAGCCCTTCGCCCAGGCCCTGGCAGGCCTCCACCACGAGGCGGTGCGGGCGGGGGTTGACTGGGTCGACGGTGAACATCACGCCGCTGACGTCGGTGTGGATCATCTCCTGGACGACCACGGCGAGGGAGTCGGGGGCGTCGGTGTCCCGGTAGACGGTGGCGCGGTCGGACCACAGCGAGGCCCAGCACCGCAGCACCGCGTCCAGGACGTCCTCGTCGCCGCAGACGTCGAGGACCGTGTCGTGCTGGCCGGCGAAGGACTGGGCCGCGGAGTCCTCCCGCAGTCCGGAGGAGCGCACGGCCACGCGGGGGCGGCCCAGGTCGCCGTAGGCGTCGAGGACGGCGTCCGCGATCGGGGCGGGCATCCGGGTGCCCAGGATGCGCTCGCGCATCGTGCGGGGGTCGGCGCCCGGTGCCTCGGCGGCGATCCCGGTCTCCCGGAGGTAGGCGTCGAAGAGGGCGGTGGTCAGGCAGAACGCGGGCGGGACGGGCAGTCCCGCGGCGGAGAGCTCGGCGAGGCGGGTGCCCTTGCCGCCCAGCTCCCCCCGGTGCCCTCCGGCCGGGCCGCCCGCGCCCAGGGTGACGACACAGGCGGCGTGTCCGGCCGGGCCGGTGACCGGGCTCGCGGGGTGTTCGCCGGCTCCGGCGGCGGTCGTCGAGTCGCTGACGTGCGTGTCCATGGCGGGTGTGTCTCCTCGGCGGTCAGGCGTGCGCGACGCGCTTGCTGGTGCCCGTGAAGGCGTGGAACTGCTCGCCCGGGACGATCCGGGTGGCCTCGACGTCGTCGAACCCGGCCTGGCGGAGCTGGTCCGACAGTTCGTCGGCCTGCGGCAGCGGACCGCCGAAGTCGGCATAGGTGAACCAGAGGTTGAGCGCCTCGAGGCCGACGTTCCCGCCCTTGCAGGAGGTGGTGAGCAGCAGCCTGCCGCCGGGTGCCAGCAGGTCGTGGGCCCGGCGCAGGGCGTCGACGCGCTCGGCCTCGGGGAAGTAGTAGATGTTGTTGTGCAGGGTGACGAGGTCGAACTGGGGCTGCGCGTCGAGGGTGCGCAGGTCGGCCTGCCGGGTCTCGACCCGGTCGGTCAGCCCCCACTCGGCCATGTTCGCCGCGGCGCTGTCGGCCACGTCCTGCTGGAGGTCGACGGCGAGCGCCGACAGGCGGGGGTTGAGTTCGGCGGCGTAGCGGACGTAGGCGCCGCTGCCGCAGCCGACCTCCAGGAGCCGTACGGGCGCGTCCCGGTCCAGGGTGCGGGCGATGGCCTCCTCGACCAGCGGCCGGACCACCCGGGTGGAGCGGGCGATGACCAGGCCGTCCTGGTCGTCGAGGGAGAAGCGGCGGCCCTCGCGCAGCATGCGGGGGCCGTTCAGCAGCGCGGGCACGTGGAAGCGCAGGACCTCCTCCAGCGCCGCGGCGATCGCGTCGTTGCCGGGCTGGGCGAGCGCCTTGGCCGGCAGGCTGCGCAGCTTGTAGCAGCCCTCGCGCTTGCCGAGGTCGCCGAGGCGGATGCCCATGTCCAGCCACTCCTTGAGACGCGGCCGGTCCTCGTCGGCGACGTCGAGCCGCTCCGCCAGCGACTCCAGGTCGCAGGGGCGTACGGCGAGGGCGGCGAGCACGCCCGAACTCGCCGCCGAGGCCAGGAAGGCGGCCCGGTACACCGGCTCGACGAAGCCCTTGGACAGCGCCAGGAGCAGCGGCATGTGCGGGTTGCCGAGCACCTTGGTCACGGTGCGCAGGTCGGTCAGCGGCGCCTCGACGCGGCTGCCGACGCTCTTGGCCAGGCTCAGAATGTCCATGGTGCTTCCCTTGTTGCCTTCCTGTGCGGGGTGGTGCCGGGGGCGGCGAGTTCGGTGCCCAGGTGGGCGAGCAGCCGGTCGCGGGACGGGCCGCCGTTCAGGAAGAAGTGGTTGCCCGGCAGGTGGCGCCGCAGGAACGAGCCGGAGGTGTAGGGCCGCCAGGCCTCGACCATCTCCGGGGTGGCGATCGGGTCATCGGCGGCGGAGAACGCGGTCGTCGGGCAGTTGAGCGGTGGCCGGGGTTCCCAGCCGTAGCGCTCGCAGGCTCGCAGGTCGGCACGGAGCACCGGGAGCCTGCGGTCGAAGTACGCGGCGCCGAGGCCGTCCGGGTCGCCGAGGCCGCCCAGGTCCCGGATCACCTCGCGCAGGGCGGCGTCGGACAGGGTGTGGTCGGCGCGGTCGCCGTACAGGTGCGGGGCCCGGCTGCCGGAGACGAACAGGTGCCGGGGCGGCGGCAGTCCGCACCGGCGCAGCACGCAGGCCACCTCGTAGGCGAGCAGGGCGCCCATGCTGTGTCCGAACAGGGCGTAGTCGTGGACCAGCCGGTGCTCTTCCAGGGCGTCCGCGACCGCTTCGGCGAGGGGTTCCATGCTGTCGTACGGCCGCTCGCGCAGGCGCAGTCCGCGGCCCGGCAGTTGTACCGGTACGACGGCGACCCCGTCGCCCAGGTGCTCCTGCCAGCCGCGGAACGCGGAGACCGTCCCCCCGGCGTAGGGGAAGCAGACCAGGCGCAGCGGGGCAAAGGCCGGGTCGGGCGGCTCGGCGGCCGGTGCCGCGACCGGCCGGGGGAACCAGGCGGCCCTCGGGGAGAGGAGATCAGCGGGCGACATGGGCACGCCCCTCGGGTGAGTCGAGCCAGGCGACGGTGCGCCGCATGCCCTCCTGGAAGTCGACCTCGCCCTTGAAGCCCAGCTCCTCCTGGGCCCGCCCGATCGGGTAGGACTGGTCGCGGTCGAAGAGGTGGACGGCGTGCCGGGTCAGGACGGGCCGGGAGTTGATGCGCAGGGCGCCCCACAGCTTCTCGGAGACGGTGGCGACGGTGGTCGCGACGGGGGTGGGCAGGCTCAGCCACGGCGCTTTCACGCCCAGGCCCTCGGCGAGCGCCTCGACGTACTCGCGCCAGGTGGTGTCGTGCGGGTCGCGCAGGTTGTAGGCCCGGCCCGCGGTGTGCTCGCCGGTCGCGGCGGCGATGATGCCGTCCACGGCGTTGGAGACGTAGAGCAGTCCGGCGGGCACCCGGCCGCCGCGGATGTAGACCATCTGCTTGCTCAGCAGCAGGTTCGCGATCTCGATCACGAAGTCCTTGCTGCCGGGCCCGTAGACGGAGACGGGGCGGACCACGGTGACGGGCAGTCCGGTGTGTTCCGCGGCGGCCCGCACGGCACGCTCGCCGAGCGTCTTGCTGCGGTTGTAGGGCAGGCCGATGTCGCGCGGGGCGGTGGTCTCGTCGCAGGGCCGCTCGGGGTAGCCGTAGACGTCGGTGGTGCTGAGGTGGACCAGACGCTCGACCGTCCCGGCCGCGTGGGCCGCCTCGACGAGGTTCCTGGGGCCGTCCACGTTGACCGCCCGGAACCGGTCCCAGGGGCCCCAGTCGGCCGAGAGTCCGGCGCAGTTGTAGACGTGGCGCACTCCTTCGGTGGCCCGGCGCAGGCTGTCGGTGTCACCGAGGTCGCCGATGGTGACCTGGGCGGCGGCCCCGCTGAAGGCCGCGCGGTCGCTCGTGGAGCGCGCCAGGACGCGGACGCGGTGCCCGCGCTCGGCCAGGCGGTGCACCAGGTGACCGCCGATGAAGCCACTGGCGCCGGTGACCAGGATGTCGGGGGCGGTGGACGGGCTGTCTTGGCTGAGTGAGGACATGGATCACACCAGGAGGTCGAGGGATCGTTCGAGGTCTGCTTCGCTGTGGTCCGCGTTGATGAAGAAGCGGAGCCGGCACTGGTCGCGGGGGACGGCGGGGTAGCCGATCGGCATCACGTTGACGCCGCGCTCCAGCAGCGAGTTGGAGAGCGCCATCGTCTTCTCCCAGTCGCCGGTGATCACGGGGATCACCGCGGAGAGGCGGGAGACGCCGACGTCGAGGCCGCGGGCACGGGCGCCGGCCCGGAAGAACTCGGCCAACTCCTGGACCCGCGCGACCCGTTCGGGCTCGTCCTGGACGACCCGCAGCGCCTCCAGGGCGGCGGCGGCGTTCGCCGGGGAGATGCCGGTGGAGAAGATGTGCAGCGGCGCCGTGAACTTGAGGTACTCGATGATCGGGCGGCGGGCCGCGATGTAGCCGCCGAGGCTGCCCAGCGCCTTGCTGAGGGTGCCCATCCACAGGTCGACGTCGGCCGGATCGGTGCCGTAGTGCTCGCCCACGCCCCGGCCGGTGCGGCCCAGGACGCCGATGGAGTGCGCCTCGTCGATCATCAGCATGGCGCCGTGGCGCTTCTTGACCTCGATGAAGCGCGGCAGGTCGGGGATGTCGCCGTCCTGGCTGTAGGCGCCCTCGATGACGACGAGCGCCCTGCGGTGCGAGGCCCGCGCTCCGGCCAGGACGCGGTCCAGGGCGGCCCAGTCGTTGTGCGGGAAGGACCGGCGCCGGGCGCCCGAGAGGATGCAGCCGCGCACGGTGCTGTCGTGGATCCAGGCGTCGTGCACCACCAGGTCCTCCGGGCCGAACAGGTGTCCGACGGTGGCGACGTTGGTGGCGTGGCCGCCGGAGAAGACGATGGCCGCCTCGGCGCCGACGAACCCGGCGATCTCGGCCTCGAGTTCGTGGTGCAGCGGGGTCTCGCCGAACAGCAGCGGGGTGGCGGAGGCCGAGGTGCCGTAGCGGTCGACGGCGTCCTTGGCGGCCTGGCGCACCCGCGGGTGGTGGGAGAGCGCGAGGTAGTTGAAGGCCGCGAAGTTGACGACCTTGGTGCCGTCGACCGTGGCGAGCGCGGAGTTGAAGCCCTCGTGCGTACGGCCGTAGGGGTTGGAGCCGCTGCTCTCGGTCTGGCGGAGCCTGGCCTGGAGTTCGGCGTACTCCGCCCAGTCCTCGAAGGCGCGCTCCTGGCGGACGGGGGCGGCGGGTGCGGGGACCGGGGCTGCCTGGGCCGGGGCGGGGGGTGCCGGTGGCGGGAACGCCTGCGGCGGGTACGGCTGGGGGACGTAGTAGGCATACGCGGGGGCGCCGTGCGGCGGGTAGCCGTACGGGTACGGGTACGGCACCCCGGGCTGCGGGACCGGGGCGGCGACGGCGTAGCCGTGGGGCGGGGCCGGGAAGGCGCCGTACGGGCCGTACTGCGGGGCCGGGGCGGGCGGCGCCACCGGCACGGCAGCGGAGTGGGCCGGCGGCGCGCCCGCGTCGGTGCCGGCACCGACGATGCCCGCGCCGAGGGTGGGGGTGCCGCCGGTCCGGGCGCCGTCGCGGTCGTCACCGGCGGAGAGCCGGCCGATGATGTCCTGCACCGTGGGGTCCTCCGGCAGATCCTGGAGCGTGTGCATCCGTTGGGGGAAGCGGTCGGTGAGACGGCGCTGGAGGTCGGTCCGCATCAGCGAGTCGAACCCCAGCTCCAGACCGAGCCGGGCTTGCGGCGGCAGGTCGGCCACGGGGAATCCGCAGACGCGGGCGACCGTGTCGAGCACGGTGCGGGAGACCTCGCCCGCCGGGTCCGTCGGGGCTGTGCCCGCCACCGTGGGCTGGGACGGCATGGGATCGCCTTCCTGATCGTGAGTGGGAGCCCGGAACCGGTAGGTCCGGCGCTCGAAGGGCGTGTGCGGCAGCGGGACCCGGGCGGGCGGGTGCTCGCCGTCCAGGGCGGACCAGTCCACGCTTCCGCCGGCGCAGTGGTAGCCGCCCAGCGACCGCAGCAGGGTGCGGTGGGCGGGCGCGCCGCGGCGCAGCGAGGGCAGCCAGAGGGTGGGGCGTCCGTCGTGTTCGGGGCCGTCGGCGACGGCGGACCGGCCGAGGTTCAACAGGGTCGGGTGCGGGCCGATCTCGACGAACGCGTCGCAGCCCGGTCCGCTCGCGGCGTCCCGGTCGCGCAGGCGGGCGAAGCCGTCGGCGAAGCGCACGGTGCCGAGCAGGTGGCGGACCCAGTACTCGGCGTCCACCCGTGCCACGGGTTCGCCGGTGGCGTCGGAGATCCACGGGACGCGCGGGGCCCGGAACTCGACGGCGCGCGCTGCCTCCAGCAGCGGCTCGGCGGCGCCCGCCATGAGCGGTGAGTGGAAGGCGTGCGAGACGGCGAGCGGCCGGACGGTGACACCCTTGCGCTCCAGATCCGTACGGAGCGCCGCGATCCGGTCGGCCATGCCCGAGAACACCAGGTTGCGGGGCGCGTTGAGGGCGGCGAGGGCCACCCGGTCGTGTCCGGCGGCGATCTCCCGCACCGTCTCCGGGTCGCCGACGCAGGCGATCATCGCGCCCTCGCCGGGCTGTTCGTCCATGGCACGCCCGCGGACGACCGCCAGCGTGAGGGCGTCCTCCAGGGAGAGGACACCGGCGACGCACGCGGCGGCGAAGGCGCCGACGCTGTGCCCGAGCACGGCGGCCGGGCGCACTCCGCAGCTCTCCCACAGGTCGGCGAGGGCGACCTCCAGGGCGACCAGGGCGGGCTGGCAGTACCGGGTGCGGGCCAGGTCCTCGGCGTGCTCCGGGTCGAAGAGCAGGTCGAGCAGCGGGATCTCGCCCAGGCCGCGCAGCACCGCGTCGGCGCGCCGCAGGGTGCGGGCGAAGGCGGGGTGGGCGTCGTACAGTTCGCGGCCCATGCCCGGGTACTGGGTGCCCTGGCCGCTGAAGAGGAAGGCGACAGTGGGCGCGGTGCCGCCCGCGGGTCCGCCGCGGGCCACGTCGACGGCGGGCTCGCGGCGGATCAGCGCGTCCAGCGCGGCGTCCAGTTCGTCCCTGGTCCCGGCGGTGAGCACCGCCCGGTGCGGCAGCCGGGAGCGGCCGGTGCGGGCGGAGTGGCACAGGGCGGCGAGCGGCACGTCGGGGTGGGCGGCTAGGTGGGTGCGGTAGCGCCCGGCCAGGGTGGCGAGGGCGGTCTCGGTGTGCGCGGACAGGGACAGGGCGTGCACCGAGCCGTCGGGCGCGTCGGACTCGGCGGTGGGCGCGGGGAGTTCGGGCGCGGACTCGACGATCACGTGGGCGTTGGTGCCGCCGAAGCCGAAGGAGCTGACGCCCGCGCGCAGGGTGCCCTCGGCGGGCAGGGCCCGGCGGGTGGTGGGCACGGCCAGGCCCGAACCCGTCCAGTCCAGGTGCCGGTTGGGTGTGGTCAGGTGCAGCAGCGGCGGTACCTCCCGCTGCCGTACCACGAGCACGGCCTTGATCAGCCCGGCGATGCCGGCGGCCGCCTCCAGGTGGCCGACGGCGGTCTTCACCGAGCCGACCAGGCAGGGCGCGTCGGCGGGACGGCCCTCGCCGTAGAGCCCGGCCAGTGCCTCCCACTCGATGGGGTCGCCGAGAGCGGTGCCGGTGCCGTGCGCCTCGACGTAGTCGATCTGTCCGGGCTCCACTCCGGCCCGTGCCAGCGCCCCGGCGATCACGGCGCGCTGGGCCGTGCTGCGGGGCGCGGTCAGGCCGTTGGCCCGGCCGCCGTGGCCGAGCGCGGAGCCGGTCAGCACGGCGTGCACGCGGTCGCCGTCGGCCAGTGCGGCGGACAGCGGCTTGAGGCACACCAGTCCCGCGCCCTCGCCGCGGACGTAGCCGTCGGCGCCGTCGTCGAAGGTGCGGCAGCGTCCGCCGGGGCCGAGCATCCCGCCCCTGGCGAGTGCCTCGGAGAGCCCCGGCGTCAGCGTCAGGTTGACGCCGCCCGCGAGGGCGACGCCGCACTCGCCGTCCCGCAGGCTGCGCAGCGCCGTGTGCACGGCGGCGAGCGAGGAGGAGCAGGCGGTGTCGAGGGCGAGGCTGGGTCCGGTCAGGTCGAAGAAGTACGAGAGCCGGCCCGCCGCCACGGACTGGGCGTTGCCGGTGGCGGAGTACATGTCGACGACGTCGGGGTGGGGCATCTGGAGATCGGCGTAGTCGTGCCCGCTGATCCCGACGAAGACGCCGGTGTCCGAGCCCGCCAGGGAGGAGGGCGCGATGCCCGCGTCCTCGAAGGTCTGCCAGGCGACCTCCAGGAGCAGCCGCTGCTGGGGGTCCATGCGTTCGGCCTCCCGGGCGGAGATGCCGAAGAAGCGGGCGTCGAAGTCGTACACGTGGTCCAGGAATCCTCCCGGCCGCCCGCCGGGCCCCGCGGAGTCTCCCTGGCGGTCGGCGGGCGCCTCGCCCACGGCGTCGCGGCCGTCGCGCAGCAGCCGCCAATAGCTGTCGGGGTCGGGGGCACCGGGGAACCGGCAGCCGATTCCGATCACGGCGACGGGCTCGTCGGCGCGCCCGCGGGCGGGCTCGGGGGCGGGACGCCGCGGGTGCGGGTGCGGGGTGCCTTCCGCGCCGGGTCCGGTGACGTGGGCCGCGAGGGCCTCGACCGTCGGGTGGTCGTAGAGGGTGGCCGGGGTCACGGGGGTGCCGAGCCAGTCGCCGAACGGGGCGGTGAGGGCCACGGCCTGCTTGGAGTCCAGGCCCAGCGAGGTGAAGGGCGCCGTCGTGTCGATCACCGAGGGGCGCAGGCCCAGCCGGGCGGCGACGGCCCGCCGCAGCCAGTCCACGGCCTGGGTCCGGGTCCGCCCCGGCGCGGGCACGGGAGCGGCGTCGGTGAGCGCGGTGCGGCACAGCTCGATGAGGGAAGGGACGGCGTCCGGCTGGGGGCCGGACAGCAGCTCACCGATGTCGAGGGCGAGGCCGAGGCGCTCGGACAGCAGCCGTACGGCGGTCAGCAGGCGCGGGTAGCGCGAGGTGCCGTCGGGCGCCTCCGTCGCGGCGCGGTCGAGGGCGTCGGCGACGAGGGCGACCGTACGGTCCGGGGCGGCGGGGGCGTGCGAGGGGGTGGCGTCCGGCGGGGGGCCGTCCTGGACGACGCTCGCGGCCACCACGGGCAGGTCGAGGTCGAGCAGGCGCTGCCGGCAGGCACTGCGCTGGATCTTGCCGCTGGTGGTGCGCGGCACCGAGGAGCGCTTGAGCAGCACGACGGTGTGCGGTGTCACCTGGTGCTCGTCGGCGATGGCCGTGCGCAGCCGGGCCAGCAGGGTGTGCGGGTCCCCGGCCCCGGGCCCGCCGATCTCGTAGGCGAGCGCGAGCTGTTCGCCGTCGGCGGTGGGGATGCCGAACGCGGCGCCGTACCCGGCGCGCAGGCCCGCGCCGATACGCTCGGCCGTCTGCTCCACGTCCTGCGGGTGGATGTTGCGGCCCTGGACGATGATCACGTCCTTGGTCCTGCCGACCACGTAGAGCTGGCCGTCGTGGCGGAACCCGACGTCGCCGGTGCGCAGCCACGCGGTGCCGGGTTCGCCGTCGACCCGGGTGCCGAAGACCTCCGCGGCGGCCTCGGGGCGCCCCCAGTAGCCGCGGGCGACGCCGGGTCCGGCGACCCGGATCTCGGCGACGGTGCCGTCGGGCACCCGACGGCCGGTGGCGGCGTCGACCACCGCGACCTCGACGTCGGCGACGGGGGCCCCACAGCCGACGACGCGGGTGGTGCGGACGCTGCCGGGGTCCGCGGGACGCGCGCTGCCCGCCTCCAGGGCCGCCGCGTCGAAGGACGCCACCACCGGCGTGTCGGCCGGCTCCACGCCGGTGACCATGAGGGTCGCCTCGGCGAGGCCGTAGCAGGGCAGCAGCGCGGTGCGGTCGAAGCCGGCCGGGGCGAAGTACGCGGCGAACCGGTCGAGGGTGTCGGGGCGGATCGGCTCGGCCCCGTTCAGGGCCAGGCGCCAGCGGCTCAGGTCCAGGCCGGCCCGCTGCTCGGGGGTTGTCCGGCGCAGGCACTGCTCGAAGCCGAAGTTGGGGGCGACGCTGGTGGAGGCGCCGGTGCGGGAGAGTGTCTCCAGCCACAGCAGCGGACGCTGCACGAAGGTCATCGGCGCCATGAGGTGCGCCGGGAAGCCGCCGTAGACCGGGGTGAGGATGCCGCCGATGAGCCCCATGTCGTGGTACGGCGGCAGCCAGGACACCATGCCGGAGTCCGCGTCGTGCCCGAGCCTGAGGTGGATGGAGCGCAGGTTGCGCACCAGGTTGCCGTGCTCGACCATCACGCCCTTGGGCGCGGCGGTGGAACCGGAGGTGTACTGGAGGAAGGCCAGGGACCGCGCCGTGCGGCGGGGGTCCTCCCAGGGGGCCGTGGACTCGCCGGTGTAGAGGTCCTCGGTCACCAGCCAGTGCACGCCGTCGAGTTCGGTGCCGACGTGGCCGGTGCCGCGGGCGGCGACGGCCTCGCGGACCCGGCGGGTGGTGAGGGCGTGGGTGGCGGCACAGTCCCGGGCGATGGCCGCGAGCCGGGGCACCGTCTGGCCGAACCGGGCGTTGTCCGGCGGGTAGGCGGGGACGGCCACGGCACCGGCGTACAGGCAGCCGAAGAACGCGGCGAGGTAGTCCAGGCCCGGCGGGTGCAGCAGCAGCACCGGGCCCTCCCCCGCCCCCGCGCGCCGCAGGTGGGCGGCCACCTCCCGGGCGTGCAGGTCGAGTTCGCGGTAGGTCCAGGCGACGGACGTGCCGTCGGTGTCGGTGAGGAAGCGGTGGGCGAGGGCGTCCGGGGTGTGTGCCGCCCGGTGCCGCAGCAGTGCGGTGACCGTCTCCGGCTCGGGTCCCTGCCAGTGCTCGTGTATCGGGTCCGGCCCCTGACTCACGTTCTTCTCCCTGCGGTTCCTGGCCATCTACCGGGCCGTTCCGAGCGGCGCCGTCGCGCGGGGGGCGGCGTCGAGGCCGAGTCGGCGGTAGTCGGTCTTGCCGTTGGGGTTGAGCGGCATGCGGTCCAGGCGGACGGCGCCGTGCGGCACCATGTAGGTCGGCAGGTGCCGCGCGCAGTGCTGCTTGAGCTCCACCAGGCCGATCCGGTCGGCACCCTCGCGCAGGGTGTAGTAGAGCCTCAGCCGTGCCCTGCGCCCCGAGCCGTCGACCAGCACGGCGGCTTCCGCGATGCCGGGGTGGCGCAGCGCGGCGGCCTCGATCTCGCCCAGCTCGACCCGGTATCCGGAGAGCTTCACCATGCGGTCCTTGCGTCCGCGGTAGACCAGCCGGCCGTCCTCCTCGTAGCTGACCAGGTCGCCGGTGGGGTGCACGCCCCGGCAGTGGGCGGTGGAGACGGGCTCCTCGGCGCGCCGCCAGTAGCCGGGGGTCACGCACACGCCCGACACGTGGAGTTCGCCGATCGCGCCGGGCTCCCGGACGGTGCGTCCGGCGTCGTCCACGACGGTGGTCTCGGCGCCGGTGATGGGGAGGCCGATCGGCACGGGGGTGGCCCGGTGCAGGTCCTCCGGGCGCACCCGGTGGTAGGTGCAGACGTTGGTCTCGGTGGGGCCGTAGAGGTTGTAGAGCGGGGTCGTGGCCGGGAGCAGTTCACCGAGTGCGCGCAGCTGCGGGACGGGGAAGACCTCACCGGCGAACAGGACGTAGCGCAGGCTCGCGGCGTGCTCGCGGGTGAGTGCCGCGGAGGCGGTCAGCAGGTGCAGGACCGAGGGGACGGAGTACCAGACGGTGATCCGGTGCCGGCGGATGCCCTCGGCCAGCGCGGTCACGTCCTTGGCCGCCGCGTCGGGGACGATCCACACCGCGGCGCCGCAGGACAGCGCGGTGAAGAGGTCGAAGGTGCTCAGGTCGAAGTTGAAGGAGGCGTGGTTGGCGAACACGTCGTGCGGGCCGACGTCCAGTTCGCCGCGGGCCCAGCCCACGAAGTTGGCCAGTGCGCCGTGCGAGATCCGCACCCCCTTGGGCGTGCCGGTGGAGCCCGAGGTGTAGAGGATGGCGGCGAGGTCGCCGGGGGTGAGGGAGGGCAGCAGCGTGACCCGTCCGGCACGGCCCTTCTCCCAGCTCTCCCACGGGGCGACCGGGGTGCCGCCCACGGTGTCGGGCAGTGCGTCGCCGACGGCCACGACCGTGGTGACGCAGGCCGGCAGGTCGTCGTCCGCGAGCAGGGCGGCGTGCCGTGCGTCCGTGAACAGGACCGTGGGTTCGGCGTCCGCCAGGATGGTCCGCACCCTGCTCACCGGCTGGCCGCCGTCCAGGGGGACGTAGGCGCACCCGGCCTCCAGGGCGGCGACGATCGCCTCGGCGTAGCGCGGCTGCTTGTCCATCCAGATCGCGATCCGGTCGCCGACGCGTGTTCCCAGGCTGAGCAGGTGGGCGGCCACGGCCTCGACCCGGGCGGTGAACTCCCCGTACGTCAGGGGGTCGGAGCCGACGAAGGCGGGCCGGGCCGCGTGCTGCGCGGTCGTGTCCTGTGGCAGGCGTATCACGGAGGGAGTGGCGGCGCTCATGGTGTACAGGCCCTTCTCCTTGACATGCGTGGTTGCTCGGGGCCGGCCGGGCAGGGAGGGGGCCTGCCCGGCCGGGGTGTGCGGGCGGAAAGAGGTACGGGGCGGCGGAGAGGAGCGCTACGGCGTGCCCGGCAGCACGCCGGTCTCGCGGGCGGCGTCGACGAAGATCTCGGCGGCCAGTTCCAGATCCTGCGGCGTGTGTTCGCAAGTGACGCTGATCCTCAGCCGGGCGTCGCCGAGGGGGACGCCGGGGTAGACCACGGTCTGGCAGAACAGGCCGCGGGCGCGCACCGCCCTGCCCATCTCCATCGCCCGGCGTTCGTCGCCGATGACGATGGGCAGGATCGCGCTCTCGGAGTGCTCCAGGTCGAACCCGGCGTCCAGGAGCCGGTCCCGCAGCGCGCCGATGTTGGTCCACAGCCGCTTGAGGCGCTCGGGCTCGGACTCGATGACGTCGATGGAGGCGATCAGTCCGGCGGCGACCCCGGCGGGGATGTTCGCGGCGAAGACGTAGGAGTTGGAGTAGTAGCGCAGGTACTCGACGACCTCCTCCTCGCCGACCACGAACCCGCCCATGCCGGCCAGCGTCTTGCTCATCGTGCCCAGCTCCAGGTCGACCTCGCCCTTGAGCCCGAAGTGCTCGGCGGTGCCGGAGCCGCGTACACCGAGGACGCCGGTGGCGTGGGCGTCGTCGATCATCACGCGGGCGTCGTACTCCTTGGCGAGCCGGACGATCTCAGGCAGGTCGCACACGTCGCCGTGCATGCTGAAGACGCCGTCCGCGACGATGAGCCTGCCGCCCGTGCCCTCCGCGGCACTGCGGCCGAGGATCCGCTCCAGGTCGGCCATGTCGTTGTGCCGGTAGATCTTGCGTACGGCCCCGGAGAGCCGGGCCCCGTCGACGATGCTCATGTGGTTGAGGCGGTCGACGACGAGGGTGTCGTAGCTCTTGACCAGTGCCGAGATGGCGCCGAGGTTCGCGGAGTAGCCGCCGGGATAGACGATGCAGGCGGGTCGCTGCTTGAAGGCCGCCAGGCGGCGCTCCAGTTCCTTGTGCAGCATGTTGGTGCCGCCGATGAAGCGGGAGCCGGTGTGGGTGGCGCCATAGGTGCGGGTGGCGTCGACGACGGCCTCGATCACGCTGGGGTGGTTGGCGAGACCGAGGTAGTTGTTGGAGGCGAACATGAGGAACTCGCGCTTGCGGCCCTCCAGTTCGTCGAAGATGACGGCGCGGTTCCCGCACCGGGAGTGCAGCGGCATGCCGTACCAGTACAGGCGGTCCTGCTCGCGGGAGCGCAGATAACCGGCGAAGCTGCGGGTCTTGGCGAACAGGTCGGGATCGCGCTGCTCGGTGAAGTCCTTCATGGAGCGGTGGTCCCAGCCGTCCGCGCCGGGCGCGGGCACCCTCCCGGGCCGGGCGGGTTCCGAAGCCGCCGTGTCCGCCTCGCCCGCCGCCGGGGCCGCCGCAGCGAGACCGCGCAGGGTGTCGGCCAGGGCGCGCAGGGTCGTGGCGCCGGCCGCGTCCGGGGCGGCCCCGGTGAGGCCGAGCCGCTCGGTGGCCTCGGCGACGACGGAGGTCAGGACGACCGAGTCGACGCCCAGTTCGCCCTCCAGGTCGGCGTCGAGGTCGAGCTGGTGCCGCTGGTACTGGGTCTGCCGCATGGCGGCGGCGACCACGGCCTCGGTGACGGGGTCGCCGGCCCCCGCGGCACCGGTGGCCGGTGCGGACCCGGCGGCCGGAGCGGACCGGTCGTCGCCGGTGCCTGCCAGGGCGGCGCCCACGGCGTCGACGAGTTCACCGACGGTCGCGGGGTTGGTGGGCAGCGCGGCGGACAGGCCGAAGTGCTCACGGACGGAGACCAGGACGGACTCCAGGATGACGGAGTCGATGCCGAGGTCGGCCTCGAAGTGGCTCTCCGGCCGCAGGTGGCTCTCGTCGTACAGGGTGCGGGCCGCGATGACGTGCACGACGCGCTCGCGGATCCGCTCGGTGTCCTGGTGGGTGTTCACGGGGTCGGTCATGCCGCGGTTCCCCCCTCGTTCTGCCGGAGCCGGTCGACCAGGGCGCAGATCGCGTTGACGGACCTGAAGTTCTGCAGGGTGACCTCCTGCAGCGGCACCGTGACGCGGAACTCGCCCTGCAGGTAGTGGACGAGGTCGAAGATGGCGGCGGAGTCGATGATGTTGAGCTCCGCGATGGGGGTGTCCGGCTCCAGGCCTTCGGCGTCGCCGCCCATCCAGGCGTCGGCGATGTAGTCGGTGATCAGTTTCCGAGGAGTCATGGTCGTCCTTGGTTCATCGGTCGTCTGCACGCGCTTCGGCCGGGCCCGGCCGGCCGCCCTCAGACCGGATCGATGGCGGGCCAGGTCAGGGCGGCGGCACCCCAGGTGAGGCCGCCGCCGAAGGCGGTGAGGAGCACCCGGTCGCCGGCCCGGAGGGTCCCCCGGGCGTGCGCGTGGTCGAGCGCGAGGGGGATGGAGGCGGCGGCGGTGTTGCCCACCTCGGCGATGTTGCTGACGCTGCGCTCGCGGGGGATGCCGATCTCGTCGGCCAGTCGGGCGGTGATCCGGTGGTTGGCCTGGTGGCTGACCAGCCAGTCCACGTCCTCCACCCGCCAGCCCGCCCGGTCGAGCACGTTCTCCGCGCACTCGCCCATGCGCTGGACCGCGAGCCAGAAGACCCGCTTGCCCTCCATGGTGAAGTAGCGGTCTGCGAGGTCGTCCGGTGCCACCGTGCCCGGCCGCGGCGGTCCGCCGACCGGCACGGTGATCAGGTCCACGCCGGTGCCGTCGCTGCCCAGCCGCAGCGGTCCGAGGGCACCGGTCTCCTCCGGCTCGCCGCAGCGCAGCACGACGGCGCCGGCGCCGTCACCGAAGATCACCGAGGTGGACCGGTCCCGCGGGTTGAGGATGCGGGAGAACGTCTCCGCGCCGATGACCAGGACCCGTTCCGCCGCTCCGGAGGCGATCAGACCGGACCCCGTGGCGAGCCCGTAGAGAAAGCCGGAGCACACCGCGGACACGTCGAACGCCGGGACCGGGCCGGCCCCCAGCCGGGTCGCCACCGTCGGCGCGGTCGCCGGGCAGGGGCGGTCCGGGGTGGTGGTGGCCACGATGACCGCGTCGATGTCGTCCGGCGTCAGGCGCGCGGACTTCAGGGCGCGTTCGGCGGCGCCCACGGCCAGATCGGAGGTGTGGGCGCCGTCCTCGGCGACGTAGCGCTGCGCGATCCCCGTACGGGCCCGGATCCACTCGTCCGAGGTGTCCATCGTCCGCTCCAGATCGGCGTTGGTGACGCATCGGGACGGCAGACGGGAACCGAGGCCGGCCACCACGGACGCCCGGGTCACCGGGCACCGCCCGCGGAGCGGTCGCGGTGTGCGGTGGGCCTGGTGCGGCGGCGGAGACGGGAAACCACGTGTGTGCTCCTCGCGTGATGGACGGTTTGCCGGCCGGCGGGTGTGGGGAGTAAGCCCGGGCCCCCCGGCCGCACCGAGTCTGGCCGGGGCCCCTGACCGGGCGCTGACGGCCGGCTGACCGCGGCCCGCGCCCGGCGGGCGGCCCGCCCGGGGGTCAGCCGGCCGTCAGCGAGCCGTCAGCGCACCGCCCCAGACTTGCCGGAGCGTCGCAACGCCGCCGCACCCCGGACCGACACCACCCCACCGTCGGGCCAGGGCGGCGTTGGGCGAACGATCCACCCAGGAAAGGCGGACCACACTGATGAGCACCACCTACGACAAGCTCGTTGATCTGCTGGTCGACGGTTTCGCGGTGGACCGCGCTGCGATCCGTCCGGACGTGACCTTCGAAGAGCTGGAGATGGACTCGCTGTTCCTCGTGGAACTGCTCCTCGTCATCCAGTCCGAGTTCGGCGTGAAGATCAGCGACGACGCCGCGGTTCCCACGGACACCATCGCCCACGCGGTGGCCCTGGTCGACCACGAGATCGCGGCCACCGCGTCATGACCGACCCCTCCCTCGCCGTGACCGGGCTGGGTCTGGTGACCGCCGCCGGCATGGGCGTCGACGCCACCTGGGAGGGGGTGTTGCGCGGACGATCGGCGGGAGCCAAGGACGACCGGCTCTCCGGACTGCCCGTGGACATCGCCTGTGCGGTGCCGGGCCTGCAACCGGCGCGCCACGTGGACCGGCGCAGTGTCCTCATCCACGACCGCTTCGTGCAGCTGGCGATCGTGGCCGCCCGGGAGGCCGTGTCCGACGCCGGACTGGATCCGCTGACCTGGGACGGCGCCCGGGTGGGCGTGGTCGTCGGCTGCGGGCTCGGCGGCGTGACGACGTGGGAGACCCAGCACCGGCGCCTGCTGGAGCGCGGGCCCGAGGCGGTGTCCGCGCTGCTGGTGCCGATGCTGGTCCCGAACATGGCGGCCGGGCACCTCGCGATGGACCTGCGCGCGCTGGGCCCGAACCTGGTGACGGCGACCGCCTGCGCCTCGGGCGGCACCGCGCTGGGCACCGCGGCCCGGCTGCTGCGCGACGGGACGTGCGACATCGTCGTGGCCGGTGGCAGCGAGGCGGGCGTCAGCCCCCTCATGGTCACCGGTTTCGCGCAGATGGGGGCGCTGTCGCGCCGTGTGGACGATCCGGCGGCGGCGTCCAGGCCCTTCGACGCCGACCGGGACGGCTTCGTGATCGGTGAGGGCAGCGGCATGCTCGTCCTGGAGCGCGCGGCGGACGCCGAGGCCCGCGGTGCCACGGTGCGCGCGCGGCTGGTGGGCCACGGCGCGTCGGCGGACGCCCACCACGTCACCGCGCCCGACCCCGAGGGCGCCGGCGCCCTGCGGGCGATGGAGGCGGCCCTCGCCCAGGCGGGTGTCACCGGCCGCGACATCGACCACGTGAACGCGCACGGCACCTCGACGCCGCTCAACGACGCGGCGGAGGCCGCGGTGCTGCGCCGGCTGCTGGGCGACCGGGCGACCGTCACCTCGGCCAAGGGCGTCCTCGGGCACACGCTGGGCGCCGCCGGGGCCATCGAGGCGGCGCTGACCGTGCTGAGCATCGAGCGCTCCACCGTTCCCCCGACCGCGAACCTGCGTCGGCGGGATCCGGCCGTGGACCTGGACGTGGTCGCCGACGCTCCGCGGGAGCAGAAGGTGGAGCTGGCGATGAGCAACTCCTTCGGCTTCGGCGGCCAGAACGCGGTGCTGGTCTTCGCCTCCCCGTGACGGCCCCGGCCGGCCGACGACCGCCGTCCGCGACCTCCGACCCCTGCCTCTGGCCCCTCCTCAGGCCCTTGCCCCGCCACGGGCGCCCCCCTCCCGCTCGCGGCACCCCACTGTCAACCTCCGGAAGAAGCTGGCCCGTGACCGGACGAAACCTGATCCTCCAGCGCGTCGTCGGCGCGCTGTACATCCTCGCGGGGATAGGCAAGTTCTTCCCGCAGCTGGAGTCGGTGGAAGGGCGCCTCGACGACGCCTCTGAAGCCAACCGGGGGACCGTGATCTCCGGTCCCGTGGACTGGCTGGACCGCCACCCCGCCGCCGTGATGTGGTTCGTCGCCGTCGCCATGGTCGCGGCGGGCGTCGCCCTGCTGTGGAACCACCGGCGGCTCGTGATCGCCGCCCTCTACGGCCAGTTGCTGATGCTGGTGCTGTTCGTGGTGATCCTGGTGAGCAGTGTGCCCGAGATCCTGGTGATGGACGCGGCCTTCTTCGCCGCCGCGATCTACCTCCTGTACCGGTACCACGCGTCACCGGGCGCGCGGACCCCCGCACCCGCGGGCCCGACCCCGGAAGGCCGGTGACCCGGTCATGACCTTCTCGACACCCGCCGACGCCCTGGATGCCCTCGAGGACGAGGTCGTACGGGCGCTGCGGACCACCGACGACCGTGCCCTGACCATCCTCGGCTACGGGGAGGTGACGCTGGTGCTGCGGCTGGAGACCGACTCGGGCACGTTCGCGTGCAAGCGGCTGCCGGTCTTCCCCGCCCGGGAACGCCTGGACCGGCACTCCGCGCTGGTCGACGACTACATCACGCGGCTGGACAAGGGCGGCGTCGCCGTCGCCGAGACCCGTATGTGGCACCGGGCTCTGCCGGGCGGCCGGGCCGTCGCCTACTGCGTCCAGGAGGCGCTGCCCGAGGGCCGGCTGTGCTCACGGCTGCTGCACACGGCGGGCCAGGCGTGGTGCGACGGGTTCTTCGCACGGTTCCTGGACCGCGTCGAGGCGGCCGTCACCCCGCGTCTGGGGCTGGACGGGCAGGCGTCCAACTGGATCGACCTCGACGGCGAACTGGTCTACCTGGATGTGACGACGCCGCTCATGCGCGACGAGCGCGAGCGCGAACTCCTCGACGTGCCGCTGTTCTTCACCTCGCTGCCGTGGCTGGTGCGGGACGTGGTGCGGCTGGCGATGACGAAGTCGATCTTCGACAAGTTCTACACGCCGCGCGGGGTGGTCCTCGACTTCCTCGGCAATCTGCACAAGGAACGGCTGGAGCACCTGGTCCCCAGCTTCCTCGAACAGGCCAACGCCCGCCTGGACCGGCCGCTGGACGCCGAGGAGGTCAGGGCCTACTACCGGGACGACGCGCGGATGTGGGAACTCATCCAGCGGCTGCGCAAGGCGGACCGTTTCGTGCACAACAGGATCCTGCACCGCCCGTACCCGTTCCTGCTGCCCCGTCATGTCGCACGCTGACGCCGCCGCACGGCCTGCTCCCGGACCCGTGCGGCACGGTGTGCCGGGGGCGGTGTCGCAGGGGGTGCCGGAGGGGGTCTCCCTCCCGGACCAGGTGGTCCTCGACGGGTCCCGTCTGCTGTGGATCACGCACCTGAGGCCGGAGTCTCGGCGGCTCACCCTCGCCGTGGTGTCCATCGCCCGGCTGCGCGAGCGCGGGCCGCACGCCCTTGCCGAACTGCGCACGCGGTATCTGACACCCGCCGAGACGGAGCAGGCCGCGGCCCTGCGCGTCCCCCGCCGGCGCATGGAGTGGCTGGCCGGGCGGCTCGCCCTCAAGCACGCCGTCAGCGCCCACGGCAGACGCCACTGGGACCTGGCCCGGGAGCCCCGCACCGTCGAGGTGCGCACTGTGGCCGGGGGACTCCAGGCCGGGCGGCCGGTCGTGGACGCGCCGGTCGAGGTGGGCCTGACGCACTCGGGGGACTTCGCGGTCGCCGTGTGCGGACCGCATGCGATCGGCGTCGACCTGGAACACGACCGCCCCATGCCGCCGTCCCTCGCCCGGGTGCTCGACCAGGAGTGCGACCCGCGGGCGCCGTCCGCCGACGCCCGGCGCCTCGCGGCCATGCCCGCCATGCTGCGCTGGACGTGCAAGGAGGCCGTGCTCAAGTACTACGGCTTCGGACTGCGGATCGACGCCGGTGAGGTGGCCCTGACCGGCTGGCTGCCGGACGGCCGCTTCACCTGGCGGCCCGGGGGCGGGCTGCTGCGCCACGCCCCCGTCGCCGAGACCCGGCGGCCGACCGGGTGGGCCGGCGTGGTCGCCGGTCACCACCTGGCGCTGGTCGAACGGCCCGTGGGCGGCTGAGCCGATCCCGGCCTTCCAGATGTGCCAGGCGTTCCAGGCCCTCCGGGTGTGCGAACCGCCCCCGGTGGTTACCGCGTGCGCCGCATGCGAAGAGGAGGAAGAGGAGACCGACATGACGACCCGCAGGACAGACCACGCCACCGCGTCCGTGTCCAGGTTCGCGCAGGCGCTGGAGACGGCCGCCGGACCGGCGGCGCTGAGTCCCTCCTCCCACAACTGCCAGCCGTGGGGTCTGGGCCGTGCCACGAGCGCGGCGGCTCGCCGGGCGGCGGCGGACCTGACCGGCACGGACACGGACGAGTACCTGGTCCTGGCCCTCGACCGCGAGCGGGAGCTGACGGCGCTGGCCGCGCACGCGGTGGAGATGGAGGTCAGCTGCGGCATCTACGGGCGGATCCTGCTCCGCGGCCTGGCGGCCCAGGGCTGGACGGCCGCGGCGGTGCGCGTCCTGGACGACGACGGGGGCCCCGGCGTCGCGAGCGGGACCGCCGGCGGCCACCCGTTAGGCGCCGGGTGGCCGCCGGCGTGGACGCCGCTGTGCGTGGTGGCGCTGCGCCCCGGGCCGCCCTCCGGGGAACGGCCGGCCGACCTGCACGAGACCGCGCTCGCCCGCCGCACCCACCGCGGACCCTACGGGCGGGAGCCGGTGGCCCCCGGACTGCTGCACGTCCTGGAGGAGTCCGGCACGCCGGGGGCCGAGACGCACCCGGTCCACGTCCGGCACCTGACCGAGCGGCGTGACCTGCGGGCCTTCGCGGCGTTCGTCGCCCGGTACGCGGGACGCGACTTCGGGCACCGGGCCGCCTGGCGGGAGACCCACTCCTACGTACGCCGGGACACCGCGGACGCGGCCGCGCGGGGCGACGGGTTCACGCTGGAGCAGCTCTTCGGGCCCATGTCCCGGCCGCGCCGGGCGGCGATGCGCCTCGCACTGGCCCCGACGACGATGCACCTGCTGGGCAAGGCCGGTTACCACCGGGTGCTGGCCGCCGGTCTCGCCGACCTCGTGCGCCGCACTCCGGCCGTGGTGACCATGGGCTTCGCCGGGCAGACGCCCGCACGCGCGGAGCGGCTCGAGGGCGGAGCGCGACTGGCCGACTACTGGTGGCGGGCGACCCGGTGCGGTCTGTCCCTGCACCCCATCAGCATCGTCGTCCAGCACGACGACCTGCGCGGCCGTCTGGAGCGCGAACTCTCCCTGCCCGGCCGCACCTTCTTCGTGAGCCGGGTCGGTGTGGCCGGCTCTCCCGCGCCACGCTCCCACCGGCGCGCGGACGCCGCCGTTCACGTGTCGTGCTGAGACGGGCGGGCACAAGAGCAGCGGCATTCCCAAGATTCCCGGCAAGATCTTCCCGAGGTTGAAACCACTTGGTATCAGTCTCTCACCGGGGCATCGCAAGCCCCTCTCCAAGTGCGCACACGCGTGCTACGTTTGGCCGCATGACGCTTATCGGGGGAATCACAAAGAAAGGCGTCCGGCATCGACTTGCCGCCGTCGGCGCCGACCCGCACGCTCCGTGCCGTCCCCATCCTTCCTGCCCGAAAGTCAACGCATGACGACCCGTGTCCTGGTGTGCTGCGACCGCGTCATCCTGGGCGAAGGAATGCGCGCATTGCTGGAACGGCACGATATGAAGGTGCAGGTGGAGACCACCCTGCGCGGCTCGCTGGCCACGGCGGCGGAGGCCGGTCCCGACATCCTGGTCGGCGTCGCCCCGCTGTTCACCATGGACAGCATCGACAAGCTGACGGAACTCGCGCGACTCGGCAAGACCCTTCTGCTGACCAAGCCCGAGAATACCCACCGCGCGTTCGAGGCACTGCGCGTCGGAGTACGCGCAGTATTGTCGGCCGAGACATCGGTCGAAGAACTGGTGCACGTCATCAGAACCATCACCGAAGTGAACGCGATAATCGCTCCGGAAGAGGCACAAGAGGCACTGACGCGCTATTGGCGAAGCAAGGCACCGAAGAACCTCCGTCCCGAACTGACCCCTCGGGAAACGGAGATCCTGGTTTTATTGACCCAGGGTAAGACGAACACCGAAATGGCCACGACTCTCTCCGTCTCGCCCACCACCGTCAGGTCCCATGTACATCGGGTCCTGCGCAAACTGGGTGCGGCGACCCGCGCGCAGGCCGTCGCCATCGCCTACGAGTCGGGCCTCCTGGGCACCTGCCCGGGTTACGGCGCCCCCGCCCGCTGAATGCCCCGGTCGGGCCGTACGGCTTCGCGTTCCGTACGGCCCGACCGAGCATCCCGCTCCACAGCCCTTTGTCAGGACCGTGCCTGGTAGCCGGGTTCCAGGAGTTCGCCGCTCATCTCCTCGACGACCGTCGCCATAGTGTCGAACGCGGCGACCAGGTCCTGAAAGGCCTCCGTTTTCATGTCCCGGGAGAATTCGTCCGGCGTGGTCACCGAGATGCTCTCGAAGTAGTGGAATGGAGCGTCCCGTTCTGTGCTCACCCGATGCACGCCGAAGGCGCGCACACTCGGCAGCCGGGGACAGGTCGCGTAGTCGACGTCCCGGACCCAGGCCTCGAAGCGGGCCGGGTCCACTCCGTCACGCAGACGAATGCGGTGGATGACGACGTCCATGTCTAGGGTCTCCCTGGGTCTGTGTTCAGCGGCGGGTCGCGGGACGCCGGCGCCCGAGGCCCAGCGCTCGCGCGACGTTGTTCTTCTGGATCTCGTTGGTGCCGGAGAAGATCCGGGCGGGCAGCGCGTCCCGCAGCAGGGACTCCGCCTCGCCGTCCATGACCCCCAGCGCACCCCGCAACTGGATCGCGTCCAGCCCGAGTTGTACGGCGGCCTCACTGACCGCGATCTTCGCGAGGGCCGGGCCGATCTCGTCCGCCGTGCCGTCGGACAGCGACCGCGCCGCGCGGTGCAGCAGCAGCCGGGCCGCCTCGTAGCGGCCCAGCATGTCGACGATCCGGTGGCTGACCGCCTGGAAGCCGCCGATGGGCGAGCCGAACTGCTCACGGTCCCGGACGTGTTCCACCGTGGACTCCAGCACGCGGCGCATCGCTCCGAGGTAGGCCGCGAAGAGGCAGGTGCGCTCCCACTTCATCGAGGAGGAGAAGATGCTCGCCCCGGAGCCCTCCGCCCCCAGCACCGCACCGGCCGGGACGAAGCAGCCGTCGAAATGGACGTCGGCGGTGGGGGAGCCGCGCAGACCCACCTTGTCGTACGGGCGTCCCACCGTGAGTCCGGGGGTGGAGGCCTCGACCAGGAAGGTGGTCAGTCCGAAGAAGCCGCCCCGCGGATCGGTGGCGGCCTGCACCACGAACACGTCGGCCACGGGGGCGTTGGTGATGAAGCACTTGGAGCCGCTGAGCACATGGCCGTCCTCGACGGCCCGGGCACGGGTGCGCAGGTGCAGCGCGTCCGAACCGGCCTCCGGCTCGGTGATGGCGTGCGCGGCGATCCGCTCGCCGGAGCACAGGGCCGGCAGCCACGCGGCGCGCTGTTCCCCGGTACCGAACTCGACGATCGGCATGACGGCGGCGAACAGGTGCGCGGCGACCGAGAAGGCGAAGCCGGTGTCCGCGCAACCGTAGCCGAGCGCCTCCATCGCGGCGGCCGCGGCCACCGCGTCCAGGCCGCTGCCGCCGAACTCGCCCGGCACGGTGGTGCCCACCAGGCCCTGCTTGCCGGCCAGCAGCCAACGTCGCCGGAAGTCCTCGGCATCGTCGAAACGGCCGGAGGAGTCCAGCTCGCGCCGGGCGAACCGCACGACCATGTCACGCATTTCCCTGGTCTCGGCGTCAAACCCGGCATCAAAATCGAAGTTCATCTCGTGGCGTCCGTGCCTTCCTCGATCAACAGGTGGTAATTGATGCCGCCGGTCCCGAACGCGCTCACCGCTGCGCGCCGCGGTCGGCCCGCCGGGGCGGCCCACGGCCCGGCCTCGGTGGCCACCCGCGCGGGGACGGCGTCCAGGGCCAGGTCGGGACTGAGTTCGCGAAGGTTGACGCTGGGCGGCAGGGTGGCCCACCGCAACGCCTGGAGTGTGCGCAGCAGTCCGGCCGCGCCGGCCGCCGCGAAAGTGTGGCCGAGGAAGGACTTGGCGGAGCCGATGTGCAGCGGTGCCGTACGCCGCCCCGTGCCGTAGACCTGCGCGGCGGCGGCGACCTCCACCCGGTCGCCCAGCCGGGTCCCGGTGCCGTGCGCCTCCAGGTAGTCCACGTCGTCCGGGCCGAAGTCGACCTGGGCGAAGGCCTGCCGTACGGCCCGGGCCTGGCCGTCGGCGTCCGGGGCGATCAGCGACTTGGCGTCGTTGGACGCGCCGACCGCGCGGAGCACGCCGAACACCCGGTCGCCGTCGCGGCGGGCGTCCGTCAGGCGCTTGAGCAGGAAGAGCGCGCAGCCGTCGCCCGGGGTGAAGCCGTCGGCGCCGGCGTCGAAGGGGGTGATCCTGCTGTGCGACAGCAGGCCCAGCGAGGAACACAGCACCAGGTCCCGCGCGTTGCAGGGCAGTTCCACGCCACCGGCCACGGCGTAGTCGGCGCCGCCGGAGCGCAGCCGTCCCACGGCCACGTCGAGGGCGGCCAGCGAGGAGGCACAGGCGGCCTCCACCGCCACCGGTACGGCGTCCAGGCCGTGTTCGTTGGCGACGAGCGCCGCGATGCCGCTGGCGACGCAGCCGTCCCAGGTGGTCGGCAGGTCGACGGGTCCGGGCTCTCCGAACCGGTCGCGCACCAGCTTGGTCACCGCTTCGACGTCGTCCGGTCCGAGTGCGGCGAGCGCGGCGAGGGAGCGGACATCCGCCTCCAGGTCGTCGAGGCACAGACCGGTGTGCAGCCGGCGTTCCCTGGACAGGCCCAGGTTGCTGCCGACGGCGACGGTTCCCACGCCCTCGAGCGAGCGCGGATCACGCCCGTAGCGGGCGAACATCTCGGCGGCCACGTCGAGTCCGAGGCGCTGGGCCGCGTCCGTCGCCGCGTACCGGTGCGGGGGGATACGCAGCCCGGGGGGCGGCTGTGCCGGCACGGGGACGGGCGCGCCCAGGTCGGTGTAGCTGCGCCCGAGGGCGAGTGCGCCGGGGGCGTGGTAGAGGTCCCGGTCGAACGACTCGGCGGGCAACGGTCCGATCCGGTCCCGCCCGGAGAGCATGGTCCGCCAGAACCCGTCCGCGTCGGGCGAGTCGGCGAAACGCCCGCCGAACCCGACGATCGCGATGGGCTCCGCCGCCCACGCCCCGGCCGCCCGGCCCGCGGCCGGCGCCGACCCGCCCGGGGAGCCGCGCCCAGCCGCACCGCCGGGCCGCGCACCGCCAAGGTGCGCGTCGCCACCCGGTTCCGGGGGCACGGGGCCGGCCGGTGGGGATTCCTCCAGGAGTACGTGGCAGACCGTGCCGGTCAGTGAGGCTCCCAGGACCGCGGCACGGCGGGGAGTGCCGTCGGTGGACGGCTCCCAGGGCTCGGCCGCGCGCGGTACGCGGAAGGGACCGGCCGTCGGAGCGGGGTCCGTGCCGGGCCGCACCGGGGGGACGGTGCGGTGGTGCAGGGCCAGTGCCGCCTTGGTGACACCGGCGAGCCCGGCGTTGGCGAAGGTGTGGCCGAGCCGGTCGCGCACGGTGCCCACGGCCACCGGGTCCCGGGGCGCACCGGCGAGGATCCCGGCGATCGCGTCCCGTTCGGCACGCCCCACGGCGGCCGTACCGTATCCGGCGCACTCGACGAGCCGTACGGACCCCGGCGTGACGCCCGCCGTACGGTGCGCGGCCTCGGCGGCGGCCCGGCGGTGCGCGGCCGACAGCGAGTAGCGGAAGGTCCCCGGCCGCGCCTCGTGCCGCAGGGCGCAGTCCAGGACCGACGCGTACACGCGGTCGCCGTCCCGTTCCGCGGTCGACCGGCGCTTGAGCAGCAGCGCTCCGAGCCCTTCCGTGAGGACGGGAGCGTCCTCGGCGCCCGTCCCGGGGGGCCGGACCGCGAACCCCTTGGCGGCCAGCGCCCGCCGCGCGAACCGGCCCTCGTCGCGCTGTCCCACCACGACCAGGACGGCCTCGGCGAGCCCGGCGCGCAGGCTGTCCACGGCGTGCGTGAGGGCCAGGTACGAGGTCGCGTCCGCCGACTCGACGGCGAGGGTGCGCCCGCGCAGCTTGAAGGCGGACGCGATGCGGGCCGGGATCGTACTGGCCATCTCGCCCACCCGGTCGTGCGGTGAGGCGCCCAGCCGGCGCGACAGTACGTCGTTCAGTTCCCGCTCGGCGGCCCGCGCGTCGGTGCCGGTGTCGTGCCAGGCACTGTCCGCGAGGACCTCCGCCAGGTCCCGGGCGTAGCGGGCACCGTCGACGCGCAGGGCGTTGGCGTACTGCCGGTCCAGGCCGAGGCAGGTGCCCACGACGACGTCCGTGCGCCCGCGGTCGACGCCGGAGCCGGTGGCGTCGTCGAGGCACTGGCGGGCGGCCTCCACCATGAGCAGCTGCAGGCGGGCCATGGAGGCGGCCTGGGCCGGCGGGATGCCGAACCGTGCGACGTCGACCTCGATGTCGCCGAGGCCGCCCGGCGCCGATCCGGTACCGGAGCCGGGCGTCGAACCGTCGGCGAGCAGCAGCCGCCACAGTTCCTCGATGCCGTGGGCGCCGGGATAGAGGGCGGACATCCCGACGATGGCGATCGGTTCGGCGGGGCCCGGCGCCGCCGACGACGTGTCGGTGGGGGTGGCTGTGGCTGTGTCTGTGTCGTTGTCTGACAACTTCTCGTTCCTGTTCACGTGGGCGCCGCCCGCGGCCGGCCCCGGGTCGTCAGGCGGTGAGCAGGCTGGTGTCGGCCGGCGCGTACGGCTCGCGCCTCAGCGCGGAGGGCACCTTGAGCACCGGATCCTGCGCGAGGATCTCGGCGTGCCGCCGGCGCAGCAGCGCACCCGGCTGGACGCCCAGCTCGTCGTCGAGCCGCTTCCTGGCCAGGCGGTACGACTCCAGGGCGTCGCCCTGCCGTCCCACCCGGTACAGGGCGACCATCAGCAGCTCGCAGAACCGCTCGCGCAGCGGATACTGCGCCACCAGTTGCTGGAGCATGGCGATCGCCTGGGCCTCGCCGCCGAGCAGCAGCATCGCGCTCACCAGGTCCTCCAGGACCGTGAGCCTGCGCTCCTCGAACAGGGCCACGGCGCCCCGGCAGCGCCGTCCCTCACCCGCGTCGATGAGGGCCGGGCCGCGCCACAGCCGCAGACCGGCCTCCAGCACCTCGGCGGCGCGAGCGGGCTCGGAGAGGAGCAGGGACGCGCCCTGCGAGGCGAGCCTCAGGAAGCGGTTGCCGTCCACGCACTGCGGGTCGATCTCCAGGAGGTAGCCACCGAGCACCGAGCGCAGGACGGCGCCCGCCCGCTCGGAGCAGGAACGTTCGTTGATCACCTTCCGGGCTCGCGCGGCATGCGCCTGAAGGGCGTTGAGCACGTTGTCGGGCGGGTCGGCGCCCCAGAGTTCGTCCGCAAGGTCGGCGAGCGACACGGCACGGCCGGCGTCGATGGCGAGTGTCGCCACCAGAGTGCGGACCTTGCCGGCTCGAATCCCACCGTCGCTGTGCGACGTGTTGATCGATACGGGTCCCAATATGTTGATTTCCACACATCCCCCGAGTTGGTACAGGCGTGCATCCGTGGCCCGAACGGTCGGCCTCGCTCTGCGGGACTGCCCGGCCCGTCGGCCCGCTCGCGCGTTCCCCCGCACCCCGGAAGCGGACGGGGCGCGGGGCCGCAGCGGACCGGACCGGCCCCGAAGGCCTGTCAACCGGTTTTCGGCCGGTCTTTTGACCGGCTTTCGAACCACTGTCTTGCAGGGGTCCATCGTGGCAAGCACTCCCCCACCCGTCATCCACCGAACGATCGCATTCCGTTCTCAACACAGGACCGGTGGAGGAGGGCGCCACCGTCAATGTGTTGAGAAGCGGCCGCGCTCCGGTCCAAAGGAGCTGAACGACGCGAACGAACCACCCCGCCGGGGTGTGACCGCGGTGGACCGGCATGATGGTGGCTGCGGCCCTCGGTGGGGGCCGCAGATGTTTGCCCGTCGAGCCGAAAGAGGAAGATGAACGGGATGTCCGCCGCGGTCCGAGGGCAGAGAAGAAGAGTGGTGTAAGCCGTGCACATTGTCATCATGGGCTGCGGGCGCGTGGGCTCCGCGCTCGCCCAGACCCTGGAGCAGCAGGGGCACACGGTCGCGGTGATCGACCGGGACCCCACCGCCTTCCGACGCCTCGGTTCCTCGTTCGGCGGACGCCGGGTCACCGGCATCGGTTTCGACCAGGACACCCTGCGCGAGGCGGGGGTCGAGGAGGCCGGCGCCTTCGCCGCCGTCTCCAGCGGCGACAACTCGAACATCATCGCCGCCCGCGTGGCGCGCGAGATGTTCGGCGTGGAGAACGTCGCCGCCCGGATCTACGACCCGCGCCGCGCCGAGGTCTACCAGCGCCTGGGCATCCCCACCGTGGCCACCGTCCGCTGGACGGCCGACCAGATGCTGCGCCGGCTGCTGCCCTCGGGTGCCGAGCCGCTGTGGCGCGACCCCACCGGCGGTGTCCAGCTCGCCGAGGTGCACACCTCCTCGGCCTGGGTCGGTCACAAGATCAGCCGGCTCCAGGAGGAGACGGGCGTGCGGGTGGCGTTCGTCACCCGGCTAGGGGAGGCGATCCTGCCGTCCTCGCAGACCGTCCTTCAGGACGGTGACCTCGTGCACGTGATGATGCGCACCGACGAGGTCGACAAGGTCGAGGCGGCGTTCGCCAAGGGTCCCGAAGAGGAGGGCGGTCACTGATGAGGGTCGCCATTGCCGGAGCCGGTGCGGTCGGCCGTTCGATCGCGGGCGAGCTGCTGGAGAACGGCCACGAGGTCCTGCTCATCGACAAGGCGCCGACGGCCATCTCGGTCGAGCGCGTCCCGATGGCGGAGTGGCTGCTCGCCGACGCGTGCGAGATCACGTCCCTGGACGAGGCGGCGCTCCAGCGCTGCAACGTCGTCATCGCCGCGACGGGCGACGACAAGGTCAACCTCGTCGTCTCCCTGCTGGCCAAGACGGAGTACGGCGTTCCGCGCGTCGTCGCCCGGGTGAACAACCCGAAGAACGAGTGGCTCTTCAACGAGTCCTGGGGCGTGGACGTGGCCGTCTCCACCCCGCGGCTGATGTCCGCCCTGGTCGAGGAGGCGGTGAGCGTCGGCGACCTGGTCCGGCTGCTGCGCTTCAGCCACGGCGACGCCAACCTGGTCGAGCTGACGCTGCCGGAGGAGTCGGCCCTGGCCGGTACCCAGGTCGGCGACGTCCAGTGGCCCGAGGACACCTCGCTGGTGACGATCATCCGCGGCACCCGGGTGCTGACGCCGTCCCGGGAGGACTCCCTGGAGGCGGGCGACGAGCTGCTCTTCGTCGCCGCGCAGGCCCGTGAGGAGCAGCTGGAGGACCTGCTGTCGGCCCGACGGCGGCCCGACGGCCTCGTCTGACCGGCACGGCGGACCCGTCCACGGCGGTGGGGCGCCCGGGATTCCCGGGCGCCCCACCGCCGTACTGTCGCGTCTCGCCCGTCAGGCCTTGCGGTGCTTGCCGCCGCGCAGGTCCGCGACGTCCCCGTCGGCCTCGGACGGCCCCGGCAGGGTCTGGTCGGCCGCCCCCTGCTCGCTCCGTTCCCGCTCGGCCTTCTGGGCCTTCTCGGCCTCCTCCGCCGCCTCCATCTCCGCGAACACGTCGATGGGTGCGGGCGCCTTGGCCAGGAAGACCCAGGTCAGCCAGACGGCGAGCAGGAAGGGCGGGATCTTCAGGGTGACCAGGACCCAGCCGAGCTGCTCGGTGTCCGCCCACCAGTACAGCGGGAAGAGGATCGCGGACTTGGCGAGCAGGATGAAGCCCCAGGCGTAGCTGGCCTTGGTGTACGCCTTCTTGCGGCCCGGGTTGCGGGTGCGCCAGGAGAGGTTCTCCTTGAAGACCGGGCCGAGGATCAGGCCGATCAGCGGCACCCCGGCCAGCGAGGTGACGATGTACGCCAGCGCCAGGCCCAGGGTGTAGAGCATGCCCGGCAGATAGAAGTTCTTGGCGTTGTCGGTCATCATCGCGAAGACCACGCCGAAGGCGACGCCGAAGACCCCGCTGAACGCGTGCTTGACGGTGTCCCTCATCACCAGCCGGACGACGACCAGCACCACCGACACGGCCAGGGCCGCGATCGCCGACATGTGCAGGTCGTTGTTGAGGGTGAAGATGGTGACGAAGAGCAGGCCCGGAAGCACCGTCTCGATCATGCCCCGCACGCCGCCGAACGCCTCGAACAGCGCGGCCTCCGTCACCGCCCGGGCGTCGTCGGCCTCTGTCGTCTCTTCGGTCGGCTTGTCGAGCGACGTCACCGGCTACTCCCGTCCGAGGGGTCTCAGTTCGTATTTCGGGTTGAAGAGCACCCGGCGGCCGTGGCTCATGGAGATCCGGCCCGATGCGATGAGCTTGCGCCCCGGCTCTATACCCACGATGGAGCGTCTGCCCAGCCACACCACGTCCAGGGCGGCGGAACCGTCGAACAGCTCGGCCTCCAGGGCCGGAACGCCCGCACGCGGTCGCAGGGTGACCGTGCGCAAGGTACCAGTAACCGACACGACCTGCCGGTCCTGGCAGTCTCCGATGCGCGTGCAGCCGGCGGTGTCGGCGTCCTCGCGCAGTTCCTCCGACTCCAGGTCCTCCTGGGAGGAGGAGAGCCGGTCGAACATGCGCCGGAACCGGCCCACCGGCTTGTCGGAACGCGGAGCAGCACTCATATCTGAAGCGTACCGGGGCCCGCCGACAGCCATGCACCCCTGCCGGGACGGGATGGCGAGGCTCACTCCGCCCTCACGTCGCGTGCACTGCCTCTCACTTCTCGAAGCGGTATCCCATGCCCGGCTCGGTGATGAAGTGCCGCGGGTGCGCGGGGTCCGCCTCGAGCTTGCGGCGCAGCTGGGCCATGTAGACCCGCAGGTAGTTCGTCTCCGTCCCGTACGACGGCCCCCACACCTCCCGCAGCAGCTGCTTCTGGCTGACCAGGCGCCCCGTGTTGCGCACCAGTACCTCCAGCAGGTGCCACTCGGTGGGCGTCAGGCGTACGTCCCTGCCGCCCCGGTTGACCTTCTTCGCGGCCAGGTCGACGGTGAACTCCGCGGTGTCCACGACGACCTCGTCCTCGCCGCCGGGGACGGGTTCGGCCCGGCGGACGGCGGCCCGCAGCCGGGCCAGCAGCTCGTCCATGCCGAACGGCTTGGTGACGTAGTCGTCGGCGCCCGCGTCGAGCGCCTCGACCTTCTCGTCGGAGGAGTGCCGGGCGGACAGCACCAGGATCGGCACCCGGGTCCAGCCGCGCAGTCCTCTGATCACCTCGACGCCGTCCATGTCGGGCAGGCCCAGGTCGAGGACCACCACGTCCGGGTGACGGGCGGCGGCGAGCTGGAGGGCGGTGGCTCCGTCGTGGGCGGCGTCGACCTCGTAGTGCCGTGCCTTGAGGTTGATCACGAGGGCCCGCACGATCTGCGGTTCGTCGTCGATCACGAGCACCCGGGTCATCGGGCGGCCTGCCTTTCTGCCGTGGCCAGGTGGTGGGCCGGCCCGGAATCACCGTACGAGCCGGACGAGCCGGACGAGCCCACGGCGCGGAGGGTGAGGACCATGGTGAGGCCGCCGCCCGGGGTGTCCTCGGCGTTCAGGGTGCCGCCCATCGCCTCGGCGAAACCGCGGGCCACGGCCAGGCCGAGTCCCACCCCGGCCCCGCGCGGGGCGTCGCCGTAGCGCTGGAAGGGCTCGAAGATGCGGTCCTTGGCCTCGTCCGGCACCCCCGGCCCCCGGTCCACGACCCGCACCTCGACGCGGTCGGCGAGGGCACTGGCGGCGACCAGGACGGTCCGGTCGTCCGGACTGTACTTGACGGCGTTCTCCACCAGATTGGCCATCGCCCGCTCCAGGAGCCCGGCGTCCACGGCGACCATGGGCAGCGTCTCGGGGATGTCCAGCTCCGCGCTGCCCTCGGGCACCCCGCCGAGCGCCATCGGCGCCACCTCGTCCACGTCGATCTCGCGGATCAGCGGGGTGACGGTGCCGGTCTGCAGGCGGGACATGTCGAGCAGGTTGCCCACCAGGTGGTCGAGGCGGTCCGCGCCCTCCTCGATGCCCTCGAGCAGCTCCGCCCGGTCCTCCTCGGACCAGGCCACGTCGTCGGACCTGAGGCTGGTCACCGCCGCCTTGATCCCGGCCAGCGGGGTGCGCAGGTCGTGGCTGACGGCGGCCAGCAGCGCCGTGCGGATGCGGTTGCCCTCGGCGAGCGCGCGGGCCTGGTCGGCCTCCTCGCGCAGGCGGCGCCGGTCCAGGACGACGGCGGCCTGGGCGGCGAAGGCGGCGAGGACCCGGCGGTCCTCGGCGGGCAGGACCCGGCCGGTCAGCGCGAGGGCCATGTGGTCGCCGACGGGCATGTCCACGTCCGCGTCCTCCGGGCGGTCGACCGGCGGTCCCGACCCGGCGCGCCCCGCGCAGGTCCAGGGCGCCACGTCGCCCTCCCGCTCCAGGAGGGCGGCCGACTCCATGCCGAAGGTCTCGCGCACCCGCTCCAGGAGCGTCTCCAGGCTGGTCTCGCCGCGCAGCACGTCACCGGCGAGGAAGGACAGGATCTCCGACTCGGCGCGCAGCCGGGCGGCCTGGTGGGTGCGGCGGGCCGCGACGTCGACGACCGAGGCGACGGAGAGCGCGACGCCGACGAATATGGCGAGCGCAAGCATGTTCCTCGGGTCGGCGATGGTGATCCGGTTGACGGGGGGCGTGAAGAACCAGTTCAGCAGCAGCGACCCCACCGCGGCCGAGGCGAGCGCCGGGTACAGCCCGCCGAGCAGGGCGGCCGCGACGGTCAGCGCCAGGTAGAGCAGCACGTCGTTGGCGAGCCCGAGGTGGACGGTGCTGAGCAGCAGCGTCAGCAGCACGGGACCGCCCAGGCCCGCGAACCAGCCCCAGACGCTCCGGGACCGGCCGAGCCGCGCGCCCCTGGCCACCGGCAGCCCGCGCCCCTTGGCGACCTCCTCGTGGGTCACGATGTGCACGTCCAGGTCGGAGCCGGACTCGCGGGCGACGGTGGCGCCGACGCCGGGTCCGAAGACGTACTGCCAGGTCTTGCGGCGTGAGGAGCCGAGGACGATCTGGGTGGCGTTGACGCCGCGGGCGAAGTCGAGCAGTGCGGCCGGTATGTCCTCGCCGAGCACGTGGTGGAAGGTGCCGCCGAGGTCCTCCACCAGGGTGCGCTGCACGGCCAGCTCCTTCGGGGAGGCGGAGGTCAGGCCGTCGCTGCGGGCTATGTACACGGCCAGCACCTCGCCGCCGGCGCCCTTCTCGGCGAGGCGCGCGGCCCGCCGTATCAGCGTCCGTCCTTCGGGGCCGCCGGTCAGGCCGACCACGATGCGTTCGCGCGAGCCCCATATCTTCGAGACCCGGTGCTCGCTGCGGTACTGCTGGAGGTACTCGTCGGCCCGGTCCGCGACCCACAGCAGCGCCAGCTCGCGCAGGGCGGTGAGGTTGCCGGGGCGGAAGTAGTTGGACAGGGCCGCGTCGACCTTGTCCGGCTGGTAGATGTTGCCGTGGGCCATGCGCCGGCGCAGCGCCTGCGGCGACATGTCGACCAGTTCGATCTGGTCCGCGCGGCGCACCACCTCGTCCGGCACCGTCTCGTGCTGCCGTACGCCGGTGATGGACTCCACGACGTCGCCGAGTGACTCCAGGTGCTGGATGTTGACGGTCGAGACGACGTCGATGCCGGCGGCGAGGAGTTCCTCGACGTCCTGCCAGCGCTTGGCGTTGCGCACGCCGGGGACGTTGGTGTGGGCCAGCTCGTCCACCAGCGCCACCCGGGGGCGGCGGGCCAGCACCGCGTCCAGGTCCAGCTCGGTGAAGGCGGCGCCCCGGTACTCGATCTCCCGGCGCGGCACCTCTTCCAGGCCCCGCAGCATCACCTCGGTGCGTGCCCTGCCGTGGTGCTCGACGAAGGCCACCACGCAGTCGGTGCCGCGTTCGACGCGCCGGTGCGCCTCGGACAGCATCGCGTACGTCTTGCCGACGCCCGGTGCCGCACCGAGGTAGATCCGAAGCTTGCCGCGTCCCATGGCCTCATTGTCTTCCGGTCACCGCTGATTGCGCAGCGTCGACCCTACGACCCGCAAGCGCGGCAAAAGGGGCGGGGACGGGGACGCCGGCCGTCCTTGACGGAACTCTGACGCCGGGGCGTCACTGCTCGACGATCTCCCCGTCCCGCAGCTCCAGCACCCGGTCGGCGAGGTCGAGCAGGGTGGTGTCGTGGGTGGCGACCAGGGCGGTGACCCGTTCGCTGCGTACGACGGCCCGCAGCAGTTCCATCACCGAGTGCCCGGTCTCCGCGTCCAGCTGGCCGGTGGGTTCGTCGGCGATCAGCAGCGCGGGGTTGTTGGCGAGGGCGCGGGCGATGGCGACCCGCTGCTGCTGCCCGCCGGACAGCTCGCCGGGGCGCTGGGCGGCGTGGTCGGCGAGGCCCACCAGGGAGAGCAGCAGCTCGACGCGTTCCTCGCGTTCCTTCGGTGCGGCCCGGCGCAGCCGCAGCGGTACGCCGACGTTCTCGGCGGCGGTGAGGATCGGGATGAGTCCGAAGGACTGGAAGACGAACCCGACCCGGTCCCGGCGCAGCGCGAGCAGCCCGTCCTCGTCCAGCTCCGCGAGGTCCCGGCCGTCGACCTCCACGCGTCCGGCGTCCGGTGTGTCGAGGCCGCCGACGATGTTGAGCAGGGTGGTCTTCCCGGATCCCGACCGCCCCTTGAGGGCGACCAGCTCACCGCGCGGCACGTCGAAGGAGACGCCGCGCAGGGCGTGCACGGCGGCGCTGTCCCTGCCGTACGACTTCCGCACGTCCTCGACGCGCACCATGGTCTCCGTGACCACCTGGCTCATGTCGTGCCCTCCCCCGTCGTGCCCCGTGAACCGGGCGTCAGTATCACCACCGCGGGCCGGCGGATTCAACGGCCGCGGCCCGATCGTCCGACGCGACCGCTCCGGTCCGTACCGGCGAAAGGGCCGCGTCCCCCTGGGGAAGCGGCCCTCGTGGCACGTACGGCGAAGAGCCGTGTGGCGTCCTCGCCTAGCGGACCTCGGTGATCTCCGGTCCGCGCTGGAGCTGGCCCATGCCGCCGGCGAAGCGGGAGCCCTCCTCCTGCTGGACACCTTCGGGGACCATCTGCGCGTCGTTCGGCAGCTTCAGGACGATGGGGTCGCGGGGGGCCATCGGGCCCTCGCCGCGGACGACGACCGTGTCCCGGAAGATCTGCTCCAGCAGACCGGCGGCCTGCGGCTGCACCGCTCCCTGGCCCGAGATCACACCGCGCAGGAACCAGCGGGGCCCGTCCACGCCGACGAACCGCACGACCTGGAAGCCGCCCGTGCCGTCCGGCAGCTGCACCGGGACCTGGGCCCGCAGCTCCCAGCCCAGCGGACCCTCGACCTCGTCGATGATGCCGCCCTGCTGGGTGATGCCGGAACCGATCTCCTCGCGCACCTCGCCCCAGATGCCCTCGCGCTTGGGCGCGGCGAAGCCCTGGAGCTGGATGGCGCTGTCGCGCAGCACGACGGTCGCGGCGACGATCGCGTCGCCCGCGACCTCCACCCGCAGTTCCATGCCGTCGACCCCGGGGATGAACAGGCCGCCCAGGTCGACCCGGCCCTCGCCGGGGTCGCGGACCTCGGTGCTGTCCCAGGGCCCGTCGGGGCGCGGCTCGGGCTCGAGCCGCACGCGTTCGCGCTCTTCGTCCGCCTCGGTGTCGACGCTGTCGACGACCTGCTCGGTCTCGCCGGCCGCGTCCTCGGCGGCATCCCTCTTCTTGCGACGTCCGAACACGTCACTGTCCTTCCCGGTCGGATACGACCGAAGCGTATCGATTCCCACCCGTCGGGCCGCCTTCGGCGACCTGACCGCTTGTGCCGCTTGCACGGTCCAACCCGGCGTGGCCGCCGGTGGACCCGAAGCCCCCCTCGGCCCGCGCCGAGTCGGGAAGCTCCGCGACCTGACGGAAGCGGACCCTCTCGACCTGCTGGACGACCAGTTGGGCAATCCGGTCGAAGCGCTCGAACCGCACGCTCTCGCGCGGGTCGAGATTCACCACGATCACCTTGATCTCCCCACGGTACCCGGCATCAATCGTCCCCGGGGCATTCACGAGGGCGACACCGCAGCGGGCGGCCAGTCCGGAACGTGGGTGCACGAAGGCCGCGTACCCCTCGGGGAGCGCCACAGACACGCCCGTGGGCAGAACGGCGCGTTCGCCGGGCGCCAGCTCGCAGCCGACGGTGGTCCGCAGGTCGGCGCCCGCGTCGCCGGGCTGCGCGTACGCGGGCAGCGGTACGTCGGGGTCGACGCGGCGGATCAGCACCTCGAGGTCGGCACGGCTCACGGGTTCACCTCGAAGGCGCGGGCGCGGCGGAGCTGGTCGGGGTCGTCCATGGCGGCGCGGATCTCCTCCTCGCGGCCGTTCTGGACGAAGTGCTCGACCTTGACCTCGATGAAGAGGGCGTCGGCGCGGACGGCCACGGGGCCGTCGGGTCCGCCGATCCGGCCGGTGGCGGTGGAGTAGATCTTGCGGCCGGCCACCGCGGTGACCTCGGCCTCCAGGTACAGCGTCGTGTCCACGGGCACCGGCCGCCGGAAGTCGGTCTCCAGCCGTCCGGTCACCGCGATCGTGCGCAGCAGCCAGTTCAGCGAGCCCAGCGTCTCGTCCAGGGCGGTGGCCAGCACGCCGCCGTGCGCCAGACCGGGCGCGCCCTGGTGGGCGGGGCGGACGGTGAACTCGGCGGTGATCGACACGCCTTCACCCGCCCGCGCCTGGAGATGCAGCCCGTGGGGCTGGTCGCCGCCGCAGCCGAAGCACTGTCCGTAGTGGGCGCCGAGCAGCTCGCCGGGGGCGGGCGCGTCGGGGTGCCGTACGGGCTTCACGGCGTCGGCCGGGGGCTGGAGACCTGGGGAAGTACCACTCACAGGCGCAGACCTTACCCGCGCGTCGGCCGAACACCGATACCGTGCCAAGCTTGGTTCATGCAGCTCTCCACGGCCCCGTACGAAGAACGACTCACCGCGCCCCGCTCCTGGTGGCTGGTCTCCTTCCTGGTGGGGCTGGCGTTCGCGCTGATTCTGCTGCCCTTCGGCACGCTGCCGATGCTGGGCGGCCTGGCGGGCGGGACCGCGGTGGCCGCGGTGGCGGCCAGTTCGTACGGCGCGGTCCGCATCCGGATCGTGGGCGACTCGCTGATCGCGGGCGAGGCCAGGGTGCCGCTCTCGGCGCTGGGCGGCGCGGAGGTCCTCGACCCGGAGGAGGCCCGCGCCTGGCGCACGTACAAGGCCGACACCAGGGCGTTCCTGCTGCTGCGCTCCTACATCCCGCGGGCCGTGCGGGTGCTGGTCACGGACCCGGAGGACCCGACTCCGTACCTGTACCTGTCGACGCGCGAGCCGGAGCGGCTGATCGAGGCCCTGACGGCGGCGAAGGCCGCGGCCGCGTAGCGCCTGTCCGGCGGACCGGGTCGCGGCGGGGCGGAGGCGAGCGGCGGGCCGCGGTCAGCGGCCGTCTTTGCCGAAGTTTTCCCCGCGGCCGGCGGAGCCGGGTCCGATGCCCTTGGTGATCTCGCCCATGTCCAGGGCGTCCCGCGGGCGTTCCAGGGCGGGGAGGTCGTCCAGGGCGCTCCAGGCGACCTGCTGCTTGCGCAGGTCGGTCCGGATCCTGGCGGCCAGCTTTCTGGTGTCGCGGCGGTTCATGACCGCGCCCACGGCCGCCCCCACCATGAACGGCATCAGGTTCGGCAGGTCGCGCACCATCCGCTTCATGATCTGCTGGCGCAGCTGGCGCTTCATGTGGCCGTTCATCGCCGAGCCGAGGGTCGACGGCTTGGACACGTCGACGCCGCGTTCGTCCGACCACGAGTTCAGGTACGCGGTGCTGCGCTGCCCGAGACCGCCGGGCGGGCGTACGCCGTAGACCTCGTGGAGTTCGGCGATCAGCTTGAGCTCGATCGCCGCGACGCCGGTGATCTCGGCGGCCAGTTCGGTGGGCATCGCGGGTGGCACGGGCAGCATCGCCGCCGCTCCGATGCCCGCTCCCACGGTCGCCGTGCCCTTGGCCGCGCCGGCCACCAGCCGGTCGGCCAGCTCTTCGGGCCCGAGGCCCGGGAACTGCCTGCGCAGCGTGGCCAGGTCCCGTACGGGCACCCGCGGGGCCAGGTCGATGATCCGGTCGGCGAGGTGTCCCAGGGCGGCCCTGGCACGGGCACCGCCGTTGCGGACCCCCTGCCCCGCCTTCTCCCGGAACGCCGCTGCCCGGCGCCGGGCAGCGGGCGTCGGCGGTCGCGTGGTCGCCGGGAGGTCGCTCCGGTCGGCCACCGGTTCGAGCGGGGCCCTCCCCGTATCGGTCGGGCCCCGCTCGTCGTCACGCGCGCTGTACGGGCCGTCGGACGGCCCTTGGTCCGCTCCTCGTCGGGAGAAACGGCGCTTCCAGGGAGGGGTCGAGCCAGTCACGGCCGACCCCGCCTCAGTCGCAGTCGCGGCAGATCGGCTGGCCGTTCTTCTCCCGGGCCAGCTGGCTGCGGTGGTGGACCAGGAAGCAGCTCATGCAGGTGAACTCGTCCTGCTGCTTCGGCAGTACACGGACGGCCAGTTCCTCGTTCGAGAGGTCGGCGCCGGGAAGTTCGAGGCCTTCCGCGGCCTCGAACTCGTCGACGTCGACGGCCGAGGCGGACTTGTCGTTCCGCCTGGCCTTCAGCTCTTCGAGGCTGTCCGAGTCGACGTCGTCGTCGGTCTTGCGTGGAGTGTCGTAATCGGTTGCCATGGTCGCTCTCCCCCTCTGGGTGTCTGCGGTGTCTTCAGCGCACGTAACGCGTGAGAGGCCGGACTTGTGCCCGACCTGAGGCGGAGATTTTGCCTCACATCAAGGTCTGTTACTCAATCGACACCCAACCGGACTCCTCATGAGTGATCGGCTTGGATGGCGATGGGGACCGTACACGGTCCGAATGCCGCACTTCAAAGGCGTCTCACCGTGTACTTCCCGTGATCAGGGCCCCTGAAAACCGGGATTTTCCCGGCTTTCCGACAGGGTGCATGATCACGGAGAGTAGAGAGCGGGAAAGCCTCCGCTGTGATCGATCACACACGCGACTCCGAGGCCGGTGGCCTGGAAATTCCGCTCAAAGCGAACATCCTCGGGTCTCGGTGCGATGTCGGGGTCATGATCTCAGACGGGCAGGGTCACCCGCATCACGAGCCCTCCGCCCTCGCGCGGCTGGGCGTAGATGTGCCCGCCGTGCGCCCGGGCCACGGAACGCGCGATGGACAGCCCCAGCCCGACACCCTTGTCGCTGCCCGTCCGCTCGGTACGCAGCCGCCGGAACGGCTCGAAGAGGTTGTCCACCTCGTACGCCGGTACCACCGGGCCCGTGTTGGTGACCACCAGAACCGCCTGGCCGTTCTCCACGGCGGTGGTGACCTCCACCCAGCCCTGTTCGGCCACGTTGTAGCGCACGGCGTTCTGGACGAGGTTCAGGGCGATCCGCTCCAGCAGGACGCCGTTGCCCTGGACGACCGCGGCCTCCCGGGTGCCGCGGAGCTCCACGCCCTTGGTCTCGGCCTCGGCGTGCACCTGGTCGATGGCCTGGCCGGCCACCTCGGCGAGGTCCACCGGTTTGCGCTCGACGATCTGGTTGTCGCTGCGGGCCAGCAGCAGCAGGCCCTCGACCAGCTGCTCGCTGCGTTCGTTGGTCGCCAGCAGCGTCTTGCCGAGCTGCTGGAGCTCCACCGGGGCGTTCGGATCGGACAGGTGCACCTCCAGGAGGGTGCGGTTGATCGCCAGCGGCGTGCGCAGCTCGTGGGAGGCGTTGCCGACGAAGCGCTGCTGGGCGGTGAAGGCCCGCTGCAGCCGCTCCAGCATGTCGTCGAAGGTGTCGGCCAGCTCCTTCAGCTCGTCGTCCGGGCCGTCCAGCTCGATCCGGCGGGACAGGTCCGAGCCGGCCACCGCGCGCGCGGTGCGGGTGATCCGCCCCAGCGGCGACAGGACGCGTCCGGCCATGGCGTAGCCGAAGGCGAAGGCGATCACGGCGAGGCCGAGCAGCGCCAGCAGCGAGCGGCTGAGCAGGTTGTCCAGGGCGACCTTGCGCTGGTGGTCCATGCAGTCGCTGATCGCCGCGTTGAAGTCGGACAGCGACAGGTTGCCGTTGTCGACGACCGGACAGTCGCTGCTGGAGACCTTGAGGTCGGTGAAGTCGACGATCTTGTACAGCGGTTCGTTGCCCGTGCGCACCGCCTGGGCGGCCAGCAGGTAGATGATCGACAGCAGCAGGATGCCGGCGATCAGGAACATGCCGCCGTACAGCAGCGTGAGCCTTATCCGGATGGTGGGGCGCAGCCACGGCAGGGGCGTGGCCGAGCGGGGGTCCCACGTGGGCTTGGGGGGCGCCCCGGGGGGCGCGGGTGTCGTCGCCACGGCCGCTCAGATCCGGTATCCGGAGCCGGGGACGGTGACGATGACCGGCGGCTCGCCCAGCTTGCGGCGCAGGGTCATGACGGTCACGCGCACGACGTTGGTGAACGGGTCGGTGTTCTCGTCCCAGGCCTTCTCCAGCAGCTGTTCCGCGGAGACCACGGCGCCCTCGCTGCGCATGAGGACCTCGAGGACGGCGAACTCCTTGGGGGCGAGCTGCACCTCCTTGCCGTCCCGGAAGACCTCGCGGCGGTTGGGGTCGAGCTTGATCCCGGCACGCTCCAGGACGGGCGGCAGGGGCACGCTGGTCCGCCGGCCCAGGGCGCGCACGCGGGCGATCAGCTCGCTGAACGCGAAGGGCTTGGGCAGGTAGTCGTCGGCGCCGATCTCCAGGCCCTCGACCCGGTCGCTGACGTCACCGGAGGCCGTGAGCATGAGCACCCGCGTGGGCATGCCCAGCTCGACGATCTTGCGACAGACGTCGTCGCCGTGCACCAGGGGCAGGTCGCGGTCGAGGACGACCACGTCGTAGTCGTTGACGCCGATGCGCTCGAGGGCGGCCGCACCGTCGTACACGACGTCGACGGCCATGGCCTCCCGGCGCAGTCCGGTGGCCACCGCATCGGCGAGCAGCTGCTCGTCCTCGACGACGAGTACGCGCACGTCGCTTGTCCTTCCTGTGTCCACCCGCGTAGCGCTTCTGGGACGCACGAGGGCAGGGGGCTGGTGGGTGTGTTGCCTCCATCCTGCCCTTTTCGGCCATAAGTCGGCGGTAAGCCGGGTGAGGGGCCGGTGACGAAGAAGGCCGCGGAAAGGCCGCCGAAGCGGGAATGCGAGATTTTCTCGCGCGGTTGAGGTTTCCGCGAAGGGGAGCAGGGGGAGGACGGCTTTACACCCCGCGATCACGCTCTGCCTGTACCGCGTTACCGCGCGGTACGCCGCGGTCCGCTTCCGCAGAGCGGGCGTGGGTGTCCGGCACCGCCGCCGCCCTGCCCGGCAGCGCTGGGCACTCCACCGGAGGCGTGATCGCCCCTTCCGACCGGCACACCCCCGTGCCAACGACCCACGACCCAGGACGAGGGGGCGCAGCATGGACGCTTTCACCGCAGGACTTCTGCAGCGCATAAAGACGACCGAGTCCGACCTGTCCCGGGCCCGCGACGAGGGCGACGAGTACCTTGTCGACGTGGAGCTGGGCGAGCTGGACGATCTGCGCCGTCTCGCTGCCGAGCACGGCGTGGAGGTCAGCGCGACCAACGCCTGATCGGCCCGCGAAGACGAGGCCCCGGTGGGATCCAGCACCGGGGCCTTGTCGTGCGCGCTCCCGTCCGTCCGGCGGCGGGCCGGACGCGGGGCGGGGGCGCCCACCGCCTCCCCGCCCGGACCGCCGGGGGCTACGCGCCGAAGTCCGTCAGGAGCCTCTGGAGGGGTTCGAAGACGGCCGGGGTGGCAGCAATGGTCAGGGCGCCGGTGGGGCGCTCACCGGGGCGTCCACCGGTCACGGCGCCCGCCTCACGGGCGATCAGGTCGCCCGCCGCGAGGTCCCAGGGGTGCAGCCCGCGCTCGTAGTATCCGTCGAGGCGCCCCGCGGCCACGTCGCACAGGTCGATCGCGGCCGAGCCGCCGCGCCGGATGTCCCGCACCAGCGGGATGAGCCGCCGCGCGATCTCGGCCTGCTCCGCGCGGACGTCGGCGACGTAGTTGAAGCCGGTGGAGACCAGCGCCTGGTCCAGCGGTGCCGCGGACCGGCAGGCGAGCCTGCGTTCGCCCTCCCAGGCGCCCGTCGCCCAGGCGCCGCCGCCCAGCAGCGCGTGGTAGGACTCGCCCCGCATCGGGGCCACGACCACGCCGGCCACCCGCTCACCGTCCTGCTCGGCGGCGATGGAGACCGCCCAGGTGGGCAGGCCGTACAGGTAGTTGACCGTGCCGTCGAGCGGGTCGATGACCCAGCGGACGCCGCTGGTGCCCTCGGTGGCGGCGCCCTCCTCGCCGAGGAAGCCGTCGTCGGGACGGCGGTCGGCGATCAGCCCGGTGATCAGCTTCTCCGCCGCGATGTCCATCTCGGTGACCACGTCGATCGGGCTGGACTTGGTGGCGGCGACCGCGAGGTCGGCCGGGCGTCCGTCCCGCAGCAGCTCGCCCGCGCGGTGCGCGGCCTCCTGGGCGATCTTCAGCAGGTCGGCATGGAGCGGGTCGGGCGTCACGTCGGTCACGGGGTTCCTCACGCGTAGGGGCTGTCGGCGCCCGCGGCGGCGGGCCGGGGGGCACGGGCGGGGCAGCAGCCGACCGGGCACAGGTTGTGGCTCGCGCCGAGCCTGCCGAGGGCGCAGGGCGTGACCTCCTGCCCGCGTTCGTCGCCCGCCCGCTCCAAAACCAGGTCACGGACGGCCGCGGCGAAGCGCGGGTCGGCGCCCACGGTGGCCGAGCGGCGCACCGGCAGACCCAGCTCCTCGCCCTTGGCGGTGGCCTCCGTGTCGAGGTCGTAGAGGACCTCCATGTGGTCGGAGACGAACCCGATGGGGGCCATCACCACGGCGGGGGCACCGGCCGCCCGCCGCTCCTCCAGGTGGTCGCAGATGTCGGGCTCCAGCCACGGGATGTGCGGGGCGCCGGAGCGCGACTGGTAGACGAGCTGCCAGGGGTGATCGACGCCGGTGCGCTCGCGCACGGCGTCGGCGATCAGCTGTGCCACGTCCAGGTGCTGGCGCACGTAGGCCCCGCCGTCACCGTGCTCCTCGACCGGACCGGACGTGTCGGCGGCGGAGGTGGGGATCGAGTGGGTGCAGAACGCGATGTGCGCGCCGTCCCGGACCTCCTCGGGCAGCTCGGCGAGGGACCGGACGACCCCGTCGACCATGGGCTCGACGAAGCCGGGGTGATTGAAGTAGTGCCGGAGCTTGTCGACCTTCGGCGGCTCCAGCCCCTCGGCCTCCAGGGCGGCGAGCGCGTCCGCGAGGTTCTCGCGGTACTGGCGGCAGCCCGAGTAGGAGGCGTAGGCGCTGGTGGCGAGGACCAGGACGCGGCGCCGGCCGTCGCGGACCATCTCGCGCAGGGTGTCCGTCAGGTACGGCGCCCAGTTGCGGTTGCCCCAGTAGACCGGCAGGTCCAGGCCGTGCTCGGCGAAGTCCTTGCGCAGCGCGTCCAGCAGGGCGCGGTTCTGGTCGTTGATCGGGCTGACGCCGCCGAAGAGGAAGTAGTGCTGACCGACTTCCTTGAGGCGTTCCTTGGGGATGCCGCGCCCCCGGGTCACGTTCTCCAGGAACGGGACCACGTCGTCCGGGCCCTCCGGGCCGCCGAACGAGAGCAGGAGCAGGGCGTCGTAGGAGCTGGCATCGAGCACGTCTGGCATGCCCCGATCCTGCCACCCGGCACTGACAGCGGGGAAACGGTGGGGTACCGACCGTGCGTTCCACCAGGTCCGAGGGGGTGTTTCCGAACGTGGGGGCGAGTAAGCTCTATCGACTGCGTTCGCACCTTACTCAGCCGTGACCGAGCCGCTTCCGGAGACCTCGTTGGCCAGTCCCTACCGCGCCCTGTTCGCCCTCCCCGGCACCAAGGGCTTCTCCGCCGCGGGCTTCCTCGGCCGGATGCCGCTGTCGATGATGGGCATCGGCGTGGTGACGATGATCTCGCAGCTCACCGGGCGGTACGGACTGGCCGGGGCCCTGTCGGCCACCATCGCGCTGGCCGCCGCCGTGGCCGGGCCGCAGGTCTCCCGGCTGGTGGACCGGTACGGGCAGCGCCGGGTACTGCGCCCGGCGACCCTGGTGTCGCTGAGCGCGGCGGCGGTGCTGCTGCCCGCCGCGCACTACGGGTGGCCGGACTGGGTGCTGTTCGTGGCCTGTGTCGGCATCGGCTGCGTGCCGAGCCTCGGGGCGATGGTCCGGGCCCGCTGGGCGGCCCTGTACCGGGGCACACCGCAACTGCACACCGCGTACTCCTTCGAGTCCGTGGTGGACGAGGTCTGCTTCATCTTCGGCCCGATCATCTCCATCGGCCTGTCCACGGCCTGGTTCCCGGAGGCCGGGCCGCTACTCGCCGCCTGCTTCCTGGCGACCGGTGTCTTCTGGCTGACCTCACAGCGCGCCACCGAGCCGGAACCGCACCCACGCGAGCACAAGGGCGGCGGCACCGCACTGCGCTCCCGGGGACTGCGGGTCCTGGTCGGTACGTTCACGGCCACGGGGACGATCTTCGGGGCCATCGACGTCGTCACCGTGGCGTTCGCCGAGGAGGAGGGACACAAGGCCGCCGCCAGCCTCGTCCTCGCCCTCTACGCGGCGGGGTCGTGCACGGCGGCCATGATTTTCGGGCTGCTGCGCTTCGCCGGACCGCCGGAACGCCGCTGGCTCCTGGGCGTGTGTGCGATGGCCGTGAGTATGATCCCCCTCCTACTGGTCGGAAACTTGCCGTTTCTGGCCGCGGCGCTGTTCGTTGCGGGTCTGTCCATCGCTCCCACGATGATCACGACGATGTCCCTCATCGAAGAGCACGTACCACGCACGCAGCTCACCGAGGGCATGACCTGGGTGAGTACCGGACTCGCGGTCGGGGTCGCGCTCGGCTCCTCCGCGGGCGGCTGGGTGATCGACGCTTCCGGGGCGCGTGCCGGGTACGGGGTTCCGGCGGTGGCCGGGGCCGTCGCGGTCGCGGTCGGTTTCCTCGGGTACCGCCGGCTCAAGCGGCCGGAACCGCGTCGGGGAGGGACCGTTGAGCAGCACACGCACGGCGAGCGGCAGGACGAGCGGCCGGAACGGCACATGGCGTAACTGGGGCGGCAACGTCTCGGCGCGTCCCGCGCGGGAGGTCACTCCCGCCTCCGTCGAAGAACTGGCCGACACCGTCCGCCGGGCGGCCGAGGACGGGCAGCGGGTCAAGGCGGTCGGCACCGGGCACTCGTTCACGTCGATAGCCGCGACGGACGGTGTGTTGATCCGCCCTCAACTGTTGACGGGCATCCGCGGCATCGACCGGGACGCCATGACGGTCACGGTCGAGGCCGGCACCCCGCTCAAGAGGCTCAACCTGGCGCTCGCGCGTGAGGGCCTGTCGCTGACCAACATGGGCGACATCATGGAGCAGACCGTCTCCGGGGCCACCAGCACCGGCACCCACGGCACCGGCCGCGAATCGGCCTCGATCGCCGCCCAGATCCGGGGCCTGGAGCTGGTCACGGCGGACGGTTCGGTACTGAGCTGCTCCAAGGACGAGAATCCCGACGTGTTCGCCGCCGCCCGGATCGGCCTCGGAGCACTGGGCGTCGTCACCGCGATCACCTTCGCCGTGGAGCCGGTCTTCCTGCTCACGGCCCGCGAGGAGCCGATGCCGCTCGACCGGGTCCTGGCCGACTTCGACGAACTGTGGTCGGAGAACGAGCACTTCGAGTTCTACTGGTTCCCGCACACCGGCAGCACCAACACCAAGCGCAACAACCGCAGCGCCGGTCCGGAGCGGCCGGTGGGCCGGTTCCAGGGCTGGCTGGACGACGAGTTCCTCTCCAACGGCCTCTTCCAGGCGGTCAACTGGGTCGGCCGCGCGGCGCCCGCCACCATCCCGGCGATCGCCCGGGTCTCCAGCAGGGCGCTCTCCGCGCGGACGTACACGGACACTCCCTACAAGGTCTTCACCTCCCCGCGCCGGGTGCGGTTCGTGGAGATGGAGTACGCCGTCCCGCGCGGGGCCGTCGTCGAGGCGCTGCGCGAGTTGAGGGCGATGGTCGAGCGGTCACGGCTGCGGATCAGCTTCCCGGTCGAGGTGCGCACGGCCCCGGCCGACGACATCACGCTGTCCACCGCATCGGGCCGCGACAGCGCGTACATCGCCGTGCACATGTTCCGGGGCACGCCCTATCAGGCGTACTTCACCGCCGCCGAGCGCATCTTCACGGCGTACGAGGGCCGGCCGCACTGGGGCAAGGTGCACACCCGGGACGCCGCGTACTTCTCCCGGGTGTATCCGCGCTTCGGCGAGTTCACGGCGCTGCGGGACCGTCTTGACCCGGAGCGTCTGTTCCAGAACGACTACTTGCGCCGGGTTCTGGGGTCGTAGCCGAGGCGTCCGGATCGGGGGTCCCGGTGTCACCGGCCCCCTCGTCACCGGTGGCGTCCCCGGTGGGCGCCGGGCTGGGGTCCGTACCGCCCTCCTGATGGGAACCCCCGTCGGACGACGTGCCGTCACCGGTCGGCTCCGGGCTCCCGGAAGGAGTGGCGGACGGGGCGTCGTCCCCGGACCCGGAGTCCTTCGCGTCACCCGGGTCACCGGAGCCGCCCGGGTCCCGGCCGTCCCGCGCTCCCCCGGAGTCACCGGAGTCGGAATCACCGGGCTTCCCCGAATCGGCCGCGGACTTGTCGTGCCCCGTGAAGGCGCTGCCGACGGTGGTGCTGTGACCGCCGCTCAGGTTCTGGCCGGAGGCGACCTCGTAGACGGTGATTCCGGCCATCGTGACGCCGAAGACGAGGGCCGCCGCGAGCAACGGGCGGCGCCAGCCCTTGGTCCGCGCGCGGTAGACGGTGCCCTCGGTGAACTCGCCCGAAGCCGAAGCGGGAGCCGCCCCGGTGGCGGAAGCCTCCGTGAGCGAGGCCGGGACCGACGCCGTCCGCCCGCCGGTCCGCACGGTGGCGACGGTGCGCTTCACCCGGATCTGCTCCCCGGTGCGCTTGAAGAAGTGCTGGAGCACCGAGCCCCCGCAGGTGGCGACGACACTGATCAGACCGGCGCCGGCGATCGTGCCGTAGACGCCGAAGGAGGAGGCGAGTTTGGCGGCCACCACCGCGGCCAGGGCGCTGCCCGCGACCTGGGGCACGCTCAGGTCGATCCGCCTGGACTCCCCCTTCGAACCCACGTCCGCCTCACCCGCACCATCGGACCTTTCACGCATGGTCGGACCTTGCCTGCCTTTCCGTACGGGAGCGATCAACTGCACGAGAAAGGGACGTGCGGCCGAAACCATTAGTTCCGTTTCTGGTGATTGCGTGAAGTACGCCACGTCCGAGATCGCCGGAATCGCGCCGGGGACGGCCAAGCGTCACCTCTTGCCAGAAGTTGGGCGGCGTGCCAATCCACGCACGTGGCCCGAATGGAGTACTGTTGCGAGCCCTGGAGCCGGTCTCCCGCGAGGGGGCTCGGAACCTTGGAGGAGCGCCAGGAGGGGAAAGTTGCACAGGGTGACGGAGTTGGTCACTTAGCGTTGCGAACAGGTAACCGTGCCATAACGGCGATCCCGGGCTCTCGCCCGACACGCCGGGCAACTCGGCAAGGTTGTGGCAGGCTGCACCCGGGCAGGCCACACTCGACAGAGCGGAAGCAGCGACGCACGTGACGTCGGCAGGCACCACCCGGGAGGTCCCCATGCCCGAACTGCGTGTCGTGGCCGTCTCGAATGACGGCACACGGCTGGTGCTGAAGGCTGCGGACAGCACGGAGTACACGCTTCCGATCGACGAGCGGCTCCGGGCCGCCGTACGCGGCGACCGTCCCCGCCTCGGCCAGATCGAGATCGAGGTGGAGAGCCATCTCCGCCCCCGCGACATCCAGGCGCGTATACGTGCCGGCGCGACCGCGGAAGAGGTCGCCCAGATGGCCGGCATCCCCGTCGACCGCGTACGGCGCTTCGAGGGTCCCGTGCTGGCCGAGCGCGCCTTCATGGCGGAGCGGGCCCGCAAGACCCCCGTCCGCCGCCCGGGCGAGAACTCCGGGCCGCCCCTCGGTGAGGCCGTCCAGGAGCGGCTGCTGCTGCGCGGCGCCGACAAGGACACCGTCCAGTGGGACTCCTGGCGCCGCGACGACGGCACCTGGGAAGTGCTGCTGGTCTACCTGGTCGCGGGCGAGCCGCACTCGGCGAGCTGGACGTACGACCCGCCCCGACGGCTCGTGCAGGCCGTCGACGCGGAGGCGCGCGCGCTGATCGGCGAGTCCGACGACCTCGCCGCGCCCGAGCCCAGCTTCCCGTTCGTGCCGCGCATCGCCCGGCTGCCGCGAGACCGGCCGCTGGACCGCACCCTCGACCGGGAGCAGCGGGAGCGGCCGAGCCTGCCCCCGCCACCGGCCGAGCCGTCCGACGACACCGCGGCCACCGCCTCGGCCGAGCGCGAACGGGACTCGCTCACCAGCCTGCTGGAGGCCGTACCGAGTTTCCGCGGCGACCTGGTGGTGCCCGAGCGCGCTCCGGAACCGGTGGAGGAGCCCGTCGAGGAACCCGAGGTGGAGGAGCCTCCCGCCCCCGCGGCCTCGGCCGGTTCCGCCTACGCCGACGTGCTCATGCCGCGCTCGGTGGCCAGCCACCGCGACCGCCTGACCGGCTCCACCGACCGACAGGCCGAGGCCGACGGCGTCCGGCCGGGCCGCCGCGCGGCGGTACCGAGCTGGGACGAGATCGTGTTCGGCACGCGGCGCAAGAAGCAGGAGTAACGAGTCCTCGCCGGACGACGAGGCCGGGGCCGCACCCACGCGGGTGCGGCCCCGGCCTCGTACACGGGCGCTACCGCGGGTCGGGCCCCACCGCGACCGGCCGGGCCGGGTCCGAGGACCACTCGGACCACGAGCCCACGTACAGCGCCGCCGGGATCCCCGCCACCGCCAGCGCGAGCACCTCGTGGGCAGCCGACACGCCCGAGCCGCAGTACACGCCGACCGCGCCGTCCTCCGTGGCGCCCAGGGCCTTGAAGCGTGCCCGGAGTTCCTCGGCGGGCCGGAAGCGCCCGTCCGGGGCCACGTTCTCGGCCGTCGGCGCGGACACGGCGCCCGGGATGTGGCCGCCGACCCGATCGATCGGCTCGACCTCGCCCCGGTAGCGCTCCCCCGCGCGGGCGTCGAACAGCACCCCGGACCGGGCCAGCGCGGCGGCCCCGTCCGCGTCCAGCAGCCCCGGCGCGCCCGGCACCGGCGTGAAGTCGCCCTCGGCGGGCGCCGGGACGTCCGTCGACAGCGGCGCCTCCCAGGCCGGCAACCCGCCGTCGAGGACCCGCACGTTCGGGTGACCCGTCCACCGCAGCAGCCACCAGGCGCGGGCCGCCGCCCACCCCTGCCCTCCGTCGTAGACCACGACCGGCCGCCCCTGCGACACGCCCGCCCGGCGCATCGCCGCACCGAACTCGCCGATGTCGGGCAGCGGGTGCCGCCCGTTCGCGCCGGGCGCGGAGGCCAGCTCACCGTCCAGGTCGACGAAGACGGCACCGGGAAGATGCCCGGCTACGTACTCGGCCCGGCCGTCGAACGGCGGGGCTCCCGCCGCCTTCGCGGTGCTCAGTTGCCAGCGGACGTCGAGCAGGACGGGAGGATGGGCGCCCGCCAGTTCGTCGGCGAGTTCGGGTGCGGAGATGATGGCGTTCATGGCCCCATCCTGGCGTACCGAGTGGCCGAGGCGTCGATGTCGGGCTACTCTGCCCGCCGGACAGTACCGATCACGAGGCGTACGGGTTCGGGCACATGCTGTACTGCCCGGCCAGGCGGGCTGCCCCACGAGCGCCGGGTCGCCCGAACCACGCACCGGAACCCGGTGCCGGTATCGGTGCCGAGGCCCGTCGGAGCGGAAGCGGACGCACGGCCCGCGGAGGGCCGGGAAGAGGGTGACGATGACCGACGCACGGGGATCGGACAGCCGGATCGGTGAGACGAACGCCCGGCGCGCGCCCGGCACACCCTGCTGGGTGAGTCTGATGGTGCACGGACCGGCCGCCACCCACGACTTCTACGGAGCCCTGTTCGGCTGGGAGTTCCGGCCCGGCCCCCAGCAACTGGGCCCGTACGCGCGGGCCCTGCTCGACGGGCGGGAGGTGGCCGGCATCGGTCAGCTGCCCCCGGACCGGCAACTGCCCACCGCCTGGACGCCCTACTTCGCCTCCGACGACGTCGACCGGACGGCCGAGACGGTGCGCATGTGCGGTGGCACGGTCGGCGTCGGGCCCCTCGACGCGGGCGAGGCGGGCCGCATGGCCCTCGGCTCCGACCCGGCCGGCGCCGTCTTCGGCATCTGGCAGGCGGCCGCGCACCTCGGGACGGCCATCGCCGGGGTGCCCGGCACACCGGCGTGGAACGAGCTGCTGACGTACGAGACGGCGAGCATCGCCAAGTTCTACGAGAGGGTCTTCGGCTTCGAACTCCTCCCGGGGCCCTCCTCCGACCGCGACTACGTCACCCTGCGCCTCGACGGCCGCCCCGTCGCCGGCATCCACGGCGTCGGCGACGCCCTGCCGCGCGACCGGGGGCCGCAATGGATGACGTACTTCGAAGTGGCCGACACGGACGAGTCGGTGGCACGCCTCGTCGACCTGGGCGGGCACGTCCTCACCCCGGCCCGCGACACACCGAACGGCCGGGTGGCGACGGTGGTGGATCCGGAGGGGGCGCGGTTCACGTTGCTGCACGCGCAGCGGTGACGGGCGATGCGGGCGGCCGCACGCTGCCGCACGCCTCGTCGGCGCTCAGCCGCCCAACACCCCGAGCAGGACACGGACCGTCTCCGCCATCGTCTCCCGGCCACGGGCCACGTAGGGGCGGGGATCGGTCAGGTCGGGGCGTGCCGCCAGTGTCTCGCGGACCGCGCCCGTGAAGGCGACGTTGAGGGCGGTACCGACGTTGATCTTCACGATGCCCGCCCGGACGGCTCGCCGCAGTTCGTCGTCCCCGACTCCCGAGGAACCGTGCAGTACCAGGGGCACGGGCACGGCCTCCCGCAGTCGTTCGATCAGTGTGTGGTCCAAGGAAGCGGACCGTTCGGTCATGGCGTGGCTGCTGCCGACGGCGACGGCCAGGGCGTCCACGCCGGTGTCCGCCACATAGCGCGCCGCCTCCTCCGGGTCGGTGCGCACCCCGGCCGCGTGGGCGCTGGCGGGGGCGTCGGGTTTGCCGCCCACGTACCCGAGTTCGGCCTCCAGCCACAGGCCGGCGCCGTGGGCCCACTGGGCCGCGGCGCGAGTGGCGGCGAGGTTCTCGGCGTAGGGCTGCGCCCCGGCGTCGAACATCGCGGAGGAGAACCCCGCGTCGGCAGCCCCGCGCAGCAGTCGCATGTCGGTCACGTGGTCCAGGTGCAGTGCGACGTCGATGTCGCAGGCCTTGCCGACCTCGGCCGCGGCCCGCGCGATCGGCTCGACGCGGCCGCCGTGGAACAGCACGGCGTTCTCGCTGATCTGCAGGATCACGGGGGCGCCCACGGCCGTCGCGCCGGAGGTGATCGCCTCGGCGTGTTCCAGCGTGATCACGTTGAAGGCCGCGACGGCCCGGCCCGCGGCGGCGGCCCGCGAGACGAGTTCTCGGGTGGGAACCAGCGGCATGGGAGTGTTCCCCTCGCTTTCGTGGTGCTTCGGCGGTCGGGCCCGGTCGGTCGGGCCGGTACGGGGCGGGGTGCCGTCCGCTCCGGGCGGGCGAGCGTTCGGGACTACCGTCCGACGGAACTCACGTCGTCCTCCGCCACACCCGGTGCGACGGCGCTCTCGCCGCTCTTCTCGTCGCTGTAGACCATCAGGGTCGAGCCCGCGAGGGCGAGCACGATGCCGAGGGCGCCCCACACGCTGGGCAGCGTCTGGTAGACCGCCAGGGACAGCACGATGGTCAGCACCGGGGCGAGCGCGTTGGTGACGGGGGCGACGACCGTGGCCTTGCCCCGGCTGAACGCCATGACCAGGAACAGCGCGCCGACCGCGTTGAGGACCTGGGTGACCGCCGTGAGCGCCGGTGCCTGCCAGGGAGCCCCGGACGGGAGACCGCCCATGATCGCGAACGCCACCGGAACCAGCAGCAGTCCGCTGATGGTCATCCACCCGAAGGTCGTCGCGTCGTTGACGCCGACGAGTGCGGCCTTGCGCATGCAGAACGCCTGCACGCCCCAGGCGACGCAGACCAGGACGGCGATCAGCAGCCACGGGCCGTGCGCGTCCGAGTCGCCCCCGCCGCTGGGGATGCTGAGCAGCACGATCGCCACCAGCGCCGCGACCACGCCCACGACGGCGAGCCGGGTGATCCGCTCCCGCAGCAGCACCGTCGCCATGAGGACGGTGATCACCGGGGACAGCGACACCAGGGGGAAGATCAGGTATGCCGGGCCGTCGGCGAGCGCCTGGAACAGCAGCAGCTGTCCGCCGGCGCCGGTCAGGCCCGCGATCAGTCCGTACATCGCGGCGACCGGCCTGCGGTCGAACCTGTGGCCGCGCATCGCGAAGTAGGCGGGGATGAGCATCGTGAAGGCCCAGATGATGTAGATCATCTCGTTGGGGTAGCCGTACCTGCTGTTCGGCTCGCTGGAGAAGGCGCCCCACACACCCCAGAACAGGACCAGCAGCGACGCGTACAGGATCCAGCCTCTTGCGGCGTTCTTCATTGTTCGTCCTCTCCTGAGGCAGGGGACCGGGAGGTCCTGCGCAGCGCGTCGAGCGCCGGCCGGTCGAGCGGGGTTCCGGCGAGTTTCGCCGCGTACAGGGCAGCGCCCACGACGGGCTCGTACCGGGGGTGCCGCAGCTCGTAGCCGGCGAAGCGGCTCCTCAGTCCGGTGGTGAACGCCTCCAGGACCGGGGCGGCGCCGAAGGTGCCGCCGGAGTAGGAGACGGGTACGGTCTCGTCCGGGCCGAACCCGAGCCGTTCGCGGGTGACGTCCACGAGCAGCGCGAGTTCGCGGCCGGCCTCGGCGAGGATCTCCGCCGCGGCCCCGTCGCCCGATGCGGCCGCCGCTGCCACCGAGCGGCTCAGCGCGGCGATCCGGCCCCGGTCGCCCTGCCACCGGTTGTGGACGACGTCGATGACGTCGAGGTCGGATTCCAGACCGAGCCCGCTTCGGAACACCGCGGCCAGCGGGCCCTCGGGGAGCCGTCCGTCGCTCATCCGGGAGAAGGCGTTGAGGCCGCGGACCGCGATCCAGTACGCCGATCCCTCGTCGCCGAACGTCTCGCTCCAACCGCCGACGCGTACCCCCCGGCCCAGCCGCTCGCCGTAGGTCATCGAGCCGGTGCCGCTGATGACGTTGATGCCGTCGACCGCGCCCAGCGAACCCGCCCAGCCGCAGACCATGTCGTTGTCGCACGCGTAGCGGTCGTGCCCGAGCACCGCTCGCGGGGTCGCGTCGAGGACGGGCAGGTCGCGGGCCGCCTCCCCGTAGCCGGGCAGGCCGAAGAAGGCGTACTCGATGCCGGCCGGGGTCAGTCCGGCCGCCGCGCAGACGGTGTCGACCCCTTCCTTCAGCACCCGCTCGACCAGTTCGATGCCGTGGGAGAAGTAGTACGAGCTTGCCGCCTGTGCTCGCGCCACCACCTGCCCGGACCGGTCGACCAGGCAGAATGCGGTCTTCGTACCGCCGCCGTCGACACCCAGGAACATCGTCGTACCTCCGTCCGGCGCCCTCGATCCGCGCCGTCGCCGCCTTCGGTCAGTTGTTCAAGGAGTGCAGGATGACGCCCTGCACCACGCGGTTGACCTCACCCGAGGGGAACGGGTTGTCGGGCCGCAGCCCCCGGGCCTGGGAGGCGCGCAGGGCGATGAGCTGGGCGTACACCACGGCGGGCAGGGCCAGGGCGACGTCCTCGACGTCGTCGAGGCCCGGCAGCGGCCAGGCATCGGCGGCCCCCGTTCCCGCGCCGGTCTCCGCGGCGACCGCGACGACACTGCCGGCGGGGAGGTTTCCTCGCAGCTCCGCGACGATGTCGTGGTCGTACCGGCGGGTGTACGGGTCGTTCGACACGTACACCACCGCGACGGAGCGTTCGTTGAGCACCGCCTTGGGGCCGTGCCGGAATCCCAGCGAGGATTCCGCGACGGCCATGAGCGTCCCGCCGGTGAGCTCCAGCACCTTCAGTGCCGACTCCTCCGCGAGGCCCTTCAGCGGGCCGCTGCCGAGGAAGACGATGCGCTCGGGCGCCCGGTCCACCAGGGCGCCGGCGGTGCGGTCGGCGGCGGCGCCCTCGATGATCGACTCCGCTGCCCGTGCCAGGCGTTCGGCGACCCCGTCGTAGGCGTCCTTGCCCAGGGCGAGCAGCGCCGCGAGCGTCATGCAGGTGAAGCTCGACGTCATGGCGAAGCCGCGGTCGTTGGACGCGGGCGGCATCAGCAGGACGTGGGACTCCGGCCGCTCGGCGTGCTCGCGCGCCAGGCGGCCCTGCTCGTTGCAGGTGATCACGAGGTGGTGCACCTCGGTGAGTACCTGGTCGGCCAGGGCGGTGGCGGCGACGGACTCCGGGCTGTCGCCCGACCGCGCGAAGGAGACCAGCAGCGTGGGCAGGTCCTCGGCGAGGCACCCGCGGGGGTCGGCGACGAGGTCCGTGGTGGGCACCGCGTCGACGCGCCGTCCCAGGCGCCGTGCCAGAGCCGGCTGGAGCACCTGCCCGGCGAACGCGGAGGTCCCGGCGCCGGTGAGGACCACGCGCAGGTCGCGGCGCGCCACGAGCGGACCCAGGAACGCGTCCAGCGATTCCCGGGAGGCCGCGACGATCCGGTCGACCTCCCGCCACAGGACGGGCTGCTGGGCGATCTCGCGAACGGTGTGGACAGCGCTGTCGTCGAAGGGCAGCGTGCCGGGGGACGTGCTCACACGTACTCCTTCTGGCTGGGCTTGTGGTCCGGGTCCTGGTACTGGTTCCGGCCCTGGTGCTGGTCCTGGTTGGCGGCGCGGTCGTAGTCGCGCAGGACGTCGCGGACGTGGTCCACGGCCAGGTCCCGCGGGCGGGCGGCGAGCTCGCCGCGGCGAACGCGGGCGTACTGGAGCGGAAGATGCGCGCTGAGCAGCGGCAGCGGGACCCCTGCGGCCGAGAGGTTGGCCAGCAGACGGGCCTCGGCCTCTTCGATCTCGGGGTCGGTCCAGTAGTAGCGCATCCGGTCGCTATAGCTGTAGCGGCGTGCGAGGCGCTGCTCGGCGTCGCTGCCCGGGTAGTAGCCCTCCCACTCGGCGGGCTCGGCGAGCATCCGCCGCTCGACGACCTCGGGAAGCCGTGACCGCTCACCGGCCGGCACCAGCTCGTCCTCGATCGCGGCGAGGGCGAACAGTGCCTCACGCAGGGCGAAGGTCAGCCCGGGACCCACCTTGAGCACCGCCCAGTGGTCCTCGACCAGCGCGGTGAGCGCCTCGGCGGTCTGGTAGTCGGTCGAGTGTGCCTCGTAGACCATGGTGGGCTCGTCGTCGAGGACCTTGCGCAGCTCCTCGGTCGACTCCCGCCGGTAGTCGACGACCCGCAGGTGGTCGAACTCCACGGCCGGCTGCACCACCAGGGCCATGACGCGCGGCCAAACCCCTTCGATGCCGTGCCGGGCGAACGCCTTCCGGTGCTGCTCCAGAGTCGTGCGCGCCGCCCCGGGCGTGGTGGGCACGAGGGCGCCGAGCGTCTCGTGCGCGCCGCCGGGCGTGGGCACCTCCGTGCCGATCACATACCGGATCCGCTCCGCCCGCTCCGGACCCACCGTGTCCTCCGCCGCCCGGATCAGCCGCGCGGCGCGTTCGGCGACCACGTCGTCGGTCAGCGGTACGGGGTCACCGGCGCAGGGGAAGCTGCAGTCCAGGTGGATCTTGGTGAAGCCGGCCTCGGCATAGCCCGCCACCAGGGCTTCGGCCCGCTCCATCGCCCGGTCGGGCGTCAGGGACTGCCACCGGTTCGGCCCGAGATGGTCGCCACCGAGAATCACCCGGTCCAGTGGCAGACCACGTTCCGTCGCGATGCCGTACACGAGGTCGCGGAAGTCCGCGGGCCGCAGGCCCGTGTAGCCGCCGTACTGGTCGACCTGGTTCGAGGTCGCCTCTACCAGTACCGGACCACCGGTCTCACACGCCTGCGCCACGGCCGCTTCGATGACCAGCGGATGGGCCGAGCACACCGAGGTGATGCCCTGTGGTCGTCCGGCCTTCTGACGCCGGACGACCTCGTCCAACGGGCTCTGCATCGCCAACCCCTCACTGAAGTGCGATCTGAGTTCCTGCGCCGTGATGACCCGGCCCGAGCTCCTGCGGAACGCTACTGGTCTTATTTCCGGTCGTCAATAGACCCTTTTTGGTATGCGTCTGGTCTACCGAGTGGCTGGACGGTGCCGTCCCGCCCGCCGCGATGCCGATCGACGAAGTGCCCCGAACCGACGACGAGCCGGGCGTCGGTCGCTCCGACGCCCGGCTCGAGCAGGGGATGGTCAGATCTGGTTGGTGATGGAGGCCCGGAACCGATAGCGGTCCCCCCGGTAGACCTGGACGGTCAGTTCGATCGGGCGGCCGGCCTGGTTGGAGGTCAGCTGGGTCGCGACCAGCATCGGCATGGTGGCGCCGATCTCGAGCAGCTCCATCTCCCGTGCCGTCGGGTGGCGGGCTTCGACCGAGTAGTCCGCGACGCGCGGGAGTTGCGGCGGGTCGGCGGCGCGCAGGGTGGCGTACAGCGAGGCCGTGGTGAAGTCGGCGTCGGCCAGGGCCGGACACGCCGACAACGGCAGCCGATTGTGCTCCAGCACGACCAGCAGGCCGTCCAGGAACCGCAGCCGGTGGAGGTCGAAGAGGTCGGCGCCCGGGGCGATGCGGAGCTGCTCGCCCTCCGCCACCGTGGCCGGCCGGACGGTGGCGGAGAGCACCTTGCTGGCCGTCGTCAAGCCGTTGGCCTCGGCGTAGTCGGCGAACCCCTGGACCTGGGGCACAGCCGAGGCGGGCGCCGTCGCCGCATCCGGGAACAGGCCGGGTTCGGCGACGAACCACCCGCGTGACGACGACGGCCGCACGATGCCTCGCGCCTCCAACTGGGCGAGAGCGGCCCGCAGGGTCACGCGCGAAACGGCGTACCGGGTGACCAGCGCCCGCTCGGAGGGCAGCCGGTCGCCGGGGCGGGCGGCGGCGGCGCGCAGGTCGTCGAGGAGCCGCGCGGCCGTGCGCTCGTACAGCGGGAGGGCGTCGTCGGCGAAGAGGCCTCGGGGCATCGGCGTGCTCGCTTCGGTCATACCAGAAGCGTACCGGTTCGACCGCGCGCGCAGACGCCGGTATCCCTCACTTCCGTACCGGCACGGGGTGAACTCCTGGGCTGCGACGAATCCTTGGACCATTGACATGCCAATTGAAGACCACTTACGTTCTCAATGCAGGCCACCCAGAGTCCGATGGTGCTGTCGTTGCCCCTCACGGGTGTTACGGACCAGACCCTGCTCCGAAAGAGAGACCGACATGACGGATGTGAACCGGCGAAGCGTGCTGAAGGTGGCGCTGGGGGGTGCCGGGCTGGCCGCCGTCCCCACCGTGGCTCTGGGCGCCGCGCCCGCGGTCGCCGCTCCGCACCGCGGGCCCGACCTCGTCGGGGTCGGCGACACCTCCATCACGTTGGAGTTCGACGACCGGCTGCGCAGCAGGGTGGCGTTGCAGGGCGTCGACGTCACGCGCTTTGACGCCGGTGAGGCCCTGCTGGTGGGCGACAGGGCGATCGACGAGTTCGCCTACGGCGGCCACGAGACCCGCAGGACCAGGCATTCCCGGCACGGCGCGGGCGTCAGGGTGAGGGTCTGGGGCGAGTCCGCGACCGGCGTCCGCAAGACGGTGGAGCTGACCTCCTTCCAGCGTCTGACCGGGATGATCGTGATGAAGGTGACCTACACCAACGGGACCGGTGCCGATCTGCCGGTCACCGGGTGGCGCAGCGGAGCCCACGAACTCCTGGAGGTCCCCGGTGGCTTCTACACCTTCTCGGGTACCACGTACGAGGACCGTCGTGACTGGGTGCAGCCCATGACGGACGGGTTCGTCCAGAAGAACTCGCTGGGGATGGACGCCTCCGACTACGGCGGCGGCACCCCCGTGGCGACCGTGTGGCGGCCGGGCGCCGGTCTCTCCGTCGGGCACGTCGAACCCGTGGCCAGGATGCTGCGCCTGCCGGTGCGCAGGACGGCCGGCGGGGCGAGCCTCGCCGTCGAGGGGGACACCCCGGTCACGCTGAAGCCGGGCCGGCGCCTGACCACCGACGCCACGTTCCTGACCGCCCTGCCGGGCGACCACTTCGTACCGCTGCAACGCTATCGCGACTACATGGGGGACGTCGGCCAGCGTGCGCCCAGGACGCCCGAGCCGGCCCTGGAACCCATGTGGTGCGCCTGGGGCTACGAGCGGGACTTCACCGTCGAGCAGGTCGTCGGCACGCTCCCCAAGGTGCGTGAGGTCGGTCTCAAGTGGGCGGTGCTCGACGACGGCTGGCAGACCAACGAGGGCGACTGGGACCTCGACCCGCGGAAGTTCCCGCGCGGCGCGAGGGACATGCGCGCCTTCACCCGGCGGATCCGGGACGCCGGCCTGCGGCCGCGCCTGTGGTGGGCTCCGCTGGCGGCGGACCCGGAGAGCGAGCTGTACAGGAACCGCTCCGACATGCTCCTGCTGGACCGCGAGGGCAACAAGCAGCGAGTGAGCTGGTGGGACGCCTGGACCCTGTGCCCCGCGTACCAGCCGACGGTGGACTACTTCGTCGGGCAGGTGAAGCAGTTCATCGGCGACTGGGGATACGAAGGGCTCAAGATCGACGGCCAGCACCTCAACGCCGTCACGCCCTGCTACAACCCGGCGCACGGGCATGCCCGCCCCGAGGAATCGACCGAGGGGCTCGCGCGGTTCTGGAAGGCGGTGTACGAGGCCGCGCACGAGGCGGACCGCGACGCCGTCGTCGAACTCTGCCCCTGCGGCACCGCCTTCGCCTTCCACAACCTGCCCTACGTCGACCAGTACCCGAGCTCGGACCCGCTCTCGTCCTACCAGGTCCGTACGAAGGGCAAGACGATGAAGGCGCTGATGGGCCGGGGCAGCAGCTACTCCGGCGACCACGTCGAACTGAGCGACGGTGGCGACGACTTCGCCTCCAGCTACGGTGTGGGAGCCGTCCTGTCGACGAAGTTCACCTACCCGGCGGGCCCGGACGACGGGATCGTGCTCACCCCGGAGAGAGAGGTTCTCTGGCGCCGGTGGCTGAACCTGTACGAGGAGAACATGCTGTCCACCGGCGAGTACCGGGGCGAGCTGTACGACATCGGCTTCGACAAGCCCGAGGCTCATGTGGTGGCCAAGGGCGCGGCCCTGCACTACGCCTTCTACGCCGGGCGGTGGGACGGGACGGTCGAGCTGCGTGGCCTGGGCCGGGGCAGGTACCGCTTGACCGACCCGTTCAACGGCACCTCTCTCGGAACCGTCGACGCTCGGCACAACACCGTGCGGCTGGCCTTCGAGCGGTTCCAGCTCGTCGTGGCCGAGCGCATCGGCTGATCAAGGCCCGGGCGCGCCGGTCCCGGCACTCGACTCAGGTGGCGGTGACCGGCAGCACGTCCGGTGACAGCGCCGCCGCCCGCGCCGTCCCGCTCGTCATCCGCCGACGGTGGTGGCGGCGGCACAGCACCTCGTAGCCGATCTCGTCCGGGGACTGGGCGACGTCGCCCACGACCACCTGGGCGCCCTCGACGACCATGACGCCGCCGACGGTACGGGCGTTGTGCGTGGCACGGGCGCCGCACCAGCACAGGGCCTCGACCTGGAGCACCTCGACCCGGTCGGCGAGTTCCACCAGCCGCTGGGAGCCCGGGAAGAGCTTGGAGCGGAAGTCGGTGGTGATGCCGAAGGCGTACACGTCGACGTCGAGGTCGTCGACCACCCGCGCGAGCTGGTCGATCTGGTCCGGGGCGAGGAACTGCGCCTCGTCCGCGATCACGTAGTCCACCCGGCCGCCCTGCGAGAGATGGTCGACGACGTGGGCGTACAGGTCCTGGCCGTCCCCGACCTCGACCGCGTCGGTGACGAGACCGAGGCGGGAGGAGAGCTTGCCCTCGCCCGCGCGGTCGTCGCGGGTGAAGATCATGCCGGCGAGTCCGCGCGCCGAGCGGTTGTGCTCGATCTGGAGAGCCAGTGTCGACTTCCCGCAGTCCATCGTTCCGGAGAAGAACACCAGCTCGGGCATGAGGGGTTGGGCACCTTTCGGCGGAGGAGGGGTGTGCGGGGCGTCAGGAGCGTACTTCGAGCAGCGGGACGAGCTGCTCGGCGGGGGTCATCGAACCGTGGTTGCCGACCATCGCCGACTCCTTGGGCTCGCGCTCGGAGGCGATGAGCAGGACGTCGTCGCGTGCGGCGGCGACGACGTCGCCGATGCGGGCGTACACCCGGTCGTCGATGCGGGGCCCGAACCAGCCCGCCGCGATCGCCTCGTCCCGGGACGCCACCCAGAACTGCTCGCCGAGCACCTCGCGCCAGCAGGTCAGCACGTCGTTGTGGGCGCCCGGGACGGCGTAGACGTGGCGGGCGCGGCCCTCGCCGCCGAGGAGGGCGACGCCCGCCTTCAGCTCCCAGTCCTCGTCGAAGTCGATGCGGTGGTCCTCGTCGAAGGCCACGTCGACCATGCCGTGGTCGGCGGTGACGTACAGGGCGCTGCGCGGCGGCAGCTGCTCGGCGAGGCGCTGGACGAGCCGGTCGACGTGGCCGAGCTGCCCGCGCCAGGTGTCGGAGTCGACGCCGAAGCGGTGTCCGGCGCCGTCGACCTCGGCGTAGTACGTGTAGACGAGGGCCCGGTCGGCACCGGCCAGCTGCTCGGCGGCGCAGTCCATCCGGTCCTCGCCGGACAGCCGTCCGTGGAACTGGCCGCCGCTGAGCGCGACCTTGGTCAGCGGGGTGTTCGCGAACGTCGGGGAGGAGACCTGGGCGGCGTGCACACCCGCCTCGTGGGCGAGGGCGAAGACGGTCGGATACGGCTGCCAGGGGCCCGGCGCGGTCCACGGCTGCCAGCGCAGCTGGTTCATCAGGGCGCCGGTGTCGGGATTGCGCACCGTGTACCCGGGCAGGCCGTGGGCGCCCGGCGGCAGTCCGGTGCCGACGGAGGCGAGGGAGGTCGCCGTGGTCGCCGGGTAGCCGGCGGTGATCGGGCGTCCGGTGCCGCCGCGCGAGCTGTCCAGCAGCGAGCTGAGGAAGGGGGCGTCGTCCGGATGCGCGCGCAGCTGCTCCCAGCCGAGGCCGTCGATCAGGAAGACGCAGTTGCGGTCGGCGGGGGTCAGTTCGGTGATCCCCGCGGTCATGCCGGGGACGCCGAGACCGGCGGCCAGGGTGGGCAGCAGATCGGCGAGGGAGCCCGTGCCGTACTCGGGTACGGGGGCGGAGTCGACGGGGAGCGGTTCCGGATGGGTGTCCCAGGCGGTGTGCTGCACCATCAGCGGGCGGAGTCCGCGGTCGCCTCGGAGAGGGCCTGGGCGAAGGCGAGCGCCTGGCGCACCGTCTCGGGACCGTCCCCGGCCTCGCTGACGCGCAGGCTGAGGTCGTCGGCCGTCGAACTGCCCGTGTAGCCGTGGTCGGCCTCGCAGTTGGGGTCGCCGCAGGCGGCGGGCTCCAGGTCGAGGCGGGAGACGGCGCCCCAGCCGATGGTCAGCACGATCTCGCGGGGCAGTGTGCCCGGCTTGTACTGCTCCGGGTTGGCGACGACGCGGCTGACGACGATGGACGAGATCCGGCCGAGCTTGACGGACTCCGTGGACGTCGTGGCGTACGGCGTCGGGGAGGTGTCGTCGGCGGCCTGCTCGTCGGTGTGGCTGACGATGAAGCGGTTGCCGGTGAGGACCAGCACGGTCACGTGCCGGCGCACCTCGTTCTGGTCGAACGTCGTCTCCTGATGGACCAGGTACGACCGCACGGGCTCGCCGCCCACGGCGGCTTCCACCGCCTCGGCCACGAGGGCCGGGTAGTAGCCGCTGCGCTCGATCGCCGCTCGCAGCCCCTGGGTCGTCGTACTGGTCTTGGCCATGCCGTCCATCCTACGGGGACCCACTGACTGCGAGGGACGCTCCCGCGGTACCCGTCCCGGACCGTGCCCGGCGCGGGCACCGGGCAGGTGCGGGGCGTGGCGGGTCAGTACGCCGGCAGGGTCCGCGGGCCCAGGTCGTCGCGGGCGGGAGGGGGTGCGAGCCGTACCGAGGCGCCGAGGACGCTCAGGCCGTGCGGGGCGACCACGACCGGTTCCAGGGTGACCGCGACGACCTCCGGGTGGTCGTCGACCAGCCGGGAGACCCGCAGCAGCAGCTCCTCCAGGGCGGCGGCGTCGACGGGGGCCGAGCCGCGCCAGCCGAACAAGAGGGGCGCCGTGCGGATGGAGCGGATGAGCGAGGTGGCGTCCCGGTCGGTGACCGGGATCAGCCGGTGCGCCATGTCGCCGAGCAGCTGGGTGGCCGCGCCGGCGAGGCCGAAGGAGAGCACCGCGCCGGCCGCCGGGTCGATGACCGCCCGTACGACGGTGTCGACGCCGCGCGGGGCCATGCCCTGCACCACCGGGCGAAGCTCCGCGGGGGCGCCGAACAGCTCGGTCAATTCGGCGTAGGCCCGGCGCAGTTGCTCCTCGTCCGCGAGATCGAGGCGTACGCCGCCCAGGTCGGCGCGGTGCCGCAGGTGCGGCGCGGTGGCCTTGAGGGCCACGGGGTAGCCGATGGTCCGCGCGGCGGCCGCGGCGTCGTCGGGGGTGGGGGCGGGCAGGGCGCGGTGGACGCGGACGCCGTACCTGCCCAGCAGCTCGCAGGTCTCCTGGGCGCCGAGGGTGAGCCCCTGACCGCGCGCGAGGTATCCGGCTATCTGCTCGGCGGCGCCCTTCTCGTCGATGTCGTCGTACTCCGGCACCTTGCCGGGGTCGGCGGCGTCGCGCCGCCACTGGGCGTAGGCGACGGCCTCGCCGAGGGCGCGGACGGCGCGCTCGGCGGCGGGGTAGGCGGGGATGAGGTGGGCGCCCTCCGGGACCCGGACGGCGGACGGCTGCTGGGCCGGGGCGGCGGCCGGGCGGGGCGGCCCTGGCGGGCGGGGCGGGCCGGACGCGGGGCCCTCGACGGGGCCGGGGGTGGCGTGGGGGGCGGTGCCCGGGGCGGGGTGGGAGGCGGCGCCCGGGGCGGGGTGGGAGGCGGCGCCCGGGGCGGGGTGGGAGGCGGCGCCCGGGGCCGCCTGCGGGGCGGTGCTCGCCGCCGCGGACAGGGCCTCCGCCAGGCCGCCCAGCTCCACGTGGACCACGAGGACCGGCTTGGTGGGGACCGCGGCCGCCGCCGAGCGCAGCGCCTGAGCCAGCGCGGCGTCCCCCGCCGCCCCCTCCCCCACCGTCGGGATCGCGGTCACCACGACCGCGTCGCAGGTGTCGTCGGCCAGGGCCCTGGCCAGGGCCGCGTGGAAGTCGTCGGCCGAGGCGGCGGTCGTCAGGTCCAGCGGGGGCTGCGGGCGCAGGCCCTCGGAGAGGCACGCGTCGTAGGTGAGCAGTCCCAGGGACTCCGAGTTGCCCAGGATGGCCACCCTCGGTCCGGCGGGCAGCGGCTGGCGGGCGAGGAGCAGCCCCGCGTCGACCAGGTCGGTGATGGTGTCGACCCGGATCACACCGGCCTGCCGCAGCAGCGCGGAGACCGTCGCGTGCGGCAGCCGGGTCGCCCGTACGGCGTGCCCCTGGGGTGCCACGCCGCCGTGCCGCGCCCCCTGCACCACGACCAGGGGCTTGGCGGCCGCGGTGCGCCGGGCCAGGCGGGTGAACTTGCGCGGGTTGCCGATGGACTCCAGGTACATCAGCGCGACGTCGGTCTCCGGGTCGTCGTACCAGTACTGCAGGACGTCGTTGCCGGAGACGTCGGCGCGGTTGCCGGAGGAGACGAAGGTGGACACGCCGGTGTGGCCGGTGACCCCGCCGCCGCGCCGGTGCAGCCGGGAGAGCAGGGCGATGCCGATGGCGCCGGACTGGGCGAACAGGCCGATCCGGCCGGGGCGCGGCATCTCGGGGGCGAGGGAGGCGTTGAGCCGCACGTCCGGGGAGGTGTTGATGATCCCGAAGGCGTTGGGCCCGATGATGCGCATGCCGTACGTGCGCGCGTGCCGCACGAGGGCCCGCTGGCGTTCGCGTCCGTCGGGGCCGCTGTCGGCGTATCCGGCGGAGATCACCACCAGTCCCTGCACGCCGTGCTCGCCGCACTCGGTGACGACGTCGGGGACCTGCTCGGCGGGCACGGTGACGACGGCGACGTCGACGGGCCCGTCGACGTCGCGCACGGAGCGGCACGCCGGGACCCCGTCGAGGTGCTTCTGGTCCTCGGGGAAAGCCCTGTTCACGGCATACAGGCGGCCCGTGTACCCCGCGTCCCGGATGTTGCCGAGGATGCTGCGGCCGACGCCGCCCGGGGTGCGGCCGGTGCCGACGACCGCGACCGAGCCGGGCTGCAGCAGCCGCTGGACGGAACGGGCCTCCGCGCGGTGCTCGCGCGCGTACTGCACGGCGAGCGAGCGGTCGGTGGGTTCGAGATCGAACTCCAGGCGGACCACCCCGTCCTCGAAGCTCCGCTTCTGGGTGTACCCGGCGTCCATGAAGACTTTGATCATCTTGTTGTTGGCGGGCAGGACCTCGGCGGCGAAGCGGCGGATGCCCCGCTCGCGGGCGACGGCGGCGATGTGCTCCAGCAGGGCCGAGGCGACGCCGCGCCCCTGGTGGGCGTCCTGGACGAGGAAGGCGACCTCGGCCTCGTCGGCCGGGGAGGTGGCGGGCGTTCCGCCGGCCCCGATCCGGTCGTAGCGTACGGTGGCGATGAACTCGCCGCCGATGGTGGCCGCGAGTCCCACCCGGTCCACAAAGTCGTGGTGCGTGAAGCGGTGGACGTCCTTGGCGGACAGGCGAGGGTACGGCGCGAAGAAGCGGTAGTACTTCGACTCGTCGGAGACCTGCTCGTAGAAGCTGACCAGGCGCTCGGCGTCATCAACGGTGATGGGGCGGACGCGCGCGGTGCCGCCGTCGCGCAGCACCACGTCGGCTTCCCAGTGGGCGGGGTACTCGTGCCGGTCCGACGAGGTCTGCATGGGCCCCAGAGTACGGCTCGCGTCCGACAACGGCGCGGGGCAGTCTGTGGGGGACACGAGCTCGGACCGAGGCCGCGGTCCGAGCACCGTACGGGACGGCGCACACGCCCGTCCCGGCTTGCTTCACGATGTGGGAAACTGGTCTAGACAACACTGGTCTAGACAACTCCAACCCTCTGAACACCTGAAGGGCAGCATCACATGGCTGAGCGCCGCGTCAACGTCGGCTGGGCCGAGGGTCTCCACGCCCGCCCCGCCTCCATCTTCGTCCGAGCCGCCACGGCCACAGGCGTCCCGGTGACGATCGCCAAGGCCGACGGGTCCCCCGTCAACGCGGCCTCCATGCTGGCCGTCCTCGGCCTCGGCGCCCAGGGTGGCGAGGAGATCGTCCTCGCCTCCGACGCCGAGGGCGCGGAGGCCGCCCTGGACCGGCTGGCGAAGCTGGTCGCCGAGGGGCTCGAGGAGCTTCCCGAGACCGTCTGAGCCCGACCGATGGCACCACCGAAAGGCCCGCCGGGACACCGGACGGGCCTTTCGCGTCATTTCTCTTCTGTTTCTCTGCCCTTTCGGTTCGCCCGTCCGTTCGCCCTGTTTACGGCAGCAGAAAACACCGGGCGGAATTCCCCGCCCTTTGTATACGGCACCCGCGTTACCGGCGCGGGCCCGCCGTGTTTACGGGATGTTGCGCATTCCTCACACGCTCCGTCCGCCCGCCGCCGGAGGCGAAGCGCAGCCGGTGCGCGGACGCCGACCGCTCGATGTGCAGGGTCATGAGCGCCCGCGCGCGTTCGCCGTCACCCCGGGCCACCGCATCGGTGATCGCGCCGTGCTCCGCCCAGTACTCCACCGGGCCGACCGGTGCCTCCACGACGTACATCCAGGCGATCTTGTGGCGGAGCTGGGTCAGCAGCGCCGTCAGGGAGGGGCTGTCGGCCGCGCGGGCGAGGGTCTCGTGGAACCAGCCGCCCAGTGAGCGCAGCTCCTCGCCGGTGCCCTGCCTGGCCCGCTCCTGCCCCAGCCTGACCAGGCCGCGCAACACCCTGAGGTGGGCCTCGGTGCGCCGCCGGGCGGCCCGGGCGGCTCCGAGCGGCTCCAGGAGCGTGCGCGTCTCCAGCAGGTCGGCGGCCTCCCGCTCGGTCGGTTCCGCCACGCACGCGCCCGCGTGCCGCCGGGTCACCACGAAGCCCTCGGCCTCCAGCGTGCGCAGGGCCTCGCGGACGGGGACGCGGGAGACGCCGTAGCGGCGGGCGAGGAGTTCCTCGGTGAGCCGGCTCCCGCGGCCGTGTACGCCGGTGACGATGTCGTCCCGGATCGCCGTGCACACGGAATGCGCCGGAATACGCATGAGCGACCTCCCCTTGACCCCCGCGAAACGCCGGTGATTGACGTGTGTTGCACGACCCCAGGCCAATCAAGCGATATTAAATGCGAAAAGCCCCGGCTCGGGAAGCCGGGGCTTTCGGACGTCGTCTCTGTCAGACGTTCACGCCGTGGGAGCGGAGGTAGGCGACGGGGTCCATGTCCGAGCCGTACTCGGGGCTCGTACGGGCCTCGAAGTGCAGGTGGGGTCCGGTGACGTTGCCGGTGGCGCCGGAGAGACCGATCTGCTGGCCGGGCTCGACCGACTGGCCGACCGAGACGCCGATGGACGACAGGTGCCCGTACTGCGTGTACGTGCCGTCGTGCATCTTGATCACGACCTGGTTGCCGTACGCCCCGCCCCAGCCGGCCTCGACGACGGTACCGACGCCCACCGCGTGCACGGTCGTGCCGCTGGAGGCGTGGAAGTCGATGCCGGTGTGGCTGCCGGAGGACCACAGGGAACTGCCGGCCTGGTAGGCGGTGGAGACGTACGAGGCGGTGATCGGCGCGACGAAGGTGTTGAGGCGCTTGCGCTCCGCCTCCCGCGCGGCGCGCTCCTTGGCCTCGCGCGCCTCCTTGGCCGCCTCGGCCGCGCGCTCGCGGGCCGCTTCCCGGGCCGCCTCGCGGGCGGCGGCGTCCGCGGCCGCCTGCCGCTGGGCGACGGCCTGGGCGTCTATCTCGTCGGCCACTGAGTCGCCGATGGTGACGACCGGGGTGAGGCCGCTCTGCTCCACCGCGGGCTCGGCGGCGAGCGCCGGGGCGGCGAGGGTGCCGACGACGCCGGTGGTGGCGAGGGCCGCGACTCCCGCCGCGCGGGCGGTGGTGCGGTGCACCCGGCCGGTACGGCGGTGCTTCCCGGTGGCGCGCGTGAACGCCATGTAGAGGCTCGTCCTTTCCTTCCCTCTCGCCTACCGGGTTAGCTGACGGGTTCGGAGGTGGAAGGTCTCCTACGGACCCCCTCGCTCTGCGCGCGGGCGTCCGATTCACCCCAGGGACTGCGTTGGGTCCCCGGCTCCCCTGGCTCGCGCCGTACGGGGACTCGGCGATGGCTGTCCGGTGCCGCGGGCGCGGCGCACTGCCTGACGAACAGCCCGGAAGACGCTAAGCGCGGCTGCGTTCAATTCTCAAACGCAACAGGCTTTTTGTAGCGCACGCCACAGGGCAGACAGGCAACCACTCCCCCAATACGGACAAACGGTGGCCCTGGTGACACTCCGGTCACCAGGGCCACCACACGCGCGTGCCGCTACTCGGCCGCCACCACGGTGACTTCGCCGATGCCGAGGGCCTCGACGGGCTCCTTGATCTGCGCCGCGTCGCCGACGAGGACCGTCACGAGGCGGTCCACCGGGAAGGCGTTCACGACCGCCGCGGTGGCCTCCACGGTGCCCGTGGCGGCCAGTTGACGGTAGAGCGTGGCCTGGAAGTCGTCCGGCAGGTGCTGCTCGACCTGGTCGGCCAGCGTGCTCGCCACGGCCGCCGCCGTCTCGTACTTCAGCGGCGCCACGCCCACCAGGTTCTGCACGGCCACGTCACGCTCGGCGTCGGTGAGCCCCTCCGCGGCGAGCTTGCGCAGCACCGTCCACAGGTCCTCCAGGGCGGGACCGGTGTTGGGGGTGTCGACGGACCCGCTGATGGCGAGCATCGCGGCGCCCGTGCCGTCCGGCGCGGACCGCAGGACCTGGCCGAACGCCCGTACGCCGTAGGTGTAGCCCTTCTCCTCACGCAGGACGCGGTCCAGACGCGAGGTGAGGGTGCCGCCGAGGCAGTAGGTGCCGAGCACCTGCGCGGGCCACACGCGGTCGTGCCGGTCGGCGCCGGTGCGGCCGATCAGCAGCTGCGTCTGGACGGCGCCGGGACGGTCCACGATGACGACGCGGCCCCGGTCGTCGGCGGTCACCGGGGGGACGGGGCGCGGCTCGGCGGTCGAGCCGGTCCACGCGCCCAGGGTGTCGCCGAGCAGCGCGTCCAGGTCGACGCCGGTGAGGTCGCCGACGACCACCGCGGTGGCGGTCGCGGGGCGGACATGCCGCTCGTAGAAGGCGCGTACGGCCGCCGAGTCGATGGCCGCGACCGTCTCCTCGGTGCCCTGGCGCGGGCGCGACATGCGCGAGTCGGCCGGGAACAGCTCCTTGGAGAGTTCCTTGGCGGCGCGCCGGGAGGGGTTGGCCAGCTCGTGCGGGATCTCGTCGAGCCGGTTGCGCACCAGCCGTTCGACCTCGCTGTCCGCGAAGGCGGGTGCCCTGAGGGCGTCGGCGACCAGGCCGAGGGCCTTGGCCAGGCGCGAGGCGGGCACCTCCAGGCTCAGCCGGACGCCGGGGTGGTCGGCGTGCGCGTCCAGGGTGGCGCCGCAGCGCTCCAGCTCGGCGGCGAACTCCTCGGCCGAGTGCTTGTCGGTGCCCTCGGAGAAGGCCCGCGCCATGATCGTGGCGACGCCGTCGAGTCCGGCGGGCTCGGCGTCCAGGGGGGCGTCGAGGAGCACCTCGACGGCGACGACCTGCTGGCCGGGGCGGTGGCAGCGCAGCACGGTGAGGCCGTTGTCGAGGCTGCCGCGCTCGGGGGCGGGGAACGCCCACGGCTTGGGCTCGCCGGCCTGCGGCTGGGCGTGGAATTCCATGGTGGCGAGCTCGGTCACTTGGCCGCCTCCTCGTTCTCGTCGGTGGCGTCGGTCGTGTCGGCGTCGGTCTCGTCGGCGGGAGTGGTGGGCTCGTAGACGAGCACCGCGCGGTTGTCGGGGCGCAGGCGGGCCTTGGCGACCTCCTGGACCTCCTGCGCGGTCACCTCGAGGACCCGCTGCACGGCGGTGAGGGCCAGCTGCGGGTCGCCGAACAGGACGGCGTACCGGCACAGTTCGTCCGCGCGGCCCGCTACCGTGCCCAGGCGGTCCAGCCACTCGCGTTCCAGCTGGGCCTGGGCGCGCTCCATCTCCTCGGCCGTGGGGCCCTCCTCGGCGAACCGGGCCAGCTCCTCGTCGATGGCCGTCTCGATGACCGGGACCTCCACGTCGCCGGACGTCTTCACGTCCAGCCAACCCAGGGAGGGTGCCCCGGCGAGCCGCAGCAGGCCGAACCCGGCGGCGACGGCGGTGCGGTCGCGGCGTACGAGCCGGTTGTACAGGCGGGACGACTCGCCGCCGCCCAGGACGGTCAGGGCCAGGTCGGCCGCGTCGCACGCGCGCGTGCCGTCCTCCGGCAGGCGGTAGGCCGCCATCAGGGCGCGGGCCGGAACCTCCTCCTCGACGATCTCGCGCACTTGCCCGCCCATGACGTCGGGCAGCGCACCGTCCCGCGGAGGCTGCTTGCCGTCGTGCGAGGCGATGGAGCCGAAGTACTTCTCGATCCAGGCGAGCGTCTGCTCCGGGTCGATGTCGCCGACGACCGACAGCACCGCGTTGTTCGGCGCGTAGTAGGTGCGGAAGAACGCGCGCGCGTCCTCCAGGGTCGCCGCGTCCAGGTCCGCCATCGAACCGATCGGCGTGTGGTGGTAGGGGTGCCCCTCCGGGTAGGCGAGGGCGGTCAGCTTCTCGAAGGCCGTGCCGTAGGGGACGTTGTCGTAGCGCTGGCGCCGTTCGTTCTTGACGACGTCCCGCTGGTTCTCCATCGACTCCTCGTCCAGGGCGGCCAGCAGGGAGCCCATGCGGTCGGCCTCCAGCCAGAGGGCGAGCTCCAGCTGGTGGGCGGGCATGGTCTCGAAGTAGTTGGTCCGCTCGAAGCTGGTGGTGCCGTTGAGAGAACCGCCGGCGCCCTGCACCAGCTCGAAGTGACCGTTGCCCTTGACCTGGGCGGAGCCCTGGAACATGAGGTGCTCGAAAAGGTGAGCCAGGCCGGTGCGCCCCTTGACCTCGTGGCGCGAGCCAACGTCGTACCAGAGGCACACCGCCGCGACCGGGGTCAGGTGGTCCTCGGAGAGCACCACGCGCAGGCCGTTGGCCAGGCGGTGTTCGGTCGCTGTCAGGCCGCCGGAGCCTGCCTGGGCTGTGGCCGTGTGACCCATGGGCATGTACGTCCCTTCGATCGCGAGATCCTGGTGGAGTCACTGGGTGAACCACCTGGTGGAATCAGTGGGCGGAACTGCGGAATTCCGCCGATCCTGCCACTGTATGCAAGCGTGCGGGCCGCCGGTGGAGTTCCCGGACCTCGTACGCCGAGAGCGAGAACGCGGTTGGCGGGCCGCCGGAGACGGCTGCGCGGACGGCGCCCCGGGACGAGGGCGTACCCTGCGGGCAGCGCCGGGCCGGCAGCCCGTGACGGGTCCTGGTCGGTCGCTGTCAGTGCCGCAGTCCACAATGGACGGCGTCAGATCACCGTTCACGCTTCAGCAAGGAGCCGGCAGCGATGGCCCGCCGTAGTACGAAGACCCCGCCGCCCGACGACTCGTACGAGGAGAAGATCCTCGACATCGACGTCGTCGACGAGATGCAGGGCTCCTTCCTCGAGTACGCGTACTCGGTCATCTACTCCCGTGCACTGCCGGACGCCCGCGACGGCCTCAAGCCGGTGCACCGCCGCATCGTCTACCAGATGAACGAGATGGGCCTGCGGCCCGAGCGCGGCTACGTGAAGTGCGCCCGTGTCGTCGGCGAGGTGATGGGCAAGCTGCACCCGCACGGCGACGCGTCGATCTACGACGCGCTGGTGCGCATGGCCCAGCCGTTCTCGATGCGCGTGCCCCTGGTGGACGGCCACGGCAACTTCGGCTCGCTGGGCAACGACGACCCGCCGGCCGCCATGCGGTACACGGAGTGCCGGATGGCCGAGGCCGCCGGCCTGATGACGGAGTCCATCGACGAGGACACCGTCGACTTCGCCCCCAACTACGACGGCCAGGAGCAGGAACCGGTGGCGCTGCCCGCCGCCTTCCCGAACCTGCTGGTCAACGGCGCCTCGGGCATCGCGGTCGGCATGGCCACGAACATGCCGCCGCACAACCTGCGCGAGGTGATCGCGGCGGCCCGGCACCTGATCCGGCACCCGAACGCCGACCTGGACGCGCTGATGAAGCACGTACCGGGCCCCGACCTGCCCACCGGCGGCCGGATCGTCGGCCTGCCGGGTATCAGGGACGCGTACGAGACGGGCCGCGGCACGTTCAAGATCCGCGCGACGGTGTCCGTGGAGACGGTGACGGCCCGCCGCAAGGGTCTCGTCGTCACCGAGCTGCCCTTCGCGGTGGGCCCGGAGAAGGTCATCTCGAAGATCAAGGACCTGGTCGGCTCGAAGAAGATCCAGGGCATCGCGGACGTCAAGGACCTGACCGACCGCGCGCACGGACTGCGCCTGGTCATCGAGATCAAGAACGGCTTCGTGCCGGAGGCGGTCCTGGAGCAGCTCTACAAGCTGACGGCCATGGAGGAGTCCTTCGGCATCAACAACGTCGCCCTGGTGGACGGCCAGCCCCTCACCCTGGGCCTCAAGGAGCTGCTGGAGGTCTATCTCGACCACCGCTTCACCGTCGTCCGGCGCCGCAGCGAGTTCCGCCGCAGCAAGAAGCGCGACCGGCTGCACCTGGTGGAGGGCCTGCTCACCGCGCTGGTCGACATCGACGAGGTCATCCGTCTCATCCGCTCCAGCGAGAACTCGGCGCAGGCCAAGCAGCGCCTGATGGACCGCTTCTCGCTGAGCGACGTCCAGACGCAGTACATCCTGGACACGCCGCTGCGCCGGCTCACCAAGTACGACCGCATCGAGCTGGAGTCCGAGAAGGACCGGCTGAACGCGGAGATCGAGGAGCTGACCCGGATCCTCGACTCGGACGCGGAGCTGCGCAAGCTGGTCTCGGCCGAACTGGCGGCGGTGGCGAAGAAGTTCGGCACCGACCGCCGTACGACGCTGCTGGAGTCGGGCGGTGCGCCGGTCGCGGCCGTGCCGCTCCAGGTGGCGGACGACCCGTGCCGGGTGCTGCTGTCGTCGACGGGCCTGCTGGCCCGCACCGCCAACGACGAGCCCCTCGTCACGGAGGCGGGCGCCAAGCGGGTCAAGCACGACCTGATCGTCTCCGCGGTGCCGGCCACGGCGCGTGGCGAGGTGGGCGTGGTGACGTCCGCGGGGCGGCTGCTGCGGGTGAACGTGGTGGACCTGCCCCAGCTCCCGGAGTCCATGCCGACGCCGAACCTCGCGGGCGGTGCGCCGCTGGCGGAGTTCGTGTCCCTGGAGGACGACGAGGACGTGGTCTGCCTGACCACGCTGGACGAGTCCTCGCCGGGGCTCGCGATCGGCACGGAACAGGGCGTCGTCAAGCGGGTGGTGCCCGACTACCCCTCCAACAAGGACGAGTTGGAGGTCATCACCCTCAAGGAGGGCGACCGCATCGTCGGCGGGGTCGAGTTGCGCACCGGTGACGAGGACCTGGTCTTCATCACGGACGACGCCCAGCTCCTGCGCTACCAGGCCTCGCAGGTCCGCCCGCAGGGCCGTCCCGCGGGCGGGGTGGCGGGCATCAAGCTCGCCGACGGCGCGAAGGTCATCTCCTTCACGGCGGTGGACCCGGCGGCGGACGCGGTGGTCTTCACGGTGGCCGGATCGCGCGGCACGCTGGACGACTCGGTGCAGACCACGGCGAAGCTCACGCCGTTCGACCAGTACCCGCGCAAGGGCCGCGCCACGGGCGGTGTGCGCTGCCAGCGGTTCCTGAAGGGCGAGGACTGCCTGGCCTTCGCCTGGGCGGGCGCCACTCCGGCGCTCGCCGCGCAGCGGAACGGCGCGCCGGCGCAGCTCCCGGACGTCGACCCGCGCCGCGACGGCTCGGGCGTGTCGCTGCCGAAGACGGTGTCGGTGGTGGCCGGACCGGCGTAGGGAGGCCTAGGGGGCGTCCGGCGGCTCCTCGCCGTCGGGGCCTTCGCCCTCGGGGTCCTCGCCGTCGGGTACGTAGCGCAGGACGCCCCACATGCCGTGCTCGTCGGCGTGCGGGGCGTCGGCGTCCCGGCGGCACGCCTCGAGTTCCTCGCCGAGGGCCGCCGCGTCGATGCCGGAGCCGATGAGGACGAGCTGGGTACGGCGGGCGCCGGCGGTGTCGGCGGCGACGGACGTCCAGGGCTCCGGGTAGAAGCGCAGGAAGCGCCCGACGGCGTGGACGGCGTACCGGTTCCGCGTGTCGTACGGTCCGAAGTCGACGTACCCCTTGATCCGGTAGAGGCCCTCGGGCCGGCTGTCGAGGAAGCGCATGAGCCGGCGCGGGTCGAGCGGGACGTCGGAGACGAACGACAGCGTGTCGTAGGCGGCGTGCAGGTGCCCGGGGTGTGCGCCGTCCTCGGAGTGCTCGTGCAGGTCGTCGAAGGACAGCTGCCCCACCCGCTCCTCGGCGGGTCGGCAGTCGTAGAGGAACTCGGGGTCGATGCGGCCGTAGGTCGCGGGCACGACGGCGGCGCCGTCGGCGAGCGAGTGCACGAGGGCGAGCACGCGCTCGGCGTCCGGGGCACGGTCGGTCTTGTTGACCACGACCAGGTCGGCGAGGGCCAGGTGCCGGTCGACCTCGGGGTGCTTGGCGCGGGTGTCGTCGAACTCGGCGGCGTCGACGACCTCGACGAGCCCGCCGTACACCACCTCCGGTCGCTCGCTGGCCAGCAGCATGCGCACCAGTTCCTGCGGTTCGGCCAGGCCGCTGGCCTCGATGACGATCACGTCGATGCCGGCCTCGGGGCGGGCGAGCCGCTCCAGGTACCCGTCGAGTTCGCTCGCGTCGACGGCACAGCACAGGCAGCCGTTGCCGAGGGACACGGTGGAGTCGCCGAGGGCGCCCGCGACGGCCATCGCGTCGATCTCGATCGATCCGAAGTCGTTGACGACGGCGCCGATACGGCTGCCTCCGCTGCGGTGCAGGAGGTGGTTGAGCAGGGTGGTCTTCCCGGAGCCGAGGAACCCGGCGAGTACGACGACCGGGATCTGCTGCGGAGTCGGGCGCTGCCCCACCGTGCGACCTCTCTCTCACCCACGCGTGCGGAATTGCCTGCTCAGGATACGGTCCGCCGCGGTCGGTACGGAGTGAACGATTGTTAGCAGCGTGCGCGGGGCAGACGTTTTCCAAGGCGCCGGACTGTGCGACCCTCGCTTCCCTCCGTGCGCCTCCTCTCCGCCTCCCCGTCGATCAGCGCCGCTCGGCACTCTGGAGGCGGCAAGCGCCGCCCATCGCTCGCCGGTCCCCGTCAGCCGACCCGCACTCGACGACCGGCGGGCGGCCGCCTGATTCGGGGGTTGACATGGTCACACGGAAGAACATCACGGGGAGGTTCGGCGCCGTCGCGGCCGGCATGCTGCTGGCCGCGCGGCAGCGGCGGCTGGACAGGGCCCGGCTGCACGAACGCCAGCTGCGGCTGGAGGAGCTGGCGCTCCGGCGCGAGGCACTGCGGCACCAGCAGCGCATGCACTGGGAGTTGCTGAACAGGGCGCTCGACGACCCTTCACTGGCGGAGGTCATCGACACCTACGACAAGAGCATCCCGGCACAGAAACGACGTCAGTTCTTCTACGCCAACGCCTGGTACGTCAACCTCTACCACCTCCACCATGCGGGAATCCTGGACCAGGAGGAGTTGTTCGGGCACCTGCGCGAACTCTTCCAGACCCCCCTGATGCGCGAGTACTGGGAGGCATCGAGGGATCAACGGGCGTCGTTCAAGGTCACGTCCGTCGAGTCACGTGTCGGCACCATGGTGGACGGACTCCTCAAGGACCTGGACGAAGCGGACACGGACGAGTGGTGGGTGGTGGGAACCCCTCCGTCCGACTGAGGCTCCCGAACGGCTCACGCTTCCCGGGAGTGTCTTCGCCCTGTGGGGCACACCGGGCCCGCGGATCCCAGTAACGTGCTCCCAGCACAATGGCCAATCCAGAAGGACCGGTATCCCTTGAAAATCGTGCGCCGCATCGGTGTGCCTCCAAGCTCGCGCGGCAGTACCTCGGGAGCCAGCTGTCCGGACCTCTTCGAGCTGAGTGACGGCAACTTCGCCGTCATCGGCACCGAGGCCACCGAGACCCTGGAGCGCGAACTCCCCGCCGATGCTTCCCGCGCCGACTACGAACGCATCGTGGTCGTCAGCCGGGAGACCCTCATCCGGGCCAAGGCGGACATCCCCGACGCCTGACGTCAACCGTGTCTCCGGCCGTACCCACCGACGACGGCGCGCACGGACCCACCACCGGCGAGCAACCCGGCACCCCGTCCTTGCTCGACGCTCCCCCGACCAGGCCTGGCGCCCGAACGGCACCAGGCCGCTCGCGCTTCTCAGGCCACCGCCGGCACGCCCACCGGGGCCCCCGGCCCCACGTACCGGGCCGCCGGCCGGATGATCTTCGAGTCGCGCGCCTGTTCCAGGACGTTCGCGCTCCAGCCCACCACCCGTGCCGCCGCGAACGTGGGCGTGAACATCTCGCGGGGCAGGCCGCACAGTTCCATGACCACGCCCGCGTAGAACTCGACGTTGGTGTGCAGTTCGCGCCCCGGCTTCAGCTCCGCGAGGATCGCCTCGACCTGCCGCTCCACCTCGACCGCGAACTCCACGCGCGGGCCGCCGAAGCGCTGCGCCACCTCACGCAGCATCCGTGAGCGCGGGTCCTCCGTGCGGTAGACCGCGTGACCGAAGCCCATGATGCGGTCACCGGCGAGCACCCGTTCGCGGATCCACGCGTCGATGCGGTCGGGGGTGCCGATCGCGTCCAGGGTGTCCAGCGCCCGGCTGGGCGCGCCGCCGTGCAGCGGGCCGGACAGCGCCGACACCGCACCGGTCAGGCAGGCCGCGACATCCGCACCCGTCGACGCGATGACCCGCGCGGTGAAGGTCGACGCGTTGAACCCGTGGTCGATGGTGGAGATCAGGTACTGCTCGATCGCCCGTGTGCGCGCCGGGTCCGGCTCCTCGCCGGTCACCATGTAGAGGTAGTTCGCGGCGTACGACAGGTCCTCGCGGGGCTCCACCGGCTCCAGGCCCCGCCCCAGCCGGTGCAGCGCGGTCAGCAGCGTCGGCACGGCCGCGGCGGCCACCAGGGTGTCCCGGCGGCGCCGGTCGTCCGAGAGGTCGTACACCGGCCCGAAGCCCAGGGCCGCGCCCAGCAGGGACAGGCCCGTGCGCATTCCGGCGAGCGGGCCGGAGCGTCCACCGGCCTCGGCGATGGCGGGCAGGGCGGCGCGCACCGCTTCGGGGAGTCGCCGCAGTGCCGCGGTCTCGGCGGCGAAGGCGGCCCCGCGCCGTGCGTCGGGGAGTTCCCCGTGGACCAGGAGATGCCAGACGTCCTCGAAGCCGCGGCTCTGCGCGAGTTCGACGGCCGAGTACTGGCGGTAGTGGTAGAAGCCCTCCAGCCCTCGCACATCGCCGACCTCGGTGTCGGCCACCACGACACCGGCGAGCCCTCGCGGCACCTCGACAAGCGTTGCGGCCGCTGCGGTTCTGTTGACAGACATGATTACCTCCTCGGACGTGACTCCACTGTCCATACTTGACTGTAAGTCTGTCAATATTGATTGAGTCAATATGTAGTCGTCCAAGGACTCAACACGAATCGCCTCCGATCGATACGGTGACCTCATGCGCGATCAAGAGCCCGACCACACCGCCGACGGCGAGCGGCGCCTGACCACCAGGGAGGCGGCCGACCTGCTCGGGGTGAAGCCCGAGACCGTCTACGCGTACGTCAGCCGCGGCCAGCTCGGCAGCCGCCGCGCGCCCGGCTCCCGGGGCAGCACCTTCGACGCCGACGAGGTGCGGGCCCTCGCCCGGCGCAACCGGCGCGACGGCGGCACGAGCGCGGCCTCGGCCGCCGGGCAGGAGCTGACGGTGCGCACCCGCCTCACGCTCATCGAGAGCGACCGGTTCTACTACCGGGGCGTCGACGCGGTCGAACTCGCCGCTCGCCACACCTACGAGGAGGTGGCCGAGTGGCTCTGGACCGGGCAACTGCGTCCCGGCGCCGCCTTCCCGGTACCCGAGTCCTCCGTGGCCGTGGCCCGCCGTGCCGTCGACGCCCTGCCCGGACACGCCGGCCCCGCCGACCGGCTCTGCGTCGCGGCGATCGCCGCGGCGGTCACGGACCCGCTCCGCTTCGACCTGTCCGAGGACGCGGTCCTGGGCACGGCGCGCGCCCTCATCCCCACCCTCGTCGCCGCGCTGCCCCCCGTACTGCGCGACGGACACGACCAGGACCCGATCGCCCGTCGGCTGTGGACCCGGCTCAGCGGGCAGGACGCCGACGAGCCGACCCTGCGCGCCCTCGACACGGCGCTCTGCCTCCTCGTCGACCACGACCTGGCGGCCTCCACGCTCGCCGTGCGCGTCGCCGCGTCGGCACGGGCGCACGCCTACGCGGCCGTGTCCGCCGGACTCGGCGTGATCGAGGGACCGCTGCACGGCGCCGCCGGAGGACTCGCGCACCGGATGCTGCTGGAGGTACTCGATCTGGGCAGCGCGGCGCCGGTGGTCGCGGAGGAGTTGCGGGCCGGCCGGCGCATCCCGGGGCTCGGCCACCGGCTCTACCCCGGCGAGGACCCACGCGCGCGTGCCCTGTTCGCGCTCCTGGAGGACATCCCCCGGGCGGCGCCCGCACTCGCGGCGGCCCGGGACGTACAGGCCACCGCCGCCCGCCACGCCCCGCTGCACGCCAACGTCGACCTGGCGCTCGCCGTGCTCACCGTGTCCTCCGGCATGGCCTCCACCGCGGCCGAGACGATCTTCGCGGTGGCCCGTACGGCGGGCTGGATCGCGCACGCGCTGGAGGAGTACGGGGAGCGCCCGCTGCGGATGCGGCCGAGTGGGCTGTACTCGGGTCCGAAGCCGCCGCGACCACTGCCGGAGTAGTGCTCAGGCGCGGCTGGAAGTCGTCACGGGGCAAGTCAGGTTAGGCTCACCTCTGTGAGTACGTGCTCAGCCGTCTCCCGGGACCTCGACGAGCCCGTTTCGGGCACCGCACCCGTCGCGAGGACCTGGTTGCTGCTCGAACAGCCCGGCCCGTGGGGCGCCAAGGCGCTCACCTCGAGCCACCTGGACACCGCGCTGGGGCGCGCCCTCGACGCGGCGGTGAAGGGGACGGGCGTACGCGTCGCGCTCGTACGCCGCCCAGGCCGTCACGCGGACCAGGGCACGCCCACCGAACGCACGGTGTACGCGGCCCACACCGTGCCGGGGAACGTGTGGCTGCACGGCACCACGATCAAGGACCCCGGCCGGCTGCTCGGCCTCGACTTCGCCGCGCTCGGCCGGGGCGACCACCACACCTTCGACTCGGTGCTGGACGGCCGCCCCCACACGGGCGACCCGCTCGCCCTCGTCTGCACCAACGGCAAGCGCGACCGGTGCTGCGCCCTGCTCGGCAGGCCCCTCGCGGCCGAACTCGCGGCCTCCGGGGCCGACGGCGTCTGGGAGGTCACCCACCTGGGCGGTCACCGCTTCTCACCGACCGTGCTCGTCCTGCCCCACGGATACGTCTACGGCCGGGTCCAGGCCCACGCCGTCAAGGAGATCCTGCACAGCGCGCGGGAGGACCGGATCGTCGTCGAGGGCTGCCGCGGGAACTCCGCGTGGGAGCGCCCGGGCCAGGCGGCCGAGCTGGCCCTGCGGTCGGCCGTCGGCGAGGACACGGCCCAGGCCCTGACCGTCGTACGCACGGACGGCGCCGCACCGCGCTGGGAGGTGACCCTGGCGCACCGGGACGGCCGGCACTGGCGGGTCACCGTCGTACAGGGGGCGTCGGCGCCACCGCGGCCGGAGAGCTGCGGGGCGTCGGTGCTGGGCTCGCCGGCGCGGATGGAGGTCACCGCGGTGCGCGCCCTGCCGATGACGGCGGCACTGGCGAGCTGACTCCCCACGGAAGATACGCGCGCCCACGGAAGATACGCGCGCCCACGGGAGATACACGCCACACCCCGCTACGGCCGGCCACCGGCCCCACGTACCGTCATGGCCATGAGCTCCACTCCCCCCGTACGCCGACTGCGCCTGGGCCTGCCGCGGCGGGTGTTCTCACAGGTGCTGCTGATGCAGCTGGCGATCGCCGCGGGCGTCGCCGTGCTCGCGACCGGGCTGTTCCTGGCGCCGCTCGGCGACCAGCTGGACGACCAGGCGATGCGCCGGGCACTGGCGATCGCGCAGACCACCGCACAGCAGCCGCAGGTCGTACGGGACCTGCGCACCACCCGGCCGACGGCGAACGGCCCCGTGCAGCAGGAGGCGGAACGGGTCCGCGAGGCCACCAAGGCGGAGTACGTCGTCGTGATGGACCGCAAGGGCGTGCGCTGGTCGCACACCGACCCCCAGCGGATCGGCGAGGTCGTCTCCACCGACCCCGGCCAGGCCCTGTCCGGCCGGGAGGTCATGGAGATCGACAACGGCACCCTGGGCCGCTCCGCCCGCGGCAAGGTGCCGCTGCGCGACGGCGACGGCGAGATCGTCGGAGCGGTCTCGGTGGGCATCGCCTACGACAGCGTCCGGGCGCGGCTGATCCACGCCATCCCCGGCCTGTTCGCTTACGCCGGTGGCGCGCTGGCCGTCGGCGCCCTGGCGTCCTGGATCATCTCGCGCCGGGTGCAGCGGCAGACCCGTGACCTCGCCTTCTCGGACATCGCGGGGCTGCTGGCGGAGCGCGAGGCCATGCTGCACGGCATCCGGGAGGGCGTCGTCGCGCTCGACCGCGGCGGCCGGGTGCGTCTGCTCAACGACGAGGCGCAGCGCCTGCTGGGCATCGGCGGCGAGGCCGTCGGCCGCTTGCCCGACGAGGCCCTCGGGGCGGGGCGCACGGCCGACGTCCTGGCCGGCCGGGTGACCGGCACCGACCTGCTGACCGTGCGCGGCCAGCGGGTCCTGGTCGCCAACCGGATGCCCACCGACGACGGCGGGGCCGTCGCCACGCTGCGCGACCGCACCGAGCTGGAGCAGCTCGGCCGGGAGCTGGACTCCACACGCGGCCTGATCGACGCGCTGCGCGCGCAGGACCACGAGCACGCCAACCGCATGCACACCCTGCTGGGCCTGCTCGAACTGGAGATGTACGACGACGCCGTGGAGTTCGTCGGCGAGGTGGTCGGCGACCACCGGGTCACCGCGGAACAGATCACGGAGCGGATCCAGGACCCGCTTCTCGCCGCCCTGCTGGTCGGCAAGGCCACCGTCGCGGCCGAACGCGGAGTCGCCCTGTGGGTCTCGGACCGGACGCGGCTGCCGGACCTGCTGGTCGATCCCCGGGGGCTCGTGACGATCGTCGGCAACCTGGTCGACAACGCCCTCGACGCCGCCGCGGGGACACCGCACGCGCGCGTGGAGGTCGAACTCCGTGCCGAGGGGCGCGCCGCCACGCTCACGGTGCGCGACACGGGTCCCGGGATTCCGGCGGACCACCGGGAGCTGGTGTTCACCGCGGGCTGGTCCACCAAGGAGTCACCGGCACACCGCGGGCGCGGCATCGGGCTGTCGCTGGTGCGCCGCCTGGCCGAACGGCAAGGTGGCAGCGCGACCGTCGGGGAGGCGTACGGCGGCGGCGCGGAGTTCGTCGTCGTCCTCCCGGAGGCACTGACCGAACCGTCCCCGCAACCCGCCCTCACCGCCCCTGTGCCCACCGCCGCCGAGGAGGAGGCCCGATGATCGAGGTCCTGGTCGTGGACGACGACACGCGGGTCTCGCGCGTCAACGCCGCGTACGTCGAGAAGGTGCCGGGCTTCCACGTCGCCGGTGAGGCGCACAGCGCGCTGGAGGCGCTGTCCGCGGTGGAGCGGCTGCCCCGCCTCGACCTGATCCTGCTGGACCACTACCTGCCCGACCGGACAGGTCTGGAGGTCGTCCGGGAGATGCGGCGGCGGGGGCGCCAGACCGACGTGATCATGGTGACGGCCGCCCGGGACGTGTCGACCGTCCAGGCGGCGATGCGTCAGGGGGCGCTCCAGTACCTGGTGAAACCGTTCGCCTTCGCCGGCCTGCGCGCCAAACTGGAGGCCTACGCCGAGCTGCGCCGCACCCTCGACGGGGGCGGCGAGGCGGAACAGGCCGAGGTCGACCGGATCTTCGGCGCCCTGTCGGCACCCTCCGAACCCGGGCTGCCCAAGGGCCACTCCCCCACCACCGCCGAGCTGGTACGCCAGTGCCTGCTGAAGGCCGACGGGCCGCTCTCCGCCCAGGAGATCGCCGAACGGACCGGCGTGAGCCGCCAGACCGCGCAGCGCTATCTGAAGCTGCTGGAACGCACCGGACGGGCCGTGCTGACCCTCAAGTACGGCGAGGCGGGCCGCCCCGAGCACCGTTACGCGTGGGCGACCCGCACCTGAGACGACCGCTGGACACCTGGGACGCGGGGACCTACGGCGCCGCTCGGCCGTTCCTACACGGCCCCCGCCCCGGTCAGCGCCCGCACCTCGGTCTCGGCGTGCCTGGCCTCGTCGGGTTCCTCCGGCGAGGTGACCGTGCCCAGCCAGCCGGCGACGAAGCCCAGCGGGATGGAGACGAGCCCAGGGTTCTGCAACGGGAAGTACTGGAAGTCGAGGCCCGGGAAGAGCGACTGCGGGCTGCCGGAGACCACCGGGGACAGCAGCACGAGCACCACCGACGGCACCAGACCGCCGTAGACGGCCCACACCGCGCCGCGCGTGGTGAAGCCGCGCCAGAACAGCGAGTAGAGCAGCACCGGCAGGTTGGCGGAGGCGGCCACGGCGAAGGCGAGGCCCACCAGGAAGGCGACGTTGAGGTCTCGGGCGAGCAGTCCGAGCCCGATCGCGACCGCGCCGATGCCGACGGCGGCGACCCGCGCCACGGCGACCTCGCTGCGCGGCTCGGAGCGGCGGCGCCGCAAAGACGCGTACAGGTCGTGAGCCACGGACGCCGAGGACGCCAGGGTGATGCCGGCCACCACCGCGAGGATGGTGGCGAACGCGACGGCGGCGACCACCGCGAACAGGACCGTCCCGCCGGTGGACTGCGCGCCGCCGCCCAGGTCGAGGGCGAGCAGCGGCACCGCCGTGTTCCCGGCGGCGTTGGACGCGCGTACGGCGTCCGGCCCGACCAGGGCGGCGGCACCGAACCCGAGCACGATCGTCATCAGGTAGAAGCCGCCGATGAGGCCGATCGACCAGACCACGGACCGCCTAGCCGCCCGGGCGGTGGGCACGGTGTAGAAGCGGGACAGGATGTGCGGCAGCCCGGCCGTGCCCAGCACCAGGGCGAGCCCCAGGCTGATGAAGTCGAAGCGGGAGACCCAGTCCCCGCCGTACGCCAGGCCGGGCGCGAGGAATGCCTCACCGTGGCCGCTGCGCTCGGCCGCCGTGCGCAGCAGCCGGTCGACGTCGCCGTGGAAGCGCACCAGGACGAGCGTGGTCAGCGCCACGGTGCCACCGAGCAGCAGCACCGCCTTCACGATCTGGATCCAGGTGGTGGCGCGCATCCCGCCCAGCGACACGTAGATCACCATGAGGGCGCCGACGCCGATGACGGTCCACGTCCGCGCCGCCTCGCTCGTCCCGCCCAGCAGCAGCGCGACCAGGCTGCCCGCACCCACCATCTGCGCCACCAGGTACAGGACGGAGACGGTGACCGAGGAGGTCCCCGCCGCGATCCTCACCGGCCGCTCCCTCATCCGGGCGGCGACGACGTCGGCGAGGGTGAACCGTCCGCAGTTGCGGACCAGTTCGGCGACGAGGAACAGAACCACGAGCCACGCCACCAGGAAGCCCACCGAGTAGAGCATGCCGTCGTAGCCGTAGAGCGCGATGAGTCCCGAGATGCCGAGGAAGGACGCGGCCGACATGTAGTCGCCGGAGATGGCAAAACCATTCTCCATCGGTGAGAAGAGGCGGCCTCCCGCGTAGAACTCCTCCGCGGACCCCTGCCGGTGGCGGCCCACCCAGGTGGTGATCCCGAGCGTGACGGCGACGAACGTGCTGAACAGCAGCAGGGCCAGCGTCTGATGGTCTCCCGTCACGACGCACCGCCCCGTGTCCCGCGGGTCAGCTCCTGGGTGTCCCAGCGCAGTTCGAGCGCGGCTCGGTCCCTGCGCAGCCGGGCGTGCCGGGCGTAGGCCCAGGTGAGCAGGAACGTGGTGAGGAACTGCCCGAGGCCGGCGACCATCGCCACGTTCACCGCGCCGGCCACCGGCCGGGCCATCAGGGAGGGCGCCGACGTGGCGGTCACCACGTAGGCGACGTACCAGAGGAAGAAGCCGGCGACGGCCGGTACCACGAACCTCCGGTACCGGCTGCGGACCTCCTGGAAGGCCGCGCTGCGCTGGACCTCCAGGTACACGTCGGCCGCGGCCCGGAGCTGCTGCGCCGGGGCGTCCTGACGCATCGGCGGCACCGCCGGCTCGGGGGCTGAGGGGCCGGCCGACTCGCCCCAGCCGGAGGCCAGGGCGTCGTACCACGGGTCGTCGTACGGCGGGCCGTCGTACGGCGCGCCGGGGGCCGTCTCGACGTAGGCCCTGCCCGGCACCGCGCGGTGGTCGGCCGCGCTCTCGGGACCGCCCCCGGCGCCGCGGGACCGATCGTTGCTTGACTGCATGCCCAAGGATGGACAGAACGGGAAGATCCCCGACTCTTCTTCCCCAGGCACTTCACCCCATCAGGTGATTCATCCCCCAGGTGGCCGCACCAGCCCCTTGCCATAGGCGTAACGCACCGCCTGAGCACGGTCCTTGATGCCCGCCTTGGCGAACAGGTTGTTGATGTGGGTCTTCACCGTCGCCGTGGAGACCTGCAGCCGGCTCGCGATCTGGTGGTTGTTGAGCCCTTCGGCGATGAGAACCAGCACCTCGGTCTCCCGGGCGGTGAGCCCGTCCGGTGGCTCGGGCGGTCCCGCGCGCCGCGGCTCGGACTCGGACAGGCGCTCCAGCAGCCGCCGCTGGATGCTCGGCGCCAGTCCCGCGTCTCCGGACAGGACGCCGTGCACCGCCCGGACGATCTCGTCCCCGCCCGCGTCCTTGGTGAGGTAGCCGCGAGCCCCCGCCCGCAACGCGGGGAACACCGACTCGTCGTCCGCGTACGTCGTGAGCACGACGACCTGCGTCCCCGGGTGTTCGGACCGGATCCGGCGGGTGGCCTCCACCCCGTCGCATCTGGGCATGCGCAGGTCCATCAGCACCACATCCGGTGCGAGTTCGGCGACGAGCCGGACCGCCTCCTCGCCGTCACCGGCGGCGCCCACGACTTCGACGCCGGGCAGGAGCCCGAGCAGCATCACGATCCCCTCCCGCACCACGGTCTGATCGTCCGCGACCACCACCCGCGCGGGCATCTCCCCGGACTCCCGCGTCATACGGGCACCTTCAACGTCACCACGAACCCTTCCTCGCCCGGACCTGCCCGCAACGAGCCGCCCAGCAACTCGGCACGCTCCCGCATGCCCAGCAGACCGTACCCACCTCCGCCGCCGGTGACTTCGCCGGGCGGGCCTCCCGAGTCCCGCACGTCCAGCGTCACTTCGTGGGCGCCGTAGTCCAGCCGCACCCGCACGCCGGCGCCGGGAGCGTGCCTGCGGGCGTTCGTCAGGGCCTCCTGGGCCACTCTGCGCACCGCCTGTGACGCCTCGGCCGGCAGCGGTCTGCGTTCCCCCGTAATGGTGACCTCCGCGGAGCCCTCAGCCATTTCGACGAGCTGAGACAGGAAGTCCTCCAGCGGCGTCAGGTCGCCGCGCAGCGCGGACAGCGCCTGCCGGGTCTCGGCGAGTCCGTCGCGGGCCATCCCCCTCGCCGCCACCACCCGGTCCAGGATCTGCTGCCGGTCCGCGTCCCGCTCGATCAGCAACCGGGCCGCCTCCAGGTGCACCATCTGAGCCGAGAGGCTGTGCGCCAGTACGTCGTGGATCTCCCGGGCGATGCGGGCCCGCTCCGCGAGTGCCGCGGACTCCGCCTCGGCCGCCCGGGCGGCTCGCTCCTGGGCCAGCAGCCGCTGCGCGCTCCCCCGTGCCTCGGCGTCGAGGCGCAGGACGTATCCGGCCAGGGCCAGTCCGCCCGCCGTCGCCACCGTGGTCAGCCATGCGTCGTCGCTGACGACGGCGTAGGAGGCCAGCGCGACCGAGGACACGGGCAGCGCGGCGGCGATGGGCATCCGCTCCAGGGCCACCACGGCGCAGCCGCACCAGATGACCAGTGCGGGGACTCCGAAGCCGAAGGACTGGGCGGCGACCGCGAGGGCGAGCAGCACGGTGACGAGTGCCAGGGACGGCCACAACCGGTGCGCGAGGGTGGTCCGGAAGAAGGCCCACGCCGCGCACACGGCGCCCACCAGGCCGACAGCCGCCGCGAGCGAGCCCCACCCGTGCAGACGGCTGCTGGTGAACGCTCCCCACAGCAGCATCCCGAAGACCAGCAGCCGTACCGCCAGGGCGAGCAGCCTGCGGGGCCGCGAGACGCTCTCGGGCAGGAGGGCCTCCTTGGAAGGCCACCTCGTCCAGACGTTCTCCGTCACGCGGGCTCCTTCCAGGCGGGACGGGCCACGGCGTCACGGTACGCGGCGCCGGGGGCTCCGGAAGGACGGGCGGCCTGAACGCGCCAGGCCAGGACGCCGGACCGGACCAGCAGGGTCGCCGCGAGGGCGAGCAGCAGGGCGGAACTGTCCTGCCGCACCCCCAGGGCCGCACCGACCCCGTAGAGGCCGGCGCGCAGCGCGATGCCGACGCCCCACACCGCGACGCTCGCCCGGGTGCCCCGGCTCCAGACGCCGCCGTCGGCCTCGACCCATATCCGGGTGGTCCAGGCCCAGCCGAGACCGGTGACCAGGCCGACGATCATCTCGGCGGCGAGCAGCAGCACGGCGGCCGTCTGGTGATGGGCGTCGATCATGCCCGGTTCACGCAGCGCGACGATGCCCAGCACCAGGGGCAGCACCCACCAGCGTCGGCCGGTGTCGATCCGACTGGCGCGGAACTGCCGGGTGATCACCAGGCCGACCACCGCCGTGACGGCCAACGCGTCGAGGAGCCCGGACATCATGCCTCCGTGAGCGGAAGAAGGGTGATGCCGACGGGGGCCCCGCCGACGCCTTCGACGTTACGGAAAGTACGAGGTCACGGGATCGGAGCCCGGGTGGATCATGGGTGGAGCCGCTCCCGCTCCGGCGCTCCACCCGGGGGTGGAGACGGCGACGGTCCGGGACGGCGGTGTGGAAGGCGCGGGAGGCGTGCCGCGCATACGCCGGACCGGACCCGGTTCTCGCTCCCGGGCCCGGTCCGACGACTGAGCGTGGTCACGCGTCGATGCGCGACCGGTCCAGTGTCGCCGCCGAGCTGGAGATGAACTCCTTGCGGGGTGCGACGTCGTTGCCCATCAGCAGGTCGAAGACCTGCTCGGCGGAGTCCAGGTCGGTCAGGTTGATCCGGCGCAGGGTGCGGCGGCGCGGGTCCATGGTGGTCTCCGCGAGCTGGTCGGCGTCCATCTCACCGAGGCCCTTGTAGCGCTGGATGGAGTCCTTGTACCGGATGTTCTTGCTCTGGAACTCCATGAGCTTGTCGCGCAGCTCCCGGTCCGAGTACGTGTAGACGTACTTGTCCTGGCCCTTCTTCGGCTGGACCAGCTCGATGCGGTGCAGCGGCGGCACCGCGGCGAACACCCGGCCGGCCTCGACCATCGGCCGCATGTAGCGGTGGAAGAGGGTCAGCAGCAGGGTGCGGATGTGGGAGCCGTCCACATCGGCGTCGGTCATCATGATGATCTTGCCGTAGCGGGCCGCGTCGATGTCGAAGGTGCGGCCCGAGCCCGCCCCTATGACCTGGATGATCGCCCCGCACTCGGCGTTCTTCAGCATGTCCGTGACGGACGACTTCTGGACGTTGAGGATCTTGCCCCGGATCGGCAGCAGCGCCTGGAACTCGGAGTTGCGGGCGAGCTTGGCCGTGCCCAGCGCGGAGTCGCCCTCGACGATGAACAGCTCGCTGCGGTCGACGTCGTCGCTGCGGCAGTCAGCGAGCTTCGCGGGCAGCGACGACGACTCCAGGGCCGTCTTGCGACGCTGGGCGTCCTTGTGCTGGCGCGCCGCGATACGGGTACGCGCCGCGGCGACGGCCTTCTCCATGACCACGCGCGCCTGCTGGGCCGCGTCGCGCTTGGTCGAGGTCAGGAACGCCTTCAGTTCCTTGGTGATCACGTTGTTCACGATCCGGCGGGCCGCCGAGGTGCCGAGGACCTCCTTGGTCTGGCCCTCGAACTGCGGCTCGGCGAGCCGGACGGTGACGACCGCCGTCAGGCCCTCCAGGGCGTCGTCCTTGACGATGTCGTCCTCGGCGACGCGCAGCATCTTCTTGGTGCGCAGCACCTCGTTCATCGTCTTCGCCACCGCCTGCTCGAAGCCGGCGACGTGGGTGCCGCCCTTGGGCGTGGCGATGATGTTGACGAACGACCTGATCGTGGTGTCGTACCCGGTGCCCCAGCGCATCGCGACGTCGACACCCAGGTCGCGCGTGACCTCCGTCGGGGTCATCTGACCGTCGTCGTCCAGCACGGGGACCGTCTCCTTGAAGCTGCCCTGCCCGCTGAAGCGGAGGGTGTCGCAGACGGGCCGGTCGCTGGCCAGGTACTCACAGAACTCACTGATGCCGCCGTCGAAGCGGAACGACTCTTCACCCTTGCTGCCGCCGTCGCCGAGACCGAACTCGTCCCGGACGACGATGGTCAGTCCGGGCACCAGGAACGCGGTCTGGCGGGCCCGCTGGTGCAGGGTGTCCAGGGAGAGCTTCGCGTCCCTGAGGAAGATCTGCCGGTCCGCCCAGTACCGCACGCGTGTACCGCGGCGGCTCTTGGGGATCTTCTTGGTCTTGCGCAGCCCGCTCCCGGCGTCGAACTTGGCGTCCGGGCCCGCTCCCGCGAAGGCGCCCGGGACTCCGCGGCGGAAACTGATGGCGTGGGTGTGCCCGCCGAGGTCGACCTCGATGTCCAGGCGGGCGGACAGGGCGTTCACCACGGAGGCGCCGACACCGTGCAGACCACCGGAGGCGGCGTAGGCGCCACCGCCGAACTTGCCGCCGGCGTGCAGCTTGGTCATGACGACCTCGACGCCGGACAGGCCGGTCTTGGGCTCGACGTCGACCGGGATGCCCCGGCCGTTGTCCCGGACCTCCACCGAGGCGTCGTCGTGGAGGATCACCTCGATGTGGTCGCAGTAACCACCCAGGGCCTCGTCGACGGAGTTGTCGATGATCTCCCACAGGCAGTGCATCAGACCGCGACTGTCGGTGGATCCGATGTACATGCCCGGACGCTTGCGCACGGCCTCGAGCCCCTCGAGGACGAGCAGGTGCCGCGCGGTGTAGTTGGACCCGTCCCGGTCTGCTCCTGCCAGCAGCGCAGTGGACGGCACGGATGTCTCGGCGGTCACGCGGTTCGCTCCTCGCTGAATTTCAGATGGGGCCCCGCTGGGTAAGGGCGTGGCTCGGTTCACCGGTCAGAGGGTACCGAGCCCTGGTAGAGCCGCTGTAACGCCACCCTCGTCACGCACTCACCCTAGTCCAGGGTCGCATGTCTGTTCGATCCCTCGATGGGGTGAAGTACACATCACGTTCCCTTCGAGGCATGAACCATTTAGGCTCCGGGCACGTCCTCATGAACAAACCGGCAACCCAGCCGGCGGGACCGACCCTGACCGACCGCGCGAACCCGTACGACACAGAGACACGCAATACGGCACATTCGCCGCCAATCGGCAACAGCCGGCCCCTCGGAAAGTTTTTTCGAGGAAAAGCCACGAGCGGGAACGTTTTGGGGCTGGTTGGATGTTGACCCTGGTACGACAGCTCGTCGAGCTAGAGAAGAGGCGACGTGACTACTGTTCTGACTTCCGCAAGCCCGCTGACGGCCGCCGATCGCTGCGACCGCTGCGGCGCCCAGGCATATCTGCGCGTCGTCCTGCTGAGCGGCGGAGAACTGCTCTTCTGCGCCCACCACGGTCGCAAGTTCGAGCCGGAACTCAAGAAGATCGCCGCTGAGATACAGGACGAGACGGAGCGGCTGACGGCCGTTCCGGCATCTTCCGCCGAGGAAGAGCGCTGACTCAACGCGCCCGACGACGAGCCGAATCGGCACAGGCCGATGAACGGGCGGCCGCCCCCGGATTCCGGAGGCGGCCGCCCGTGCTCGTGCCCTGAAGGCTCTCAGCGGCTGTCAGACGCCCCCGCGCTGCCGCACGGCCGCGCCGTCCCAGCCCAGCGTCCGCAGCACCGAGGAGACCCGCGTGTACACCCCGGGACTGCCCGGGCGCCCGCAGCCGCTCCCCCAGGACACCAGGCCGATGAGCCTCCCCCGGCCCACCAGTGGTCCTCCGCTGTCCCCCTGACAGGCGTCGCGGCCACCGGTCTCCTCCCCGGCGCAGAGCATGGTGCTCGGGAGGTACCGCCCGTCGTCGCTCCCCGGATACGCCCGCTCGCAGGACGCGTCGGGGAGCACGCGCACCCGGGCCGCGTGCAGGCCGTTCGCGTAGTCGCCGGCGCCGGAGGTGTCCCCCCAGCCGTAGACGAGGGCCCCCGTGTCCGGTGTGTAGGCGGGGTCGCCCTCCGCCGCCATCCCTATGACCGAGCCGGCGGGAAGCGCTTCGGAGAGTGTGAGCACCGCGAAGTCGCCGGCGTTGCTGCCGTCGTCGTGCTCCGGATTCACCCACACGGAGCGGACGCGGATCTCCTGTCCCTGGTCCGACAGCAGGTCGGTCCGGCCGGCGATGACCTTCAGGTCGTCCACCTGCTCCGGCGGCGACCCGAGCACCCCCTCCCCCAGGCAGTGGGCGGCCGTGAGCACGGTGGTCCGGCCGACGGCCACTCCCCCGCAGAACTGCCCCGCCCGCGTACCCCCGAACCGGTCACGACTGGACAGGGCGACAGTCCACGGGCTGTCGGACACTTCGACCGGGAATCCTCCGACGACGATGCTGTCGGCGGCCGCGGGGGCGGCGGACCCCAGCGGTATCGCGGTCGCCGCGGCCGCCAGCACCAGCGGCCGGGCCAGTGTCCGGGCAAAGAGACGACGCATGCGGGCTCCTCACTCCTAGGTGGTCATGAGACACCCAGAGTGATCCAGCACGCCGTGTCGCGCACCCGCTGCCCAGTGCGAAGGCCCGGTTCCGCACTGGGCGGGACCGGGCCTCCGTCACTCGTACCGTCTTCTCGTACCGTCCGCTCGTACTGCCTGCCGCGACCTAGTCGAGGTAGTCGCGCAGCACCTGGGAGCGCGACGGGTGGCGCAGCTTCGACATGGTCTTCGACTCGATCTGGCGGATGCGCTCACGCGTGACGCCGTACACCTTGCCGATCTCGTCGAGGGTCTTCGGCTGACCGTCGGTGAGACCGAAGCGCATGGAGACGACGCCCGCCTCGCGCTCGGACAGGGTGTCGAGCACGGAGTGCAGCTGCTCCTGCAGGAGGGTGAAGCTGACCGCGTCGGCCGGGACGACCGCCTCGGAGTCCTCGATGAGGTCACCGAACTCGCTGTCGCCGTCCTCGCCCAGCGGGGTGTGCAGCGAGATGGGCTCGCGGCCGTACTTCTGGACCTCGATGACCTTCTCCGGGGTCATGTCGAGTTCCTTGGCCAGCTCCTCCGGGGTGGGCTCGCGGCCCAGGTCCTGGAGCATCTGCCGCTGCACGCGCGCGAGCTTGTTGATGACCTCGACCATGTGCACCGGGATACGGATGGTGCGGGCCTGGTCGGCCATCGCGCGGGTGATCGCCTGACGGATCCACCAGGTGGCGTACGTGGAGAACTTGTAGCCCTTGGTGTAGTCGAACTTCTCCACGGCGCGGATCAGACCGAGGTTGCCCTCCTGGATGAGGTCCAGGAAGAGCATGCCGCGGCCGGTGTAGCGCTTGGCCAGGGAGACCACCAGGCGGAGGTTGGCCTCCAGCAGGTGGTTCTTGGCGCGGCGGCCGTCCTCGGCGATGATCTCCAGTTCGCGCTTGAGCTTGGGCGCGAGCTTGTCGGAGTTCGCCAGCTTGTCCTCGGCGAACAGACCGGCCTCGATGCGCTTGGCGAGTTCGACCTCCTGCTCGGCGTTGAGCAGCGGGACCTTGCCGATCTGCTTGAGGTAGTCCTTGACCGGGTCGGCGGTGGCGCCGGCCGCGGCGACCTGCTGGGCCGGAGCGTCGTCCTCGTCCTCGTCGGACAGCACGAAGCCCGCGTTCTCGGTGCCCTCGGGCTCCTCCGTCGCGGCCTTCGGCTCCTCGGTCGTCTCGTCCTCGAGAAGCTCGCCGTCTTCCTTCTTGGCGGTGGTCTTCTTGGCCGCCGTCTTCTTGGCGGTGGTCTTCTTCGCCGTCGCCTTCTTGGCGGTCGTCTTCTTCGCCGCCGCCTTCTTGGCGGGCGCCTCTTCGTCGACGGCGGGCTCGGCGGCGGGCGCCGCCGGCGCGGCGGGAGCGGTCGCCTTCCTGCTGGTCACCGCCTTGGCCGCGACCGCCTTCGTGGCGGTGCGCTTGGCGGGACTCTTTGCTGCGACGCTCTTTCGGGTGCGCTTGGGCTCTGCGGCACTGACCATCAGCGTCACACCCTCTTCCTCGAGGATCTGGTTGAGGCTGCGCAGTACGTTCTTCCACTGAGTGGCCGGAATCTGGTCAGCTTCGAAGGCCCGACGCACGTCATCGCCGGCGATCTGCCCCTCAGCCTTTCCCCGCTCGATGAGCGCCATGACAGAGACGGACTCGGCGATCTCCGGCGGGAGCGTACGGGATGTGCTGGCCGACACGAACAACCTCTCGGAACGTTGAAAAACGGCTTCCGGCCCCGTCCACGGCGGACAGGGGCCGACCACCGGCTTGGGATGGGCCGACGGTGCGGGCGGGCCGGGGAGATGCACAGCGCCGTGAACGGCGTCCGTATTCCTCCGCGGCTGTCACCTCTTAGGTCATCGTGTTGTTCCCAAGAGCGTTACGCCCAATCCGCGTGGCCCGAGTCACACCCCGTAAGCGATCAAAACCAGTCAAATGCGGATGAACAAGGTCATCGACTCATGCGTTCCGGCCACATCGGGAAGGCTCAGCCTCTCATCAGACCGTCGGACCCCGCGGAACCATCAGCGGCTCCGCGGGGTCCGACGGTGACGGCGGCGGCCGGCCACTGCCACAGGAGGGGTTTGGCGTGCCCGGACCGCGCCGTTCCGGCGGAAGCGCTCAGTGCTCGCGAGGGGCGGGCACCACGCGTTCCACCTCGGGGTGGACGGTCAGAACCTGACGCATGGCCGCCTCGGCCGCCGCGCCGTCGCCGGTGGCGAGGGCGTCGACGATCCTGCCGTGCTGCGCGAGCGACACGTCGTTCGGCCGGTCACAGCCCGTGACCGGGCCACCGGAGACATGGAGGGCGGCGGAGACGATCCCGGAGAGGTGGTCCAGCATCCGGTTGCCCGCGATCTGGATCAGCAGGCTGTGGAACTCGGCGTCGGCGCGCGAGAAGGTGAGCGCGTCGCCCTGCCCCATGGCGTGGCCCATGATCCCGACCATGTCGGAGAGCCGCTGCTGGACGTCCTCACGTCCGTGCCCGGCGGCCAGGCGCGCGGCCAGCGGCTCGATCGTCCAGCGCAGCTCACTCAGCTCGCGACGCTGGTCGTCGCGCTGCGGGCCGAAGGCACGCCATTCGATGATGTCCGGATCCAGGAGGTTCCAGTCACTGACGGGGCGCACCCGGGTGCCGACGTTGGGACGGGCGCTGACCAGCCCCTTCGCCTCCAGCACGCGAAGGGACTCCCGCACCACGGTGCGGGAGACCTCGAAACGCTGCCCGATCTCCTCGGGCACCAGCGGGCGGTCGGCACCCAGGTCGCCCGAAACGATCATCTGGCCAAGCTGCTGGACGAGTTGCCCGTGCAGTCCGCGGCCACGGTTGCCCGCGGTGCGCCGGCCCACGCGGCCCAGCTCGGGCTCCACCCCTTCCCAGGAGGGCGCCCCGACGCGGTCGACGGAGGGCGTCTCCGCGTACGGGTAGCGGTCGAGTTCGCCCGGGTTCGCGAGGCCGGAGTCGGCGGAACGGGCGGCGGTCATCATGGTGTGCGCAAGGGTACTCACGCATCCTTTGTCGGCGCTGATCCCAACTCCCTTGAGGTCTTTGGTGAAAAGCACACGAAAGGGTGATCGCTCACCCCGTCGCAATTGACGCCTTATCGGAAAGAAATGGGCTTTCCCCGGGGAGTTGCGCACACGGTCGGAACGGAAGGGTGAGACAAGGGCGTCAAACCCTGCTGCGCAGGGTCGTGAGCAGATAGGCGCAGAGCAGAGCGGTCAGCGACAACGTCATTGCGCCGCTCACCGGTTGGGCGATCACACGCAGGATCTCGGCCACATACCGCTCACCGCCGAACGGCCACTGAGTCAGGAGGACTTCGCGCACCCGCATCGGGAACCCGGCAGCCGTCCGCACGGACGGGCCCGCCCAGACCTTCTGTACGAGCGGTACGACGACGACCGGGACGGCGACCACTGCCGCCAGCCCGGCGGTGGTGGAGCGGAAGACACCTGCGGCGAGCACTCCGGACCAGGCGCACCCGACGACGAGTCCGGCCCAACCGGCACTCAGCGCGGGCCAGTCGGCGGGGACCTCCGCGAGCTCCGGGCCGTAGAAGAGACGGAGCAGCTCGGCGTCGCACCCCACCGTCAGGGCGGCCAGCAGCAGTGCGGTCGCGGCGGAGACGAGAAGTTTGGCGGTCAGCAGGCCCATGCGGCGGGGCACGGTGCCGCGGTCCGCCGCCAGGGCGGGGTGGCGGAACTCGTCACCGAAGGCGAGGGCGCCGAGCAGCCCCGCGCCGAGTGCGGCGGGCGGCAGCGGGAGCTCCCGCGGCCACGCGGCCAGGAGCCGCGGCTGCGGGGTGTGTCCGACACGGGCCAGGATCACGGCGGTGACGGCGGACACGAGGAGCACGACCGCACCGGTGACGAACCCGGTACGGACCCCCGCCGCACGACGGAGTTCGTAGCGCAGCGGACGGAGGGGGCTGGGGGCGGAGCGGACGGAGATGGGGGGCGGAAGCGTGGCGGCCGTTTCCCGGGCCGTCGCGCTGCCGGGGATCAGGCTGCTGGAGTGGTGCGGGGTGGCGTGGGGTGCGGGCGGCCCGGGGGGTCCTGGACAGTGGCCGGGGACGAGGGCTTGGCGGGGCCCGGGGGTTCTGTGCAGGACGGCACCGGGTGCGGAGCCGTCAGGGTCTCCGGCCGTGTCCGCGGCCGCCTCTTCCTCCGTGGCGGGTGCCGGGGGCGGCGTGCCGGACCTCTCGGCGTCCTGCGCGCGATCGGCGTCCGCCTGCCGTCGCTCCTGCTGCCGGGCTGCCGGAATCCCACCGGCTCCGGGGCCCATGTCGCCTACCTCGTCGGCCAGTTGGTGTACGAGGATCCCGTGCCGGAAAGCCGTCTCACCGATGTCGGCGCACGTACTGCCGTAGACCGCGAGCCGGTTGCCGCCCTCGCGGACCACCTCGACGGAACGGCGTGCCGTGCGGGCCTCCTTCGTCACCAGGGCGGCGAGACGGGCGGCGTGCGGACTGCGTACGGCGACGCGGGGCCGCAGCCGGGTACGGGAGAACTCCGCCGCCTCCTGGTCGGCGACGACTCTGCCCCGCTCCAGCGTGACGACGTGGTCGGCGCCGCGCGCGGCCTCCTTGGGGTCCGCCGTGCTGAACAGGACCGTGCCGCCCTGGGCGGCATGGGCACGCAGTGCGTCGTGCAACCGTCGGGCATCCTGGACGGAGAGTGCGCCGGCGGGGTCGTCGAGGACCAGGGTGTGCGGGTCGGGGACCAGCGCGCAGGCCAGTCCGAGGCGTCGGTCCATGCCGCGGGAGAGGGTGCCGAGGCGTTCGTCGCGCAGGTTCTGGAGACCGGCCGACTCCAGGACCTCATCCGCCCGGCTGACGGGAACGCCCGCCGCCGCGCACAGCATGCGGAGATGGCCGCGCACCGTACGGGCGGGGTGGCCCGGAACGTCCCCCAGCAGCACGCCCACCTCGCGCGAGGGGTGGGCGATGCGGTGCAGGGGGCGGCCTCTGAAGTAGGTGAGACCACGGCCCTGTTGGAGCTCGAGCATGAGTCTGAGTGCCGTCGTCTTGCCGGCGCCCGATGCTCCGAGCAGTGCGGTGACGCGGCCCGCGCGCGCCTCGAACGAGACGTCGTCGACGGCGGGCGGAAGCTCCTTGCGGGGGTTGCTGGTCAGTCCGAAGGCCTGGATCACCTGTAGCAGAATAGCGTGTGATATCCGGTTTTTCGGGCATCATGTGGGCCCGGCGTCACACCTCGGGACGGAGCATCGGGGGGTTGAGGAGGGTCGCGCCGCCCGCGCGGAAGAGCTGGGCGGGACGGCCGCCCTGGCGGGTGGTCGTCCCGCCGGTGGGGACGAGGAAGCCCGGAGTGCCCGTCACCTTGCGGTGGAAGTTGCGAGGGTCGAGCGCCACGCTCCACACCGCCTCGTAGACACGGCGCAACTCGCCCACCGTGAACTCGGGCGGGCAGAAGGCGGTGGCCAGGGACGAGTACTCGATCTTGGAGCGGGCTCGCTCCACCCCGTCCGCCAGGATCCGGGCGTGGTCGAAGGCGAGCGGCGCCACCGCCTCGCCGGCCCGGCCGTAGCCGCTCTGTTCCAGCAGTTCCTCGACCGGTGCCCAGCGGGCGTTGCTGGCGTCGCCGCCCGCTCGCGGTGCGGGCAGGTCGGGGGCGAGTGCGAGGTGGGCGACGCTGACCACCCGCATGCGGGGGTCGCGCTCGGGGTCACCGTAGGTCGCGAGCTGCTCCAGGTGGGCGCCGTGGTCCTGGTTGGGCGCGGCCGGGTCGTGGACGCACAGCCCGGTCTCCTCGGCCAGCTCCCGCGCCGCCGCCTGCGCCAGGTCCTCGTCCGCCCGTACGAACCCGCCGGGCAGGGCCCACCGGCCCTGGAACGGAGGCTCTCCCCGGCGCACCGCCAGCGCGCACAGGGAGTGACGACGCACGGTCAGCACGACCAGGTCCACAGTGACGGCGAAGGGCGGAAAGGCTGACGGGTCGTAGGGCATGCGGCGATCATAGTCGTCTGCCTGACGATAAACACTCCCTTCGCCAACCGCTTCGGGTACTGATCCACTTCCTTCCGGCCTGTGCCTCACCGCCCGTTCCCGCGCGCCGTGCGAGGACGCGTCGCACCAGGTCAGGACCACGACGTCGGCGGGCAGGGCGACCCGTGGCACCCGCGCACATCCCCGAGTCCGCGGCCACACGTCTCAGGGGCACTCGGCGTCCCCTTGGCTTCCGCCCCTCGCCGTACCCGCCCCGTCCGGGCGGGCCGCCTTCCGGCCTGTGACCGGCGTTCCCGAGGCGGGCGGGCGGGTCCGGTCCGTCCGCGCGGTCCCGGGGTGCCCGGCCCCCGAGCCAGTGCGGGGACGCGGGGTCACGGTGCCGGGCTCGCGGTCCTGTGCCCTCGGGCGGCGTCGGACGCCAGGGGACGGCATGGAGAGGGAGCGGGTGCGACGCCGACCGCCGGGAGATGAGGCCGCCGAGGACCGGGCCGTCTCACCTCCCCCGGACGGACCGCCGTGTGCGTCGTCGTCCGCGGTGGCGGCTTCCGCGCCCGCGCCGCCTTCCCTGCCCTCGCGCAGGCAGCGGCGGATCGACTCGGGGTCGAGACCCTCGTTGCACGCCTGGTGCAGGAGCCGGGCGAAGAGGTAGTCGGGGTCCGCGCCGAGGGCCATGGCCAGTGCCTCCCGCGCCTCCAGTTCGTCACCGGTGGACCAGGCGACCCAGCCCGCGAGGGTGAGGGGCGCGGCCGCGTGCTCGCCGTACGGCCCGACGCAGCGCCGGGCCAGGGCCCGCCAGAGGCGCATCGCGGGGGCCGCCTCGTCGCCCTCCATCCATGCGGCCGCGCGGTCGCGTGTCGTACGGTCCTGGAGTCCCAGGATCAACGCCGCCGCCTCGTCGTGCCCCAGCAGCTGGTCGTCACGCAGGTCCTCGGCCGGCACGCCGGACACGGGCGGGGCCTCGGCGAGACGTCGCATGAGCCGCTCCGCCGCCTCCAGCGTCTCCTCGGCCACCTCCGCGCGGCCGTCGGCGTCGAGGATCCGGGAGACCAGCACCGCGGCGGCCGCGTCCAGGGCCGCCGCCTGCTCGACCGCCGCCGCGTCCTCCCTGGGCAGCATCCTGGCCCGCAGCTCACTGAGCGAGCCGCGCACCTGGATACCGGCGTAGGTGGCCGCGGCGGCCAGCACCGACGTGCCCGGCAGTCCCATCGGGAGGCCATCGGCCGGGCAGCAGGCATCTTCGTCGCAGCAGTACGACCAGAAGCGTCCGTCCGAGATGCACAGTGCCTCGACGACGGGAATGTCCAGGGCGCCGCACTCGACGCGCAGCTTCTGGGCCAGCGGCCGCAGTCGCTCCATCACGTCCCTGCCGGTCTCGCCCCGGCCCGGTTCCCGGCAGAGGTAGGCGACCATCTGCTCGGGCCGCACCCCGCGCCGCTCGCTTCCGGTCACCAGACCGTGGACCAGTTGCCCGGCCGCGCCCGCCCAGTCGTCCGGGCTCGCCGGGATGCCGAGCCGTGCGCGGCCGCCGAACCGGCCCCGCCCGTCCCTGTCGCGCAGGGCGGCCAGGACGATGCTGTCCTCGGGGCGGTAGCCGAGCAGGTACGGCAGGGCGTCGGCGAGTTCGGCGGGGGTGCGCAGGGTGACCTGGTGTTCGTCGGCGGGGCCCTCGTGCGGTGCGCCGTGCGTCCGACCCGGCTGTGCGACCTGCGAGATGTCACCGTTCTCGGAGGATCCAGTCGTTTCGCTGTGGTTCGTCATGGCTCGACGATCTCGCGGATCGGGAGGCTCCGCTTTGCCTGTGGACAACTGTCCGCAGGAACACGTCACCTTGTGCGTTCCCGGACCGGCTCCGAGGACCGGAACCGACCGGAACCCCTAACCGGCCAGGGCCAGGACGAGCGGGAGTACCTCGTCGGCACCGGCCTGGCGCAGGAGGCGTGCGCCCACGGCCAGGGTCCAGCCGGTGTCGCTGTAGTCGTCGACGAGCAGGACCGGGCCGGTAGTACCGGCCAGGGCGGTGGCGAGTTCGCCGGGCACGGTGAACGACTCGGCGAGGGCGCGCAGCCGCTGGGCGGAGTTGCTGCGGTGGGCGGCGTACTCGTCGGCGTGCGGGGTGTGGGCGAGGCTGCCCAGCAGCGGGAGCCTGCCGACCCGCGCCACTCCCTCGGCCAGTGAGGCGACCAGCTGGGGGCGAGTGCGGGAGGGCATGGCGACGACGCCCACGGGCCGCGCCACCGCGTCGCGGGAGCCGGTGGCCCAGCCGCCCGGCGAGCGGGCCCAGTCGGCCAGCACCGTCACGACGGCGCGCAGCACGTCGTCCGGGACCGGGGCGTCCGCCGCCTGCGCCGACAGGAGCGGCCGCAGACGGTTGCCCCAGCCGATGTCCGACAGCCTCCCCAGTGCCCGTCCGGTGAGCGCCTGCTGACCCGCGGGAATGCGGCCCTTGAGGTCCATCCCCACCGCGGCGAGCCCGGTCGGCCACATCTTGCGCGGCTCGACCTCCATGCCCGGACGGTCCAGCTCGCCCGCCGCCGCCGCGAGGGCCGCGGAGGAGACGGCCGGGTCGAGCCAGGGACCGGCGCAGGTGTCGCACCGACCGCAGGGGGCCGCCTTCTCGTCGTCGAGCTGCCGCTGCAGGAACTCCATCCGGCACCCCGTGGTCGCCACGTAGTCCCGCATGGCCTGCTGCTCCGCCTGCCGCTGTCGGGCCACCCACGCGTACCGCTCCGCGTCGTAGGTCCACGTCTGCCCCGTGGCGGTCCAGCCGCCCTTGACCCGCTTGACCGCGCCGTCCACGTCCAGGACCTTGAGCATCGTCTCCAGCCGCGAACGGCGGAGGTCCACCAGCGGCTCGAGCGCCGGGAGCGACATCGGCCGCCCGGCCTCCTCCAGCACCGCCAGCGTGCGCCGGACCTGCTCCTCCGGCGGGAAGCCCACCGAGGCGAAGTACGCCCAGATCGCCTCGTCCTCCCGCCCCGGCAGCAACAGGACGTCCGCGTGGTCCACCCCACGCCCCGCACGTCCCACCTGCTGGTAGTAGGCGATGGGGGACGAGGGCGACCCCAGGTGCACGACGAACCCCAGGTCGGGCTTGTCGAAGCCCATGCCCAGCGCCGAGGTCGCCACGAGCGCCTTCACCCGGTTCGCCAGCAGGTCCTCCTCCGCCTGCAACCGGTCGGCGTTCTCCGTCTTGCCCGTGTAGGAGGCCACCGGGTAGCCCCGCTGGCGCAGGAACGCCGCGACCTCCTCCGCCGCCGCCACCGTCAGCGTGTAGATGATCCCGGACCCGGGCAGATCTCCCAGCCGCTCTCCCAGCCACGCCAGCCGGTGCGCCGCGTCCGGCAGCTCGAGCACGCCCAACCGGAGGCTCTCCCGGTCGAGCGGCCCCCGCAGCACCAAGGCGTCCCCGCCTCCCGTGCCCAACTGCTCCGCCACGTCGGCCGTGACCCGCGCGTTGGCGGTCGCGGTGGTGGCCAGCACGGGCACCCCGGCCGACAGCTCGGCCAGCATCGTGCGCAGTCGGCGGTAGTCGGGGCGGAAGTCGTGGCCCCAGTCGGAGATGCAGTGCGCCTCGTCCACCACGAGCAGACCGGTGGTGGAGGCGAGCCTCGGCAGCACCTGATCGCGGAAGTCCACGGAATTGAGGCGCTCCGGGCTCACCAGGAGGACGTCGGTCTCACCCCGCTCGACCTCCCCGTGGATCGTCTCCCAGTCCTCCGGGTTGGCCGAGTTGATCGTGCGCGCCCGGATCCCCGCCCGCGCGGCCGCCTCGACCTGGTTGCGCATCAGCGCCAGCAGCGGGGAGATGATCACCGTGGGCCCCGCGCCACGCCGGCGCAGCAGGGCCGTGGCGACGAAGTACACGGCCGACTTGCCCCAGCCGGTGCGCTGCACCACCAGAGCGCGCCGGTGCTCCTCCACCAGGGCCGCCACCGCCTGCCACTGATCCTCCCGCAGCCGTGCCGCGCCCGCACGATCGCCGAGGAGCTCGGCGAGGACGGCATCGGCTTCGGTACGGAGTTCCACGTGGTCCATGCCCCCATGCAACCCGATGGCACTGACAATCCGCGAATCCGGAACGGACCGCGACGCGTGCCGTGCCCCATGCGTCGTCCGGAGACACTCCGGGTAGGGATATAGGACGCACATCAGCCGATATGGGTCCTCGGGCTCAATTGCTCGTTGCCGCATCCCAGTTCGACAGGAAGAATTGAAGTCCGCTCCCCGCACGGCCCCTCCGTGACCCGGCAGGGCTTCGCTGCGGTGCGCGCTCCCCGAATCCGACCCTGCCCGCAGTATGGGCGCGTAGCCGAAGGGAGGAACGTGACCTTCGGATTCGCTCCGTCCTCGGCGGCCTCGCTTTCGTCGTCCGCCGCTTCCGCCACTCGCATGCTCGAACCGGCGGAGTGGGCCGCCGCCGGGATCCCGCTGCTGCGCAATCCTCGCGAGGTCGTCTCCGGACTGCACTCGCGGCACCGCCCCGAACCGGCGACGGCGGTCGTGGCCGTACTCGACCCGGACGAACGACTGCGCGCCAGCGCCTCGTTCACCAGCCGCCGCTCCCCCGCCGACGGCTGGATGTTCCGCAACGCACTGCTCTCCCAGCTGCGCCGGGTCATCCCGCACGACCTGCGGCGCCGCACTCCCGTGCGCACCGCCGTGCTGCTCTACTGCCGTGAGGGCGACGCGCGTTGGACGCAGGAGGACGGCGCGTGGATGTGGGGGCTGCGGGACGCCTGCACACTGCACGGGCTGCGCTGCGGCGCGTACATCACGCTGACCCGGGACGGCTGGCAGGTCCTCGGCGAGGGCCGCGGCGGGCGTCGGCCCAACGCGGCGTCGGCGCCGGAGCCCTTCGCCACGGCGGAAGCGCCGCCCCCGCCACCACGCACCGGCGGCGTCGCCTCGGACGTGCTGCGCCGGGCCGCGGCCCGCTGAGTACCCCGGAAGTCCGGGCTCGGGGGGCCACCGCGGACCTGCCCGAGGGGTGACCCGACTCGCCCGCGTCCCGAGCGGCGGCCCGGCTCGCCCGTGGCATGGCGGCCCATCGGCCCCGCCTGCCGGGCCCGGCAGCGCCCGTACCGCCGCACCTCGCCCGAGTCCTTACGGCGGGCGCACGCACCGTCTCCCGCGTCGGGCCCGGTCCGCTACGGCGCCGGATGTCGCCGGCGTACCCGGGCACACCGAAACCGCCTCCGTGCGGGGGGGGGCTCCGGACACGCCTCGGGGACACACCGGCGTCCGCCGCACTCGGCGGAACGGAGTCAGACGCCCGCGCCCAGCACCGAGTTGATCCGCTGCGGGTCACCGCAGACGATCAGCAGGGCGCCGGCCCGCGAGTGGGCCACGGTCAGGGCGGTGACAGCGGCGGCCTCGGGGCCGCCGTTGAGCGCGACCACGACCACGGCCCGCGACGCGGCACGGTCCGCGACGGCGGCGTCGGCGTAGAAGACGTCGTCGCCCGCGTCGTGCTGCGCCCAGTAGGCGGCATCGCCGAAGGACAGTTCGTGGGCGGCCCACGGGTGGGCTTCGCCCGTGGTGATCACCAGCACGTCGCCGGGGGTACGGCCCGAGTCCAGCAGCAGGTCCACGGCCTCTTCGGCGGCGTCGAGCGCGCCGTCCGGCGTGGCCGGGATCAACTGGATCTGCGGGGCCGCCGGGCTGGCCGGACCCGAGGGTCCGGGTTGGGCCACGGCCGTGTCGCGCGACGCGCGTTGCGCCGGCGGTGCCGGCCGCACCGGGCCGGGACGGCCGGGGCGCGGCGGAGCCGCGGGACGGGGGCCGGGTACGGGGCGGGGGGTCTGCGCGGTGCGGCCACTGGCCGGAGTGGCGCGGGGACCCTGGGCCATCTCGGGAATCTGAGGCTCCTCGGGAATGAGAGGCATGAGCTGATATCTATCAAACGTTGGTGCGGCTCGCGTCGGCGGGTGGCACATGCCTGCGAGCGGAACCGTCAGAAATCGAATCCGAGCTGACCCTCGATTTCCGGAACGCTTCCGTCCACCCAACTGCGGACCTTCTTGAGGTGCCGCCACTGGGGCAGCGCATCAAGATACGCCCACGACAACCGGTGGTGCGGGGTGGGGCCCCGCTCCGCCAGTGCGGCCTTGTGCACGGGCGACGGATACCCGGCGTTGTCCGCAAAACCGAAGTCTGCATGGTCGACACCCAGTTCGGCCATCATTTTGTCGCGCTGGACCTTGGCGAGCACCGAGGCCGCCGCGACGGCGACGCAGGACTGATCGCCCTTGATCACCGTACGAACCCGCCACGGGGCGCCGAGGTAGTCGTGCTTGCCGTCGAGGATGACGGCGTCGGGACGGACCGGCAGGGTCTCCAGGGCACGCACCGCCGCCAGGCGCAGCGCTGCGGTCATGCCCAGCGCGTCGATCTCCTCCGGAGAGGCGTGCCCCAGGGCGTAGGACGTGACCCAGGTCCGCAACTCCACGGCGAGTGCGGTGCGTCGCTTGATGGTGAGCAGTTTGGAGTCGGTCAGGCCGACCGGGGGTCGGCGCAGTCCGGTGATCGCCGCACAGACGGTGACCGGGCCGGCCCACGCGCCGCGCCCCACCTCGTCGACGCCGGCAATGATCTTCGCTCCGGTCGTGGCGCGAAGAGAGCGCTCGACGGTGTGAGTAGGTGGTTCGTACGGCATGGCGCACCTAGCGTACGCCGCTGCGATCGCCGGGCGACACCCCGGTTGCCCGATCGGGACCGGCCTCCTCGCCGACCGGGGTCAGGGGCCGTCGGGCCGCAACAGCGGGACCATCAACTGGTCGATCATTTCCTCCAGCTCGCGGTCCGTCCATTCACTTGCACAAATTTTCGAGCGATACATCATCATCGCCGGGATGGCGTCGAAGACGTATCCGTTGGCCGCGTCACGCCGGACCTCTCCCCGCTCCATTCCGCGGTTGATGACCTCACGGAGCATCTTGAGGGTCGGCTCGACCACCCCCTTGATGATCACGGCGTGGAAGCGCTCCGCCTGCATGGTGTCGCATTCGTGAATCACAGAACGCAGAGCGAATCCGGGGCGGCTGTACATCGCGTCGCGCGCCCTGCGGCAGAGCTCCAGCAGATCCTCGCGCACGCTTCCGAGGTCGGGCACGGTGTCGAAGTCCGGCAGCCCGGACAGCAGCGCATCCGCGACGAGGTCCTCCTTGGACGGCCAGCGCCGGTAGACGGCCGCCTTGCCGGTCTGTGCGCCGGCGGCCACCCCCTCCATCGTCAGGCCGTTCCAGCCGACGGTGCCGAGTTGATCCAGCGCGGCCTCGAGGATCGCGCGCTCCAGGACCGCGCCACGCCGACGGGAGGGCGTCTGGGCGGAGGCGGCCGCCCAGTGCGAAGGAACCATGTCGGAGGTCTCCAGAAAGCGGTGAAAACGGGTATTCGGGGATGAAGCACGCCTCGCGCGGCCGCGACGGGGGACCGGACGCGCGACGACACGGCAAGTGAACGGTTGCGTTCACTGTCTCCGGGTCACTAACGTTGAAGCAACAGTGAACGCGAGCGTTCACTAAGTCATCGTGGGGGACACATAGTGACAACCTCTTCTCTGATCAAAGACCAGAAGCCGGGAGCGGCCCGCCGGGAGGGGCATCCCGGCATCGCACTCGCCGTCATCGCGGCCTGCCAACTCATGGTCGTACTCGACGCGACGATTGTGAACATCGCGCTCCCGCACATCCAGAACGCGCTCGATTTCAGCACCACCGACCTCACCTGGGTCGTCAGCGCCTACACGCTCACCTTCGGCGGCCTGCTCCTGCTCGGCGGCCGAGCCGGTGACATCCTCGGCAGGCGCCGGGTCTTCATGACCGGCATCCTGCTCTTCACCTTCGCCTCGCTGCTCGGCGGCTTCGCCCAGGAACCCTGGCAGCTTCTCGCGGCGCGCGTCCTGCAGGGCATGGGAGGCGCGATCGCGTCGCCCACGTCGCTGGCCCTTATCACCACCACCTTCCCAGAGGGGCCGGAACGCAACCGGGCCTTCGGCGTCTTCGCCGCCGTCTCCGCAGGCGGCGGCGCCATCGGCCTGCTGGCGGGCGGCATGCTCACCGAGTGGCTCGACTGGCGCTGGGTGCTCTTCGTCAACGTGCCGATCGGTGTGCTGATCGCCGTGCTGGCGCCGCTCTACATCAGCGAGTCCGAACGGCACTCCGGCCGCTTCGACATAGCCGGGGCGGTGACCTCGACGGCGGGTATGGCGTCTCTCGTCTACGGCTTCATCCGGGCTGCCGACGAGGGCTGGCGGGACAACCTGACCATCGGCTCCTTCGCGGCCGCCGCGGTCCTGCTGCTGGCCTTCGTCCTCATCGAGCAGCGGGCCAAGGAACCGATCACGCCGCTGAAGATGTTCGCCGACCGCAACCGCTCCGGCACGTACCTGATCATGCTGAGCCTGGCCGCGGCGATGTTCGGCATGTTCTTCTACATCGTGCTGTTCGTGCAGAACGTGCTCGGCTACACCCCCATCGAGGCCGGTCTGGCCTTCCTGCCGGTCACGGTCGTGATCGCGCTCGGCGCGGGTCTGTCGCAGCGCTTCCTGCCCGTCTTCGGCCCCAAGCCGTTCATGATCGCGGGTTCGGCGCTCGCCGCGCTCGGGCTCGGCTGGCAGGCCCTCATCAGCTCCGACAGCTCGTATGTCGGCGGGATCCTGGGACCGATGCTGATCTTCGGCTTCGGCATGGGGCTGAACTTCGTGACGCTGACGCTGACGGCGGTCTCCGGGGTCGCCCAGCACGAGGCGGGTGCGGCGTCGGGTCTGCTCAACGCGATGCAGCAGGTGGGCGGATCGATCGGTCTCGCCATCCTGACGACGGTCTTCGGCACGGCCAGCAGGGACGAGGCGGAGAAACAGGTGCCGGACTTCCTCACCAACGGTTCGCCGGAGCAGAAGGCGGAGTTCGCCCAGACCCACCAGCTGCCCGCGCCCTGGTCGCACGACGTGCTCGCACAGGGCATCTCGGCCGCCTTCGTCCCGGCCGCAGCCATGGCCGTGCTCGCGCTGGCCACGGCCTGGCTGGTGATCCGGGTGCGCAAGAGCGACCTGGAGGCCCTGTCCGGCACGGCCGGGCCGGGTATGGGCTGACCCCGTGGGGCCCCGCCCCGGGCGGGGTCCACCGGTGGGCGTCCCGCACGTCCGCCCGGGCCCGCCCCGCCGGCTCGCGGTCGCCCGAACACATCTCGGCAGGGCGGCCGGCAGCACGAAGGACAGTGCGACGAACAGCGCGACAAACACCGGCAGCGCCTCCACGACCCACACCCCCATGACCTTCCGGACCCGCCCGGGCCACACCTCGGGCAGCGGTTGTCATGACAACGTGCCGACGGTTACACAGAGTTCCCCTCGCGCACGGAGAGTTTCCACGGCGGGCCGGTCAGGCGGTGGTCGCCAGCCAGGCGGGCAGCGCCTCTACCCGCCCCGCCCACGCGGCCGGGGGCGCCCCGGCCGTCCCGGCCGCGATCACTCCGCCCACGATGGCGCAGGTCGTGTCCACGTCTCCGCCGACCTGGGCGGTCGTCCAGAACCCGGTCTCGTACTCACCGAGGGCGCGGGCCGCTGACCAGAGGGCGAAGGGGACCGTGTCATGCGCGGTCGTACGCCGGCCACAGCCCAGGACCGCCGCCACGGTGGTCGCGTCGCCGTAGTCGAGCATGTCCCGGGCGCGTCGCAGTCCGGCGCCCACCGCGCTCTTCGGCACCAGCGCGACCACACCGTCGAGGAGCGCGTGCGCGGAGGGCGGGCCGGCCGGATCGGCGGCCAGCGCCGCGGCCGCCGCGACGGCCATGGCGCCGACCACCGCCTCACGGTGCTGGTGCGTCGGATAGGCCGAGATCTCCGCCTGGTGGGTCGCCTGTTCCGGGTCGTCCGCGTACCAGGCACCGAGCGGCGCGATGCGCATGGCGGCGCCGTTGCCCCAGGAGCCCTGCCCGTTGAACAGCGCCGCGGCGAGTTCGCGCCAGTCGCCGCCTTCCCGGACCAGCCGCAGCAGGCGGTTGACCGCGGGACCGTACCCCCGGTCGAAGTCGTGGTGCCGGGCGAAGGAGAGGGCCAGCGCGTCCTGGTCGATGCGGTGGTGGGCGGCCAGGACGGAGACCACGGAACACGCCATCTCCGTGTCGTCCGTCCACTGCCAGGTGCCGGGCGGCAGCTCGCGGCGCCCCAGCAGCGGATAGTTCGCGGGAACGAAGAACTGTGAGCCCAGCGCGTCCCCCACCGACAGTCCGCGCAGGCTGGACAGGGCCCGGTCCAGGCGCCCGTCAGGAGAAGAATGAGCGGTCATCGCCCTGCCACTCTATCCGGTGATCCCGTACGGTTCCGGATCTCGCCAGCGTTCGAAGGGCCGGTCAAGGCGGTACTTGCCGTCCTGACCGAGAACGAGCATCCGCATCTCGGCGTTCCCCGGGTTGGACAGCGACTCGAACTCCGCGACCGTCCAGTGGAACCACCTCATGCAGAACAGCCGCATGGCGAGCCCGTGCGTCACCAGCAGCACGTTCGGCGGGTGGTCGGGGTCCTCGAAGCTGCGGAACAGGCTCTCCAGGAAGCCGCCGACCCGGTCGTACACGTCGGCACCGGACTCGCCCTGGGCGAAGCGGTAGAAGAAGTGCCCGTAGGCGTCGCGGTAGGCCTTCTGCAGGCGCACGTCGTCGCGGTCCTGCCAGTTGCCCCAGTCCTGCTCGCGCAGCCGGGGCTCCTCACGTATCCGTATGAGCTCCGGGTCGAGGTGGAAGGCGCGGAGGGTCTCATGGGTGCGGCGGTACGGGGAGACGTACACGCTGATCCGCTCGCGGCCGAACACCTCGCGCAGCCCCTTGCCGGTCTCCTCGGCCTGCGCCCGGCCCCGATCGGTGAGGGCGAGCGCGTGGTCCGGTTCGCGCTCGTACACGGTGTCATCGACGTTGCCGATCGACTCGCCGTGCCGGACAAGAACGATGCGCCGTGGTCGTGCCATGCCAGAACCCTAGATCGAGACGGCCGGAACCAGGCACTCGTACGGGCCCCGTACGGCGTACGTCACACAGTTTCCACACCTGGTCGAGTCGGCGTGGGTCCGGATCTCAAACGGTCCAGGAGGGTTCCAGTTGCACGATGTCGCCCGTCAGCGCCGCGATGTCGGCCTCCGTCTGGGCGCGCAGGGCCAGCCGCTCGACTCGCTCGGTGCGGTACTTTCCGTGTTCGGCGGCCGACAGCCACATGGACAGCACGAGGTACTCGTTGTACCCGTCCCCCGGGGCCTCGCCGAACAGGCCGCGGATCATGCCGGGCGAGCCGGCCATCGCCGGATTCCAGACCTTCTCCTGCATGAGGACGTAGTGCTCGGCCCGTTCCTCGTGGACCCGGCACAGCGCCACCCGCAGCAGATCGGCGTCGGTGAAGCGCGGTTCGAACCCGGTCTTCACGTCGAACCGGTAGTCGAAGAGCCTGACCTGGGCGTCCTTGAAGGTGCCCACCTGCGCGGAGGCCAGCCTGTCGTGGGAACGGGCCATGAAGGAGTCGTAGAAGGCACGGCTCTCCCAGAAGGCGAAGACGTGCGCCACGTCCGGCCGCCCCCGGCTCCAGCCACCCCCCTGCCCCCGAAAACCCGGCTCCCCCGGAAGCCCCGCCCACTTCCGCTGCCCCCGCTCGAAACCGCGGCGGTCCACCACGGTGCAGCGAATCCACTTGACCAGCACCGCGCCATGGTAAGGCCAGGAACACTGCACCGGTCGCTCCGAGGAGGAGCGCTTGCCCGCGCGCTCGTCCCGGTGCGTGGCAGGATGGACAAGCGGCCGTCATCGTCCGGCAGTTCAGAGGGGCCGGGCAGGGCGGGGGACCTGGGAAGGGGAAGTCTGTGAACGGCCTCAGCAAAGGCTTGGGCAAGGTCGAGGTCGCGCTGCGGTGGGACCCGAGTCCGGCGGGCGAGCCGGCCACCGACCTGGATCTCGTCGCCGGGACCTATCCGGTGGACGATCCGTACGGCGCCCCCGCCTACGTCGTGCACTTCGACAGTCGCTCACCGGACGGCACGATCTATCTCAACCGGGACAGCAAGGACGGCAAGGGCTTCGGTTTCGACGAGGTCATGACGCTGGAGCTGGAGCGGCTGGACGCCCGGTACGCGCGCGTGGTGGTGGGCGTCGCCATACAGCAGCACACCGAGGACCGGACCTTCGGCCACGTGACCAACCCGGGCCTGCGCATCCGTGAGGGTTACACGGACCTGGCCGCGGAGGACTTCGCCGCCGTTCCGGGCGCCACCGCGGCGACGGTCGCCGAGTTCGTCCGGGACGGGACGGGGGCCTGGGAGTTCCGACCCGGTGTGCACGGCTTCGAGGGAGACCCCGCGACGTTCACCCGGGTGATGGGCGTGGCACGGCGGCCCTGACGGCGGCCCGGGGCACGAGTAAGGGGCATTCGCCTTGGCGAGCGCCCCTTGCACATGCCCTCACGCGTCCCCTCGTCCGCTCGGATTCCGTCCTGGCGCGGCCCATCCGGTCCCGCGTCCGAGCGCAAGCATCGCCTCGGCGACCTCGCCGACCGCCGCCTCCGGAAGGGCGGTGGCGGCCTCCTCGAGGACGAGCAGCCGCGCCCCGGGAATCTCGCGCGCGATGGCCTCGCCGTTGCCGACGGGGAAGAACGGGTCGCGGCGACCGTGGACGACGAGCGTGGGGATCTCGATCTCCGGCAGGCGCTCACGCCAACGGGGTGCGCAGTCGAGCCGGGAGAACACCGTGCCCATCTGGTTGGCCAGCTGGACCGGGACAGCGGTGCCGGGCGTGCGGTCCCAGATGCGGGCGGCGGTCGCGCGCGCGGTGACGGGGTCGTCGCCGAGGATCTTCGCGCCGGTGGCGGCGAAGTCGGCCACCGCCTCGCGGTGGGTCCAGTCGGGCATCGGCGTGGCGAACAGTCGGTTCATCGTCGCCCGGTCGTGGTCGGGGAGGTCGTCGTCGGGCGGGCCGGGCGCGACCGCGCGGGTGCCGGCCAGGGTGAGCGCCGAGAACGCACCCGGGTGGTCGAGCACGGCCACCTGGGCGACCATCCCCCCGACGCCGATCCCGGCGAGGTGCGCGGGCCCGGCGCCGAGCGCGTCGGGAAGGGCCGCCGCGTCGGCGGCGAGGTCGCGCAGGGTGTAGGCGGGCGCCTCCGGGTCCGCCGTGGTCGACTCTCCGCTGTCGCGCAGGTCGTAGCGCACGACCCGGCGCCCGCCGGCGGCGAGGCGCTCGCAGAGTGCGTCGGGCCACGAGAGCATCGTCGTCCCGCCGACGAGCAGGACGAGTGGCGCCTCGTCGGCACCGAACGACTCGACGCCCAAGGTGATCCCATTGACGCTGACGGTTGTCATCGCAGCCCCGGAAGATGTCGTAGGTCGGGTGTGTCGCAGGGGCAGACCCGAGCCGGCGCCCGAAGTCATCGCTCACGCGTGGATCGTGTGCCGGAGGCGGGCGCAGGCACCTCGCAGGCAGACGCCGAAGGGGACCGGCCGGTGGCCGGTCCCCTCCTGAACGTGCAGGTCAGTGACCCCTCAGGTCAGTAACCCCTCGGGTCGGTCATCCCTCGAATCAGCTGCAACCGCTGGTCGAGCCGCACCCCTCGCAGATGTAGCAGGATCCGGCGCGCTGCATCTTCGTGCCGCAGGAGAAGCACAGCGGGGCGTCGGCCTGGATGCCCAGCTGCATCTCCACCAGTTCGGCGCTGGTGTGCGCCTGCTGCGGAGCGGGCTTGGCGGCCTCGGCCTCGGCCTTCGGCGTGGCGACGGCCTTCAGTTCCTGGGCGCGCGGCGCCGACTGGGCCAGGCCCTCGACGTCCACCTCGTCGTCGGACGGCTCGTACGAACCGGTCTCCAGGTGGCGCTGACGCTCCTCGGCGGAGTGGATGCCGAGCGCGGAGCGCGTCTCGAAGGGCAGGAAGTCCAGCGCCAGGCGGCGGAAGATGTAGTCGACGATCGACTGCGCCATCCGCACGTCCGGGTCGTCCGTCATGCCGGCCGGCTCGAAGCGCATGTTGGTGAACTTCGAGACGTACGTCTCCAGCGGCACGCCGTACTGGAGGCCGACGGAGACCGCGATGGAGAAGGCGTCCATCATGCCCGCGAGGGTCGAACCCTGCTTGGACATCTTGAGGAAGACCTCGCCGAGACCGTCGTCCGGGTAGGAGTTGGCGGTCATGTAGCCCTCGGCGCCACCGACGGTGAAGGACGTGGTGATGCCGGGACGTCCCTTCGGGAGGCGCTTGCGGACCGGGCGGTACTCGACGACCTTCTCGACCGTCTCGCGGATGGCCGCCTCGGTCTTCTCCGTGATCTCCGCCTTCTCCGTGTCCTTGACCGACTTGGTCTTGGCGGAGAGGGGCTGGCCGACCTTGCAGTTGTCGCGGTAGATGGCGAGCGCCTTGACGCCCATCTTCCAGGCCTCGAAGTAGACCTCCTCGACGTCCTCGACGGTCGCCGACTCCGGCAGGTTGACCGTCTTGGAGAGGGCGCCGGAGATCCAGGGCTGGATGGCGGCCATCATGCGGACGTGGCCCATCGCGGAGATGGAGCGCTCGCCCATCGCGCAGTCGAACACCTCGTAGTGCTCGTGCGCGAGACCGGGCGCGTCGATCACGTTGCCGTTCTCGGCGATGTGGGCGACGATCGCCTCGATCTGCTCCTCCTGGTAGCCCAGGCGGCGCAGGGCCTGCGGGACGGTGCCGTTGACGATCTGCATCGAGCCGCCGCCGACCAGCTTCTTGAACTTGACCAGCGCGAGGTCGGGCTCAAGGCCGGTGGTGTCGCAGGACATCGCGAGACCGATGGTGCCGGTCGGGGCGATGACGGAGGCCTGGGAGTTGCGGAAGCCGTTCTTCTCGCCGAGGCGCAGCACGTCCTGCCAGGCCTCGGTGGCGGCGGCCCAGATAGGCGTGTCGAGGTCGTCCATGCGGACGGCCTTGGCGTTCTCGTCGGAGTGCTGCTTCATGACCCTGAGGTGCGGCTTCGCGTTGCGGGCGTAGCCGTCGTACGGGCCGACGATCGCGGCGAGCTCGGCGGAGCGCCGGTACGACGTGCCGGTCATCAGCGAGGTGATGGCGCCGGCCAGGGCGCGGCCGCCGTCGGAGTCGTAGGCGTGGCCGGTCGCCATCAGCAGGGCGCCGAGGTTGGCGTAGCCGATGCCGAGCTGGCGGAAGGCGCGGGTGTTCTCGCCGATCTTCTGGGTCGGGAAGTCCGCGAAGCAGATGGAGATGTCCATCGCCGTGATGACGAGCTCGACGACCTTGGAGAAGCGCTCGGCGTCGAAGGACTGGTTGCCCTTGCCGTCGTCCTTCAGGAACTTCATCAGGTTCAGCGAGGCGAGGTTGCAGGACGTGTTGTCCAGGTGCATGTACTCGCTGCACGGGTTCGAGCCGTTGATACGGCCGGACTCCGGGCAGGTGTGCCAGGCGTTGATGGTGTCGTCGTACTGGATGCCGGGGTCGGCGCAGGCCCAGGCGGCCTCGGCCATCTTGCGGAAGAGCGCCTTGGCGTCGACCTCCTCGATGACCTCGCCGGTCATGCGGGACGTCAGGCCGAACTTGCCGCCGTCCTGCACGGCCTTCATGAACGTGTCGTTCACCCGGACCGAGTTGTTGGCGTTCTGGTACTGGACGGACGTGATGTCGTCGCCGCCCAGGTCCATGTCGAAGCCCGCGTCGCGCAGGGCGCGGATCTTCTCCTCTTCCTTCACCTTGGTCTGGATGAAGTCCTCGATGTCGGGGTGGTCGACGTCGAGGATGACCATCTTGGCCGCGCGGCGGGTGGCGCCGCCGGACTTGATGGTGCCGGCGGAGGCGTCGGCACCGCGCATGAAGGAGACCGGTCCCGAGGCGTTGCCGCCGGAGGAGAGCAGTTCCTTGGAGGAGCGGATCCGGGAGAGGTTCAGGCCGGCGCCGGAGCCGCCCTTGAAGATCATGCCCTCTTCCTTGTACCAGTCGAGGATCGACTCCATGGAGTCGTCGACGGACAGGATGAAGCAGGCGGAGACCTGCTGCGGCTGGGGCGTGCCGACGTTGAACCACACCGGGCTGTTGAAGCTGAAGATCTGGTGCAGGAGGGCGTAGGCCAGCTCGTGCTCGAAGATCTCGGCGTCGGCGGGCGAGGCGAAGTACTTGTTGTCCTCACCGGCCTTCCGGTACGTCTTCACGATGCGGTCGATGAGCTGCTTCAGGCTCACCTCGCGCTGCGGGGTGCCCACGGCGCCCCGGAAGTACTTGCTGGTGACGATGTTGACCGCGTTCACCGACCAGAACTCGGGGAACTCGACGCCCCGCTGCTCGAAGTTGACCGAGCCGTCGCGCCAGTTGGTCATGACGACGTCACGACGCTCCCACGCCACCTCGTCGTAGGGGTGGACGCCGGGAGTGGTGTGGACGCGCTCGACGCGGAGTCCCTTGCCCGCCTTGGTGGCCTTGGCGCGGGAACTCCGTGCCGGACCGCTCGCCGTCTCTGTCATGCCGCCTCCCTGTACGGGCGAAAACGCCCTGAAGTGCCCCGATTGTTCCCGTGGGCACGGTGTTCTGTCTGGTGTTGCGGACATCGCTGGCTCCGCCCGCAACAGGTCTTGTTCACTCGCCGCCGTCCGGCCGGTCCCGGGCGCCGAAGTCCGGGTCCGGCCCGCCGATCAGTCGGCGGCGCCTGCGGGCTCGGGGACCTGTCCTGCCCCCGTGGGCCCGCGGTCGTTCTCCTGGCTCCCCGCGCCGGTGTCGTCGTCCTCGCCGGGGTGCCCCGTCGTCTCCCTCAGTTCCGCGATCGCGGCCTCGAAGTCCTCGAGCGAGTCGAACGCCCGATAGACGGAGGCGAATCGCAGATAGGCGACGAGGTCGAGCTCCTGCAACGGTCCGAGGATGGCCAGCCCCACGTCGTGGGTGGTCAGCTCGGCGCTTCCGGTGGCCCGCACCGCCTCCTCGACCCGCTGGCCGAGCTGGGCGAGCGCGTCCTCGGTGACGGGCCGGCCCTGACAGGCCTTGCGCACACCGTTGATCACCTTGGTGCGGCTGAACGGTTCGGTGACCCCGGACCGCTTCACCACCATGAGCGAGCACGTCTCCACGGTCGTGAACCGACGGGAGCAGTCAGGGCACTGGCGGCGCCTGCGGATCGACGTGCCGTCGTCGGTCGTACGACTGTCGACGACACGGCTGTCGGGGTGCCTGCAGAAGGGGCAGTGCATGGACTCCGAACCCTCCTCACAGCAGACTCAACGGCCTCGAAGGACCCTTCAGCCCCTCGAAGCAGCCCCCAGCATAGGCGATCGCGGCGGGCTCGAAGACCCGGGGGACCACAACTTGTGGGCTGCTCGCGCTATCCAACCACTAGATGTGGGGATTGGCCCATACATACACGCCCTGCACGCGTGTCGCGCCTCTGCGTGCGCGACCCCCGGGCCGCACCGCGCCTCGCAGGGCCTTGCCGCGGCCGTACCGCTCGGAGGCATGCGGAGATACCGTGGGCGCCGCGGGGAGGGGACGTGGGACTACCGCAACAGATGGGAGACCCGCCCCGTCGAACGGGATGCCGGATGGCAGACTGGAGCGACATCCCCGAGGTTGTCACCACGGCGGTGAAGAGTACAGCAATGAGCCCTTTTGTCCGTCAGGCGCCACGGTAGCCATACACCCAGACTTGCAATACGGGCGAGCGATTCGCGTTTTTTCACTCGAACGTGTGTTTGGCGCAACCTTTCGAAAGCTACTACCGTTGTGCAGCAGGGAGACCATCGAGAGGGGCCGACGTGACCACCACCGCCGACAGTGCCACCATCACTGCCCAGGACCGCCCCCAGGGCCGACCTGAGCCGGTGCACGCGATGAGCGACGCCGCGAATCCCGAGGGGCACAAGCGCTCCCTGCCGGGGCGACCTCCCGGCATCCGGGCGGACAGCTCGGGACTCACCGACCGCCAACGCAGGGTGATCGAGGTCATCCGCGACTCCGTGCAGCGACGCGGGTACCCGCCGTCGATGCGGGAGATCGGCCAGGCCGTCGGCCTTTCCAGCACCTCGTCGGTGGCGCACCAGCTGATGGCACTGGAGCGCAAGGGCTTCCTGCGCCGGGACCCGCACCGTCCGCGCGCCTACGAGGTGCGCGGCTCCGACCAGGCCGCCTCGGTGCAGCCCACGGACACCGCCGGCAAGCCGGCCGCCTCGTACGTCCCGCTGGTGGGCCGTATCGCCGCCGGTGGTCCGATCCTGGCCGAGGAGTCCGTCGAGGACGTCTTCCCGCTCCCCCGGCAGCTGGTCGGCGACGGTGAGCTGTTCGTCCTGAAGGTCGTCGGCGACTCGATGATCGAGGCCGCGATCTGCGACGGCGACTGGGTCACGGTCCGCCGCCAGCCGGTCGCCGAGAACGGCGACATCGTGGCGGCCATGCTGGACGGCGAGGCCACCGTGAAGCGCTTCAAGCGCGAGGACGGCCACGTCTGGCTCCTCCCGCACAACTCGGCGTACGAGCCGATCCCCGGTGACGACGCGACCATCCTCGGCAAGGTGGTGGCCGTACTGCGCCGCGTCTGAGCGCCACGGCGGGCGGGTACGCGCGACAGCGCCCCGCCGACCCGACCGGGCCCCGGGACCTCTGCGCCGGTTCCGGGGCCCAGCGCTGTCCGGGGACGGGCGGTGCCGGGGAGACCGCGGCCCGGTGCGCGGGCCGCGCTCAGTCGCCCTCGACCTGCTCGGCGCCCTCGGTCGGCTCCGCGCCCTCGGTCTGCCTGGCCTTCGCGTCGATCGCGGCGAGTGACTTGCGGACCTGGTTGCGGTCCGTGGTGAACCAGAAGTCGGGCAGGGACGCCTTCAGATAGCTGCCGTACCGGGCCGTCGCCAGCCGCTGGTCCAGTACGGCGACCACTCCGCGGTCGCCCGTCGCACGGACCAGCCGACCCGCGCCCTGGGCCATCAGCAGCGCGGCGTGAGTGGCGGCGACCGCCATGAAGCCGTTGCCCCCGGCCTCCTCCACCGCCTTCTGGCGGGCGCTCATCAGGGGGTCGTCCGGACGCGGGAACGGGATCTTGTCCATGACGACCAACTGGCAGCTCGGACCGGGCACGTCGACGCCCTGCCACAGTGACAGGGTGCCGAAGAGGCAGGTCCGCGGGTCGGCGGCGAAGTTCTTGATCAGCTCGCCGAGGGTCTCCTCGCCCTGGAGAAGGATCGGGTACTCGGGAATCCGCGAGCGCAGCTCCTCGGCGGCCAGCTGGGCCGCGCGCATCGAGGAGAACAGGCCCAGTGTGCGGCCGCCCGCCGCCTGGATCAGCTCGGTCAGCTCGTCGAGCATGTCGCCGCGGTCGCCGTCCCGGGCGGGGCGGGCCAGATGCTTGGCGACGTAGAGGATGCCCTGCTTGCGGTAGTCGAAGGGCGAACCCACGTCGACGCCCTTCCACTGGGGCACGTCATCACCCTCGGTGCCCTCGGGGGCGAGGCCCAGGGACGCCCCGACGCCGTTGAAATCGCCGCCCAGCTTCAGGGTCGCGGAGGTCAGGACGACCGAGCGGTCGGTGAAGAGCTTCTCCCGCAGCAGCCCCGAGACGGACATCGGAGCCACCCGCAGCGAGGCACCGAACCGGTCGTGCCGCTCGTACCAGACGACGTCCCACTCGGAGCCGTTGGTGATCCGCTCCGCGACGTCGTGCACGGACTCCACGGAGGCCAGCGCCTGCTTGCGGACCGCGTCCTCGTCCTGCACGGACTTGTCCCGGGTGGTCCCGATGGCCGAGATGACCGTACGGCAGGCGTCGCGCAGCGCCATGAGGGCGTAGCCCAGGTCCTCCGGGATCTCCTCGATGCGGCCCGGCAGTGCCAGCTCCATCAGCCGCTCGAAGCCCTCGGCGGCGGTCTGGAGCTGGTCGGCGGCCTTCTCGTTGACCAGCTTCGCGGCACGGCGCACCGCACGGTTGACCTGGCCGGGGGTCAGCTCGCCGGTGGCGACGCCGGTGACCCGGGAGACCAGCTCGTGCGCCTCGTCGACGATCAGCACCTCGTGCTGCGGCAGGACGGGCGCGCCCTCGATGGCGTCGATCGCGAGCAGCGCGTGGTTGGTGACGACGACGTCGGAGAGCTTGGCACGCTCACGGGCCGTCTCGGCGAAGCACTCGGCGCCGTAGGCGCACTTCGAGGCGCCCAGGCACTCCCGGGAGGACACCGACACCTGCGCCCAGGCGCGGTCGGAGACGCCGGGCGTCAGGTCGTCGCGGTCGCCGGTCTCGGTCTCGTCCGCCCAGTCGCGCATCCGCAGCAGGTCCTGGCCCAGTTTGCTGGTGGGGGCGGCGGCCTCGAACTGGTCGAAGAGGCCGTCCTCCTCGTCCTGCGGCACCCCCTCGTGCAGCCGGTGCAGGCACAGGTAGTTCGACCGGCCCTTGAGCATCGCGAACTCCGGGCGGCGGCGCAGCTGCGGGTGGAGCGCGTCGACCGTGCGGGGCAGGTCCCGCTCGACCAGTTGGCGCTGCAGGGCCAGGGTGGCCGTGGCCACGACCACCCTCTCCCCGTGCGCCAGGGCGGGCACCAGGTAGCCCAGCGACTTTCCGGTGCCGGTGCCGGCCTGGACCAGCAGATGGGAGCCGCCGTCGATGGCTTCCTCGACGGCTTCGGCCATGGCCACCTGGCCGGGACGCTCCGTGCCGCCGACGGCGGTGACGGCGGCGTGCAGGAGTTCGGGGAGTGAGGGCTTCGTCATAGCGCGACCACCCTACGGCCCGGGACTGACAAACGGGTCGGCAAGGCGGGTGCGAGGGGCGTGAGTGATCGCGAGGACAGGCGGGGCAAGGGTGGCTCCTGGGCGGCTGACCGGCGAGAGGGGACGGGAGGGGCGACCGGGACGGCGGGCGCGGCGGAGGCGGTTGGGACAGCGGAGTCAGCGGGACGGCGGAGGCGGTTGGGACGGTGCAGGCAGCGGGCGCGGCGGGTCACGGAGCCTCCCGCGCCGCCCGCTCCCGGATCATCAGGGCGGCGCGCTTGGCGGGCAGGTCCACCTCGGCCACCAGCCGGAACCCGGCGCCGAGGAACGCCGCGACGGACGACCGGTTGCGGAGGTCGGGTTCGGCGAGCACCCGCGTACAGGCCGGGCGCCCCGCGAGGACGAGGTCGGCGACGGTCCTGATCAGCTCGGTCCCGAGGCCCTGCCCGCGGTCGGCGTCCTCGCCGATCAGCAGATGGACGCCGGTGTCGTGCGGCCGGACCGGGCAGTACCGGGCCAGCGGATCGAGGTCGGCCCGGTAGATCTCCCAGTAGCTCATCGGCACGCCGTCCAGCGTCCCGAGGCACGGGACGCTGCGTCCGTCTCCGGCCAGCTGGGCCCGCAGGTGGTCGGCGGTAACGCTCTGCGGGCCGGCCAGCTCCCAGTACGCGGCGACGGCGGGGTCGTTCATCCAGCGGGCGACGAGCGCGACATCCCGTTCGACGTCGACGGGCACCAGGTGGAAGACGCCCGCGGAGGTGTCGCGCGGCCCCCAGTCGGCGAGGCCGTCGAGGAGGTCCTCACGCGCGCGTGCCGTCGCCTCCGCGAGCCGGCCCCCGGTGGCGTCGTCCCCCGCGGTGCGGAACAGGGCGAGGAACTCCTCGGGCAGGTGCAGGTCCAGGGTGTCGTCGGCGCTCGCGTCGGTGGGATTCACAGTGTCGCTCCTTCGGGACGGCGGCCCGTTCAGGCGTGCAGGGGGTTGGCGATGGTGACGTAGAGGGACTGGGTGTCCACCGGGCCGACGAGTTCGTCGAGGCCGTGCAGCCGGGTCAGCAGGTTCGCCTTGCAGCGCAGCACCGGCGAGTCGAGGAGGTGTGCGGGGAGCGGACCGCCCGGTGCGGAGGGGCCCGAGGCCAGTTCGCCGAGGAAGCGGCGGAAGGCGGCCAGCAGTGTTCCCTCCCCGGCGAGACGCTCGGAACCGAAGGCGCCGATCAGACCGAACACGTTGTTGACGGCGAGGTAGTAGGCGAAGCGCTCGTCGGTGACGGCGTCGGCCACGAAGGTGTCGCTGTGTGCTCCGATCCCGGGCAGCCGGGCGTCGAGTTCCGCGCGCCGGGACTCGCGGAAGTAGTAGCCCTGGTTGTCGCGGTAGCGGCCGCCCGCGGGCCAGCCGTCGGCGTCCAGCAGGACGAGCGTGTTCTGCTGGTGGGCCTCCAGGGCGATGCCCGCGCGGGCGTCCAGCCACAGGACGGGACGTACGACCTGGTGGAGGTAGCGCAGGAACCACTCGACGGCGACGGCTCCGCGCGGGCGGCCGGTCCGTCCGGCGAGCCGGGTGACGACCTCGGCCAGCCGGGTGCGCGCGGCGGTGCCGGACACTCCGTTCCCGAACCCGTGGTGCCCCGGGGACTCGTCCTCCGCGCGGGTGCGCGGCTGCGGCGCGACCAGGGAGGCCACGCAGCAGACGTCGTCCGAGGGCCGGAAGGGGTTGTGCCGGACGACGACGTCGAGGCCCCGCACGGGCGTGCCGTCCGGTCCGTCGACCGCGAGCCAGGCCGGGTCGCGGACGATGTCGAAGTCCGGGTGGGCCGCGCGCCACTCGCGCGACAGGCCGCGGCGCAGCAGTCGGTGGACCTCGACGCCGCGGTGCAGCTCCTTGCGGAGGTTCTCCCGCCGGGAGTTGGTGATGTGCAGGGCCAGCGAGAGCTTGAGCATGGCGGGGGCACCGCTGCGGTGGACGGTGCGCACGGAGGACGTGGGGTGCCATGCCGGGCCCCGGACGCCGAGGTCCCTGACCAGTCCGGTGTCCATGAGTGTGGCGACGTCCGGCCGGTGCAGCACCGCGCGGAACTGCCAGGGGTGCAGCGGCAGGAGGGCGAACCCGTCCGGCGATGCCGGGCCGTCCGCCGGTGTGGGACCGTCCGCGGCGAGGCGTGCGGTGAGCGCGGGAGCGGTGACCGGCCGGCCGCGCTCGGTCCAGGCCGAGTCGGTGGCGAGCACGGAGGGGGCGACGGCCAGCCAGTGCAGGGGGAAGGAACCGCGCAGTTCCGGTGAGTACCGGTGTGCCTCGGCCTCGGTGAGGCCCTCACGGCTCTTCGGGGTGGGATGCAGCGGGTGCCCGAGGAGGAGCGCCTGCTCGGCCGCGAGGAAGAGGTCGGAGTCACCACGGTCAGGGGAGGATCCGTCGCTCCGCGCTCCCGGAGTGTCGCGGCGGACGCCGGGAGCGTCCACGGGCCGTTCCGCACGATGCCGGAGGAATACGGCGGTGCGGCGGACGGAGTCGGCGACGCGCGCGACGAGGTCGGGACCGTCGGCCCCCGGGGCACCGGCCGTCTCGCGCACGAGCAGCGCGGCGAGCGTGACCGCGTCCACGGGCGGCGCCGCGTCGGGGGCGCCCGTCAGCCGCGGAGGGCCGAAGCGGTGCCGACCGGTCGGGGACCAGTAGTGCACGGGAACGACGAGGGCCGTGCCGGAGGCCGGGAGCGGCACGTGGAGGACGCCGTCGTCGGGGGCGGACACGTCGGCCTCGCGGGCCCAGCAGCGGATCAGGTTCTCGGTGCCCGCGGCCTGGGCGGCGGCGTGAGGATCGAGGTGGTCCAAGGGGTCGGCGGCGGGACAAGAAGCGAGCGGTGCGGACCGCGGCCCGGGGAGGGCTCCGTGCCCGGAGGCGACAGGCCCCGGAGCGGCCGGGGCCCCGGGTGCGGAGGCGGACGCGGGGGGCGGTTCGGGGGCGGAGTCGGAGTGCAACGCGGGTCCTCCTGGCGGGCCGTGTCCTGGGGCGGGTCTCATCTCGGGGCGCGCTCCCCGCGTAACGGAGCAGCGCCGCCGGGGCGGTCGCGGTCCACCGCGCGTACGGCGTCGGCGAGTCGGTCCAGGACGGCCGACATCTGCCCCTGGGTGACGATGAGCGGCGGCAACAGCCGGACGACGTTCGCGTGCGGCCCCGTGACGTCCACGATCAGCCCGCGGCGCAGGCACTCCCGGCGGACGGCGGCGGCGAGTTCGGCGGCCGCACCGAAGCGGGCGGCACCGGAGCGGGGGCCGCGCGCGGGGCTGTCGGGCGCGCCGTCCGGCGCCACCAGTTCGAGACCGGCCATCAGGCCCCGCCCGCGCACGTCGCCCACGCACGCGAACTCCTCGGCCAGGTCGCGCAGTCCGGTCAGCATCCGGCCGCCCAGCGCGGCGGCGTGCTCGGCGAGCCGGTGTTCGCGGACGTGGGCGAGGGTGGCGGCGCCCGCGGCCAGGGCGAGCTGGTTGCCGCGGAAGGCGCCGGCCGCGGGCCCACCGGGCCGGTTCGGGTCGTCCAGGTCGTCGCGGTGGACCACCACGGCCAGCGGCAGGCTGCCGCCGATCGCCTTGGCGAGGATCAGCACGTCGGGCGTGACTCCGCTGTGCTCGAACGCCCAGTAGGCACCGGTCCGCCCGACACCCGTCTCGGTCTCGTCGAGGATGAGCGGGACGGCGCGTTCCGTCGCGCGGGCGCGCAGGCGTCGTACCAGGGCGTCCGGCGCCGGAAGCACCCCGGCGTCGCTCCGGACCGGCTCCAGGAGGAGCCCGGCGGGCGGCGCCTGTCCCGGCTCGCCGTCGTCGAAATCCGGCTCGTGGGCGTCGGCGAGTGTGATCACCCGGGTCCGTCCGGTGGCGGCGCGGACCAGCGCGACGGCGGTGGCGACCGGGTCCGTGCCGGTCGGGCCGCAGAACCGCACACGCGCGCGGCCGGCGAGTCCCGGCGGCAGGGTGCGCAGCAGTTCGCCGACGAAGGCGTCCTCGACCGGAGTGGTGAGGTCCATGACGTGCAAGGGGGCGCCCGAGTCGAGGACCGTGCGGATCGCCTCCAGGACGACGGGGTGGTTGTGGCCGAGGGCCAGGGCGCCCGCACCGGAGACGCAGTCCAGGTAACGGCGGCCGTCGGCGGCCTCGATGGTGAGTCCCCGGGCCCGGACGGGTACGACCGGGAGGGCGCGCGCGTAGGTGCGCGCGGCCGGTTCACGCGCCGATTGACGCCTCGAAGCGCCGCTCCGCTCGGCGCGCTCCCGCGCAGTCCCCTCGTGCCCGGCGTGCGCCCGCGCGGGCGTCCCGCCCGCGGGTTTCCACGTCACGACCGGCCCGGCGTTCCCGCCTCCGGACGCGCAGTTCCCGTACGGGGATCCCACCACGGCTTGTCGACCTCCCGCCGTCCGGACGCGCGGCGACGTGCCGGGCGCTCCCGGCAGGGGGGACCGCGTCCGGACAGCAGGCCCCCGCCGCTACAACCGAGGACCGTGCACGGGGTTACGGTCTGTCCGAAGATCGTTGCCGGGGCGGGGATTCGACGGTCCGCTCCGGCTCCGCGGCCCGGCCCTCCGCACCGGCGGGCGGCGCGTGCCTGGTCAGGCGGCTGTATCCGAACCGTTGCCGTTCCGTCGGAACTCCCCCACAGCCACCGCATAGTGTGTGGTGCCGTTCCCGGTCGCCGTCGCTCGGCGGTTCGACCGCGGCACCACGTTCGTTCACAGCAGGGGGAGTCAACACCATGCGATCCATACGGCCGTCGTTCAGCACGCGCGGGAACAGGCGCGGGCGGCGCGGAACCTCCTCCGCGGCCGCCGCCGTGGCGCTCGTCTCGGCGCTCGCGCTCACCGCCACGGCGTGCGAGGACGGCGACCCCGAGGCGGCCGGCGACGCCTCGGCCTCCGCGTCCGCCGCGGACGACGGCAACGGCGGGATCCGGATCCCGGAGCACGTCAAGGACAAGCTCAAAGAACACGGGATCGACGTCGACGACTGGAAGAACGGCGCCTGGAAGAACTGGAACAAGGACGACTGGCTGCGCGAGGCGCAGGACTTCGTCAACCCGATCATCGAGGGCCTGTGGGATCCGGACCGGATGCGGGACGCGGAGGAGCCGGACCAGGAGGTCGACGAGAACGACATCTCCGGTGACCAGGGTGTCACCGACCCGGAGCCCGCGCCCGTCGAGGCGGAGGCCGTACCGGCCAAGTACCACGACAACGCCGCCACGGCCGGCAAGCTCCTCTTCGACTCCCCCAAGGGTTCGATGGTGTGCTCGGCGACGGTCGTGAAGGACCCGGCCCACCCGGGCAAGTCCAACATGGTGTGGACGGCCGGTCACTGCGTGCACGCCGGCAAGAGCGGCGGCTGGTACCGCAACATCGCCTTCGTCCCGTCGTACAACGACGCGGACATGTCGGTCGAGGAACTGCAGACCGCCACCAAGGAGGAGATCGCTCCCTACGGTGTCTGGTGGGGCGACTGGGCGCAGACCTCGGACCAGTGGATCGAGCAGGGCGGTGCGACCGGCGGTGACGGCGCCTCGTACGACTTCGCCGTGATCCATGTGACGCCGGAGAAGGGCAGCGGCGGCAAGTCGCTGGAGGAGACGGTCGGCTCCGCGCTGCCGGTGGACTTCGACGCGCCCGCCGTGCCGGAGGTCGAGAGCATGAAGGCGATCGGCTACCCGGCCGCGCCGCCGTACGACGGCCAGAAGCTGTACCAGTGCCAGGACAAGCCCGGACGGCTGTCGATCAACGCCTCCGACCCGACGATGTACCGCATCGGCTGCACCATGACCGGCGGCTCGTCCGGCGGCGGCTGGGTCGCGACCGGTTCCGACGGCAAGCCCGCGCTGGTCTCCAACACCTCGATCGGTCCGGTGACGGCCGGCTGGCTGGCCGGTCCGCGCCTGGGCAAGGAGGCCAAGGGCGTGTTCGACGCGGTGAGCGGGAAGTTCACCGGCCAGTGATCGGGCGTCGAGCACCACGCCGATCCCGGCGGCGGACATCCAGGCATCCAGGCATTCAACCGTTCCTGCGCTTCATCTGACATTCATACGTTTCAACGGGGGTTGTCCCACCATGCGTTCCACACCTGTGTCCGCCGCGCCACGGCGCGGACGGCGCACCGCACTCGCCGCAGCCGGTCTGGTCGCCGCGCTCGCGCTCACCGCTACCGCCTGCGGTTCGGAGGAGGACGAGGCCGACGCCAAGCCCGGCGGCGGCACCTCCCAGGCCGCCGACGCGGGTGACCCCGGTGGTGGCGAGGGCGGTCTGCCCGCCGGCCTCGCGGACCGGCTCAAGAAGCACGGCATCGACGTCGACCAGTGGAAGGACGGCGGCTGGAAGAACTGGGACAGGGACAAGTGGCTCAGTGAGGCCAAGGACTTCGTCAACCCGGTGATCGAGGGCCTGTGGAAGCCGGACCGGATGAAGTCCGCGAAGGAGGCCGACAAGACCGTCACCAAGGACGCGGCCGCCGACCAGGGCGCCACCGACCCGGAGCCGGCGCCCGTCGAGGCCGTGGCCGAGAAGAAGCCGTACCACGAGAACGCGGCCCCGGTCGGCAAGGTCTTCTTCGACTCCCCCGAAGGCTCGATGGTCTGCTCCGGCACGGTCGTCAAGGACGTGAACCACCCGGGCAAGTCCAACCTGGTGTGGACGGCGGGCCACTGCGTGCACGCCGGCGGCAACGGCGGCTGGTACCGCAACATCGCCTTCGTCCCGTCGTACAACGACTACGGCAAGTCCGAGGCGGAGCTGGCGAACGCGACGACCACCGAGATGGCGCCGTACGGCACCTGGTGGGCCGACTGGGCGTCGACCTCGGACCAGTGGATCAAGGGCGGCTCGGAGAGCGGCGGCGACGGGGCCGCGTACGACTACTCGGTGCTGCACGTGAAGCCGGAGCAGGGCGGCAAGTCCCTGGAGGAGACCGTCGGCGCCGCGCTGGAGGTGGACTTCTCGGCCCCGTCGGCGACGGAGGTGCCCAGCATGGGTGCCTGGGGCTACCCGGCGGCGCCGCCGTACAACGGCCTGGAGATGTTCAAGTGCGTCGACCGGCCCGGCCGTCTTTCGCTGAGCCCGTCGCTGCCGACCATGTACCGCATCGGCTGCACCATGACCGGCGGTTCGTCGGGCGGCGGCTGGTTCCGGGTGGTGGACGGGGAGACCAAGCTGGTCTCGAACACCTCGATCGGCCCGCTGGAGAACACCTGGCTGGCGGGTCCGCAGCTGGGCCGGTCGGCCGAGGCGATGTACCAGGACATGAGCGAGACGTACGGCGGTCAGTGAACCGCAGGTGACCACGTGACGAGGGCCCGCCTCCTGCCTCGGCAGGGGACGGGCCCTCGGTCGTCGGCCTTTCGTACGGCCGCGCGGTTCTCAGGCGAGCGGCGCCGGAACGTACGGCGCGAACTCCGCCGCCAGTTCCTCGTGGACCCGCACCTTGAGCAGGGTGCCCTCCGGGGTGTGCTCCTCGGAGATCACCTCGCCCTCGTCGTGCGCGCGGGCCACCAGCTTGCCGTGGGTGTACGGCACGAGCGCCTCGATCTCGACCGAGGGACGCGGCAGCTCGTTGTCGATCAGCGCGAGCAGCTGGTCGATGTTCCGGCCGGTGCGCGCCGAGACCGCGATGGACCGCTTCTCGACCCGCAGCAGCCGCTGGAGCACCAGCGGGTCGGCCATGTCCGCCTTGTTGATCACGACGATCTCGGGCACGCCGGTGGCGCCGACGTCCCTGATCACCTCGCGCACGGCGGCCAGCTGCTCCTCCGGGACGGGGTGCGAACCGTCGACCACGTGCAGGATCAGGTCGGAGTCGCCGACCTCCTCCATCGTGGAGCGGAACGCCTCGACCAGGTGGTGCGGCAGGTGCCGGACGAAGCCGACGGTGTCGGCCAGCGTGTACAGACGGCCGCTGGGCGTCTCCGCGCGGCGCACCGTCGGATCGAGGGTGGCGAACAGCGCGTTCTCCACCAGCACGCCCGCACCGGTGAGGCGGTTGAGCAGCGAGGACTTGCCCGCGTTGGTGTAGCCCGCGATGGCGACGGAGGGCACCTTGTGGCGCTTGCGCTCCTGGCGCTTGATCTCGCGGCCGGTCTTCATCTCCGCGATCTCCCGGCGCATCTTCGCCATCTTCTCGCGGATCCGGCGCCGGTCCGTCTCGATCTTGGTCTCACCGGGACCACGGGTGGCGAGGCCGCCGCCCTTGCCGCCGCCCATCTGCCGGGACAGCGACTGGCCCCAGCCGCGCAGCCTCGGCAGCATGTACTGCATCTGCGCGAGCGCGACCTGTGCCTTGCCCTCTCGGGACTTGGCGTGCTGGGCGAAGATGTCCAGGATCAGCGCCGTGCGGTCGATGACCTTGACCTTGACGACGTCCTCGAGGTGGATCAGCTGCCCCGGGCTCAGCTCACCGTCGCAGATGACGGTGTCCGCGCCGGTGTCGAGGACGACGTCCCGCAGCTCCTCGGCCTTGCCGGAGCCGATGTAGGTGGCGGCGTCGGGCTTGTCGCGGCGCTGGACGACGCCGTCGAGCACGAGGGCGCCCGCCGTCTCCGCGAGGGCGGCCAGTTCGGCCAGCGAGTTCTCCGCGTCCTGCACGGTGCCCGACGTCCAGACGCCGACGAGGACGACCCGCTCCAGCCGGAGCTGGCGGTACTCGACCTCGGTGACGTCCTCGAGCTCGGTGGAGAGGCCCGCCACGCGGCGCAGGGCCGCGCGGTCGGAGCGGTCGAACTGCTCACCGTCCCACTGCGAGTCGCTTCCGTGGTTCCAGGCGACGTCCTCTTCCATCAGGGCATCGGCCCGGAGGCCCTCGGGATAGGTCTGCTCGAGACGCTTGGTGTCCTGGGAGGGGGAAGAAGAGGAGGTCATTGGATCCTTACGTAGCTGGGAAACGGTGGGCGCGGCACATGCGCCGCGACACTGTGTACAACGTGCGAGCCGCCGGGGAGATTCCCGGGGCCCGTACCGCGCCGTCCCGAAGATGGTCGCACGGCACGGGCCGTCTCGTCACCGGCTTATTCCCCGTGTGCCTTCCCGGAAGCCTTGGCGGGCGCCTTCCCGGCCGGAGTCTGCTTCCAGTCCGGGTGGCCGGGCATCGGCGGGGTCTTCTCGCCGTACAGCCAGGCCTGGAAGAAGCCGCCCAGGTCGCGTCCGGAGCTCTCGGAGGCGAGCCGGACGAAGTCGGCGGTCGTCGCCGTGCCGTCCTGGTTGCGGGCGACCCAGGCGCGCTCGAGCCCTTCGAAGGCGGTGCGGCCGATCTCCTGGCGCAGGGCGTAGAGCACGAGCGCGGCGCCGTCGTACACGTTGGAGCGGAAGATCCCGGTCTTGCTGCCGTTCTTCGGCGGCTTGGGGGCGGCGGGCGGTCCGCCCGCGGTGCGCCAGCGGTCGGAGGCCCCGTAGGCGGCCTTCATGCGCGCCGCCATGGGCTTGTCCGCGGTCTCCTCGGCGTACAGCGCCTCGTACCAGGTGGCGTGTCCCTCGTTGAGCCACAGGTCGGACCAGGTGCCGGGGCTGACGCTGTTGCCGAACCACTGGTGGGCCAGCTCGTGCACCATGATCGACTCGACGTACCACTTGGGGTAGGCGGGCTCGGTGAACAGCTCCCGTTCGAAGAGGGAGAGCGTCTGGGTCTCGAGCTCGAAGCCGGTGGTGGCGTCGGCCATGAGCAGGCCGTACGTCTCGAAGGGGTAGCGCCCGACCTTCCGCTCCATCCACGCGATCTGGTCCGGGGTCTTCTCCAGCCACGGTTCGAGCGCCGCGCGGTGCTTCGTCGGCACGACGTTCCGGACGGGCAGTCCGTGCGGCCCCGCGCGGTGCAGCACCGTGGAGCGGCCGATGGAGACCTGGGCCAGCTCGGTGGCCATGGGGTGCCCGCTGCGGTAGGTCCAGGTGGTCGAGCCGCCGGTGCGGTCCACGCCCGTCGGCAGGCCGTTCGCGACGGCCGTGAGCCCGTCGGGCGCGGTGATGTGGAACGTGAACCGTGCCTTGTCGGAGGGGTGGTCGTTGCAGGGGAACACCAGGTGGGCGACGTCCGCCTGGTTGGCCATGGCGAGGCCGTCGGCGGTGCGCACCCAGCCGCCCTGGCGGTCCTCGGAATACACGGGATCGCTGCTGTGCCGCACGGTGATCCGCGTCCGCTCGCCCTCGTCGAGCGCGTCCTCGGGCGTCACGACCAGGTCCTCACCGGCGGTGGCGAAGGCGGCGGGCTCGCCGTCGACCTCGACGGAGTCGACCTTGCCGTGGGCGAAGTCGAGGTTGAGCCGGTCCAGGTCGGCGGTGGTCCGGGCGTCGATGGTGGTGACGGCCTTCAGGGGCTTGCCGTTGTCGCCGGTGTAGGTGAAGGAGAGGTCGTACGCCGTCACGTCGTAGCCGGGGTTGCCCAGATGCGGGAAGAGGCGGTCGCCGACACCCAGCGGAGTCGGCGGGGCGCTCGCGGCGACCAGGCAGACGGAGACGGCGGAGGCGAGCAGCGCCGCGGCCCTGAGCCGGCGCCGGGAGCGGGTGCGGGGTCGCGGAGTCGGGGGGTGAGGCGTGTGCAGCATCCCTCACGGCTATCAGCGCGCGCCTGCCCCGCGGCGACGACGCGCGCCCGGGACACCCGAACGGGTTCCCGCGCGGCGTGCCGGTTCAGGCGCCGGCCGGCTGCGGCTGGGCGCGGCTGACGTCGTACACGCCGGCCACGTCGCGCATGGCCCGCATGAGGGCGGGCAGCCGGGCGGCGTCCGGGAGCACCACGGTGTAGCTGTGCCGGACCCGCTGGCGGTCGGGTGGCTCGACGGTCGCGGAGACGATCTCGGCGCCTTCGAGGGCCATGGCCTCGGTGAGGTCGGCCAGGAGGTGCGGGCGGCCGAACGATTCGGCGAGGAGGGTCACCCGGCATCCGGTGCTCTCGCCCCAGCGCACACCTACCTCCGCGCGCCCGGCGCCCTTCATACGCGCCACCACGGCGCACTGGGCGCGGTGCACGGTCACCACTCCCCCGCGCACGGCGAAGCCGGTGATCTCGTCCGGCGGTACGGGGGTGCAGCAGCCCGCAAGCCGCACGCTGGCGCCCGGAGGGTCGACGAGGACGTCGGCGGAGGCGGGGCGCGCGGGTGCGGCACCCGAGGGCGGGCGTGGGGCATCGGGGTGGGCCTCCGGTGCGGCGGGGCCGCGGGCCGGCTCCTCGACCTCGGGCGCCGGTTCCGGATGGGCCGCGAGCCGCCGCTGGATGGCGATCCGCGCGGCGGGGGTGTGGGCGTGCTCCAGCCAGTCCCTGGAGGGCTCGGATGCGGGGTCCTGTCCCATCAGGAGCTGCACGGTGTCGCCGTCCCGCAGCACCGTGCTCATGGTCGCCAGGCGGCCGTTGACCCGGGCGCCGATGGTCGCGTGCGCGTCCTCGCCGTACTGGGCGTAGGCGGCGTCGACGCAGGTCGCGCCCTCGGGGAGGCCGAGGGTGCCGCCGTCGGGGCGGAAGACGGTGATCTCGCGGTCCTGGGCGAGGTCCGCGCGGAGGGTGGACCAGAAGGTGTCGGGGTCGGGGGCGCCGCGCTGCCAGTCGAGCAGCCGGGACAGCCAGCCGGGCCGGGTCGGGTCGGCGCGCTCGCCGTCGCCCGGGCTCTGCTCCTCGGACGGCTGGGCGTACGGGTTGCCGAGCGCGACCACACCGGCTTCGGCGACCTTGTGCATCTGGTGGGTGCGGATGAGGACTTCGACGACCTGGCCGTCCTCCGCGCGGGCGACCGCCGTGTGCAGCGACTGGTAGAGGTTGAACTTGGGGACGGCGATGAAGTCCTTGAACTCCGAGACGACGGGCGTCATACAGGTGTGGAGTTCACCGAGGACTGCGTAGCAGTCGGCGTCCTCCTGGACGAGTACCAGGAGGCGGCCGAAGTCCGCGCCGCGGAGTGTGCCGCGCTTGCGGGAGACGCGGTGCACGGAGACGAAGTGGCGCGGGCGGATGAGGACTTCGGCCGGGATGTCGGCCTCGCGCAGCACCTCGCGCACCTCGTCGGCGACCGCGGTGAGCGGGTCGTCCGCGCGGGCGGCGTTCTCCTGGACCAGCTCCCGCGTGTGCGCGCACTCCTCGGGGTGCATGACCGCGAAGACGAGGTCCTCCAGCTCGGACTTGAGCGCCTGGACGCCGAGCCGTTCGGCGAGCGGGATGAGGACATCGCGGGTGACCTTGGCGATGCGTTCCTGCTTCTCGCGGCGCATGACGCCGAGGGTGCGCATGTTGTGCAGCCGGTCGGCGAGTTTGATCGACATCACGCGGACGTCGTTGCCGGTGGCGAGGAGCATCTTGCGGAAGGTCTCGGGTTCGGCGGCGGCGCCGTAGTCGACCTTCTCCAGCTTGGTGACGCCGTCGACGAGGTAGCGGACCTCGGCGCCGAACTCCTCGCCGACCTGGTCGAGGGTCACCTCGGTGTCCTCGACGGTGTCGTGCAGGAGCGAGGCGGTCAGGGTGGTGGTCTCCGCGCCGAGTTCGGCGAGGATCAGGGTGACGGCGAGGGGGTGGGTGATGTATGGCTCGCCGCTCTTGCGCATCTGGCCGCGGTGCGAGGACTCGGCCAGGACGTAGGCGCGGCGCAGCGGGTCGAGGTCGGCGTCGGGGTGGTGGGCGCGGTGGGCCTCGACGACGTGGCCGATGGCGTCGGGGAGGCCCCGGCTGCGGGTGGCGGAACCGAGCAGGGCGGCGCGGCCCAGCCGGCGCAGGTCGATCCGGGGGCGGGCCTTCCTGCGGGGCGCCGGCGTGACGGCACCGGTGGCCGCGGGCGGCACGGGGCCCGGGGTCGCTGGGTTCACGGCCTCCGCATTCATGGGCACCTCCGGCTGCGCGGACCGGCGGACGGGGAATCCCAGGGCGGACACGGCTCAGGGGATGCTGTCGTTCCCCCGTCCGGGCCGGTGCTTGATGCTATCGAGCCCATCACGTGCGGCCGACCGCCTCTCGCCGAGCGTGAAACGGATCACCCATTCGAGCGATGGTCCGAGGGTTTACGTTTTCGTACTGAGTGTCATGGACCGGGCTGTGGTTCACCTCGGCCATGGTCACCGGGTCCTCGTTCAGGCGCGTACCCCCTCCAGCCAGGCGGAGTCGAACTCGCCCTCCGCGACGATCACCGCGGCCCCGGTCATCTCGATCTCGCCGTCCGGACGCTCGGTGATCACCAGGGTGCCGCCGGGCACGTCGACGGTGTACGTGGCCGGGGTGCCGGTGACCGCCGGGTCGGCACCGTCCCGGCGGGCGGCGGCGACGGCGACGGCACAGGCGCCGGTGCCGCAGGAGCGGGTCTCACCGGAGCCGCGCTCGTGGACGCGCATGGCGACGTGGCGGGGGCCCCGGTCGACCACGAACTCGACGTTGACCCCGTCCGGGTAGGCGCCGGCGGGCGCGTGGGACGGCGGGGCGTACAGGTCGCCGGCGTGGGCGAGGTCGGCGACGAAGGCGACCGCGTGCGGGTTGCCCATGTTCACGTTCCGCGCGGGCCAGGTGCGCTCGCCCACGCTCACCTCGACGTCTCCCTCGGGCAGCAGGGCGCGGCCCATGCCGACCGTGATGTCGCCCGCGGCGGAGCCGCCCCCGGAGGCGGACTTGGCGATGTGCACGCGCTTCACTCCCCCGCGCGTCGCCACGGCGAGGTCGCCTTCTCCGACGTACCCGGCGTGCTGGAGGTAGCGCGCGAAGACCCGCACGCCGTTGCCGCACATCTCGGCGACCGAGCCGTCGCCGTTGCGGTAGTCCATGAACCACTCCGCCTCGGCGGCCATGCCCCGGGCCTCGGGGTGCGCCGCGGACCGCACCACGTGCAGCAGTCCGTCCCCGCCGAGCCCCGCGCGGCGGTCGCACAGGGCGGCGACGGCGGCGGGCGGCAGGTCGACGGTGTTCTCCGGGTCGGGAACGATCACGAAGTCGTTCTCGGTGCCGTGACCCTTGAGGAAGGCGATCCGCGTGCTCATTCCTCGATCGTACGGGGTGGGCGCGGCACGACGACGAGGGGCGGAGGACGCCCCCGGGCGCAGGGCGCCGTCAGCCCCGCAGGCGGGCGACCCGCCACACGGCCAGGACGACGACCGCGGCGACCGCCAGGGCGTACACGAGGATCGTCCGCCAGTCGGCACGGCGTCCCGACCCGCGCTGGGGAAGGCCGGGCCAGGTGTATCCGACCCGGCGGGCGGCCATCATGCCCCAGCCGGCCGCGCAGGAGCAGATCAGCAGGCCCAGCATCGCGATCACGGCGCCGCTGTCGCCGAAGTCGAAGGCGAGCGGGAAGGCGAACATCAGGGAGCCGAGTGCGGCCAGGCACACGATGGGGGCGAGCTGCCAGATCCGCAGGCGCCGCTGGGGACGCAGCTCGACCTCGACCTCGTCCCCGTACATCTCGTCGGGCGCGGGACCGTCGGCTGCGACGCCCTCCGGCGTCTCGTCGGGGCCGTCGGGGCTCAGGGCGCCGCCGTCGGGCTCCGGTCCGCCGGGGTCGGCGGTGCCGTGCTCGGTGCTCCGTGCGGTGTCGCGAGGGCCGGCCTCCATCGCCACGCGCCCTCCCAACTAGGACTCACTCGGTCGATCGAAGCTCGATGATGGCACGCCTCCGAAGGCCCGGATGACGGCCGGGGCGTCCCGATGCCATCACGTGATCAGGCTGTAACCGGTCGTTCGACCAACGACAGGGCGAGCTGCGGAAGTTCCGTGCGATCCGCCACACCCCCACTCAGCCAATGCACCCGCGGGTCGCGCCTGAACCACGAATCCTGACGGCGCGCGAAGCGCTTGGTGGCACGGACGGTCTCGGCGCGCGCCTCGTCGAGCGTGCACTCACCGGCGAGCGCCGTGAGGACCTGCTGGTAGCCGAGCGCGCGCGACGCCGTACGCCCCTCGCGCAACCCCCGCGCCTCCAGCGCCCGGACCTCGTCGACCAGACCGGCCTCCCACATCCGGTCGACGCGCAGGGCGATGCGCTCGTCCAGTTCGGGGCGCGCCACGTCGACGCCGATCTGCACGGTGTCGTAGACGGAGTCGTGACCGGGGAGGTTGGCGGTGAAGGGCCTGCCGGTGATCTCGATCACCTCGAGGGCGCGCACGATCCGGCGCCCGTTGCTGGGCAGGATGGCCCGCGCCGCCTCCGGGTCGGCGGCGGCCAGTCGGGCGTGCAGCGCACCGGAGCCGCGCAGTTCGAGTTCCCCCTCCAGGCGGGCCCTGATCTCGGGGTCGGTGCCGGGGAACTCCAGGTTGTCGACGGCTCCGCGGACGTAGAGACCGGAACCGCCGACCAGGACCGGCCAGCGCCCCTCGCCGAGCAGCGCGTCGATCCGCTCCCGCGCGAGACGCTGGTACTCGGCGACGGACGCGGTGACCGTCACGTCCCAGATGTCCAGCAGGTGGTGCGGTACGCCACCGCGTTCCTCGGGCGTCAGCTTGGCGGTGCCGATGTCCATCCCACGGTAGAGCTGCATGGAGTCGGCGTTGACGACCTCACCGCCGAGTCGCTCGGCCAGGAAGACGCCCAGATCGGACTTTCCGGCCGCGGTGGGTCCGACTACGGCGATGACGCGGGGGGCGGGGGGTGCGCTGCTCACCGCACCAGTCTCGCAAACCTCTCACCTCGCCCTCGAACGAGTTACGTGACGGTCCGCGTCCGGGGTCGTTGCCCGTTGCGAGGTTCCCGCTCCCCGGACCACCGGGTCATGGCCCCGGCCACGCAAACGGACGCACCGGATGCCGCGGGATTTCGCCCGCACGAGTAACGTATGGAGTTGATATGGGCGTTTTTGCACGGCTTTTTCGGAGGTCGAAGAACACCGAGGAGACGTCGGCCGCGGAGACGCGGACCGGCACCCCGGACACCGAGGGCGCGGCGGAGGTGAAGGCGACCGAGGCCGTGGAGACGGCCGAGGCGGGCCCCCGGAACACGGCGGTGACCGACGAAGCCGACGGGGCCGCCGCCGAGTCCGGCGACTCGGAGAGCGTCGGCATCCCCAAGCAGCAGTCCGCCGGGGAGGCCGTCGACAACGAGGCCGACAAGGGCGCCCGCACCTGACTGCCCCGTGAGGGAAGGCGAACCATGGGTCTCCTGGACAACTTGAAGGCCAGACTCGAACCGGCGAAGGGCAAGGTCTCCGACCTCGCGCAGCAGCACGGCGACAAGATCGACCACGGTCTCGACAAGATGGCGCGGACCGTCGACGAGCGGACCAAGGGCAAGTACAGCGACCGGATCCAGACGGGCACGGGCAAGGCCAAGGGCGCCATGGACCGCCTCGCGCACAAGGACGACAAGGGCAGGGAAGGAGACGGCGACACGCCCGGCGGCCCCCCTCCGGCGGGACCGCCCCCGGCGTCCTGACCGGGCGCACACCGTCGTGGGACGGCCTCGTCGTGGGACGGCCTCGGAGCCGGAACGGTGGATCGGCTCCGGGCCGTCCGCGGACTGCACAGCAGACCGGCTCGGACCGGCTCAGGGCGGCCCGGGGAACCGGATCCGTGGCCGCCCGCGGGCGGGTTGCCGCCTGGTCGTCATGACCAGGCGGCCGCGACGTACCCGACCCCGTAGGGCGCGTCCTCGTACAGCAGGGTGCCGACGAGGTCCGTGTCCCCGGCCGCGCCCGCGAGGACCTGCCAGGGCGCCCGGCCGGACACCTTGAGCTCGCGGGCCAGTACGACGTCCAGCGCGGCGAGCGCGGCCGGTTCCGCCGCTCCCAGGGCGCGGCCCACCTCCGCGTCGAAGGGCGCCGCCCGCTCGTCGAGGTAGCCGGGCGCCTTCAGTGAGCGGCACGCGCTGGCGTCGCCCAGCACCAGCAGCGCCGTCCGCCCGGCCCGCGCGGCGATGTCCCGGCCGAGGGCGGCGCAGCGCTCGGCGGACAGCGCGTCCCCCACACCGATGCCGTCGACGGGGACACCGGTCCAGTCGGTCCGCCCGAGCAGCCAGGCGCCCACGGCGAACCCGTAGGGCAGCTCGGTCCCGTCCGCGTCGCCGCTGTCGGCGCCCAGGTACACGTCCAGGTCCACGCCGAAGCCGCGGAAGGAGCCCCGCGCGCCCTGCGGGTAGACCTCGGGCCCGGCGGAGTCGGCGGGCCCGACGACCACAAGCCGGTCGGGCCGGGACGCGGCGAGCACGCCCAGCGCGTCCCTGCACGCGACGCGCGCGGCGTCCAGCTCGGGCGCGGCACCCGCCGCGACCTCCGGTACGAGGAGCGGCGGACAGGGGCAGACGGCGGCGGCGACAAGCATGATCGGCAGCGTATCCCCGTACCGCCGCCCCCTGCGGCAGCCCCCGCGGTCAGTCGCAGCCGCAGCCGCTCGCCACGGCCGGCTGGGGCTCGGGGACGCCGATCTTCGGCAGGCCGAGGAGCACACCGGCCGGCTTGGCCTGCTCCGCCGTATTGCGCTTCTCCCAGGCGTCGCCCGCGCGCGTGCGGCGCACGTCGAGCACCGTGCCCTCGGCGAGGAGGTGGTGCGGGGCGGCGTAGGTGACCTCGACCGTCACCACGTCGCCGGGGCGGACCTCCTGGTCGGGCTTGGTGAAGTGCACCAGGCGGTTGTCGGGGGCGCGGCCGGAGAGGCGGTGGGTGGCGCCGTCCTTGCGGCCCTCGCCCTCGGCGACCATCAGCTCCAGGGTGCGGCCGACCTGCTTCTTGTTCTCCTCCCAGGAGATCTCCTCCTGGAGGGCGACCAGGCGCTCGTAGCGCTCCTGGACGACCGCCTTGGGGATCTGGCCGTCCATCTCGGCGGCCGGGGTCCCGGGCCGCTTGGAGTACTGGAAGGTGAAGGCCTGGGCGAACCGGGCCTCGCGCACCACGTGCAGGGTCTGCTCGAAGTCCTCCTCGGTCTCGCCCGGGAAGCCCACGATGATGTCGGTGGTGATCGCGGCGTGCGGGATGGCGGCCCGCACCTTCTCGATGATGCCGAGGTAGCGCTCCTGGCGGTAGGAGCGGCGCATCGCCTTGAGCACCGGGTCGGATCCGGACTGGAGCGGCATGTGCAACTGCGGCATCACGTTCGGCGTCTCGGCCATGGCGGCGATGACGTCGTCGGTGAAGTCGCGCGGGTGCGGGGAGGTGAAGCGGACGCGCTCCAGACCGTCGATGTTCCCGCAGGCGCGCAGCAGCTTGCTGAACGCCTCGCGGTCGCCGATGTCGGAGCCGTAGGCGTTGACGTTCTGCCCGAGCAGGGTGATCTCGCTGACGCCCTCGGCGACCAGGGCCTCGACCTCGGCGAGGATGTCGCCGGGCCGGCGGTCCTTCTCCTTGCCGCGCAGCGCCGGGACGATGCAGAAGGTGCAGGTGTTGTTGCAGCCGACCGAGATGGACACCCAGGCCGCGTACGCGCTCTCGCGCCGGGTGGGCAGCGTGGACGGGAACGCCTCCAGGGACTCGGCGATCTCGACCTGCGCCTCCTCTTGCACGCGGGCGCGCTCCAGCAGCACCGGGAGCTTGCCGATGTTGTGGGTGCCGAAGACGACGTCCACCCAGGGGGCCCGCTTCACGATGGTGTCGCGGTCCTTCTGCGCCAGGCAGCCGCCGACCGCGATCTGCATGCCGGGGCGGCTCGCCTTCTTGGGGGCGAGGTGGCCGAGGTTGCCGTACAGCTTGTTGTCGGCGTTCTCCCGTACGGCGCAGGTGTTGAAGACGACGACGTCCGCGTCGCCGTCGGCGCCCTCGGGGGCGCGGACGTAGCCCGCGTCTTCCAGCAGACCGGACAATCGCTCGGAGTCGTGGACGTTCATCTGGCACCCGTAGGTGCGTACTTCGTAGGTGCGCGTGCCGCCCACTGCCTGGCTCCGGTCGATGCTGCTCATGGCAACAAGAGTAGGCGGTCACGATCGCGCCCAGTGCCGCGCACATATTGACAGTACACCGTCAGACCCGCTCTCCTGTTGTGGGAGCGCTCCCATATGTGGTGTGGCGCTCACGCGTCCCCTCTCCCGCACTGGAGGCACCCTGTGCGCACCCGAGTTCTCCGATTACTGCGCCGGCCCTGGACCGCGGCGTTGGCCGCCGTGGCGCTGGTGGTGTCGGTCCTGGTGGCCATGCCCGCGAGCGGTGCGGCGGCGGCCGCCTGCCGGGTCGACTACACCGTCGACGCGTGGGCGGGCGGCTACACCGCCCGGGTGCGGGTCACCAATCTCGGCCCCGCGGTGAACGACTGGCGTCTGACCTGGACCTACACCGGCGATCAGCAGGTGACGTCGGCGTGGAACGCGGCCGTCACGCAGACCGGCGCGTCCGTCGTCGCCGTCAACGCGGACTGGAACGGCGCGCTGTCCACCGGCGGCACCGCCGAGTTCGGAGTGCAGGGGACCTGGCGGTCCGCCGACCCCGCGCCGGACGACTTCGCGCTCAACGGCTCCTCCTGCGGCGGCGACGGCGGGACACCGCCGACCAGCACGCCACCGCCCAGCACGCCACCGCCGACCACGCCTCCCCCCACCACTCCGCCGCCCTCCGCGGAGTGCGGGGACGCCGTGATCTGCTCGGGCTTCGAGGACCAGGCCGGCCCCGAGCCGTCCGGCGACTGGCGGTTCACCGCGCCCGACTGCCAGGGCACGGGCACGGTCGCCGTCGACTCGGCGGTGTCGCACGCGGGCGGCAGGTCGCTGCGCGTGGACGGCCGGGCCGGCTACTGCAACCACGCCTTCGTCGCCCATGCCGCGGACCTGTCGTCGGTCGGCCCCGTGCTGTACGTGCGCATGTGGGTCCGGCACACCACCGCGCTGCCCACCTCGCACGTCACCTTCGTGTCGATGCCGGACTCGGCGCAGGGCGGCCGGGCGCTGCGCGTGGGCGGCCAGAACGGCGCGCTGCAGTGGAACCGGGAGAGCGACGACGCCACCCTGCCCGCGCAGAGCCCGGCCGGGGTCGCGCTGAGCAGGCCGCTGCCGAAGGACGGCTGGCAGTGCCTGCGGTTCGCGGTCGACACCTCGGCCGGCCACCTGGACACCTGGCTCGGCGACGAGCAGGTCCCGGGCCTGCACGCCGACGGGGTGCCGACGCAGGACGTCGACCAGCAGTGGCTCGCCCACGGCAGCGCGCCCCGGCCGACCTCGCTGCGACTGGGCTGGGAGAGCTACGCGACGGGTGACGACACCCTGTGGTTCGACGACGTGGCCGTCGGTTCCGCGCCGATCGGCTGCTGACCGCCGGTGCGGGCGCCGGGTGCGGGGCTCACGGCTCGATGAGCCCCGCGCGGATCGCGTACCGGGTGAGTTCCAGCCGGTCGCGGACGCCGAGCTTCTGCAGGAGGTTCGCGCGGTGGCGTTCGACGGTCTTGGCGCTGATGAACAGCAGCTCGCCGATCTCCTTGGAGGTGTGGCCCTCGGCGACGAGCTTGAGGATCTCCTCCTCGCGCTCGGTGATCGGCCGCTCGGGCAGGCCGCCGCCGCCCTGCACGCGTTCGAGATAGGAGCGGACGAGGGCCCGTTCGGCGCCGGGGTAGATGAAGGGCTCGTCGCGCACCGCGGCCCGGCACGCCTCGACCAGGTCGCGGTCGGCGACGGACTTGAGGACGTATCCGCAGGCGCCCGCCTTGAGGGCCTCGAAGAAGTACTGCTCGTTGTCGTACATGGTCAGGATCAGGATGCGCAGCTCGGGCAGGCGGCGGGAGAGTTCGCGGGCCGCCTGGAGGCCGGTCATGCGGGGCATGGCGACGTCCAGGACGGCCAGGTCGACCTCGGTGGCCCGCGCGGCCGCGACCGCTTCGGCACCGTCACCGGCCTCGGCGACCACCGTCAGATCGGGTTCGCCGTCCAGGATGAGGCGGACTCCGCGGCGTACGAGGGTGTGGTCGTCGGCGAGCAGGACGCGGATCGGGGGCCGTTGGGACATCAGGGGCTGTCTCCGGTTCGGTCTGCGGAACGGTCCCCGGGCGGCGCGGGGACGCGCAGGCGTACGTCGGTGCCCCCTCCGGGGGCGGGCTGGAAGTGGATGTCGGCTCCTATCAGCAGGGCCCGCTCCCGCATCCCGCGGATGCCGGCGCCCTCGGCGGCCGTGCCGAGGCCGGTGCCGTCGTCGCGGACGAGCAGTTCGACACCGCCGCCCTCGGACGGCGGCAGCGGGCGCAGCGTGAGCGCGGCGCGGGCGGCCAAGGCGTGGCGGGCGGTGTTCGTCAGGCCTTCCTGGGCGACCCGGTAGAGCACGAGTTCGACCTCCGGGGCGAGCGGGGGCAGGTCACCGGGGATCTGGTGCTGGACGGTCAGTCCGTGGTGGGTGAACTCGGCGGCGAGCGAGCGCAGGGCGCTGGCCAGGCCGAGTTCCTCCAGGACGCCGGGGCGCAGGCGGCGCGCGATGCGGCGGATCTCGTCGAGCCCGGCCCGGGTGGCCTCCTGGGCCAGGGTCACCTCGTCGCGCAGGTCCCCGGGGACGCGGTCGGCGACGCGCTTGAGCTGGAGGAGGACGGCGGTGAGGGTCTGGCCGACCTCGTCGTGGAGTTCGCGCGCGATGCGGTGCCGTTCGCGTTCCTGGGCCTCCAGCGCCCGGCCGGCACCGGCGGCGCGTTCGGCCTGGAGCCGGTCCAGCATCGTGTTGTACGTCGCGATCAGCTGCGCCGCCTCGGCCGGTCCGGAGACCGTGGGCCGGGTCCCGGGCACCAGCAGGTCGGCGGTGGACATGGCCCGGCCCAGCCGGTGCAGCGGGGTGAGTCCGATGCGCAGGACGACCGCGTTGCCGATCAGCAGGGCCGCGAGGCCCGCCAGCAGGACGAGGGCCTCCCCGGCCAGCACGGGGGTCGACACGGTGACCGGTCCCAGCAGCAGTGCGGTGGCGACGACCAGGCCGGCGGCGTTGAGCGAGAAGATCCGCCAGAACAGCGACACGTTGCTCTTTCCGCTCCTCCCGGCCCGCTCGCACGACACCCCCGCGGCTAGCTTCGCCGACCGCGACCGGCTGCGTATATCCGTCACGACACCCATATCGCCACCGTACGTGCGGATGGCAGCATGGCGAGGTCGCGAGCACGGCACCCACGTGCGCAGACGCAGCGAAGGGCAGCGAGCGACGCGGCAGCCAGCGCAGGACGAATGAGGGGAAAGCACGTGTCAGCTCCACGCCTGAGGGCGACGCCGCTCCCGGGTATCGGGGTCCAGTACGACCTGGTGACCCGCGAACACCGCCACCTGTCGGTGGTGGCCCACCGCGACGGCGCCCGCACGGTGAACGTGTACCGGTCCGACGACCCCGATTCCTGTGCCCACTCGCTGCGGCTGAGCGGCCCCGAGGCGGGCGCGCTGATCGACGCGCTGAAGCCCTCCCACCACAGCGCGAGCCTGCTCTACACCACCGATCTGGGGCTGGTCGCCGAGCGGGTCGAGGTGGCCGCCACCTCCCGCTGGAACGGACGGCTGCTGGGCGACACCCGGATGCGGACCGACACGGGAGCCTCGATCGTGGCGGTGCTGCGGCGGGCCGAGGCGATTCCCTCGCCGGCCCCGGACTTCCGGCTCGTGGGTGGTGACACCTTGATCGTCATCGGCACCCGTGAGGGCGTCGACGCCGCCGCGGCGATACTCGGGCAGGAGTGAGCCGGTGCACTCCGCGGTTCTGCTGATCGAGTTCGGTTCCATCATCCTGGGGCTCGGGCTCCTCGGCCGGTTCGCCGGCCGTTACCGCCTGTCCCCCATCCCGCTGTACCTGCTGGCCGGTCTGGCCTTCGGCGAGGGCGGCCTGCTCCCGCTCGGCGCGAGCGAGGAGTTCGTCGCGACCGGCGCCGAGATCGGCGTCATCCTCCTGCTGCTGATGCTGGGCCTGGAGTACACGGCGAGCGACCTGGTCACCAACCTCAAGTCCCACTATCCGGCCGGCCTCGTCGACTGCGCGCTCAACGCGGTGCCGGGCGCGGTGGCCGCGCTGCTGATGGGCTGGGGTCCGGTGGCCGCCGTGGTGCTGGCCGGCGTGACGTGGATCTCGTCGTCCGGTGTGATCGCGAAGGTCCTCGGCGACCTGGGCCGGGTCGGCAACCGCGAGACGCCGGTGATCCTCAGTGTGCTGGTCCTGGAGGACCTGGCGATGGCGGTGTACCTGCCCATCGTCACGGCCCTGGTCGCCGGTGCCGGTCTGATGACCGGGAGCATCACCCTGGCGGTCGCGCTGGCCGCGGCGGGGCTGGTGCTGTTCGTGGCGGTGCGCTACGGCCGGCTCATCTCCCGTTTCGTCTCCAGCGACGACCCCGAGAAGCTGCTCCTGGTGGTGCTCGGCCTGACGATCCTCGTCGCCGGTGTCGCACAGCAGCTCCAGGTGTCGGCCGCGGTGGGCGCCTTCCTGGTGGGCATCGCGCTGTCCGGGGAGGTCGCGGAGGGCGCGCACACGCTGCTGAGCCCGCTGCGGGACCTGTTCGCGGCGGTCTTCTTCGTCTTCTTCGGCCTGCACACGGACCCGGCCAGCATTCCGCCGGTCCTGCTGCCCGCGCTCGCGCTGGCCCTGCTGACCGCCGTGACGAAGATCGCCACCGGGTACTGGGCGGCGCGGCGGGCCGGGATCTCCGTCAAGGGCCGGTGGCGGGCGGGCGGCGCGCTGGTGGCGCGCGGCGAGTTCTCCATCGTCATCGCGGGCCTCGCGGTCTCGGCCGGCATCGAGCCGTCCCTGGGGCCGCTGGCCACGGCGTACGTCCTCATCCTGGTCGTCCTCGGCCCCCTCACCGCGCGCTTCACCGAGCCGCTGGCGATGCGCCTCTTCCGGCCCCGCGACAACCCCGACCGTCCCGGCCCCGCCGAGGGGGCGCCCCGGGCGGCGGAGGCGGAGGCGTCGGTCGGCGACTGACCCCGGTGCCGGCGGCGTCCGCGCTCCCGGTGCCGGGGTGCCGCGCGGTGCCGTGGTGCCGCCGTGTGAGCCCGGCCCTGGTCAGTGCGGGTGCCGCCTGGCAGGATCGCCCCCATGTCCACGCTGCTCTCCCGTATCGGCAGGCACCGGGCCGTCCAGGGCGCGGTCGCCGGTGCCGTCGTGCTCGGGCTGCTGCTGTGGTGGCTGCTGCCGCTGGGCGAGAAGCCACCGAGCGGGACGATCACGTTCAGCACGGGCACCCGCGCGGGCGTCTACCAGAAGTACGGCGAGCTGCTGCGCGCCGAGCTGCGCAAGGACATGCCGGACCTGGACGTGCGGCTGATCACCAGCGCGGGCTCGCAGGAGAACGTCGAGCGGGTGGCGTCCGGGAAGGCCGACTTCACCATCGCCGCGGCCGACGCGGTCGAGACGTACAAACTGGCCGGCAACCCGGGTGCCGAGGAACTGCGCGGGGTCACCCGGCTCTACGACGACTACGTGCAGCTGGTCGTGCCGATCGACTCGGACATCCAGTCGGTGGCCGACCTGCGCGGCAAGCGGGTGGCCATCGGGCTGCCCAACTCGGGGGTGCGGCTGATCGCGACCCGGCTGCTGAAGGCCGTGGGCATCGACCCGGAGACGGACATCACGCCCCGGGCGGACGGGATCGACACCGGCCCCGGGCGGCTCGGCGAGGAGCTGGACGCGTTCTTCTGGTCCGGCGGCGTGCCGACGGACGGCCTCAAGAAGATTGCGGAGAGCTCCGCCTTCCGGTTCGTACCGATCGGCGCCGACCTGGTGACCAAGCTGCACGAGTCGGGCGGCGCGACCCGCTACTACCGCACCACCAACATGCCGGAGTCGGCCTACCCCACGGTCCAGAACGGCGCGGTGGTGCCGACGATGGCGGTGTCCAACCTGCTGATGACCCGCGCGGACGTCGATCCGCGGCTCACCGAGTGGCTGACCCGGACCGTGCTCGACAGCCGCGACGGCATCGGCGCGCACGTGCACTCCGCCCAGCTGGTGGACCTGCGCACCGCGATATACACCGACCCGCTGGAGCTGCACGAGGGCGCCCGACGCTACTACCGGTCGGTCAAGCCCTAGGACCGCGGCTGCCGCTGCTCCGTCGGTGCCGTGCCGGTTCTGGGCACGGTGACCGTGACCTCCAGTCCGTGCGGCTCGTGGTGGCCGAAGGAGATCGAGCCGTCGCCCGCCGCGAGCAGTGCCCGGCAGATGGACAGGCCGAGGCCCGAGCCCTTGACGTTCTGGTGACGGCCGCTGCGCCAGAAGCGGTCGCCCACGCGCGCGAGCTCCTCGTCGGTGAGTCCGGGACCGTTGTCGGTGACGACGACGGTGGCGGCGGCCCCCGTGGAGGACACCCCGACCCGGACGGTCTCGCCGCGCGGCGTGAACTTCACCGCGTTGTCGATGACCGCGTCCAGGGCACTCGACAGGCTCACCGGGTCGGCCCAGCCCGTGGTCGGCGGGCAGTCGCCGACCAGCCGTACGCCCTTGGCCTCGGCCGTCGGCGCCCAGGCCGCCACCCGCTCGGCGGCCAGCGAGCCGATGTCGGTGACCTTCAGGTCGGCCTGGCTGTGCTCGGCCAGCGCCAGGTCGAGCAGGTCGTCCAGGACCTGGGCGAGGCGTTTGCCCTCGGTCTGGACGGAGGCGATCTCCGCGTTGCCCTCGGGCAGTTCCAGGGCGAGCAGCTCGATGCGCAGCAGGAGTGCGGCGAGCGGGTTGCGCAGCTGGTGCGAGGCGTCGGCGACGAAGGCGCGCTGCTGCTCCAGCACGTCCTCCACGTGGTCGGCCATCTCGTTGAACGACCGGGCCAGGCGTCTGAGCTCGGGCGGGCCCCCGGACGGCGCCACCCGGGACTTGAGCCGCCCGGTGGCGATGTCGTGGGTGGTGGCGTCGAGCACCCGCACCGGCCTGAGCACCCAGCCGGTCAGCCGCAGTGCGGCACCGACGGCGAGCAGCATCGCGGCGACCTCCCCGGCGCCGATGACCAGCCAGCCGCGCAGGGTCCCCGAGCGCATCGAGTCGGTCGGCGACTCGGTGACGACGACGGCGACCACGTCTCCGTCCCGGATGACCGGCGAGGCCACCACGAGCCTGCCGTCCTGCCAGGGCCACACCTGCGCGGGGTCGTGGCTGCGGCGGCTGAGCAGCGCCTCGTCGAAGGAGTCGCGGACCTCTCCGGTCTGCGGCAGGAACCACGTGGTGGGCGCGTTGGCCATCGGGATGTGGTTGCGGTAGAAGACGCCCGCCTTGATGCCGTAGACCTCGTAGTAGCTGGTCAGCTCGGTCTGCAGGGTCGCCAGCCGCTCGTCCGTGTCGGTCTGGCGTGAGCCGCCCGTCCCGTCCTCGGTGACGAACTGGGCGAGCGCGGCGAAGCGTGCCGTGTCGTCGATGCGGTCGATGACGACCTTCTGCTGCTCCGCGCGGGCGACGCTGACGCCGAGCGGGACGCCCAGCGCGAGCAGTACGGCCGCCATCAGGACGATGAGCAGCGGGAGCAGGCGTGTGCTCACCCGGCCCCGCTAGGCGGTGGGGGCGACGAGGCGGTAGCCGACGCCGCGGACGGTCTCGATCAGCGCGGGCATGTGCAGCTTGGACCGCAGGGAGGCGACGTGCACCTCCAGGGTGCGCCCGGTCCCCTCCCAGCTGGTGCGCCAGACCTCGCTGATGATCTGCTCACGGCGGAAGACCACACCGGGGCGCTGGGCGAGCAGGGCGAGCAGATCGAACTCCTTGCGCGTGAGTTGGACGACCGAACCGTCCACGCTGACCTGGCGTGTCGGCAGCTCGATACGCACGGCGCCGAGGCGGACGACGGTCTCCGTGCTCCCGGTGGCCTCCTCGTGCACGGTGCGCCGGCTGACGGCGTGGATCCGGGCGAGCAGTTCCCCGGTGTCGTACGGCTTGACCACGTAGTCGTCGGCGCCGAGGTTGAGGCCGTGGATGCGGGAGCGCACGTCGGAGCGCGCGGTGACCATGATGACCGGAGTGCTGGTGCGCTTGCGGATCTTGCCGCAGACCTCGTAGCCGTCCTGGTCGGGCAGCCCCAGGTCGAGCAGGACGACGCCGAAGCCGTCGACCTCGGGGACGAGCGCCTGGAGCGCCTCCTCGCCGCTGCGCGCGTGGGTGACGTCGAAGCCGTGCCGAGCCAGGATCGCGGACAGGGCGGCGGCCACGTGGTTGTCGTCCTCGACGAGCAGCAGTCTCATCCGGGCTCCCTTCGGTTCATCGGCCGTACGCTCGGGACGGGTAGAAATCGGGACGGGTCGGGGACGGGCACGCGCGCGTGCGCCCTGTGCAGTGACGCCGATGGAGGGGGACGGCGTCAAGAGGCTTCGGGGTGCGGCCGCTCGAAGTTATCCGGCCGATATGTGCCCAGCTCATAAGTGCTACGACTCGTGTCCGATTGCTATCGGATCGTGATGCTCAGATCTCGCTCAGATGTAGAGACGCGGCGTGTCCCGGGTCACTACTGTCCTGCGAAACCCAGGAGGACGGAGCCCGAGAGCGATGACCGAAGTATCGGTGGCCAAGGAAGACAAGGCTGGGACCGGCGATCTGGTCGTCCTGAAGAGTGTCAACAAGCACTTCGGCGCGTTGCACGTACTCCAGGACATCGACCTGACGATCCACCGCGGCGAGGTCGTCGTGGTCATCGGACCCTCGGGGTCCGGTAAGTCCACCCTGTGCCGCACCATCAACCGTCTGGAGACCATCGACGACGGTTCGATCACGATCGACGGCAAGCCGCTGCCGGCCGAGGGCAAGGAGCTGGCCAGGCTGCGTGCCGACGTCGGCATGGTCTTCCAGTCGTTCAACCTCTTCGCGCACAAGACGGTGCTCGAGAACGTGACGCTGGGCCAGGTCAAGGTCCGCAAGGTCGACGCCAAGAAGGCCGAGGAGAAGGCCCGCGCCCTGCTCGACCGGGTCGGCGTGGGCGCCCAGGCGGACAAGTACCCCGCACAGCTCTCCGGTGGTCAGCAGCAGCGCGTCGCCATCGCGCGTGCGCTGGCCATGGACCCGAAGGTCATGCTCTTCGACGAGCCGACGTCGGCCCTCGACCCCGAGATGATCAACGAGGTCCTGGAGGTCATGAAGCAGCTCGCCGAGGACGGGATGACCATGATCGTGGTCACGCACGAGATGGGCTTCGCCCGCTCGGCCGCCAATCGCGTCGTGTTCATGGCGGACGGCCGCATCGTCGAAGAGGCGACGCCGGACCAGTTCTTCAGCAATCCGCGCAGCGACCGTGCCAAGGACTTCCTGTCGAAGATCCTGCACCACTGAGACTTCGGAGCGGCTCCGGCGCCCCGCGCCGGCCGCACCGGCGGCCCGCCCCCGGCGGCCGCATCTGATCGCCTGATCCTCTGATCGTCCGATCGCAGCTCGATCACAGCCAAAGGATGTTCACCATGAAGCTTCGCAAGGTCTCCGCCGCCTCGGCCGCCGTGCTCGCCCTCGCCCTGACCGCCACCGCGTGCGGTGGCGACGACAAGGACAGCGGCTCGTCCGGTGGTGGTGACGGCAAGAAGATCACCATCGGCATCAAGTTCGACCAGCCCGGCCTCGGCCAGAAGACCCCGGACGGCTACGCGGGCTTCGACGTGGACGTCGCCACGTACGTCGCCAAGAAGCTCGGCTACACCGAGGACCAGATCGAGTGGAAGGAGTCGAAGAGCGCCGACCGCGAGACCATGCTGCAGCGCGGTGACGTCGACTTCATCGCCGCCACCTACTCGATCACCCCGCAGCGCCAGGAGAAGGTCGACTTCGCCGGCCCCTACCTGCTCGCGCACCAGGACGTGCTGCTCCGTGCCGACGACGACAAGATCAAGTCGCCGGAGGACCTGAACAACGCGAAGCTCTGCTCGGTCACCGGTTCGACCTCGGCCCAGAACATCAAGGACAAGCTGGCCCCCAAGGCGCAGCTGCAGCCGTACCCGACGTACTCGGCCTGCCTGCCCGGCCTGCAGAACGGTGCCATCGACGCGCTGACCACGGACGACTCGATCCTCGCCGGTTACGCCTCCCAGGCGCAGTTCAAGGGCAAGTTCAAGCTCGGCGGCTTCAAGCTGACGAACGAGAACTACGGCATCGGCGTCAAGAAGGGCAGCGACCTCAAGGACAAGATCAACAAGGCCCTTGAGGAGATGGTCGCGGACAAGACGTGGGACAAGGCCGTCAAGGACAACTTCGGCCCGGCCAACTACAAGAACGAGCCGGCGCCGAAGATCGGCGACATCAAGAGCTGAGGCCGGGCCTGACGAGGTGCGCCGCCCCACGGCAGGGGCGGCGCGCCGGGGCGGGCATCCCTACACGCGGAAGCGCGGGAGATCGTGTTCGACTTTCTTCAGGATTACGACCTGGCGGGTGCCGTCTGGACGACAGTGCAGCTTGCTGTGCTCTCGGCCATCGGTTCCCTGATCTGGGGCACCATGCTGGCCGCCATGCGGGTCGGCCCGGTTCCGTTGATGCGCGCTTTCGGAACCGCGTACGTGAACATCGTGCGGAACATCCCGCTGACCGTGATCATTCTGTTCGCGTCGCTGGGACTGAACCAGACCTTGGGGGTCACCCTCGGCGGGGGGAACGACTTCGAGACGATCAACTTCCGGCTCGCCGTCCTGGGCCTGATCCTCTACACGTCGTCATTCGTGTGTGAGGCGCTGCGCTCCGGCATCAACACGGTGCCGGTCGGCCAGGCGGAAGCGGCCCGGGCCCTCGGCCTGAGCTTCGGCCAGGTGCTCCGGCTGGTGGTTCTGCCGCAGGCGTTCCGCTCGTCCGTCGTTCCGCTGGCGAACGTGCTGATCGCGCTGATCAAGAACACCACGGTCGCCGCCGCCATCGGTGTGGCGGAAACGGCGCTGCTGATGAAGGAGATGATCGAGAACGAGGCTCAGCTGCTGCTCATCTCCGCGGTCATCGCTCTCGTGTTCGTGGTGTTGACGCTGCCGACCGGCCTGATCCTCGGCTGGGTGGGCAAGAAGGTTGCGGTGAAGCGATGAGCTCGATCCTCTACGACGCCCAGGGCCCCCGCGCCAAGCGTCGGAACATCCTCTTCACGGTCGTCTTCCTGGTCGTCCTCGCCGCCGTGCTGTGGTGGGTGTTCAGCACCCTCGACGACAAGGGTCAGCTGGAGTGGGCGCTGTGGAAGCCCTTCTTCACCGGCACCGAAGCGTGGTCGACGTACATCTGGCCGGGTCTGCAGAACACGCTGAAGGCCGCGGTCCTCGCGGTGGTCATCGCCCTGCCGCTCGGCGCGGCACTGGGCATCGCCCGGCTCTCCGACCACAAGTGGGTCCGGATACCGGCCGCGGTCGTGGTCGAGTTCTTCCGGTCCATCCCCGTGCTGGTCCTGATGATCTTCGGTCTCGCGCTGTTCGCGGAGTACACGAACGTCAGCTCGGACGACCGTCCGCTCTACGCCGTCGTCACCGGCCTGGTGCTGTACAACGCCTCCGTCCTCGCCGAGATCGTCCGGTCCGGCATCCTGGCCCTCCCCAGGGGGCAGGCGGAGGGCGCGATGGCGATCGGGCTGCGCAAGGGCCAGGTCATGCGGCTGATCCTGCTGCCGCAGGCAGTCACGGCGATGCTGCCGGCCATCGTCAGCCAGCTCGTCGTGATCCTCAAGGACACCGCGCTCGGCGGCGCCATCCTCACCTTCCCCGAACTGCTCGCGTCGGCCAACACGATGAGCGGCTACTACGGCGCCAACGTGATCGCCAGCTACACCGTGGTCGCCGTGATCTACATCGCGCTCAACTTCGCCCTCACGAGCTTCGCGAGCTGGCTGGAGCGCCGGCTGCGGCGGGGGAAGAAGTCGACCGGTGCGGTGCTCCGTGCGGACGACGTCGAGACCGCCGACGCCGGAACGGTCGGCAAGATCTAACACATCTGACACACAGTCATCTCGTATGACCATCGACGGAGGCCGTGGCGTGATCGCCACGGCCTCCGTCGCTTGACGCAAGCAGCGGCAATAGGTTGCATACGTTCTGTGACCGTGCACCCTGCTCCAATGTCCTGTTCACCCACGTCCCCCGGGACACCGCCACGGGCAGGGGGCGCCGCACCGTGGACCCGGTGATCATCACCGGAGCGGGGCCCGTCGGGCTCACGCTCGCCCTGGCGCTGGCGCGGCAGGAGGTGCCCTGTGTCGTCCTCGACGAGGGGCCGGGCAAGGACGAACCGCGACCCGCGCGCACCGTCGTCCTGCGCGAGGAGGCCGTCGCGCTCGTCGAGCGGCTGACCGGCACACCGCTGACGGGGCTGGGTTCGCGTTGGGCCGGATGGCGGTCGGTGCGGCGCAAGCAGGTGACGCGCGAGGTCGTGTTCGGCGACGCCGATCCGGCGCCCCTGCACATCGCCCAGCACGAGCTGACCGGCGCCCTGCGCACGGCGCTCACGCGTGAACGGCTGGTCAGGATCGCCGTGGACAGCCGGCTGGACGGCATCGAGCAGGAGAAGTCCGGCGTCACGGCCCACACCCGCGGCCCGGCCGGCACCTGGTGGCGCGGCAGTTACCTGGTCGGCTGCGACGGCCCCCGCTCCACCGTCCGCAAACTCCAGGACATCCGCTTCCCCGGCCGTACGGCGGTGGAACGATACGCCGTCGCCGCCCTGCGCACCGAACTCCCGTGGGCCGACGAGGCGCTGCTCCACCGCATGCCGCCGTGGCGGACGACCGGTCCGTGGGCCGGTGAGGTGGTCGGCCGCCCCCTGCCGGACGGCGTGTGGCGCCTGGACTGGCTGCTGCCGCCCGGCAAGGACCTGGTCACGCCCGAACTGCTGGTGAACCGGGTCCGCGAGACCCTCACCGGATGGGCCGAGGGCTCGACCCCGGCGTACGAGCTCCTCGACACCGGCGTCCACACGGTCCACCACCGCCTCGCCCGCCGCTGGCGGGTGGGCCGCGTGCTGCTCGCCGGGGACGCGGCGCACCTGCTGGGCTCGTTGGGCACGCAGGGCCTCGAGGAGGGGCTGCTCGACGCCGACAACCTCGCCTGGAAACTGGCCCTGGCCTACCACCACGGGCCGCGCGAGGCGCTGCTGGACAGCTACCAGGAGGAGCGGCGGTCCGCGATCGCCGCTCGGCTGCGCGCCGCCGACCAAGTGCTCCCGCTGCTGCGCGGCGGCGGCGGACTGCGGTCCTACGTCCCCGGCGCGGCCCGCGGCAACGACGCGCTGCTGACGGACGGTCACCTCGGACGAGGGACGCTGGGCGCGCCGGGGACGTACGCCGACTCGCCCCTCGCGCCCGAGAACCTCGCCGGTGAGGTGCCCGTGGGCACACCGCCCGGGACGCCGGTCACCGATGTGCGGGTCACGGCGGAGGACGGCACCTTCGTACGGCTGCGCGACCGGCTGGGGTGCGGGGCGCTGCTGGTGGTGCTGATCGCGCCGGGTACCGGGGTGTGGGAGCGCAAGCACTGGGTGACGGCCGGGATCATGCCCCGGCTGGCGGCCGCCGTGACGGCGCTGCCCCACCGTGCCGAGTTGCTGGTCACCGAGAGCTATCCCGGTGCCGCGGCGCACACGGTGCTGCTGGTGCGGCCCGACGGCCACCTGGTCACGGCGCTGAACGGGGTACGCCCGGCCGACCTCTACGCGGCCGCGGAGAGCGCGCTGGGCGGGGCGACGGCCGGGGCGGCGAGCGAGGCCGAGGAGGGGGCGGGAGCAGCGGCCGGGCCGCGTTGAACGGGCCGCCGCGCCGCCCGACCGACCGCCGTCGGTTCCTCCTCTCCCGCCTCCGGTCGCCGGGGGGAGGGACGTGCACTGTCCGCATGGTGACGCTGAGTTGACCGGTCGGCACCGTCATGGTCTACTCCGGATCGTGACCGACACCTATGTGCGCCTGTGGCGGAGGGTCCATATGGACCTCGTCCGCTATGCGGGCTGCGTGTGTCGTCCGTCCTGCTGAACTCGCCTTCCCTCTTCTTCGCGCGCGCCGCCGCTCGGACGTGCCGCCGCGCGCTCCCTCGCGAACTCCCAGGACGGTACCCGTGTCCCTCCCCTCCCTTTCTGCGGCCTCCGCCGCCCCCGCTTCCACGGCCGCCCCGACGCAGGCCGAGCTCCTCGACTTCGTACGGCGTGCCGCGGCCGACGCCGAACTGATCGCCTCGCTGCCGCTCGACCCCGAGGGCCGCACCTGGGTGCGGCTGGCCGGGCCGGGCGGCAGCGAGGCCTGGCTGATCGGCTGGCCGCCCGGTACGGGCACCGGCTGGCACGACCACGCCGACTCCGTGGGCGCCTTCGTCACGGCCGCGGGCGAGCTCAAGGAGAACGCGCTCGCCGCCCGCCTGCCCACCGACGGCTGGAAGACCCTCGAACTCAGCGACGACGCGGACCGGGAGCGCCGGCTGACCGTCGGCAAGGGGCGCGCCTTCGGCCGGTACCACGTGCACGAGGTCCTCAACGAGTCGACCGACCGCCACGCCGTGTCCGTGCACGCCTACTACCCGCCCCTGCCGCAGATCCGCCGCTACAGCCGCAGCGGACAGACCCTGCGCCTGGAACAGGTCGAGCGCCCGCAGGACTGGCAGTGAGCGGGCCCACGGGCATCGACGCCCTGCTGGAGCGCGTACGCGCCGGATACCGGCGGACCGCACCGGAGGAGGCGTACGACGCCGCCGAGGCAGGCACGGCGCTGCTGGTCGACATCCGGTACGCCGCTCTGCGCGAGCGGGACGGTGTGATTCCGGGCGCCCTGGTGGTCGAGCGCAACGAACTGGAATGGCGTCTGGACCCGCAGGGCAGCCACCGCCTCCCCGAAGCGGTGGACCACGACGTGCGGGTGGTCGTGGTGTGCGACGAGGGCTACGCCTCCAGTCTGGCGGCGGAGTCCCTGCACCGTCTGGGTCTGCACCGGGCCACCGATCTGATCGGCGGCTTCCAGGCCTGGCGCGCGGCGGGCCTGCCGGTGGCCGCCGCCCGGTCCCAGTAGTCGGCGGGGCGGTCCACGGGGGCCGTGTCACCGTCGCGGAGAAGACGTCCGTCCTTCAGCGCGACGAGGGTCTCGTCGGTGCCGTTGACCGTCACGATCGTGACGGTCGGCCCCGGCCGCGTCGAAGGCCTTGTCGGCGGTGATCCTGCTCGGTCCTCGTCCGCCCGCCTGCTGGGCCGGTCCCCGAGTGCCCTCGGGCCGGGCACCGGCTCAGAACCCCTCGTCGCCGAGGTACTCCGTGTCCTCGCCCTCCTCCTCCAGCGCCTGGCGGACCACCCGCAGGGCCATGCCCTCGGGGTAGCCCTTGCGGGCCAGCATGCCCGCGAGGCGGCGCAGCCTCTTGTCGCGGTCCAGGCCCCGGGTGGCGCGCAGCTTGCGGGCGACCAGGTCGCGCGCGGTCTCCTCCTCCTGCTCGGTGTCCAGTCGGGACACCGCCGCGTCGATGAGCGTGGCGTCGACGCCCTTGGTGCGCAGCTCTCTGGCGAGGGCGCGCCTGGCCAGCCCGCGGCCGTGGTGCCGTGACTCCACCCAGGCCTCCGCGAAGGCGCCGTCGTTGATGAGGCCGACCTCCTCGAACCTGGACAGCACCTCTTCCGCGGCCTCGTCCGGGATCTCCCGCTTGCGCAGGGCATCGGCCAGTTGCCTGCGGGTGCGCGGGGTCCCGGTGAGCAGGCGCAGGCAGATCGCCCGTGCCTGCTCGACCGGGTCCCGCGGAGGCTCCCCCTTCTCGGCCCTCGACGAGGAAGTGGCACCTCCGTCCCCGGCGGACGGCTCCGCGCGCTCGCGCCTCCGGCGCCCGCGCGTGCCACCCGCTCCGCGGCCCCGCCCGCCGCCGCGGCGCGCCTCGCCGTCACCGTGGCGCGCCGTGCCGTCCTCGGGGGTACCCACGGCGGAGGGGTCCGTCTCGTACGGGGCCGCAGCCGCCCCGTACGCGTCGTCGCCCGGCCCGGCGGAGCCGCTCGTGTACTCGGCCCAGTCGGTTCGTCGGGTCACGGGTCAGCTCTTGGCTGCCGCGGCCTTGGACTTGGTGGCCTTGGCGGTCGTGGGTGCGGGCACCGCCGGTGCGGCGTCGGCCGTGGCGGCGGAGGCGGCGTCCGCGACGGGCTCGGTGACCGGCTCCTCGGGACGCACGCCGACGCCGAGCTTCTCCTTGATCTTCTTCTCGATCTCGTTGGCCAGGTCCGGGTTGTCCTTCAGGAAGTTGCGCGCGTTCTCCTTGCCCTGGCCGAGCTGGTCACCCTCGTACGTGTACCAGGCGCCGGCCTTGCGGACGAAGCCGTGCTCCACGCCCATGTCGATCAGACCGCCCTCGCGGCTGATGCCGTGGCCGTACAGGATGTCGAACTCGGCCTGCTTGAAGGGCGGCGCGACCTTGTTCTTGACGACCTTGCAGCGGGTGCGGTTGCCGACCGCGTCCGTGCCGTCCTTCAGCGTCTCGATGCGGCGGATGTCGATGCGCACGGAGGCGTAGAACTTCAGCGCCCGGCCACCGGTCGTGGTCTCCGGGGAGCCGAACATCACGCCGATCTTCTCGCGGAGCTGGTTGATGAAGATCGCGGTGGTCTTGGACTGGTTGAGCGCGCTGGTGATCTTCCGCAGGGCCTGGCTCATCAGCCGGGCCTGCAGACCGACGTGGCTGTCGCCCATCTCGCCCTCGATCTCCGCGCGCGGGACGAGCGCGGCGACGGAGTCGATGACGATGAGGTCGAGGGCGCCGGAGCGGACCAGCATGTCCACGATCTCCAGGGCCTGCTCGCCGTTGTCCGGCTGGGAGAGGATCAGGTTGTCGATGTCGACGCCGAGCTTCTTGGCGTACTCGGGGTCGAGGGCGTGCTCGGCGTCCACGAACGCGACCTGGCCGCCGGCCTTCTGGGCGTTCGCCACCGCGTGCAGGGTCAGGGTCGTCTTGCCCGAGGACTCGGGGCCGTAGACCTCCACGACACGGCCGCGCGGGAGGCCGCCGACGCCGAGGGCCACGTCGAGCGCGGTCGACCCGGTCGGGATGACCTCGATGGGCTCGTTCGGCCGCTCGCCCATGCGCATGACCGCGCCCTTGCCGAACTGCCGTTCAATCTGTGCGAGCGCGGCGTCCAGGGCCTTCTCGCGGTCGGTTCCTGCCATGGGTTCCACCCGGTTTGCTTGATTCGATCGCTTCACGTCAAAGACGCTAATGCCTGCCACTGACAATGGGCCCCGATGCGGGTCCGGCCTGTGGATAACTCGGGTGCATCTCCCCCCGAACCCACTCGAATCACCCGTCACGAGCCCCGCCGGAGCCTCCATAAGAATGGATGTTCGATTTTCGTGTCAAGCGCACCACGCGGCACTTCCGAGCGTACGTCCCCGGCCCGGCGAGCCAGATGGAAGTGATGGTGCCGGCCGGTGTCGGCTCGCTCTGACCCTGCTCCCGCCGGTGTAAGGGAGGGCGCGCCCGTGCCTCAGGAGGAGGCGCCGTCCCCGGGGCCCTCCGAGCCCTCTCCCTCCGGGCGCCCCTGCTCCGGGCGCCGGGTCCACAGCCTGCGTAGGCGCGTGGACGTTCCGGACACCCCCCGGCGGTCCCGGCGCCCGTGGACGCGCGGATCGTCCGTGACGGCGTAGCGCTTCACGTACGCCCCGAGGAACGCCTGCAGCGTGGCGACCGCCGGAATGGCGATCAGCGCGCCGACGGCGCCGAGCAGGGCGGTGCCCGCGATGACGGAGCCGAAGGCGACCGCGGGATGGATGTCCACGGTCTTGGACGTCAGCTTGGGCTGCAGCACGTAGTTCTCGAACTGCTGGTAGATCACCACGAAGACCAGCACCCACAGCGCGTACCAGGGGTTGACCGTGAACGCGATCAGCATGGGCAGGGCGCCCGCGAGATAGGTGCCGATGGTCGGGATGAACTGCGACACCAGGCCCACCCACACGGCGAGCGCGGGCGCGTAGGGCACCTCGAGGATCTCCAGGAGGATGTAGTGCGCGATGCCGGAGATCAGCGCCATCAGCCCGCGTGAGTACAGGTAGCCGCCGGTCTTGTCCACGGCGATCTCCCACGCGCGCAGGACCTCGGCCTGGCGGGCGGGCGGCAGGACGGAGCAGAGTCCGCGCCGCAGCCGGGGGCCGTCGGCGGCGAAGTAGAACGAGAACAGCACGACCGTCAGCAGCTGGAAGAGGCCGCCCAGGACCTGGGCCGACACGTCCAGGACGCCCGTCGCGCTGTTCTGCACGTAGTTGCGCAGCCAGTCGGAGCGGAGCAGGCCCTCCTGGATGTCGACCCGCCGCAGTTCGGTGTGGAAGTGGCCGTTGACCCAGTTGATGACGGAGTCGAGGTAGTCCGGGAAGTCCTCGACCATCTTGACGATCTGCCCGGCGAGCATGGAGCCGAGCAGCGTGACGAACCCCGCGGCGGCGATCAGGACACCGAGGAAGACGAGGAAGGTGGCGAACCCCCGGCGCATGCCGCGCCCGGCCATCCAGCTCACCGCGGGTTCGATGGCCAGGGCCAGGAAGAAGGCGATGAGGACGTTGATCAGCAGCCCGGTGAGCTGGTGGAAGGCCCAGCTGCCCAGCTGGAAGGCGGCGATGAGCGCGAGGGCCAGCACCATGGCGCGCGGCAGCCAGCGCGGCATGCGGGCGCCCGGCCCGGCGACGGCCGCGTCGGCCGGGGGGCCGGTGGGCGGCGTGGTGCCGGCCTGGGATGCGTGCCGGGCGGCCTGCCCGGTCTCGTCAGTGGATGCCACGGATCAAGTCTCGCCCACGCCACGGACGGAGGAGCACGGTACGGCGATCTCGGTGAACCGTCACCGCTGTTCCCGCGGCACGTTCATGACGGTGCAGACCACCCGCCACACGTCCTTGGCGTCCCAGCCGGCGTCCAGCGCCTCGTGCACCGTGCGCCCGCCCAGCTCCGTCATCACGTGATCGCGCGCGAAGGTGTCGGCGTACCCCGGACCGAAGTGATCCGTCATCCGCTCCCAGAAGACCGTCAACCGCATGCCTCCAGTATCCCGTCCCTGAGAGTGGGCCCTGAGCCGGGACCACCTGCCGGAACCGCTTTCCGGCCTACGGTCTCTCCCATGGCCGAAACCGGAGCGTCCCCACTTCCCGCGATCCCTCCGCCCGCGCCTCCGCGCACCCCGGACTCGCGTGCACCGCTCGCGCGCGCGGAGCACTTCGTCTGGCTCACCGCGCGCGTACTGGAGCAGCGGTTGTTCGCGTACCACTTCCGCGGTGGAGACCCCGGCCCGGTGGAGACCGCGCTGGAGGCCTACCGCAACGAGGACGGCGGGTACGGCCACGCGCTGGAGCCCGATCTGCGCGGCCCGGCCAGTCAGCCGCTGCACACCGCGTGTGCCCTGCGCGTCCTGGACGCCGTCGGCCGCTGCGGCGGGCAGCGGGCCGAGCGGATCTGCCGCTATCTGACCTCCGTGTCCACGCCCGACGGGGCCCTGCCGGTGACCCGTGCGAGCCGGGACGGGCACCCGGCCGCGCCCTCGGTGCCGGTCGCGGCCGACCCTCCCGGCGAGCTGCTCGTCACCGGCCCGGTGGTCGGACTGCTGCACCGCAACGAGGTCTGGCACGCCTGGCTGTTCCGGGCCACGGACTTCTGCTGGCAGGCGGCCGAGTCGCTGGCGTCCCCGCACCCGTACGAGGTCGAGGCCGCCGTGGCCTTCCTGGACAGCGCTCCGGACCGTCCGCGCGCGGAGGCCGCGGCCGACCGGCTGGGTCGTCTGGTGCGCGAACAGCGCCTCGCCGTGCTGGACCCGGGCGATCTCGGCCCGAATCCGGCCCCTCCGGGACACGCCCCGGACGAGCAGCGCTTCCCGCACGACTACGCGAGGGAGCCGCGTTCGCTCGCGCGCGCGTGGTTCACGGACGACGAGATGGCCCGCTCCCTCGACTTCCTCGCGGCCGGGCAGGAGGACGACGGCGGCTGGCCGTCGCGCCGACGCCGGCGGGCACCCGTCCCGGCGCTGGAGGTCCGCGCCCGGGTGACGCTGGAGGCGCTGTGCACCCTCCGGGCGTACGGCCGTCCCCTCGGCTGACCGCGCGTGCGGCTGACCTGCCGCCTCAGCCGCCCACGGCCCGGACGCCCGCGGTGACCACCACGGCCGCCGCGACGACGAGCAGGAACGGCGCGCGCAGCAGCAGCGCGACGGCGGCCGCGGCGACCCCGGCGGCCCGCGCGTCCAGCACGAGCGTCTGCCCGTCGGCGAAGGTCTGCTGGGCGGTGAGCGCCGCGAGGAGGGCGACGGGCAGCAGCGCGGCGAGCCGCCGGACCAGCGGCCGTTCCAGGGCGCCCGCGGGTACCAGCAGCCCGAGGAGCTTGACCGCGTAGCAGCCCACCGCGGTCACGCCGATCGCGATCCACACACTCATCGCTCGCCCTCCCCCTCGGCGGCCCCACGGACCGCACCGTCCTCGGCACCGCCCGCACGGCGACCGCGCGCCCACAGGACGAGCGGCGCCGCCAGCGCGGCCACCAGGACGGGCACGCCCGCGGGCAGCACGGGCAGCAGGCCGAGCCCCAGGAGGACGGCCAGGGCGGCGACCGCGCGCTCGGTGGTGTTCTTGAGCATCGGCGCGAGCAGCGCGAGGAAGACCGCCGGACCTGCCGCGTCCAGACCCCACGCGTCGGTGTCCCCGATGGCCTCCGCGCCCAGTGCGCCGAGCAGCGTGGTGAGGTTCCACAGGACGTACAGGGTGAGCCCGGTGACGGTGAACCCGATCCGGACGGCGCGCCGCGTGGGCTGTGCGAGCGCCACTGCCGTCGTCTCGTCGATGACCCACTGCGCGGCGAACGGCCGTACCGCGCGCGGGAGGGCCAGCAACTGCGACAGGCGCAGCCCGTAGAAGGCGTTGCGCACGCCCAGGAAGAAGGCGCCGGCCGCCGCGGTGAGCGGGTTGCCGCCGGCCGCGAGGGCGCCGACGAGCGCGAACTGGGACGCCCCGGTGAACACCAGGAGGCTGAGGGCGCAGGTCTGGGCCAGGGTGAGTCCGCCGCCGGCCGAGGTCACCCCGAAGGCGAACCCGGACAGTCCGACGGCGACTCCGACCCCGAGGGCGTCCCGTACGACGGCGGCGTCCGGCTTGGCGTCGGCCTCCGTGCCGGGAGCATCGGGCAGGGCTGTCTGTTCTGTCACGCCTCGAACGGTAGGAGCAGCCCTCGCCGCGCGTCTTGTACGTTCTTGCGCTCGCGCTGGTAGGCACCGGGCGGCACGCCGACGATCCGCGCGAAGTGCCGGTTCAGGTGCGGCTGGTCGGTGAACCCGACGGCGACGGCGGCCTCGGCCGGGGAGGTCCCGGTGTCCAGCAGTCGCCTCGCCCGACGCACCCGGGCGTCCGTCAGCCAGGTGTGGGGCGGCATGCCGTAGGCGTCGCGGAAGGCCCGCAACAGCGCGAACGGGCTGCTCCCCAGCTCCCCGGCGAGCCGCTGAAGGCTCGGCGGGTCGGTCATCCGCTCCTCCAGCACGGCACGCGCGCGTGCCGCCGTCCTGGCCCCGGCCGTACGTACCTGGCGCCGGGGCAGCGGGCCGCCGTTCAGCCGCAGCAGCCGGGTCACGGCCACCCGCAGCAGGGTGTCGGCGGCGAGCGCGTTCCCGTCGTCGGCGGCCCGCAGCACGCGGTGCACCAGCTCGACGGTGTACGGGTCGTCGAGTACCGGCCGGACGAACCCGGGCGTCCCGCGCAGCGTCGTCGTCTCCGCCGCGATCCCGGCCACCAGCTCGGGCGCCGGGTAGACGGCGCCGTACCGCCATCCCTCCGGCACTCCGGCCCGCCCCGTGTGCGGGGTGTCGGGGTTGACCAGGGCGAGCGAGCCGGCCCCGGCATACTGGTCGCTCCCGCCGTGGTGGAACACCTCCACGCCGTCGGCGATGGCGGCGATGACGAAGTGCTCGTGCGTGTGGCGCACGAAGGTCTTCCGTATGTACTGGGCGCGGAGCAGATCGACGTCGGGCAGCTCCGCGTACCGCCAGTGCCGCGCCCGCTCGCCCGATCCCGCCATGCCCCCATTCTCCGCCACCCTGGCACCACCCCACCTCGCCCCCCGGCGACGGCCCGGGTGGGTCGGCCATCCGGGCGGGCGGGCTCGACGACCGGCCCGGACACCCCACGACGACCGGCCCGGACTGCCGACCGGGCCGACCGGTCCGGACGACCGGCGCGACCGCCGCCCACGGATGCCCGGCTCCGGCCACCGGGCTCGGGACGCCCGGCGCACGCCCACGGCGTACGCCCATGCGGCACGCGTCACCCGCACCGCCCGTCGCCCGCGGGGCTTGGGGAGCCAGGGGCATGGGGGAGCGCGGGAGGCGTGCGCCCCGCCCCCGGTTCGGACAGCGCCGGTACCGGCCTCCGGCGGCAGCCCGGACGGCTCGGCGACCGCACCGGACGACCTGCCGACCACCGTCCTTGGCTGTCCGGCTCCCGGCTCGGCTCGACTCGGCTCGGACACCCGCGCACGCCCGGTTCGCACGAGCAGTCCTACGTCCGGCCGGTCGATGCCCGGCACCGACGAGGGCCGGCCGGTCCGCTCGGCTCGGGCCGATTGTCAGTGGTCGGGTGCACGATGGATCCATGGTCAGCTCCGCACACCGAGCCCTGGACGGCTTCTCACCCGCGACCCGCGGCTGGTTCACGGGGGCCTTCTCCGCGCCCACCTCCGCCCAGGCGGGCGCGTGGCAGGCCATCTCGCAGGGTTCGGACGTGCTGGTGGTCGCCCCCACCGGCTCGGGCAAGACGCTGGCCGCCTTCCTCGCCGCGCTGGACCAGCTGACCTCGACGCCTCCGCCCGCCGACCCCAAGAAGCGCTGCCGGGTCCTGTACGTCTCCCCGCTCAAGGCCCTGGCCGTCGACGTCGAGCGCAACCTCCGCAGCCCGCTGACCGGCATCCGGCAGGAGTCCGTCCGCCTCGGCCTGCCCGAGCCCGAGGTCAAGGTCGGCATCCGCTCCGGCGACACCCCGCCCGCCGAGCGCCGCGCCTTGTCCACGCGGCCGCCGGACATCCTGATCACCACCCCGGAGTCCCTGTTCCTCATGCTGACGTCGGCCACGCGCGACGCGCTGACCGGCATCGAGACGGTGATCCTGGACGAGGTGCACGCGGTCGCGGGCACCAAGCGCGGCGCTCATCTCGCGCTCACGCTGGAGCGGCTGGACGAGCTGCTGCCGAAGCCTGCCCGCCGTATCGGCCTGTCGGCGACGGTCCGTCCCGTGGACGAGGTCGCCCGGTTCCTCGCCCCGCGCGGCAAGGTCGAGATCGTCCAGCCGGAGTCGGGCAAGGAGTTCGACCTGTCCGTCGTCGTCCCGGTCGAGGACCTCGGCGAGCTGGGCGGCTCCCCGGTCGCGGACGGCAACGAGGGCGCGGAGCGCCCGTCCATCTGGCCGCACGTCGAGGAGCGGATCACCGATCTGGTCCAGTCGCACCGCTCCACGATCGTCTTCGCCAACTCCCGGCGGCTGGCGGAGCGCCTGTGCAACCGGCTCAACGAGATCGCGTACGAGCGGGCCACCGGCGAACCCCTGGACGAGCACCACTCCCCCGCGGAGCTGATGGGCGGCTCGGGTGCCGCCCAGGGCGCCCCGCCGGTGATCGCCCGCGCCCACCACGGCTCGGTCTCCAAGGAGCAGCGCGCCCTCGTCGAGGAGGACCTCAAGGCGGGCCGGCTGCCCGCGGTGGTGGCCACCTCAAGCCTGGAGCTGGGCATCGACATGGGCGCCGTCGACCTCGTGGTCCAGGTCGAGTCGCCGCCCTCCGTGGCCTCCGGCCTCCAACGCGTCGGCCGCGCGGGGCACCAGGTCGGCGCGGTCTCCACGGGCGTGGTCTTCCCGAAGTACCGCGGCGACCTGGTGCAGTCGGCCGTGGTCACGGAGCGGATGCGCAGCGGCGCCATCGAGGCCCTGAGGATCCCCGCCAACCCGCTGGACGTGCTGGCCCAGCAGCTGGTGGCGATGACCGCGCTGGACACCTGGCAGGTCGACGACCTCCTCGCCACCGTCCGCCGCGCCGCGCCCTTCGCCTCGCTGCCGGAGTCGGCCTTCACCGCCGTCCTGGACATGCTCGCGGGCCGCTATCCCTCCGACGCCTTCGCCGAGCTGCGCCCGCGCGTGGTGTGGGACCGGATCGCCGGTACGGTCACCGGCCGGCCGGGGGCCCAGCGGCTCGCGGTGACGTCCGGGGGCACGATCCCCGACCGCGGGCTCTTCGGGGTGTTCCTGGCGGGTGCCGACCCGAAGAAGGGCGGCGGCCGGGTCGGCGAGCTGGACGAGGAGATGGTGTACGAGTCCCGCGTGGGGGACGTCTTCACGCTCGGCACCAGCTCCTGGCGGATCGAGGACATCACGCGCGACCGGGTCCTGGTCTCCCCGGCGCCGGGCGTGCCGGGCAGGCTGCCGTTCTGGAAGGGCGACCAGCTGGGCCGCCCCCTGGAGCTGGGCCGCGCGCTGGGCGCCTTCCTGCGCGAGGTCGGCTCCCTGTCCAAGGAGGACGCCCGGCTGCGCCTGGTCACCGCGGGCCTGGACGCCTGGGCCGCGGACAACGTGCTGTCGTACCTCGACGAGCAGCGCGAGGCCTGCGGCCACGTCCCCGACGACCGCACCATCGTGGTCGAGCGTTTCCGGGACGAGCTGGGCGACTGGCGGGTGGTGGTCCACTCCCCCTTCGGCGCCCAGGTCCACGCCCCCTGGGCCCTCGCCCTCGGCGCCCGCCTGTCGGAGCGGTACGGCATGGACGCCCAGGTCATGCACGCCGACGACGGCATCGTGCTGCGGCTGCCGGACGCCGACCTGATGGGCCTGGACTTCCTCGACCAGGACCCCGCGAAGCCGGGCCTCGAGTACGACGCCGAGAAGGCGCCGGTGGGCGCGGCGGACGTCGTCTTCGACAAGGGCGAGGTCGACCGGGTCGTCACCGACCAGGTGGGCGGCTCGGCGCTGTTCGCGTCCCGGTTCCGTGAGTGCGCCGCCCGCGCGCTGCTGCTGCCGCGCCGCAGCCCGGGCAAGCGCACCCCGCTGTGGCAGCAGCGCCAGCGCGCCGCGCAGCTGCTGGAGGTGGCGAGCGAGTACGGCTCGTTCCCGATCGTCCTGGAAGCCGTCCGCGAGTGCCTCCAGGACGTCTTCGACGTGCCCGGACTGGTCGAGCTGATGGGCGACCTGGAGGCCCGCAAGGTCCGCCTGGTCGAGGTCACCACCCCGGAGCCGTCCCCGTTCGCCCGCTCCCTGCTCTTCGGCTACGTCGCCCAGTTCCTGTACGAGGGCGACTCACCGCTCGCCGAGCGCCGGGCCGCCGCCCTGTCCCTGGACTCGCGGCTGCTGGCCGAGCTGCTCGGCCAGGCGGAGCTGCGCGAGCTGCTCGACGCGGAGGTGCTCACCGAGCTGGAGCGCGAGCTGCAGTGGCTCACCGAGGACCGCCGCATCAAGGACGCCGAGGGCGTCGCCGACCTGCTGCGGGTGCTCGGCCCGCTGACGGACGCGGAGCTGGCCGAGCGGGGCGCGGAGCCGCAGTGGGCGCCCGAGCTGGCCGCGGCCCGCCGCGCGATCAGGGTGCGGATCGCCGGCGCCGACCACTGGGCGGCGATCGAGGACGCGGGCCGGCTGCGCGACGCGCTGGGCACGGCGCTGCCCGTCGGTGTGCCGGAGGCCTTCACCGAGCCGGTCAAGGACCCGCTCGGCGACCTCCTCGCCCGGCACGCCCGCACCCACGGCCCCTTCACCTCGGTCACCGCGGCGGGCCGCTTCGGTCTGGGCGTGGCGGTCACCGAGGGCGCCCTGCAACGACTCGCGGGGACGGGGCGGGTCGTCCAGGGCGAGTTCCATCCCGCCGGCATCGGCCAGGAGTGGTGCGACGCGACCGTCCTGCGCAGGCTGCGCCGCCGTTCCCTGGCCGCGCTCCGGCACGAGCTGGAGCCGGTGGCGCCGGCCGCGCTCGGCCAGTTCCTCCCCCAGTGGCAGCACATCGGCAAGGGACACACGCTGCGCGGGATCGACGGGCTGGTCCGCGCCGTCGAGCAGTTGCAGGGCGCCTCCGTGCCCGCCTCCGCCCTGGAGAAGCTGGTCCTCCCCTCCCGCGTGGCGAACTACAACCCGGCGATGCTGGACGAGCTGACGGCCGCCGGTGAGGTGGTGTGGGCCGGAGCGGGTTCACTGCCCGGCAAGGACGGCTGGGTCTCCCTCTACCTCGCGGACGCGGCCCCGCTGCTCCTGCCGCCCCCGCATCCCCTGGAGACGACCGCCCTGCACGAGTCCGTCCTGAGCACTCTCTCGGGCGGGTACGGCCTGTTCTTCCGCCAGATCGCCGACCAGGTCCGCGCCACCACCCACCCGGAGGCCACCGATCCGCAGCTGGCCGACGCCCTGTGGGACCTGGCCTGGTCCGGACGGCTGACGAACGACACGCTGGCGCCCCTGCGCTCCCTGCTGGGCTCCGGGCGCACCGCGGGCTCCACGGCCCACCGTGCCAAGCGCGCGGTGCCCCGCGGCCGGTACGGATCGCTGACGGCCGCCGCCCGCCCGGCGTCCCGCACCGGCCCGCCGACGGTCGCGGGCCGCTGGTCGCTGCTCCCGGCCCGCGAGGCCGACGGCACGGTGCGGGCCCACGCCCTGGCCCGCACGCTCCTCGACCGGCACGGCGTGGTGACGCGCGGCGCCGTCGCCGCGGAGGGCGTCGAGGGCGGCTTCTCCGCGGTGTACCGAATCCTGGCCGCGTTCGAGGAGAGCGGCCAGGCCCGGCGCGGCTATGTGGTGGAGGGGCTCGGGGCGGCGCAGTTCGCCATGGAGGGCGCCGTGGACCGGTTGCGCGCGGTGGCGAACGCCCGCGAGCGCGGGGACGGCCGGGCGGGACCGGAAGAGTTCACCCGCGGCGCCTCCGCGGACCGCCCCGCACCCGGCGGCTCCGCCGAAGCGCCCGGCGACTTCTCCCTCGACACCCTCGGCCCGCTCGGTCCCCTGGACCCCTTCGGCGCCCCCGCGTCCAGCGGCCCCGTGGCGCCCGACGACGCCCCGGACCCCTTCGCCGACTTCGCCCCCGGCAGCCCTGGAGACCCCGCAGGCCCGGCGCCCTTCGACGACGTCTTCGCCGACCCCGACTGCCTGGGCCGTTCCCCCTCCCGAGGGGACTACATCTCACCGCGCGACTATGCCGAGCCCGGTGCCGGCGGCCCGCGCGGAGGTGGCGCACGCGGGGGCTTCCAAGGCCCGCGCGGCCCGTACGACGCCGGATTCCCCGGTCGTCGCGGCCACGGCGCCGCCGGTCCGCGGGCGGTCGTACTGGCCGCCGCCGACCCGGCGAACGCGTACGGTGCGGCCCTCGGCTGGCCCGAGCCGCCCGCCGGTGCCACGCACAAGCCCGGCCGCAAGGCGGGCTCCCTGGTGGTGCTCGTCGAGGGCGAACCGGCGCTCTACATGGAGCGCGGCGGCAAGACCCTCCTGCTGTGGCCCTCCGACCCCGACCGGCTGCCCACCGAGGACCCGCGTCTGCGAGCCGCCGCCGAGGCGCTCGCGGAGGCGGCCCGCGCCGGTTCCCTCGGCACGGTCACGGTGGAGCGCGTCAACGGCACGGCGGCCCTGACCTCCCCCTTCGGCCCCCTCCTGGAGGGAGCGGGGTTCATCGCCACCCCGCGCGGTCTGCGCATCAGGGCGTGACCCTGTCACCCTTGAGCCATGCCCGAAGGAGACACGGTCTGGCAGGCGGCGCGACGGCTGCACGACGCCCTCGCGGGCAAGGTGCTGACCCGCAGCGACTTCCGCGTCCCCCGGTACGCCACGGTCGACCTCACCGGCCGCACCGTCCTGGACGTCACCCCGCGCGGCAAGCACCTGCTCACCCGGGTCGAGGGCGGCCTGACGGTGCACTCGCACCTGCGGATGGACGGTTCCTGGAAGGTGTTCACGCCCGGCCAGCGCTGGAGCGGCGGCCCGGCGCACCAGATCAGGGTGATTCTCGGCACCGCCGACCGCACGGCCGTCGGCTACCGTCTCCCGGTGCTGGACATCCTGCGCACCGCCGACGAGCAGCGCGCCGTCGGCCATCTCGGCCCCGACCTGCTCGGCCCCGACTGGGACCCGGCCAGGGCGCTGGACAACCTGTGCGCGGACCCGGCCCGTCCGCTCGGTGAGGCCCTGCTGGACCAGCGCAATCTCGCCGGTATCGGCAACGTCTACAAGAGCGAGCTGTGCTTCCTGCTCGGCGTCACGCCCTGGCTGCCGGTCGGCGAGCTGCCCACCGACCGGGCCTCGCTGCTGCCCACGCTCGCGAAGCGGCTCCTGGACGCCAACCGCGACCGCCCGGTCCGCCGCACCACGGGTCTGCGCGGCCAGGACCTGTTCGTGTACGGCCGGGCCCCCCGCCCCTGTCTGCGCTGCGGCACATCGGTCCGGGTGGCCGACCAGGGCGACGGCTCCCGCGAGCGCCCCACGTACTGGTGCCCGGTCTGCCAGCGCGGGCCCGCACCGCGTCCGGGCGGCGTCGCGGGGACCCGGACACCGCGCTGAGGAAGCCGCCGACGAAAGCGCCGAGGAAGCCGGGGGCCGGTTCAGCCGGCGGCGGGCGGAGCGTCCATCCGGCCGACCGCCTCGCGCAGGTCCTCCTCCATGCCGGCGGCCCCCGCCAGCGCTCCCCCGTGACACCGGCAGGTCGCCTCGCACACAGCGCCGCAGGACATCACCCACACCCCCGCGGAAAGGTCAGCGCCGGTCCGGGCGGCTCGGGGCCGGTCCTCGCCCCGCCACCCCACGCCCACGCAGTGCCCGGCGCCACCGCCCCGCGCCCAGGGCACCCGCGGCCCGGCGTCGCGGCACACAGTGCACCGGCAGCACGCTCAGCCCCCAGCCGCCGACCGCGACCGCCCCTTCGAGCACCCCGGCACCGGGCTCCAGCGCCAGGCGCAGCACGGCCCACCACCACAACACGCCGAGGCCCAGCGCGGCCGCCCGGCGAGCCGTCCGCGCCGAGGCCATCCCGCGTCATCCGTTTTCGGCCTGGAACATCCAGTGCTGCTTCTCGAGATCGGCCGTGATCTGGATGAAGATGTCCTGGCTCACGGGGTCCGGGTCACCGCTCGCCGCGATCCGCTCGCGCATCCGCCCGATCACCGCGCCCAGCGCGTCCACGATGGTCTGTACGGCGGTGGTGTCGTCCACCCAGCCCTCGGGGGTCACGTCGATGCCGCTGCCGACGGCGACCGTCGCGGCCCGCCCGTCGGGTGAGACGCCGAGCGCCGAGGCACGTTCCGCCACGGTGTCCGAGTGGGTACGGGCGGTGCCGACCAGTTCGTCCAGCTGGAGGTGTACGGAGCGGAAGCGTGGGCCGACCACGTTCCAGTGGATCTGCTTCGCCACCAGGGCCAGGTCGACCAGGTCGACGAGGGCGCCCTGCAACGCCTCCGAGACGGTCTTGAGGTCCGCGTCGGACAACGGGCTCTTCACGACGTACATCCACGCCTCCGTCGGTTCGCCCCCCGGCCATCTCCTTCCACGATGACCGCACCCCCACGGACCGGCAAACGGGGCGCCCGCCCCGCCGGCGGCGCCCACGCTCCTGCGGACGCCCCCGCACCCGGGGACGCGCCGGGGCATGCGAAAACCCCGGCCGCGTCCCTCCGGTCTCCCGGAGCGACCCCGGCCGGGGCCTCACACGCACACGTTCTCGGGCGCTCAGGCGGCGACGACGTCCACTGCCTCGGCGGGCGCCTTGATGGTCACCCGCTCCGGTGGCACGCCGGTCACCGAGACGGAACCCAGCATCGGGCGCACCGGTGCCGGTACGGTCTCGCTGGGTGTCGCCGCAGCGGACCGGGCCAGCTCGGCGAGGGCGAGTTCGTCGCTCACTTCCCGCATGAGCTCGGACATCCGTACGTCCAGCGCGTCGCAGATGGCGGAGAGCAGCTCGGAAGAAGCCTCCTTCTGCCCCCGCTCCACCTCGGAGAGATAGCCGAGTGACACTCGGGCGGACGAGGAGACTTCGCGCAGAGTACGGCCCTGGCGTTGGCGCTGCCGACGCAGCACGTCACCCAGCAGGCGACGGAGCAGAATCATCGGTGGCTCCCTCCTCGGACCGTGTAACCGCATCCTTCACGCCCCACCGTACCGCCTCGCGCCGCGGCCGTGCGGGGAGCGATGTCGTGTTCACTCAGGGCTGCAAACATCAAAACCCCCCGTTCCGTTCCGTATCCTGTGCCCGCTCATTCCCGGTCTGTTCGCTCGCAAGCTCCCTCAGAAGAAGCGCGAGTACGCTCCGTACACTCTCCATACGAATTTCCGCGCGGTCGCCGTTCAACCGCAGCGCCTCCACTTTTCCGCCATCGGTGCAACCCTGCCCGGCCCCGGAAGGCCCGTCCACGGCCACGAAGACAGTCCCCACAGGTTGCCCGTCCTGTGGGTCCGGGCCGGCGACGCCCGTCGTCGCGATGCCCCAGTCGGCACCCAGCGCCGTGCGTACGCCTGCCGCCATCTGGGCGGCGACCTGCGGGTCCACGGCTCCGCGCGCCGCGAGGAGCCCGCCGTCGACGCCGAGCAGCTCCTGCTTCAGTTCCGTCGCATAGGCGGTGACGGAGCCCCGGAAGGCCTTGGACGCTCCCGGGACCGCCGTGAGCGCGGCAGCGACCATTCCACCGGTCAGCGACTCGGCGACCGCGAGGGTCTCGCCCCTGACCGTGAGTAGTCGCACCACGTCGGCGGCCGTGGAACTCAAGCTTCCGTCCCCTTCAACGCCGCTCTGCGTTCGGCGATTCCCCGGCGGCGCAGCACAATGGCCTGCTTCACATAGTCCAGTCCGGTCGCCACCGTCAGGACGACCGCCGCGGCCATCACCCAGAACCTCAGGGTGGCCAGGGGCCCCGTCAGCGCCAGGACGTACATGCCGACGGCGATGCCCTGGGTGAGCGTCTTGAGCTTGCCGCCCCGGCTCGCGGGGATGACGCCGTACCGGATGACCACGAAACGCAGGACGGTGACACCGACTTCCCGGCCGAGGATGACGGCCGTCACCCACCACGGCAGGTCGCCCAGCGCGGACAGGCAGATGAGCGCCGCGCCCATGATCGCCTTGTCGGCGATGGGGTCGGCGATCTTCCCGAAGTCGGTGACCAGGTTGTAGGTGCGCGCCAGATGCCCGTCGAAGAGGTCGGTGATCATGGCGACGGCGAAAGCGGCCCAGGCGAAGGAGCGCCAGGCCGGGTCGTACCCGCCGTTGCCGAGCATCAGCGCGACGAAGGCCGGCACGAGGAGCAGCCGGAGCATCGTCAGCAGGTTGGCGACGTTCCAGACGCTCGCCTGGTTGACGGCCGCGGCCGCGATCTTGCCACCGCGCCCGGCCGCACCGCCCTCGGTCGCGCCCCGTTCCGCCGTGCCCCGGTCCACGACGCTCCCCAGGCCCGTACACTCGCCCGGCTCCTGCGCCGCGCCCGAGGCGCCGCGCGGGCCGGTCCTGCGCGCACTGGAGGAGCCGCCCGCCGCGGACGCCGGGACTCCGGTCATCTGCCGGCCTCCTCACTCCACTCGGGCGAGCCCAGCAGCGGTTCGGCCACCAGGTCGACACCCTCCGTACCGACCACCTTCGCGTCGACCATACGACCGACACGCAGGCCTTCGCCGCTCGTGAGCAGCACCTGGCCGTCGGTCTCCGGGGCCTGGTGCTCCGCGCGGCCGCGGACACCGTCCCCGTCGTCGGCGGACGCCACGGACTCGACGAGTACCCGCACGGTCGCGCCGACGCGCTCGTCGGCCCGCTGCGAGACCAGTTCCTCCGCCAGGCGGGAGACACGTGCCAGCCGCTCGGCGACGACGTCCTCGTCCAGCTTGTCGCCGTAGGTGGCCGCCTCGGTGCCCTCCTCGTCGGAGTACCCGAAGACGCCGATGGCGTCCAGCCGGGCGTGGTTCAGGAACCGCTCCAGCTCGGCGAGGTCGGCCTCGGACTCGCCGGGGAAACCGACGATGAAGTTGGAGCGGACGCCCGCCTCGGGCGCCTTGCTCCGGATGGTGTCCAGGAGCTCCAGGAAGCGGTCGGTGTCGCCGAAGCGGCGCATCGCGCGCAGCACGTTCGGCGCGGAGTGCTGGAAGGAGAGGTCGAAGTAGGGCACGACCTTCTCGGTGGAGGTCAGCACGTCGATCAGACCGGGGCGCATCTCGGCCGGCTGGAGGTAGCTGACCCGCACCCGCTCGATGCCGTCGACGTCGGCGAGGTTCGGCAGCAGCGACTCCAGGAGCCGGATGTCGCCGAGGTCCTTGCCGTAGGAGGTGTTGTTCTCGGAGACCAGCATGATCTCCTTGACGCCCTGCTCGGCCAGCCACCGCGTCTCGTTCAGCACGTCGCTGGGGCGGCGCGAGATGAAGGAGCCGCGGAAGGACGGGATGGCGCAGAAGGAGCAGCGCCGGTCGCAGCCGGAGGCCAGCTTCACGGAGGCGACCGGGGAGCCGTCCAGCCGGCGGCGCAGGGGCGCGCGCGGCCCGGAGGCGGGGGCGACGCCCTCGGGCAGGTCGGTCGGGCCGTGTCCCGGCAGGGCGACCGCGGCCCCGGCCTCCTGCCGCTCGGCGGGGCTGATCGGCAGCAGCTTGCGCCGGTCGCGCGGGGTGTGGGCGGCGTGGATGCCGCCGTTCAGGATGGTCTGCAGGCGGTCGGAGATGTCGGCGTAGTCGTCGAAGCCGAGGACGCCGTCGGCCTCCGGGAGGGCGTCGGCCAGTTCCTTGCCGTACCGCTCGGCCATGCAGCCCACCGCCACGACGGCCTGCGTTCTTCCGTGGCCCTTGAGGTCGTTGGCCTCCAGGAGGGCGTCCACGGAGTCCTTCTTGGCGGCCTCGACGAAGCCGCACGTGTTCACGACGGCGACGTCCGCTTCCTCGGCGTCGTCGACGAGCTTCCAGCCGTCCGCCTCCAGACGGCCTGCGAGCTCCTCCGAGTCCACCTCGTTACGGGCGCAGCCAAGGGTGACGAGTGCGACGGTACGGCTTTCAGGCATGGGCTCAAGACTACTTCGTCCCGCCGACAGCCCATGTCGACGGGGTTGGCCGATCCCGGCCAACCCCGTCCCGACTCGTTCCCCGCGTCCCCTATCCGACCTGCGGGTCGCCCTTCGTGTACGTGAGGCGCTCGACGGCGCCGGGCCGGAAGTCGTCCTCGATCTTCTTGCCGTTGACGTAGAGCTGGATGGCTCCGGCGTCACCGAGGACGAGCTTGACCTTCTCGTTGTCCTGGAAGGTCTTGGAGTCGCCCTGCTTCAGCAGTCCGTCGAAGAGCAGCCGGCCGTTGTGGTCCTGGGCGGAGATCCAGCTGCGGCCCTCGGTGGCGCTGACCTTGACGGTCACCTTGTCCGCGGGCGCGGCGGCGATGGCGCTGTCGCTCGGTTCCGGCTTGGGGTCGGGCTTGTCGGGCTTGCCGCTCGACGAGGCGGACTCGCCGGACGACGGCTGGGCCCCCTCGGCGACGCTCGCCTCGTTGCCGCCGTCGTCACCGCCCTTGACGAAGGTGAAGCCCACGAAACCGATCACCGCGACGATCGCGGCGACCATGGCGGCCGTCCAGTTGGGTCCGCGCCGCTCCGGACGGATGCGTTCCGCCTCGAACAGGGGCGCGGCGGGGGTCGGCTCCGGGCGCCCGCCGTGCTCGGCGTCGAACCGCTCGAGCAGTTCGGCCGGGTCGAGGCCGACGGCCTTGGCCAGGGTGCGGATGTGACCGCGCGCGTAGACGTCGCCGCCGCAGGGCGCGAAGTCGTCCGCCTCGATGGCGTGCACGATGGCGATGCGGACCCGGGTGGCGGTGGTGATGTCGTCGACGGTCAGCCCGGCGGCGATCCGGGCCTGCTGCAGGGCGCGGCCCACCGAGGGGCGGGCTTCCTCGGGAACGTCTGCAGGGGCGTCGCGGGACATGTCTTCGATCGGACGCTCGTCTTCGGGGGAGTTGCCGTTGGACACGGGGGCGCCTTTCGAGCGTTTAGCCGCCTGTGCTGGGCGTTCAGTCTAGGGGGGGTGCAAACGGGTGGGGCAACCGGGCGGTACGACCTTTACGCCATCGGAATGGCCCGGCACCCCGATGGTGGACTACCTGTTTGTCACTTCCCTCAACTTGACGTAGGGCCTGGGGAAACGGTTGCTCAATGATCCCTAACGGGTGAGTCACGATCGGCCGCCCGGCCGTCGTGACCTCCGTCGGGCGTAACCCTTCGCTTACCCGGCCCTACCCTTCAGACTCCCCCCGGATCAGCGCGAGCACGCCGTCCAGCTCGTCAGGCTTCACAAGAACGTCACGAGCCTTCGAGCCTTCGCTCGGCCCGACGATGCTCCGCGACTCCATCAGGTCCATCAGCCGCCCGGCCTTGGCGAAGCCGACGCGCAGCTTGCGCTGGAGCATCGACGTCGACCCGAACTGCGTGGAGACGACCAGCTCGGCCGCCTGGCACAGCAGGTCGAGGTCGTCGCCGATGTCCTCGTCGATCTCCTTCTTCTGCTTGGTCCCGACGGTGACGTCGTCCCGGAAGACCGGCGCCATCTGGTCCTTGCAGTGCTGGACGACGACGGCGACCTCCTCCTCGGTCACGAACGCGCCCTGCATACGGGTCGGCTTGTTCGCGCCCATCGGCAGGAAGAGACCGTCGCCCTTGCCGATCAGCTTCTCGGCGCCGGGCTGGTCGAGGATGACCCGGGAGTCGGCGAGCGAGGAGGTGGCGAAGGCGAGCCGCGAGGGCACGTTGGCCTTGATCAGACCGGTGACGACGTCCACGGACGGCCGCTGGGTGGCGAGCACCAGGTGGATGCCGGCCGCGCGCGCGAGCTGCGTGATCCGCACGATCGCGTCCTCGACGTCGCGCGGCGCGACCATCATCAGGTCGGCCAGCTCGTCCACGATCACCAGCAGGTACGGGTACGGCTGGAGTTCGCGCTCGCTGCCCTCGGGCGGCTTGACCTTGCCCTCGCGCACCGCGCGGTTGAAGTCGTCGATGTGCCGGTAGCCGTAGGCGGCGAGGTCGTCGTAGCGCAGGTCCATCTCGCGCACGACCCACTGGAGCGCCTCGGCGGCCCGCTTGGGGTTGGTGATGATCGGCGTGATCAGGTGCGGGATGCCCTCGTACGCGGTCAGCTCGACGCGCTTGGGGTCGACCAGGATCATCCGGACGTCCTCCGGGGTCGCCCGCATCATGATCGAGGTGATCAGGCAGTTGATGCAGGACGACTTGCCGGAGCCGGTGGCGCCGGCGACCAGCATGTGCGGCATCTTCGCCAGCGAGTGCATGACGTAGCCGCCCTCGACGTCCTTGCCGAAGGCCACCAGCATCGGGTCGTCGTCCTCGGCGGACTCGGCGAGGCGCAGCACGTCGCCGAGGTTGACCATCTCCCGGTCGGTGTTGGGGATCTCGATGCCGACCGCGGACTTGCCGGGGATCGGGCTGATGATCCGCACGTCGGGGCTGGCGACGGCGTACGCGATGTTCTTGGTCAGCGCGGTGATCCGCTCGACCTTCACGGCGGGGCCCAGCTCGACCTCGTACCGCGTGACCGTCGGGCCGCGGGTGAAGCCGGTGACGGCGGCGTCGACCTTGAACTCGGTGAAGACGGTGGTCAGCGAGGCCACTATGGCGTCGTTGGCGGCGCTGCGCGACTTGCCGGGGCCGCCGCGCGTGAGGAGGTCGAGGGCGGGCAGCGCGTAGGTGATGTCGCCGGAGAGCTGGAGCTGCTCGGCGCGCGGCGGCAGGTCCCGTTCCTTGGGCAGCGGCGTCTTGGTGAGGTCGGGGACCGCGCCGCCCGCCGGTTCCCGTCCGGGCGCCTCGGCGGCGTCCTTCTTGAGCTTCCCCGGCTGCGGCCGCGCGGCGGGCACGGGCGTGGGCGTCGGGGTCGTGGACTCGCGGTCCCCCGTGCTCACGCCCTGGGTGAGGTCGGCGACCAGCGGCGAGGGCGGCATCCCGTGCAGTACGGCGCCGTCGAGCGCGGCGGCGGCGGCCGCGGCGACGTCCACGGCGTCCATCGGACGGTTCATCTCGGGCTGGGGCACGGCGGACCGCCGGGGCCTGCCGCGGCGCCGGCCGAGCGCCTCCTGCTCGGCCGCGTCGGGGTCGTAGGGCTCGGCGGCGGCCGGTGCCCCGCGCTTGCGGGGCCGGGCGGGCAGCGCCTCGCGCCACTGCTCGTCGTAGCGTTCGTCGTCCGTGAACGCGTCCGCCTGCGGGTCGTCGACCACGCCGAGCCGCACCCCGAGCTGCCGCAGCCGCTGCGGGATCGCGTTGACCGGGGTGGCCGTGACGACGAGCAGCCCGAAGACGGTGAGCAGCACGAGCAGCGGCACGGCCAGCACGTCGGTCATCGTGTACGACAGCGGGGTCGCCGCGCCCCAGCCGATGAGGCCGCCGGCGTCCCTTATGGCCTGCATGCCCTCGCTGCGGGCCGGTGAGCCGCAGGCGATGTGCACCTGGCCGAGCACGCCGATGACGAGCGCGGACAGGCCGATCACGATCCGTCCGTTGGCCTCGGGCTTCTCGGGGTGCCGGATCAGGCGTACGGCGATGGCGCCGAGCAGGATCGGCACCAGCAGGTCGAGGCGGCCGAAGGCGCCGGTCACGAGGATCTCGACGAGGTCGCCGACGGGGCCCTTGAGGTCGGCCCAGGTGCCCGCGGCGACGATCAGCGCGACGCCGAGCAGCAGCAGGGCGACGCCGTCCTTGCGGTGGGCCGGGTCGAGGTTCTTGGCGCCCTGCCCTATGCCGCGGAAGACGGCGCCCACTCCGTGCGCGAGGCCCAGCCAGAGCGCGCGCACCAGTCGGTAGACGCCTCCGGTGGGACTCGGAGCCGGTTTGGGCGCGGGCTTCTTCGCCACGGCCTTCTTGGCGGGGGCCCTTTTCGCGGGGGCCTTCTTCGCGGCGGCCTTCTTGGCGGGACCCTTCGCGGGAGCGGCCGCCTTCTTCGCGGGCTGCTTCTTGGCTGCGGAGGGACGTGAGGCCATGGGTGTGAGGTTACCGGGGGAGACGGCGGTCGACACGTGTGCCTACCGCTTCACCCGTTCGTGTCGCCCAGGCGCACGGGCGGAACTGACCGTTCCACTACAGTCCCTGACAAGTCCTCACAGACCGTCTCACAGGCCGCGTCACGGACGGCCACGCGGACCGCCCCGGCGAGACGCCCGGCACTGGGCGCACGCGCGGCGTCAGTTGACGGCGGCCTGGCCTCCGGACGAGCCCGGTTCCAGGGCGTCCAGCGCCCGCCGCAGCCCGGTGAGCTTGCGCTCCAGGTGGGCGGCCGTCGCCACCGCCGCCGCGTCCGTCGACTCGTCGCCGAGCTGCTTGGACAGCGCCTCCGCCTGCTCCTCCACGGCCGCCAGCCGTGCCGACAGCTCGGCGAGCAGTCCCGCCGGCTCCTTGGTCTCGCCGGCCTCGGCCTTGCCGTTGCCCTCCAACTGGAGCCGCAGCAGCGCCGCCTGCTCGCGCAGCTGGCAGTTCTTCATGTACAGCTCGACGAAGACCGAGACCTTGGCGCGCAGCACCCAGGGGTCGAACGGCTTGGAGATGTAGTCCACCGCGCCCGCCGCGTACCCGCGGAAGGTGTGGTGCGGGCCGTGGTTGATCGCGGTGAGGAAGATGATCGGGATGTCCCGGGTCCGCTCCCGTCGCTTGATGTGCGCGGCGGTCTCGAAACCGTCCATGCCCGGCATCTGGACGTCCAGCAGAATGACCGCGAAGTCGTCCGTGAGCAGTGCTTTGAGCGCTTCCTCCCCGGACGATGCCCGCACCAGCGTCTGATCGAGCGCCGAGAGGATCGCCTCCAGCGCAAGCAGATTCTCCGGCCGGTCATCGACCAGGAGGATCTTGGCCTTCTGCACCATGGCCCGCCCTCCTCGCCCCGGCGTGGGGCCTCCCCTGTCCACAGGACTTGGCACGGCACCGGCGGGTGCCGCCCCGGGGGACGGCTCCCTTGCGCCGTCCGTCCTTGTGCCGGTCATCGTAGCCGCACCCCGCCTGTCGCCACACCCTGTCACCGTGATGTCACTGTGCTCGTAGCAGAAACGCGGCGGGGGACCAGAAGGTTCCCCGAATCCCGTACTCCTACACGGCTTCGGGCACGCTGAGTCAGCGACCCCGCGTGAACTCCGAAGGTTCCCGCCGTTTACACACACCCCACGTTCGCACACCGCCCGAGCGGACCGCACGGAAGGTGCCCGTACGTACGAGGACACCGTGCCCGAACGTACTACGGGCCCGGTGTCCGAACGTACCGGCCGCTTCCCGCGCTCACTCATCGCGCATCCACTGCCGCATCACCGTCAGCAGGTGGTCGGGGTCGACCGGCTTCGTCACGTAGTCGGACGCGCCGGACTCGATCGCCTTCTCCCGGTCGCCCTTCATCGCCTTCGCGGTCAGCGCGATGATCGGCAGACCGGCGAACTGGGGCATCCGACGGATCGCCGTGGTCGTCGCGTATCCGTCCATCTCCGGCATCATGATGTCCATCAGGACGACCGCCACGTCCTCGTGCTGCTCCAGGACCTCGATGCCCTCGCGCCCGTTCTCGGCGTACAGCACGGACAGGCCGTGCTGCTCCAGGACGCTGGTGAGGGCGAAGACGTTGCGGATGTCGTCGTCGACGATCAGCACCTTCTGCCCGCCGAACCGGATGCCCCGGCTCGCATGCGGTGCCGGCTCCTGCCCGGCTCCCTGCTGCCGCTCCCGCGGCTCGGGCCGGTCCTCGGTCTTCGCGGCCGACTTGTGCCGGCGCCGGAACAGCGCCGCCCGGCCGTTCTGCGAGTCCTGGTACGACGTCGTCTCGGCCGGGGCCTCGAACTCCGCGTCCGACAGCTCGCCCGCACCACCCGAGGACGCCGACAGCTCACCGGCCTCCACGGAGGGCAGCGGCTGCTGGTAGCCGTGCGGGGGCAGCTCGCTCGGGTGCAGCGGCAGGTAGAGCGTGAACGTCGACCCGCGGCCCGGCTCGCTCTGCGCGTGGATCTCACCGCCGAGCAGCTGCGCGATCTCCCTCGAGATCGACAGCCCGAGGCCCGTACCGCCGTACTTGCGGCTGGTGGTGCCGTCGGCCTGCTTGAACGCCTCGAAGATCACCCGCATCTTGCTCGCCGCGATCCCGATGCCGGTGTCGCTCACGGAGAACGCGATCAGCTCCGCGTCCGGGTCGGACATCGCACCGGCTTCCAGCAACTGCTCCCGGATGGCCTGCGGAATGTCGTCCCGGGCCGGCCGGATGACCAGCTCGACGGCGCCCGAGTCGGTGAACTTCACGGCGTTGGACAGCAGGTTGCGCAGCACCTGGAGCAGCCGCTGCTCGTCGGTGTGCAGCGTGGCGGGCAGCTCGGGCGACACCCGCACCGACAGGTCCAGGCCCTTCTCCGCGGTCAACGGCCGGAAGGTGGCCTCCACGTAGTCGACGAGCTGGACGAGCGCGATGCGCGTCGGGGAGACGTCCATCTTGCCCGCCTCCACCTTCGACAGGTCGAGGATGTCGTTGATCAGCTGGAGCAGGTCGGAGCCCGCACCGTGGATCGTCTCGGCGAACTCGACCTGCTTCGGGGTGAGGTTCGCGTCGGCGTTGTCGGCGAGCAGCTTGGCCAGGATCAGCAGCGAGTTGAGCGGCGTACGCAGCTCGTGCGACATGTTGGCCAGGAACTCGCTCTTGTAGCGCATCGAGACCGCGAGCTGCTCGGCGCGCTCCTCCAGGACCTGCCGGGCCTCCTCGATCTCGGTGTTCTTCACCTCGATGTCGCGGTTCTGCTGCGCCAGCAGCTCGGCCTTCTCCTCCAGTTCGGCGTTGGACGACTGGAGCGCCTTCTGCCGCTGCTCCAACTCCTCCGACCGTTCACGCAGTTGCTCGGTCAGCTCCTGCGACTGGCTCAGCAGCACCTCCGTCTTGGTGTTGACGGAGATGGTGTTGACGCTCGTCGCGATCATCTCGGCGATCTGGTTGAGGAAGTCCTTCTGGATCTGCGTGAACGGGGTGAAGGACGCCAGCTCGATGACGCCGAGCACCTGCCCCTCGAACAGCACCGGCAGGACGATCACCTGCGCGGGCGGGGCCTCCCCGAGCCCGGAGGAGATCTTCAGGTAGCCGCTCGGCGCGTTCTCCACCAGGATCGTGCGCTTCTCCTCGGCGGCCGTGCCGACCAGCGCCTCCCCCGGCCGGAACGAGGTGGGCATGGAGCCCATCGAGTAGCCGTACGACCCGAGCATGCGCAGCTCGTACGCGTCGCCCTCGGCACCCGCCTGCTCCTGGCCGTCGACCAGGGGCATCGCGAGGAAGAACGCCCCGTGCTGGGCGGAGACGACGGGGGTCAGCTCGCTCATGATCAGCGAGGCCACGTCCTGGAGGTCCCGGCGCCCCTGCATCAGCGCGGAGATCCGGGCCAGGTTGCCCTTGAGCCAGTCCTGCTCCTTGTTGGCGATCGTGGTGTCGCGCAGGTTGGCGATCATCTTGTTGATGTAGTCCTGCAGCTCGGAGATCTCGCCCGAGGCGTCCACGTCGATCTTCAGGTTCAGGTCGCCGCGCGTCACCGCGGTCGCCACGCGCGCGATGGCACGCACCTGCCGGGTGAGGTTCCCGGCCATCTCGTTCACGGACTCGGTCAGGTCCCGCCAGGTGCCGTCGACGTCACGCACGCGTGCCTGACCGCCGAGCTGGCCCTCGGTGCCCACCTCGCGGGCCACGCGGGTGACCTCCTCGGCGAAGGACGACAGCTGGTCGACCATCGTGTTGATGGTCGTCTTCAGCTCCAGGATCTCGCCGCGCGCGTCGATGTCGATCTTCTTGGTCAGGTCGCCCTTGGCGATGGCCGTGGTGACCATGGCGATGTTGCGCACCTGACCGGTCAGGTTGGAGGCCATCTGGTTCACCGACTCGGTGAGGTCCTTCCAGGTGCCGGCCACCCCCGGAACCTGCGCCTGGCCGCCGAGGATGCCGTCGGTGCCCACCTCGCGGGCCACCTTGGTCACCTGGTCGGCGAAGGACCGCAGCGTCCGCACCATGGTGTTGAAGGTGTCGGCGAGCTGCGCGACCTCGCCGCGGGCCTCGATCGTCACCGTCCGCGTCAGGTCACCGTTGGCGACGGCCGCGGCCACCTGGGAGATGTTCCGCACCTGAACGGTGAGGTTCTTGGCCATCAGGTTGACGTTGTCGTTGAGGTCCTTCCAGATGCCCACGACACCGGGCACGCTCGCCTGGCCGCCCAGGATGCCCTCCGTGCCCACCTCACGGGCCACCCGGGTGACCTGCTCGGCGAAGGACGACAGCTGGTCGACCATCGTGTTGACGGTGGTGACCAGCTCGAGGATCTCGCCCTTGGCGTCGACGGTGATCTTCTTCGACAGGTCGCCCTTGGCGACGGCCGTCGTGACCTCGGCGATGTTGCGGACCTGCATGGTCAGGTTGTTGGCCATGCCGTTCACGGACTGCGTGAGGTCCTTCCAGGTGCCGGAGACGCCCTGCACCTCGGCCTGACCGCCGAGGATGCCCTCGGTGCCCACCTCGCGCGCGACGCGCGTGACCTCCTGGGCGAACGACGACAGCTGGTCCACCATCGTGTTCAGGGTGTTCTTCAGCTCCAGAATCTCCCCGCGCGCGTCCACGGTGATCTTCTGGGACAGGTCACCGCGCGCCACCGCCGTCGCGACCTGCGCGATGTTGCGCACCTGCGCGGTGAGGTTGCCGGCCATGCCGTTCACCGAGTCGGTCAGGTCACGCCACACACCGGCGACGCCGGGCACCTGCGCCTGACCGCCGAGGCGGCCCTCCGTACCCACCTCACGGGCGACCCGGGTGACCTGCTCGGCGAAGCTGGAGAGCTGGTCGACCATCGTGTTGATGGTGTTCTTCAGCTCCAGGATCTCGCCGCGCGCGTCGACGTCGATCTTCTGGGACAGGTCACCGCGCGCCACCGCCGTCGTCACCTGCGCGATGTTGCGCACCTGGGAGGTGAGATTGCCGGCCATGGAGTTGACGGAGTCCGTCAGCTCCTTCCAGGTGCCCGACACACCGTCGACCCGGGCCTGACCGCCGAGGCGGCCCTCCGTGCCCACGTCCCGGGCCATCCGCGTGACCTGGTCGGCGAAGCTGGAGAGCTGGTCCACCATGGTGTTCACGGTGTTCTTCAGCTGGAGCATCTCCCCGGAGACGTCCACGGTGACCTTCTGCGACAGGTCGCCGTTGGCCACCGCCGTCGTCACCTGGGCGATGTTCCTCACCTGACCGGTGAGGTTGCGGAACGCGGTGTTGACGGAGTCCGTCAGGTCCTTCCACGTCCCCGCCGCCCCCGGCACCTGCGCCTGCCCGCCCAGCTCGCCCTCGACGCCGACCTCACGGGCCACCCGCGTGACCTCGGCACCGAAGGCGGAGAGCTGGTCCACCATCGTGTTGACGGTGTTCTTCAGCTCCAGCATCTCCCCGGCCACGTCCACCGTGACCTTCTGCGACAGGTCGCCGCTGGCCACGGCGGTCGTCACCGCGGCGATGTCCCGCACCTGGGTGGTCAGGTTCCGGAAGACGGTGTTGACGGAGTCCGTCAGGTCCTTCCAGATACCGGCCGCGCCCGGCACGTTCGCCTGGCCGCCCAGCTGCCCCTCGCCACCGGTCTCGTTGGCCACGCGCGTGACCTCGTCCGCGAAGATCCGCAGCGTCTCGGTCATCTGGTTGATCGTCTCGGCGAGCTGCGCGACCTCGCCCCGGGCCGGGACCGTCACCTTCTTCGACAGGTCGCCGTTGGCCACCGCCGTCGTCACGTGGGAGATCTCCCGCACCTGGGCCGTCAGGTTCCCGGCCATGGTGTTGACGGAGTCGGTCAGCTCCTTCCACACCCCGGCCACGCCGGGCACCTGCGCCTGCCCGCCCAGGGCGCCCTCGGTGCCCACCTCGCGGGCGACGCGCGTCACCTCGGACGAAAACGCGGAGAGCTGGTCCACCATCGTGTTGACGGTGTTCTTCAGCTCCAGCATCTCCCCGGCCACGTGCACCGTGACCTTCCGGGACAGGTCGCCCTTGGCCACCGCCGTCGTGACCAGCGCGATGTCCCGCACCTGGGCGGTGAGCCGGTACGCCATCGTGTTGACGGAGTCCGTCAGGTCCTTCCAGGACCCGGACATGCCCCGCACCCGGGCCTGACCGCCCAGCTTGCCCTCGGTGCCGACCTCGCTGGCCACCCGCGTGACCTCGTCCGTGAACGTCGACAACTGGTCGACCAGGTTGTTCACGGTCCGGCCGACCTTCAGGAACTCACCGCGCAGCGGCTGCCCGGTGCCCTCGTCGTTCTGCGTGCGCAGCTCCATGCGCGGCGACAGATCACCGTCCGCCACCGCCGACAGCACCCGGCTGACCTCGGACACGGGCCGTACGAGATCGTCCACCAGCGCGTTCGAGTGGTCGATCGCGGCCGCCCAGGACCCCTCGCAGGCCCCGGTCTCCAGCCGTTCCGTGAGTTTTCCCTCACGTCCGACCACGCGCCGCACCCGCGCCAGCTCACCCGTGAGGTGCAGATTGCGGTCGGCCACCTCGTTGAAGACCGCCGCGATCTCCGACATCACGCCGTCGCCGGACACCGTGAGCCGCCGGCGGAAATTCCCCTCGCGCATGGACACCAGCGCCGCGAGCAGCCGGTTCAGCGCGGCCGTGTCCACCGTCGTACTGCCGCTCCGCGCGCCGCCACCCCGCGATTTGCCCTGGTTACTCAGGGACTGTCCGCCTTTCGCGCGCGTCTTCGTGGCCCGCGTCGCTGCGCCAGACTCCACTGTGTCCCTCCCGCAGGGGTCGACCGATACCGCTGTGCCCGGCCGCCCACACTCGGCGGACCGGTTTCTGCCGCTTGTTTCCCGTACTGCCCGGCGGTCCGACCCGGCGCGCCGGACCGCTTCCAGGGCTGCTGCCCATCCGGCTCGGCGCGCATTCACCTGCCCGGACCTTCACAAGCAGCTTGCCCAGTGTTTCACCCCGGCCGAACCAGGCCATAACAGTTCGGCAGCTTCGCACATCGTCCGCACACCCTCTGGGCGAAACACTGCAGACCGGCATCCGGATGGACGGCGAAGGTAAGTAACCTTGCATACGGCTGTCCAGCCAAACCGGTCCGTCCGGTCTGGGCGGTGGCACGGAGACGAGCGGGCATCGGAGGGGCGGCCGGAATGACCACCGGACTGATCCCGGGGGAGCAGCCCCCGGATTCCGGGCCGACGGGTGGACTGCCGCAGCAGCGGCACGAGCCGGTCGGCCATGCGGCCGTGCACGGGGAGAGAGGGTCGAGGAGTTCTGTGATCACCGCGCGCGCGGCCGCCAGCTTCGAGCCCGTCGGACGATCCGTGGCGAGCGCCCGGTCCTTCGTCCGCGACACGCTCCAGGGCTGGGGCCATGCCGACATCGTCGACGACGCCGTGGTGCTCACCAGCGAACTGGTGACCAATGCCGTGGTCCACGCCGGCACCACCGCCGACGTCCTGTGCCTGCGCAGCGACGACGGCGTACGCATCGAGGTCGCCGACCACTATCCGGAACGCGAGGTCCCCCTCCAGGGCTCCCCCGCCGACATGGGCAGCCCGGACCGCGAGGGCGGACGCGGCCTCCAGCTGTGCGCGGCCCTGGCCGACCGCTGGGGCGTGGAGTACACGCCCACACTGAAGAACGTCTGGTTCCACCTCCATCTGCCCGAGCGCCAGGTCGGCACCCGCGCGGCCGGCCCGTCCCTCCCGGCCGCCCTCCTGCCGCTCGCCGACGGCCGGGTCCGCGTCGCCGTCGTCCAGATCGACCGCACCGGCGCGGTCACCTCGTGGAACGAGGACGCGGAGGAGCTCTTCGGCTACGCCGCCGACCAGGTCACCGGCAAGCCCCTGACCGACCTCGCCGCCTGGCCGCACACCCCCGGCACCAGCACCGGTATCGCCGAGGCACTCCAGCTCTCCCGCTGGGAGGGCAGCTACGGCATGCGGGGCGCCAACGGCCGGGTCACCCCCGTCTACGCCTCCCACCTGCGCGTCCGCGACGCCGACGGCGAGCCCTCCACGGTCTGCCTCCTCGTCCGCGACCACGAACGCGCGGTGCTGCAGACCCCGTTGCGCCTGCCGGCCTCCGACTCCGCGTCCTCCGAGGGCCAGAGCGCGGACCCCTTCGAGGTGTTCATCGGCTCCCCCGCCCCGGACGACCTCGACGGGCTCCTCCAGCGCACGGTCGAACGCGCCCGCGACATGCTCGACGCCGACGCCGCCTTCCTGCTCCTGGCGACCGACGACGAGACGGAGCTGGAGGTCCGCGCCTCCACCGGACTGCCCTCCGCCCGCCAGCGTTTCGCCCGCGTCCCCGTCGAGGCCGGTCCCGGCCGCTACGGCTCGGCGCGCATGCCCGCCGTCCACGACGACCTCGAGTCCGTCCCCGGCGCGGTCCCGCTGCTCAACAGCACGGGCATGCGCTCGGTCGTCACCGTCCCCCTCAAGGTCGAGGGCCGCCTCACCGGCTCCCTCGGCGTCGCCGCCGAGGCTCCCGGCCGGTACTCCAACGAGGAGGCACTGCGACTCCAGTTCGCGGCCGACCGCATCGCGCTGGCCGTGGAGTCGGCGCGCCTCGGCGAGCTGGAGCGGCTGCGCCGCGGCTCGCTCAGCTTCCTCGTCGAGGCCTCCGACCTCCTCGCCGGCACCCTGGACCGCGACCAGACGCTGGCCCTGATGGCCCAGATGACGGTCCCCACGCTGGCCACCTGGTGCGCCGTCTACACGATCGCCGACCAGGCCTCGGACCCGTACCTCTCGTACGTCCTGCACGAGGACGAGGAGCTCATCGACGGCATCAAGTCCCTGCTGTCGAAGATCGCCCCGCCCGACCCGGTCCCCACCCCGGGTGCCCGGGTGTGGACGGCCCCCGCCGAGATGGCCCACCAGGCGGCGCTGCGCTCCTCCATGCGCGACCTCGGCCTCAGCGGCGGCGCCTCCCAGCCGATGAGCACCGGCATCGGCCCGACCCTCGCCACGGCTTCCGCGGTCGGCGGCGAGACCGTCGTCCTGCCGCTGGTCGCCCGCAACCGCGTCATCGGCATGCTCACCCTGGGCAAGCCCACCGACGACCACTTCCGCCAGGAGATCCTCGAACTCGCCGAGGACCTGTCCCGCCGGGCCGCCCTGGCCCTGGACAACGCCCGGCTGTACTCGGAGCGCACGGCCATCAGCCAGTCCCTCCAGCGCAGCCTCCTGCCCCCGGAGCTGCCCGTCATCGACGGCGTCGAGGTCGAGGTCATCTACCGCGCGGCCGGCGAGGGCAACGAGGTCGGCGGCGACTTCTACGACCTCTTCCCCATCAGCGACGACGCGTACGGCTTCGCCATCGGCGACGTCTGCGGTACGGGCCCCAACGCGGCCGCGGTCACGGGTCTCGCCCGGCACGCCCTGCGCCTGCTCGCCCGCGAGGGCCTGAGCGGCCCGGCGGTCCTGGAGCGCCTCAACTCCGCCATCCTCGACGAGGGCGCCCGCAGCCGCTTCCTCACCCTGCTGTACGGCGAGATGCGCCCGCAGGAGGACGGCAGCGCGGAGCTGAAGGTGGTCTGCGCCGGCCACCCGCTCCCGCTCCGCCTGCGCCAGGACGGCACGGTGGAGCCGGCCGCCGAACCGCAGCCCCTCCTCGGCGTCATCGAGGACCTGGAGCTGTACGAGCAGACGGTCACCCTCGACCCGGGCGACGTCCTGCTCTGCGTCACCGACGGCGTCACCGAACGCCGTGAGGGCACCCGCATGCTGGGCGACGACGGCCTCGCCGACGTCCTCACGACCTGCACGGGCCTGACGGCCGGCGCGGTAGCGGCCCGCATCATGCGCGCGGTGGAGCGCTTCGCGTCCGACGCCCCGTCCGACGACATGGCGATTCTCGCGATGCGTGTCCCGGAGCCCCAGGCGGACTAGCCTGCGGGCCCCGGGACTTGGCCCGGCGTCCGGCCCCGGACATGCGAAAGGCCCCGCCCATTCGGGCGGGGCCTTCGTGCTGGAGCCCCCAAACGGAATCGAACCGTTGACCTTCTCCTTACCATGGAGACGCTCTACCGACTGAGCTATAGGGGCCTGTCGCTTTTCGAGGTTTCCCCCGCGGCAACGGAATAGATCATACCCCGAACAAGCCGCTGCTCCCAACCAAGGACCTTCTCTCAGTAGGCGGGTTGCAGCAGCCCACCGAGGGCATTGCAGGCGGACACGATGCGCTGCATGTCCCGCTTGGTCAACGCCGCTTCAACCGGCAGTGCAAGGGTCTCGTCGACGGCCCGCTCCGTCTCCGGCAGGGACACACACCGCCGGAATCCGGGCATCCGGTGCACGGGCGTCTTCACCGGCACCCGGCACTCGACTCCCCTGCCCCGCACGGCGCGGGCGAACGCGTCACGGTCCGGCCGCCCGTTCCCCGGCACCCGCACCACATACTGCTGATAGGTGTGCCCGTCACCTCCGTCGGGGGTCCGAACACCCCTCAACTTCCCGTCGAGATAGGCCGCCCGCTGTCTGCGCCGCGCTATCTCCTCGTACGGCACCTCGGACTCGCCCTGCTCCAGCACGAGCAGCCCGTGCCGCTGCCCGATCCGGTGCAGAGAGCCCATGTCCGCCGGCCGCCCGAACCGATGCACGACGACGACGGCGGCGGTCCGAGGCGTCAGCGCGGCCTCCACCACAGAGGCGTCCAGACAGTACGTCGCCGGATCTATGTCGGCGAAGACCGGCAACGCGCCCACCAGGGCCACGGCTTCGGCGACTTCCACGTTCCCGAAGGCAGGTACGACGACCTCGTCGCCGACGCCCACGCCGGCGGCCCTGAGCATTGCTGCAGTACCCATATGTGGGATGGTCGGGGCGCAACGTGAACTCGAAGTGACGGAAAACAAAAAAGGGCTGGTCCAGGAACCGAAGTTCCTGGACCAGCCCTTTCAATAATTGTTCGGCGGCGTCCTACTCTCCCACAGGGTCCCCCCTGCAGTACCATCGGCGCTGTAAGGCTTAGCTTCCGGGTTCGAAATGTAACC
>NZ_JBVISR010000012.1:252811-263760 GCF_055575415.1 Streptomyces sp. NPDC034099 | reverse complement strand
GCGACCGCGTCGCCCTGCGCGACCGCCCCGGCCTCGGGCCGTCGGAGGAGTACGTCGAGACCTTCGACTGACCGCTTCGGCCGACGGCGGCCGGGCGTTCCCCCGGCGGGTAGCCCGTGGGAAGGTCCACGGGCACGCCGTACACGCGCATCTCCGCGGCGGCCGCGTAGGGCTGCCCGTTGAGCGCGTCGAGCGCCGTGAACCGCACGTAGGAGGCGCGGACCCGGTCGAAGGAGACGCGTTGGGTCTGCGGGACGTCCTTCAGGGTGCCGCGGGCCACCGTCGTCCAGTCCGCGCCGTCGTCCGACACGGCGACCTCGTAGCCGGCGACGCGTCCGTTCTGGCCGCCGCTCTGCCGGCCCAGGTACCCGAACCCGTCGATGTCGGCGGCGCCGCCGAGCTTCAGCGTCACCCAGTGCGGATACGGCGCCTGGGAAGCGGTGTAGTCGGTGTGCCAGATGGTGCCGGCGTCACCGTCGAGGACGTTGGAGACCGGCCCCTCAGCGGCCCCCGACGAGAAGTTCTCCGAGTCGGCGGTCGCGGTCGTCGAACCCGGCGCGAGAACGGGTTCCGCGGTCACCGCGGCGCGGGCGTCGGACGAGACGGCCCTGATGGCTCCCGCATGGGCGTAGGTGGCCGTCACCTTCCACGTGGCGGAGGTGTCAATCGTGCCGGCCGGCGGGGTGAGGAGCCAGGTGGTGCGCACGGTCGCGCCCGGCTGCACGCGCTCGAAGAGGTTGCCGTCCTTCTCCTTCACCTCGGCCTTCCAGCCCTCGGGCAGCCCCTGGAGGGCGATGCCCACGTTGTCGGCGTCGGCGGACTCGTGGTTGGTGAACGTCGTGACGTACTCACCGGGCACGCCGGGGCTCAGCTCGGCGCCGGAGGGTGCCGTGACAGCGGCGCAGGCGGCCCCGGTCTCCGACTCGCCCAGGTCGGTCACGGTGAAGTCGTCGAGGACGAGATCGGTTCCCCGGGCGCTGCCGAGCCTGCGCAGTCCGACCCAGGTGTCCCCGCACCCGGCGACGATCTCCCGGGAGTAGGCCGCCGTGTCCAGGGCCGGTGCCAGCGCGTCACGGGTGATGTCCCGGGAGGCGGTCCCGCCGTCGGCGACCCGGTCCGCGCCGGTGACCCAGGCCCACTGGCCCTCGATGTTGGTCTGGTAGGAGAACGAGACCCGGTACCTGTGGCCCTCCTGGAAGGGCACCGTCGCGGGGGTCGTGCGGTGGACCAGCCCGGTGTTCTCGGCGTGGGACTTCAGCGAGTGCCGGCCGGCGAGCACGTCGTCGACCGCCTTGCCCCGCAAGGTGCCGGAGTCGTAGGGGGAGTAGGTGTTCTTCCAGTCCTTCTGGCTGTAGGGCGCGTGCAGGTCGCTGACGCTGGTGCGGGGATCGGTGACGCCCCCCGCGTCGCCCTTGACGAAGGGTCCCCAGCCGGGCTGGTTGCCCTCGAAGTCCTCGTGGGCGACGACGGTGCCGTCCTGGGAGCGGGGGAGCGGGGCGGTGGTGTCCGCCATGACGCGTACGTCGTCCAGCACGACCGCGGCGCGCCCGGCGACGGCTCCGAGTTCCACGGTGACCGTGCCGCCGCGCGGCGCGGTGAAGGAGACCGAGGCCCGCTGGGAGTAGGTGTCCCGCTTCTCGTCGGCCGCCATCCTGTTCCGGGCCGGTGTGATGTCGAAGGTCCTGGCCTCGCTGTCCTTGCCACCGCGTACCCGCAGCGTCGTCTCCCGGCGCTCGCCGGGGCCGATCTCGACGTCCGCGCCGAGCGTGTACCGCTTGCCCGGGGTCAGACCGCGGACCCGCTGGGCGACGCCCGAGGCGTCGTCGCCCAGTCGGACCACGTTGTCCCCGTTGGCGGCCCGGACGATCTCCGCGTCGCCCCGCGCGTTCCAGCCGTCGAGGTCCCCGCCGTTGAAGCCGGGGTCGGACAGCCCGGTGAACTGGCCGTAGCGCGCGTCCTGGTGCGGCGCCCTGCCGCCGTCCGGGACCAGGACGTACGGCTGCCCCTTCTCGGCGGTGAGGGTCACCCGCCCGTCGCGGGCCGTCACCCGGGCCTTCTTCGCCCGGCCCTGGTCGGTGAGCGCGTAGAGGGTGAAGTCCTCGTCGCCCGCGAACCGTTCGGTCAGTTCGAAGGTGTGCTCGCCGCCGGAGGCGCTGTAGAAGTACATCTTGTCGGCGTCGCGGGGCGAGGTGGTGCCGTCGCCCTTCCCGGCGTTCTGCCAGGGCAGCAGGTAGGTGTCGCCCCTGAGGACTTCGGTGCCGTCCATGGAGATCCGCCGCTCACCGTCGACGGACTGCACGCTCACACCGCCGGTGAGCCGCGCGGACCTGCCGCGGTCCCAGTCCATCACCTGGAAGTGCTGGAGGAACTTGGTCGGCAGGTTGTCGGTCCAGATGTTGCGGTAGAAGGCGTTCCAGTCGTCCTGGCCGGTCCAGCCCTCGAACTCGACGACACTGGCGCCGCCGAGCAGCGGGTCGACGTTCCACACGTCACGGTCCGAGTTGGCGATGAACCGGACGATGTCGGAGTTGATGCCCTTGTTGGTGGCGCCGCCGTAGTTCTTGTCGGCGGCCCAGTGCGACCACACCGAGGAGCCCTCGAACTTGTACGCCCACTCGGTGGCGACCTCGAAACCCATCTTGCGCAGTTCGGCGGCCAGACCGTCGGCCAGCCAGCCGCTGGAGTAGTAGGCGTCGATGTAGACGGTCCTGATTCCCGGTGCGTCCTTGCGGAGCTGCTTGAACCGGTCGAGGACGGCGCCGGTGCCCAGGTCCTGGCGCTGGTCGATGTGGTACGCCTGGTTGAGCCAGTCCCAGCCGTTCGGCTGCCCCTCGACCATGTCCTGGCTGAAGGTCTTCGCCTGCGCGTAGGCCTCGGTGGCGTTGACGTGCACGGCGAAGTCCGCGTTGTAGTCGGCACCGGTCCGGGTGAGGCGGTTCAGGTCCTTCCACCCGCCCGCGCGCACGTTCTCGTTGCCGCCGTAGTCCGGGTGGGCGGAGTCGTGGCCCTCGCTCGCGTACCCCTTCTCCAGCACCCACTGCCCGAGGTCGTCGGTGGCCATGGAGATGCGCTTGGTGTTGTCCAGCGTCTTCAGGAACGGGTTGGTGGCCTGGCCGGCGAAGTTGAACGGGATGCGCTGGACCACGCGTTCGGGCACCCGGTCCGCGCCGAGCGGGCGGCGCAGGTGCTCCCGGTGGGCGATGGCGCCGTCCTGCCAGTCGACCGTGCCGTCCCGGTTGGCGTCGGCGGCGAGGACCACCGTGGCCCGGGGCAGCTCGTAGGTGTCGACGCGCGGATCGGTCGCGCCCCGGGGACGGTAGGTGTACGTGCCGACCGACAGCTCCGCCCGGCGCCGCCCTTCGCCCGCGTCGACGATGCGGGACTGCAATCGCGCGTTCCCGTTGGTGTTGTCGTCCTGCGGCGAGTCCTCGGTCGCGTTGGTGATGATGCCCGCGGACAGCCGCGCGTTGCCGACGAACGCGTACGGGGTGCCCACGGGCTCCTTGTCCGGGGCGGTGTCGCCGGTGACGGGGATGAAGCGGTCGGCGGTCGTCGTCGAGTCCGTGGAGATCTTCGTCCGGGCGAGGTTGGCGCCCGGCTCGGCGGAGTCGACGGAGACCAGGGACTGACCGGGGATCGCGAGGGTGCGCACGCTCGACGCGGCCTCGCCGGAGATCTTCTCGACGGCGAAGACGACCGTCGTCTCCCCGGTGACCGTGAGGGTGGAGGTGATCGTGAGACCGGGCAGGTCCTCGAAGGCGGAGGTGTAGGTCGCCCGGCTGCCCTTCGCCTTCATGGTGGTGGTCGCGCGGTGGGTCTCGCCGTTGACGGTGAAGCCGTCCAGGGCCGTTGCCCGCCCGCCGAGACGGCGCTGCCCCAACCGGTAGGAGATGACCTGGGGGAACTCCTTCGCCACGGTGACGGTCAGCCCGCCCCGGCTCAGTTCCACCGGTGTGGCGGTCCCGGGCGCCGGGGCCGAGGCGGCCCGGCGCGGGGCCGCGTCGGCGGGCAGGGCCGCGGTCGACAGCAGACCGGCCGTGAGGCCCAGCGCCGCGACGACGGCACCGGGGCGCGGCAGTCGTCCGCGTCCCGGTGGGGGAGATGATGAGGCTGTCGGGGTGTCCACTCTGGCCGCTCGCTTCGGGGTGATCGCTGCCATCTCGTTGCCGCTCGCCCTTCTCCGTGTCGACAGAGGCGTCTTCAGAGAAACCTGATCCGCGCGAGGTCCGCGTTGGCGGGAACTATGGCAGAGGATGTTATCGATGCCAATGGGTCGCGCCTGGCTAGACTCCGGGGCGGGACCATTACCTGCGACGGCGGCCCGGGCCGCGGTTCTCGTGGAGAGGCGAGCGATGTCATCGGAAACGCCGGCGCCCGACCGGACGCCCGTGAGTGGGCGGACGGCCGACGACACCGCCGTCCGGCAGCCCGGCATGGCCGACGTGGCGCGGCTCGCCGGGGTCTCCGCCCAGACGGTGTCCCGCACCCTGGCCGGTCATCCCAACGTCCAGCACAGCACCCGCGCCAAGGTGCTCGCCGCGGTCGAGGAACTCGGCTACCGCAAGAACAACGCGGCGCGGATGCTGTCGTCGGGGCGCAGCCGGACGATCGGCGTCGTGACGCTGCGGACCACCTTCTACTCCCGCGCGAACCTGCTCTTCGGCATCGAGTCCGCGGCGCGCGAGGCCGGGTACGCGGTCAGTACCGCCGCCACGGCGTCCCTGGACACCGCGGCCATCGAGGGCGCGCTGTCCCGGCTGGCGGAGCAGGACGTCGAGGGGGTCATCCTCTCGGTGCCGCTGGTGCACGTGAGCCCGAGGATCGAGCGGCTCACCCGCTCGGTGCCGACCGTCACGGTGGACGGTTCGCGGACACCGGCCACCGAGATCGTCGCCGTCGACCAGACCCTGGCGGCCCGCCTGGCGACCCGGCACCTGATCGAACTGGGCCACGAGACCGTCTGGCACGTGTCGGGGCCCCAGGAGTGGCTCGACGCGGCCAGCCGCTGCGCCGGCTGGCGCGACACCCTCCAGGAGGCGGGACTGTCCGTGCCGCCGGTCCTGGAGGGGGACTGGACACCCGCCTCGGGGTACCGCAACGGACTGGTCCTGGGCAAGATCCCCGACGTCACCGCGGTGTTCGTGGCCAGTGACGAGATGGCCTTCGGAGTGATCCGGGCGCTGCACGAGGCCGGGCGCAGGGTGCCGCGGGACATCTCCGTCGTCGGGGTGGACGACATCGCGCTCGCCGAGTACTGCTCGCCCTCGCTGACCACGGTGGCCCAGCCGTTCGCCGAGATGGGTGCCCTCGCGGTCGCCCACCTGCTGCGGCACATCGCCGATCCGGACGCGGCGCCGGAACCCGCCTCGGTCGAGCCCGTGCTGGTCGTGCGCGCCAGTACGGCGGCGGTCGACGGTGCGGCCGGACGCCGGTCCTGAGCGCCGACGGCACGCCGCCCGGTCAGGCCCGGTGGGAGGTGCGGGAAGCCGGTGCCGGGGTCGGCAGGGGGCTGGTCGCCGCCCGGGTGACGTCGCCGACCAGCTCGACCACGTCCGGGCCGTACGCCTGCGAGTTGACCACCTTGAGCAGCAGCACGAAGGAGTTGCTGCCGTGCTTGCGGGCCAGTTTCTCGTGGTGCCGGGCGAGGTAGCGGGTGGCGGCCTGGTTGGTGATGGCGCGCTGGCCGCAGAAGAGGAACGCGGGCCGGGCCTCGCGCCGGTCCCCGGCGGTCAGGCGGGCCAGCAGCACGTACTCCGTGACACCCGCCTCCAGCCGGTAGCGCTCGCCGCCGATCTGGAAGGCGCCCCGGTCCGGACCGGGCTCGGGGTCGACGTTCATCCGCACCCCGGGCAGCATCGCCGCCATGTGGGCGACCATGCGCCGGTTGGAACCGGGGCCGCCCACGCAGAACTCCGTACGCTCGCCGAAGCCCTGGCCGACCATGTCCTGGGTGACCACCTGGGCGTGCGCGCCGCAGTCCTTGATCAGCGCGGAGAGCTCCAGCAGCGCGAAGACGTCGAAGCGGTGGACGGCCGGTTCGGAGGCGGCCGGGTCCCGGTTGACGACGAGCAGCGACTCGGAGCTGTCCGGCAGCCCGAAGAACGCCTGCTTGCGGCGGAGTTTCCGCTTCCACAGGTAGGTGCGGGCGAGCCAGCCCAGCGTGGCGCTCATCCCCGCCGCGACCACACCCAGGACGATGTTGCGTACGTCGTCAGTCATGGGCGCGCATGCTAGCGGGCGTCGGCGTACCTGTGTTCGACGGGCGGCGGGGTGCGGGCGCACCACGCGCCCGACACGCGCTGCCCACATGCTCCTGACGCGGCCATGACGATCAACTAAGCTGCCCGGACGGCCTTTCCCTGGAGGTGCGGATGCGTCGCCCTGTCGCACGGAATCTGACGGTCCTGGCGGTCTCGGCCGCCGTGGTGGTCTCGGTGGGGGCGGCCGCGCCACCCACGGCCCAGAGCGGGCCCGCGGCCCCCAAGACCCCGGTCGCCGTCGGGTACGGCGGCGCGGTGTCCAGCGTCGACCGGGACGCCTCCGCCGCCGGCATCGAGGTGCTCCGCAAGGGCGGCAACGCCGTCGACGCCGCCGTGGCCACCGCCGCCGCGCTCGGCGTCACCGAGCCCTACTCGGCCGGGGTGGGGGGCGGCGGTTACTTCGTCTACTACGACGCCGGGTCCCGCACGGTGCGCACCATCGACGGCCGCGAGACCGCGCCGCTCACCGCCGACGAGAAGCTCTTCACGGAGAACGGCCGGCCGCTCGCCTTCGCCGACGCCGTCACCAGCGGCCTGGCCGTCGGCACACCGGGCACCCCCGCCACCTGGCAGACGGCCCTCGACCGGTGGGGCAACCGCTCGCTCTCCTCCGTGCTGAAGCCCGCCGAGCAACTCGCCCGGCACGGCTTCACCGTCGACGAGACCTTCCGCTCCCAGACCGCCTCCAACGAGCAGCGGTTCCGCTACTTCCCGGACACCGCCGAGCTGTTCCTGCCGGGCGGCGAACTCCCCGTCGTGGGCTCGACGTTCAAGAACCCGGATCTGGCGCGCACCTACCAGGAGCTGGCCCGCAAGGGCGTCGGCGCGATCTACCACGGCGAACTCGGCGAGGACATCGTCGACACCGTCAACAAGCCGCCCGTCGACCCGGACTCCGGCTGGAACGCCCGCCCCGGCGACCTGTCCGCCAAGGACCTCGCGGCCTACGCGGCCAAGCTCCAGCCGCCGACGAAGACCTCCTACCGCGGCCTGGACGTCTACTCCATCGCGCCCTCCTCCTCCGGCGGCACCACCGTCGGCGAGGCCCTCAACATCCTCGAGCGCACCGACCTCTCCGCCGCGGACAAGGCCGGCTACCTGCACCGCTACATCGAGGCCAGCCGCATCGCGTTCGCCGACCGCGGGCGCTGGGTCGGCGACCCCGCCTTCGAGGACGTACCGGCGAAGGAACTGCTCTCGCAGCGGTACGCCGACTCGCGCGAGTGCCTGATCAAGGACGACGCGGTGCTCACCAGCCCCCTCGCCCCCGGCGACCCGAGGCACCCGGCCTCCTGCGCGGGCGGCGGCACGGCCGCGCCGACCACGTACGAGGGCGAGAACACCACGCATCTCACGGTGGCCGACAAGTGGGGCAACGTCGTCGCCTACACGCTCACCATCGAGCAGACCGGCGGCAGCGGCATCACCGTGCCGGGGCGCGGCTTCCTGCTCAACAACGAGCTGACGGACTTCTCCTTCGCCCCGGCCAACCCGGCCGTCCACGACCCGAACCTGCCCGGGCCCGGCAAGCGCCCGCGCTCCTCGATCGCTCCGACGATCGTCCTGGACCGGCACCACCGGCCGGTCGTGGCCCTCGGCTCACCCGGCGGCGCCACCATCATCACCACCGTGCTCCAGACCCTCACCGGCTTCATCGACCGCGGACTCCCGCTCGTCGACGCGATCGCCGCCCCGCGCGCCAGCCAGCGCAACGCCGCCCAGACCGAGCTGGAACCCGGGCTCTACGACAGCGGCGTACGGGCGGAGCTGGAGGCCCTCGGGCACTCCTTCAAGCCCAACCCCGAGATCGGCGCCGCGACCGCCGTGCAGCGTCTGGCGAACGGCAAGTGGCTGGCCGCGGCCGAGAAGGTACGGCGCGGCGGCGGCTCCGCGATGGTCGTCGCGCCGGTGCGAGAGAGGTAGTCAGAGTTCGGGGACGGGCCGCTCGGGCGTCCGGAACGCCAGCCGCCCGTCCTCGACGTCGACCGTCACCCGGCCGCCCTCCGCGACCCGCCCGTCGAGCAGCAGCCGGGACAGCTCGTTGTCGACCTCGCGCTGGATGGTGCGGCGCAGCGGACGGGCGCCGTACTCGGGCTGGTAGCCGCGCTCGGCGAGCCAGTCCACGGCCGCGTCGGTGAAGTCGACGGTGATGCCCTGCGCGTGCACCATGCGGCGGGTCTGCTCCAGGAGCAGGCTGGTGATCTGCCGCAGCTGCTCGCCGCTGAGCTGGCGGAAGACCACGATCTCGTCGACGCGGTTGAGGAACTCGGGCCGGAAGTGCTCCCGCAGCGGACGCAGCACCTGCTCGCGGCGCGCCTCCTCGTCCGCCTCCGCGCCGCCCGCGCCGAAACCGATCCCGGCGCCGCGCCGGGTGATCACGTCCGAGCCCAGGTTGCTGGTCATCACGACGACCGTGTTGGAGAAGTCCACCGTCCGGCCCTGCGAGTCGGTCAGCCGCCCGTCGTCCAGGACCTGGAGCAGGATGTTGAAGACGTCCGGGTGCGCCTTCTCCACCTCGTCGAGCAGCAGCAGCGAGTACGGGTGCCGGCGCACCACCTCGGTCAGCTGACCGGCCTCCTCGTGCCCGACGTAGCCGGGCGGGGCGCCGACCAGGCGGCTGACGGTGTGGCGCTCCTGGTACTCGCTCATGTCGAGGCGGACCATCCGGTCCTCGCTGCCGAACAGCGCCTCGGCCAGCGCCCTGGCCAGCTCGGTCTTGCCGACGCCGGTCGGGCCGAGGAAGAGGAAGCTGCCGATGGGCCGGCCGGGACTGGACAGCCCGGCACGGGAGCGCAGCACGGCGTCGGAGACGACCCGTACGGCCTCGTCCTGGCCGACCACCCGCTCGTGCAGGTGGGACTCCAGACCCAGCAGGCGGTCCTTCTCCTCCTGGGTGAGGCTGCTGACCGGGATGCCGGTCTGCCGGGAGACCACCTCGGCGATGGACTCCGTCCCGACGACCAGGTTCAGGCCCTCGTCGGCCTCGCCGTCGCCGGTGGCCTCGGTGATCCGCTGCTTCAGCTCGACGATCCGGTCCCGCAGCTGCGTCGCCTGCTCGTACTGCTCGTCCGCGACCGCCTGGTCCTTGTCCCGGACCAGCTGGTCGACCTCGCGCTCCAGGGCCCGCACGTCGGTGCCCTTGGTGCGCGCCCGCAGCCGGACCCGGGCGCCCGCCTGGTCGATCAGGTCGATGGCCTTGTCGGGCAGCCGCCGGTCGGTGAGGTAGCGGTCGGACATCTCCACGGCCGCGACCAGCGCCTCGTCGGTGTAGCGGACCTGGTGGTGGGCCTCGTAGCGGTCGCGCAGCCCGCGCAGGATCTCGATCGCGTCGGCGGTGGTGGGCTCCGGCACCAGGATCGGCTGGAAGCGGCGGGCGAGGGCCGCGTCCTTCTCGATCCTGCGGTACTCCTCCAGCGTGGTGGCGCCCACGATGTGCAGCTCGCCGCGGGCCAGGGCCGGCTTGAGGATGTTCCCGGCGTCCATCGAGCCGCTCTCGCCGCCCCCGCCGGCGCCGACGACGGTGTGCAGCTCGTCGATGAAGATGATCAGCTCGTCGGAGTGGGCGCGGATCTCGCCCACGATGTTGTTCATCCGCTCCTCGAAGTCGCCCCGGTAGCGGGTGCCCGCGACCACGCCGGTCAGGTCCAGGGCGACCACACGGCGTCCGATCAGCACGTCGGGCACGTCGCCGTCGGTGATGCGCTGCGCCAGGCCCTCCACGATCGCCGTCTTGCCGACACCGGCGTCACCGATCAGGACGGGGTTGTTCTTACCGCGCCGGGAGAGCACCTCGACGGTCTGCTCGATCTCCCCCTCGCGCCCGATCACCGGGTCGATCCGGCCCTGCTGGGCCAGATCGGTGAGGTCGCGGCCGTACTTGTCGAGGGTGGGCGTGTTCGTGGCCCTGGCGCTCTCGGCGCGGCCCTTGGCGGCCTCCGGCGACTCCGTGGGCATGCTGGAGGGAGCGAAGCGGGCCGCGTTCAGGATGTGCCCGGCGGCCGAGTCCGGGTTGGCGGCCAGGGCGCTGAGCACGTGCTCGGGGCCGATGTAGCCGGTGCCGGTGGAGCGGGCCAGCTCGTGCGCGTCCAGCAGGGCGCGCTTGACGGCCGGGGTGAGCGAGAGCGACGTGGGCGGCGGGACCTCGCCCGGCGGGTGCTGTACCGGGCCGGTCCGCTCGTCGATCTGCGAGGCCAGCGAGTCGGGGTCGGCACCGGCCCGGCTGAGCAGCCCCCGGGTCGGCTCGGTGGCGAGCGCGGCCCGCAGCAGGTGCTCGGTGTCCAGGTCGCGGCTGCCGTGCTCGGCGGCGTACTGGGCGGCGCCGCGCACCAGCTCCCGGGCGGGCTGGCTGAGCAGCCGGCCGATGTCGATCTGCCGGGGCCTGGGCCCGCCGAAGAAGCGTGCCAGGAATTCCGCGAACGGGTCGCCCTCCGGGCCCATGTAGCCGCTGGTCATGGTGTACGGACCTCCGCTGCATCGCTGATCGACGTGCCGGGGCCGGGTAACCCGGCAGGCGTGCGGTCATGCCCAACATGACACGTTCTGTTCCACCGGGCACATCCGGAGCCCGGCCGGAACCAGCACCCTCGCCCGAGCCCCGAGCCCCGAGCCCCGAGCCCCGAGCCCCGAGCCCCGAGCCCCGAGCCCCGAGCCCCGAGCCCCGAGCCCCGAGCCCCGAGCCCCGAGCCCCGA
>NZ_JBVISR010000012.1:7726-252712 GCF_055575415.1 Streptomyces sp. NPDC034099 | reverse complement strand
AGCCGGGCCGACCACCGGCCCGGGCCACTACCCGGCTCCCGGGCCGGGCCTGCGATCCGGGCTCGGTCCGCGGTCTGGCTCACGGTCTGGTCGCCGGGTGGGCTCGCGACTCGGGTCTCGGTTCGGGGTCCTGGCCCGGGCCTTCGCTCGGTTGCGGTTCGCGATTCCGGCGGGTCTGTCGATCTGGCCCCGACTCGCGGCCCCGGCCCAGTACACGGCCTGCCCCCGGGTGGGCTCGCGGCGCGGTCCGGGGCTCGGGCTTGCGGCCGCCCGGGCCCTTGCCCGGCTCTCGGTCCGGGACCCGGACCGGGTCCCGGTCCCCGTCGCGCCGTCTCTCAGAGGCCGTCCCTCGATGTCAGGACGCGTGGGCCGCTCTCCGTGATCGCCACCGTGTGCTCCACGTGCGCCGCCCGGGAGCCGTCGTTCGTGCGCAGGGTCCAGCCGTCGGGAGCCGCGTGGTAGTCGTCGCGGCCGCCGGCGGTCAGCATGGGCTCGATGGCGAGGACCATGCCGTGCCGCAGCGGGAGCCCGCGTCCCGGGCGGCCCTCGTTGGGCACCCCCGGGTCCTCGTGCATGTGCCGGCCGATGCCGTGGCCGCCGAAGTCCTCCATGATCCCGTAACCGGCCGACCGGCAGACCGTGCCGATGGCGTGCGCGATGTCGCCGATGCGGTTGCCGACGACGGCCGCCCCGATGCCCGCCTCCAGGGCCCGCTCCGCGGTCTCGATCAGCGCCAGGTCGGCCGGGCGTGGGGTGCCCACCACGAAGCTGAGCGCCGAGTCGCCCGCCCAGCCGTCCAGGAGGGCGCCGCAGTCGATGGAGACCAGGTCCCCGTCGCGCAGCCGGTAGCCGTCCGGGATGCCGTGCACGATCGCGTCGTTCACCGACGCGCAGATGACGCCCGGGAAGGGTGTCGGAGCGAAGGAGGGGCGGTAGCCGAGGAACGGCGAGCCCGCGCCCGCCTCCCGCAGTACCTCGTGCGCCACCGCGTCCAGCTCCAGCAGGGACACGCCCACGTCCGCGGCCTGCCGTACGGCGGTCAGGGCGCGCGCGACGACCTGTCCGGCCGCGTGCATGGCGTCGATCGATGTGTCCGTCTTGAGTTCCACCATGCCAATTACTATACCGGTATTTTAATTGGGTTCGCGCGCGGTGGCGACGGATCGCCCGCGGGGCGGGACCGGTACGGGAAGCCGGTATTAGAATGACGACATGGTACGCACCCCTCTGACCCCCGAAGAGCGCGAGCGCGGCGAGCAGCTCGGGCGTCTGCTCCGCGCGGCCCGCGGCGAGAGGAGCATGACGGCGGTCGCCGCCCAGGCCGGCATCTCCGCCGAGACGCTGCGCAAGATCGAGACCGGCCGGGCGCCCACCCCGGCGTTCTTCACGGTGGCCGCGCTGGCCGGCGCGCTGGGGCTGTCCATGGACGAGCTGGTGGGCAGGTGCGCGCCCGTGCCGGCCTGAGGCGGCGGCACTCACCCACAGGAGTGCGAAACACGATCGACACCGCGCCTTGACGACGATGGTCTTGGCAAGCCCCTCCGGCCAGGCTTACGTTCGTCCCTCTACGGCCTGCTCTACGGGTGTAGAGGCTCTGACGTCGTGTCGAAGGAGCAGCTCATGGCCAACGTCGTACGTGCCGCTCTCGTCCAGGCCACCTGGACCGGCGACACCGAGTCCATGGTGGCGAAACACGAGGAGCACGCCCGCGAGGCCGCCCGGCGGGGCGCCAAGGTCATCGGGTTCCAGGAGGTGTTCAACGCCCCCTACTTCTGCCAGGTCCAGGACCCCGAGCACTACCGCTGGGCCGAGCCCGTGCCCGACGGCCCCACCGTCCGCCGCATGCAGGTGCTGGCCCGCGAGACCGGCATGGTGCTCGTCGTCCCCGTCTTCGAGGTCGAGCAGTCCGGCTTCTACTACAACACCGCGGCCGTGATCGACGCCGACGGCACCGTCCTCGGCACCTACCGCAAACACCACATCCCGCAGGTCAAGGGCTTCTGGGAGAAGTTCTACTTCCGCCCCGGCAATCTCGGCTGGCCGGTCTTCGACACCGCCGTCGGCAAGGTCGGCGTGTACATCTGCTACGACCGCCACTTCCCGGAGGGCTGGCGCCAACTCGGCCTCGGCGGCGCCCAGCTGGTGTACAACCCCTCGGCCACCCACCGCGGCCTCTCCGCCCACCTGTGGCAGCTCGAACAGCCCGCCGCGGCCGTCGCCAACGAGTACTTCGTCGCCGCCATCAACCGGGTCGGAGTCGAGGAGTACGGCGACAACGACTTCTACGGCACGTCGTACTTCGTGGACCCGCGCGGCCAGTTCGTCGGTGATACGGCCAGCGACACCAAGGAGGAGCTGGTCGTCCGCGACCTGGACTTCGACCTCATCGACGAGGTCCGGCAGCAGTGGGCCTTCTACCGCGACCGCCGCCCCGACGCCTACGAAGGGCTGGTGCGGCCGTGACCCGTGACCTCTACGCCCGCCACCGCGCCGTCCTGCCCGACTGGCTCGCCCTCTACTACGAAGACCCGCTGGAGATCACCCACGGCGAGGGCCGGCACGTCTGGGACGCCGAGGGAAACAAGTACCTCGACTTCTTCGGCGGCATCCTCACCACGATGACCGCGCACGCCCTGCCCGAGGTCACCAAGGCCGTCGCCGAGCAGGCCGGGCGGATCATCCACTCCTCGACCCTCTACCTCAACCGCCCGATGGTCGAACTGGCCGAACGCGTCGCCCAGCTGTCCGGCATCCCCGACGCCCGCGTCTTCTTCACCACCTCCGGCACCGAGGCCAACGACACCGCCCTGCTGCTCGCCACCGCCCACCGGCGCAGCAACACGATCCTGGCGATGCGCAACAGCTACCACGGCCGCTCCTTCAGCTCCGTCGGCATCACCGGAAACCGCGGCTGGTCCCCGACCTCCCTCTCCCCGCTCCAGACCCTCTACGTCCACGGCGGCGTCCGCACCCGCGGCCCCTACGCCCACCTGGACGACCGGGACTTCATCGACGCCTGCGTCGCCGACCTGGTGGACCTCCTCGGCCACACCCGCGCCCCCGCCGCGCTGATCGCCGAACCCGTCCAGGGCGTCGGCGGCTTCACCTCCCCGCCGGACGGCCTGTACGCCGCCTTCCGCGAGGTGCTGCACGAGCGGGGCATCCTGTGGATCGCCGACGAGGTGCAGACCGGCTGGGGCCGCACCGGCGAGCACTTCTGGGGCTGGCAGGCGCACGGGAGGAGCGGTCCGCCGGACATCGTCACCTTCGCCAAGGGCATCGGCAACGGCATGTCGATCGGCGGGGTCGTCGCCCGCGCCGAGATCATGAACTGCCTGGACGCCAACAGCATCTCCACCTTCGGCGGCACCCAGCTCACCATGGCCGCGGGCCTCGCCAACCTCAACCACCTCCTCGAACACGACCTCCAGGGCAACGCCCGGCGCGTCGGCGGCCTGCTCATCGAACGGCTGCGCGCCGCCGCCGCCCAGGTGCCGCACGTGCGCGAGGTGCGCGGGCGCGGCCTGATGATCGGCGTCGAGCTGACCCGGCCCGGCACCGACGAGGCCGCTCCCGAGGCGGCGTCCACCGTGCTGGAGGCGGCCCGCGCCGACGGACTGCTCGTCGGCAAGGGCGGCGGCCACAGCACCAGCGTGCTCCGCGTCGCCCCGCCGATGTCCCTCACCGTCGCGGAGGCCGAGGAGGGCGCCGCGATCCTCGAACGCGCCCTGCGGAGCATCTGAGAGCCGCGTTCCGCGTCCCGGGCCCAGGAGGCGCCGCCATGACCACCACCCCCGAGACCCCGGCCCAGCAGCCCCGGGAGCCCTGGGAGCCGGCTCTGTCGGTCCGTCAGGTGCTCGGCCTCGAACGGGTGCGGGCCGGACAGCCCGAGGTGGTGGCCGGTGCCCACCGGCTCGACCGGCCGGTGCGCTGGGTGCACGTGGCCGAGGCCGCCGACGTCGGCGTGATGCTCAGCGGCGGCGAGATGGTCCTGACCACCGGCGTGCTCCTCGCCGGTGACGAGGACAAACAGGGCGAGTACATCCGCTCCCTGGACCGTGCCGAGGCCTCGGCCGTCGTACTCGGCCTCGGCCGCGCCTTCCCCGCCCCGCCCGACGTGATGCGCAGTGCCGCCGAGCGCTGCGGGCTGCCCATGGTCGTCCTGCACCGGCCCTTCCCCTTCGCCGAACTCACCGAAGAGGTGCAGTCCCGGCTGCTGCGGCGCAAGTTCGCCGCCGTCAGCCTCTCCGAGGCGGTACGCACCGAACTGACCGGACTGATCACCGCCGGCGCCCCCGTGCAGCGCCTGCTCGACGAGGTGGCCCGGCACGCCGGCTGCCCGGTCGTCGTCACCAACCTCGCCCACCGCGTCCTCGCCACGGCGGGGGAGCGGGCGGCCGTCGACGACGTGCTGCGGGACTGGGAACGCATCGCCCGCCAGGCCGGTGCCGGGTCCGCCGACGGCTGGCTCCGCGCCGAACTGAGCTGCCGCGGGGAGCGCTGGGGGCGGCTGGTGCTGTGCGGCTACGGCGGGGACCGGGCCGCCGGACGGCTGCTCGCCGACCGCGCCGCCGAGGCCCTCGTCCTGCACCGCATGCTCGCCGGCGACGGGACCCACGGGTCCCAGGGGGCCGCGTCCGCGGGTTCCTGGGACTCCTGGGAGGAGCAGTCCGCGCGGAGCCTGCTCACCGACCTGGTCAGCGGGGCCGTACCGGCGCGGCAGCTGCTGCCCCGGGCACGCGCCGCGGGGCTGCCGGTCAACCGGCGCGTCTTCGTCCCCCTCGTCGTCCGCGAGCGGGACCCCGCCCGGCCGGCCCGGGTGCTGCGGCGGCTCGGACTGCCGGGGATCGCCGCCGGGCTCGCCGACGACCGCGTGGCCGTCCTGCTCAGCCTCGCCCCCGACCAGGATGCCCGTGCCCTGACCGTCCACTTCGCGACCCGGCTGCGTTCGGAGCCGGACTCCCGCCACGCCGTGGTCGCCGCCGCCGAAGCCCGCGGCGACTGGGCCGACGTACCGGCGGCACTGCGCGAGGCGCAGCACGTCGCCGACGCCGTCGCGGACTCCGCGACCGCCCTTGACCTGCCGCCCGTCGTACGCCTGCGCGACGTCCACCTGCGCGGCCTGGTGCGGCTGCTGCGCGACGACCCGCACGTGCAGTCCTTCGCCGAACGGGAGCTGGACGGGCTGCTGCGCGGGCCCGACCAGGACCTGCTGCCCGTCCTGCGCACCTACCTGGCCACCGGCCGCAACAAGTCCCGCACCGCCCAGCTGCACCACGTCTCCCGGCCCGCGCTCTACCGCCGCCTCGAAGCCATACAGGGCCGCCTCGGCGTCGACCTCGACGACTTCGAGCAGGCCGCCTCCGTCCACATCGCGCTCCTCGCCCACGACGCGCAACAGGGGTGACACCGTGCAATGCCCGACCCCCGCAGACGTGACACCGTGCCACTCATTCCGGCCACCCGGCGTCCCTAGTCTCGCCGTACACCGAGCGCCACACCGAGCGATTCGAGCGAGTGGAGGCCGAAGATGAGCCGAGTGATCCGTGCCGCGCTCTTCCAGACCGCCTGGACGGGCGACAAGGAATCGATGATCCAGGTCCACGAACAGGCGGTGCGCGACGCCGCCGCCCAGGGCGCACAGGTCATGTGCTTCCAGGAGCTGTTCTACGGACCGTACTTCTGCCAGGTCCAGGACCCCGAGTTCTACGCCTACGCCGAACGCGTCCCGGACGGCCCGATCGTGGAGCGCTTCCAGCGGCTCGCCCGCGAGCACGGCATCGTCCTGGTGCTCCCCATGTACGAGGAGGAGCAGCCCGGCGTCCTCTACAACACCGCGGCCGTCATCGACGCCGACGGCTCCTACCTCGGCAAGTACCGCAAGACGCACATCCCGCAGGTGCGCGGCTTCTGGGAGAAGTTCTACTTCCGCGCCGGCAACTCCGGCTGGCCGGTCTTCGACACCGCCGTCGGCAAGGTCGGCGTCTACATCTGCTACGACCGGCACTTCCCGGAGGGCTGGCGGGCGCTGGGCCTCGAAGGCGCCGAGATCGTCTTCAACCCGTCGGCCACCTCCCGCGGCCTGTCCGGCTACCTGTGGCAGCTGGAGCAGCCGGCGGCCGCCGTCGCCAACGAGTACTTCGTCGGCGCCATCAACCGCGTCGGCGTCGAGGAGCTGGGCGACAACGACTTCTACGGCACCTCGTACTTCGTCGACCCCGAGGCGCAGTTCGTCGGCGAGGTGGCGAGCGACAAGGAGACCGAACTCGTCGTCCGCGACCTCGACATGGCCAAGCTGCGCGAGGTCCGCGACCGCTGGCAGTTCTACCGTGACCGCGCGCCGGGCACGTACTCCCCGCTGACCGCGCCCTGATCCGCCGGCGCCCCGACAGGAGGGAACAGCAGCATGAGCAGCCGTACCGTCATCCGCGGCGGCCTCGTCGTCACCGCGTCCGACGAGATCCACGCCGACGTCCTGATCGAGGACGGCCGCGTCGCCGCCCTCGCCGCGACCGGCACCCCGGCCGCCGAGGCGTTCAGCGCCGAACGGGTGATAGACGCGAGCGGCAAGTACGTCATCCCGGGCGGCGTCGACGGGCACACCCACATGGAGATGCCCTTCGGCGGCACCTACGCCGCCGACACCTTCGAGACCGGCACCCGTGCCGCCGCCTGGGGCGGCACCACCACCATCGTCGACTTCGCCATCCAGAGCGTCGGACACTCCCTGCGCGAGGGCCTGGACGCCTGGCACGCCAAGGCCGAGGGCAACTGCGCGATCGACTACGGCTTCCACATGATCGTCTCCGACGTGAACCAGGAGACGCTCAAGGAGATGGACCTGCTGGTGGAGGAGGGGGTGACCTCCTTCAAGCAGTTCATGGCGTACCCCGGCGTCTTCTACTCCGACGACGGCCAGATCCTGCGCGCCATGCAGCGCGCCGCCGAGAACGGCGGCCTGATCATGATGCACGCCGAGAACGGCATCGCCATCGACGTCCTGGTCGAGCAGGCCCTCGCCCGCGGCGAGACCGACCCCCGCTTCCACGGCGAGGTCCGCAAGGCCCTCCTGGAGGCCGAGGCCACCCACCGCGCCATCCGGCTCGCGCAGGTGGCCGGAGCGCCGCTGTACGTCGTGCACGTCTCGGCGACGGAGGCGGTCGCCGAGCTGACCCGGGCCCGCGACGAGGGCCTGCCCGTCTTCGGCGAGACCTGCCCCCAGTACCTGTTCCTGTCCACCGACAACCTCGCCGAGCCCGGCTTCGAGGGCGCCAAGTACGTGTGCAGCACCCCGCTCAGGCCGAAGGAACACCAGGCGGCGCTGTGGCGGGGGCTGCGGACCAACGACCTCCAGGTGGTCTCCACCGACCACTGCCCCTTCTGCTTCAGCGGGCAGAAGGAGCTGGGCCGGGGCGACTTCTCCAAGATCCCCAACGGGATGCCGGGCGTCGAGAACCGCATGGACCTGCTCCACCAGGCCGTCGTCGACGGCCACATCAGCCGCCGCCGCTGGATCGAGATCGCCTGCGCCACCCCGGCCCGGATGTTCGGCCTGTACCCGAAGAAGGGCACCGTCGCGCCCGGCGCGGACGCCGACATCGTCGTCTACGACCCGCACGCCGAGCAGATCCTCTCGGCCGAGACCCACCACATGAACGTCGACTACTCGGCGTACGAGGGCAAGCGGATCACCGGCCGCGTGGAGACCGTGCTCTCGCGCGGCGAACCGGTCGTCACCGAGCGGGAGTACACCGGGCGCAAGGGCCACGGCGCTTACACCCCGCGCGCCACCTGTCAGTACCTGAACTAGGAGTGGTGCCCATGGACTTCGGACTCGTCCTGCAGACCGACCCGCCGGCCTCCCGCGTCGTGGACCTGATGAAACGGGCCGAGCACAACGGCTTCAGCCACGGCTGGACCTTCGACTCCGCCGTGCTGTGGCAGGAGCCGTTCGTGATCTACAGCCAGGTCCTGGCCCACACCAGCACGCTGAAGATCGGCCCGATGGTCACCAATCCGGGCACCCGCACCTGGGAGGTGACCGCCTCCACCTTCGCCACCCTCAACGACATGTTCGGCAACCGCACCGTCTGCGGCATCGGCCGCGGCGACTCCGCGATGCGGGTCGCCGGACGCAAACCCAACACCCTCGCCCGCATCAGCGAGGCCATCAAGGTCATCCGCGCGCTGGGCAGGGGAGAGGAGGCCGACCTCGGCGGCGGCACCGTCGTCCGGTTCCCGTGGATCAAGCCGGGCGCCGAGGTCCCGGTCTGGATGGCCGCCTACGGCCCCAAGGCCCTGAAGATGACCGGCGAGGAGGCCGACGGCTTCATCCTCCAGCTCGCCGACCTCTACCTGACCGAGTACATGGTCAAGGCCGTCCGGGACGCCGCCGAGGCCGCCGGGCGCGACCCGTCCGAGGTGACGGTCTGCGTCGCCGCCCCCGCCTACGTCACCGCCGACGACTCGCCCGAGGCCCTCGCCCACGCGCGCGAGCAGTGCCGCTGGTTCGGCGGCATGGTCGGCAACCACGTCGCCGACCTGGTCGCCAAGTACGGCGCCCACACCGGGGCCGTGCCCGACGAACTCACCGACTACATCAAGGCCCGCGAGGGCTACGACTACGCCCACCACGGGCGCAGCGGCAATCCCGACACGCAGTTCGTGCCGGACGAGATCGTCGACCGGTTCTGCCTGATCGGGCCGGTCGAGAAGCACATCGAGAAGCTGACCGCCCTGCGCGCCCTCGGCGTCGACCAGTTCGCGCTGTACGACATGCACGACGCGCAGGAAGCCGTGATCGACACCTATGGCACGAAGGTCATCCCGGCCGTCAACGCCTGACCCGTCCCCGCCCGCCCCGCGCTCCGGGGCGGGCCCCGGGGCGCACCCGCGCACCCCCCTCGGCACCGCCCGCACGGCCTCTCCCGTCCCACCGCATGATTGGCCTGCCCATGACCGACACCGCGCCCACGGCCATACCGCCGTCCGCCCAAGTCACCCTCCCCGACGGGCGCGTGGAGCTCGCCCCGGGCTCCCCGCCGCCGAGCGGTCCCTACGCCAACGAAGACCTGCTGCCCGTCCCCGTCGAGGGGCGCACCTGGACCACGTACAACTTCTCCGCCCTGTGGGTCGGCATGGCCCACAACACGGCCTCCTGGACCCTCGCCTCCGGTCTCATCGCGGTCGGGATGGACTGGAAACAGGCGGTGTTCACCATCGCCCTGGCCAACCTGATCGTCCTCGCGCCCATGCTGCTCACCGGGCACGCCGGACCCAGGTACGGCATCCCCTTCCCGGTGTTCGCCCGCGCCTCCTTCGGGATCCGGGGCGCCAACCTCCCCGCCGTCGTGCGGGCGTTGGTGGCGTGCGGCTGGTTCGGCATCCAGACCTGGATCGGCGGCGAGGCGATCTACTTCCTGGCCGGCAAGCTGATCGGCGACGGCTGGACCGGCGCCGCGACGGTCGGCGGCCACGCCTGGACGATGTGGCTGTCGTTCGCGATCTTCTGGGTGCTCCAGGTCGCCATCATCCACCGGGGCATGGAGACCATCCGCCGTTTCGAGAACTGGGCGGCGCCCTTCGTCCTCGTCGGTGCCTTCGTGATGCTGTGGTGGATGGCCGACAAGGCGGGCGGCTTCGGCCCGCTGTTCGACCAGCCCTCGAAGCTGGGCTGGGGCGGCGACTTCTGGAAGCTGTTCTGGCCCTCCCTGATGGGCATGATCGGTTTCTGGTCCACGCTGTCCCTCAACATCCCCGACTTCACCCGCTACGGGAAGAGCCAGAGGGCCCAGACCCGCGGCCAGGCCCTCGGTCTGCCGACGACGATGACCCTGTTCGCCTTCCTCTCCGTCATGGTCACCTCCGGCTCCCAGGCCGTGTACGGCGAGCCGATCTGGGACCCGGTACAACTCGCCGCGAAGACGAACAACGTGGTGGGCCTGCTCTTCGCCCTCGTCACCGTCCTGGTGGCGACCCTGTCCGTGAACATCGCGGCCAACCTGGTCTCACCGGCCTTCGACTTCTCCAACGTCGCACCGCGCAAGGTGAGTTTCCGGGCGGGCGCGCTCATCACGTCCGTCCTGGCCGTGCTGATCTTCCCCTGGAAGCTGTACTCCGACCCGCAGGGCTACATCTTCACCTGGCTCGGCCTGGTCGGCGGCCTGCTCGGCACGGTGGCCGGCATCCTCATCGCCGACTACTGGATCCTGCGCCGCGCCCGGCTGCACCTCGTCGACCTGTACCGCAGGGGCGGCCGCTACTGGTACGACGGCGGCTGGAACTGGCGCGCGGTGCTCGCCTTCGCCGTCGGCGGCGTCCTGGCCATCGGCGGCGCCGACTTCCACCCCCTGGTCGACGGCCGCCCCGTACCGTTCCTCGAACCACTGGCCGACTACGGCTGGGCGGTGGGCCTCGGCACATCCCTCGTCCTCTACCTGGCCCTGATGCTGCTGCCCGCCACGCGGCCGAAGGCCGAGACGACCGGCCCCACCGCGCAGCCCTAGCCGTCCCGCAAGGCGGCCACGGCCTCCTTGGCCGCCTTGATGGCGCCCTTGTTGATCTCGGTCGTACCGGGGGCCTTCTTCGACTCGAAGTCGCTGCCGTTGTAGGTGATCATCACCAGGGCGTTGGCCGCGCGGACCAGAACGGTGCCCTCGCGGGTCTGCTGCTTGTCCTCGGTGGTGAGGTTCACGACCGAGTAGGCGCTGTCGCCGAGGCCCGGGACGGCGCCGCCGCCGCTGCGGTCGGCGACCCGTTCCTTGTACGACTTCTGCGCCGCCTCGTCCGTCTGCATCACCTCGAAGGAGACGTCGAGCCAGCGGTAGTCGTAGCCCTTGAGCGCGTTCCAGGAACAGGTGCGGCGCACCTCGGTGTCCGTGGACGGGATCTCCTTGCCGGCCGCCTTGGCGCCCGGCACCAGCGAGGTGACCGTCTTGGCGGCCACGGCCTCGCACGGCGCCGGTGCGGTGGCGTACGTCTTCGTCGCCGCCCGGGTCGCGGGTGCGGACGCCGAGCGGTTCGCGGTGTCGGGCGGCGTCCTGTCCTTCGCGGCCGGTGAGGTGTCCGGCCCGGACGACAGCGCCCAGCCCGCCGTGGCGAGCACGGCGACCGGCGCCAGACGGGCGGTCAGGGCGAGCGGCAGGGGAAGAGAACGCACGGCGCACTTCTCGTGGGGGACGGTGCGGAGGGTGCCCGCACAGCGGACGGGACGCCAGTGTCACACGAGTCCCCGTGGGGCGGAAGGCCGAACTCGGTGCGTGCCCGCCCGGTGACGCAGACGAACGGCGGCCGTCAGTGCCGTAGGGGCCGGCCTGAGAAGCGGGACGGCAGGGAGTCGACGGTGGTCATGAGGTCTCCCGTGCGGTGGGGCGGGAGCCGGGGCCGGTCAGGGCCGTCTCGACGCGGTCCACGGCGGCGAACGCCCCGTACGCGACGAGGTGGACCAGGCAGTGGTCGGTGTGCTCGGGGCGGCGCCACGCCGCGACGTCCGCGTCCGTGATCCGGTACGGCGCGAGCGCGGCCAGCAGCGCCAGCCGGGCGCCGGGCCGCTCCCGCCGGTCGGGGAACGGGTCGGGTTCGACGGGCGGATGGGAGCCGTCCCAGTCGCGCAACGCGGCGCGTACGAGGTCCCGGTCGTCGGGGTCCAGGAGACCGGCGCCCGTCGAAGCGGTGGCGCTCAGCGCCGCGTACGCCGGCCCGACCGGAGTCCCCGCCGCCCACTCCGGTCCCCGGCCGGGGTCTTCCAGCAGGGGCAGCGAGGCGCCGGGCACGGCGGTGCGGCGCACGGTGCGGGACAGCGACCGGCCCGCCAGGCTCCGTACCGGACGCAGCCGTTGCGCGTCGGCCGGGAGCAGCCTCTCGGTCACCAGCGACGACACGACGCGGTTGATGAAATGGAACGCCAGCACGGTGCCGAGGTAGCCGGGAGCCTCCTCGGCCGGGAACGGGTACGGCTCCCGCGCGCCGCCCGGGACCCGGGTGCGCCGCGCCCAGTCGAGCACGCGCGCGTGCCGCTCGTCGGCCGGCTCCTGACCCCGGGCCAGCCGCTCGGCCAGGGCGTGGTCGCCGGTGGCGTGCAGCAGCATGGTGTGCGCGTCCACGCAGAACCGGCACCTGTTGGCCTGAGACACCCCGAAGGCGGCGACCTCCTTGCCGGTCCGGTCGCCGGGGCCGGCGAGCAGGGACTCGCGCATCAGCGCCCAGGCCGGGGCGACGAGCGCGGGCGCCGAGGAGAGGACCACGAAGGGGGCGGGTTCGGGAATGCCGAAGTCCCGTGCGGCCTGAGCGTAGACCTCGGCGACGCGGCCGGTGGCCGACTTCGGCGGCAGCGGTTCGGTGTGACGGAAGGGTGTGGGCATGGACAGCAGCCTGCGCCGCCGGGGTGCGTGGCGTCGTCGTCCGGCCGGATGCGGTTGCCGCTGCGCCGCCGGGACCCGGCCGGGCGGCCGACTACTTCACCGGGAGTAGTCCCGAAGCCGTTCACAGGGCCGACGCGACCGTTCACGCGGACGCATAGGGTGCGGGCATGAGCGGGCGTCGGATCGATCGCGAACGGCTCGCCGACGTGGTCCTCGCGGCCGTGGTCGGCGCGCTCGGCATGACGGTCGCGGCGTTCGACGAGGACACCACGGCACTCGACCACGTGCTCGTCGCCCTCGCCTCGGCGGCGCTCGCCTTCCACCGCGCCGCCCCGCGCGCGGTACTGGCCGTCGCCACCGTCCTCGGCACGGCGTACGTCCTGCACGCGCACCCCGGTCCGCTGTCCGCGCTGCCCGTCCTGGGCGCCGTGCACACCGCGGCCCGGGTCGGCCACCGGGCGGTCGCGGCCGCCGGCAGCGCCGTGTTCCTGGCCGGATACGTGGCCACCGGCCCGGGCACGCAGCACGTGGCCGAGCGGGCCGGACTGCTCGTCGGCTGGTTCCTGTGCGCCGTCGTGACCGGGCTCGCCGACCGGAACTGGCAGGCGTACCTGCGCCAGACCGAACAGCGGGCCCTGGAGGCGGAGCGCACCAGGGAGGAGGCGGCCCTGCGCCGCGCCGGGGAGGAACGGCTGCGGATCGCCCGCGAGTTGCACGACTCGCTGACGCACAGCATCTCCATCGTCAAACTCCAGGCGGGAGTCGCCGTCCACCTCGCCCGCAAACGCGGCGACGAGGTGCCGCCCGCGCTGCTCGCCATCCAGGAGGCCAGTGGCGAGGCGATGCGCGAACTGCGCTCCGCCCTCCAGGTGCTGCGGGCCGACGAACCCACCGGCACCCCGGCCCTGCTCGTCGAGCGGGCCCGCGCGGCCGGACTCGCCGTCGACCTGACCGTCACCGGGGACGAACGCCCGCTGCCCCGGGCACTCGACCGCGCCGCCTACCGCATCGTGCAGGAGGCCCTCACCAACGCGGCCCGGCACGCCGGACCGGCGAAGGTGCGGGTCCGCATCGACTACGGCACACGGAACACGGGGGAGGCCATGGGAGACGGGGCCGTGGGGGAGCTGACGATCGACGTGGACGACGACGGAGCCGCCGATCCGGCCCGCCCGCCGGCGCCGGGCACCGGCCTGACCGGCATGCGGGAACGCGTGAGCGCCCTCGGCGGCACCCTGCGTGCCGCCCCGCGCGCGGAGGGCGGCTTCTCGGTGCGCGCACGGCTCCCGCTGGGGGAGACGGCATGAGCGGCGTCCTCCGCGTCGCGCTCGTCGACGACCAGGCGCTGATGCGGGCCGGCTTCCGGGCGCTGCTCGACGCCGAGGAGGGCATCGAGGTGGTCGGCGAGGCCGCCGACGGGGAGCAGGGCGTGGCGCTGGTGCGGGCCCAGGTGCCCGACGTGGCGCTGGTCGACGTGCAGATGCCGGTGATGTCGGGCATCGAGGCGACCCGTCGCATCGCCGCCGACCCGGCCCTCGCCGCCGTACGCGTCGTCATCCTCACCAACTACGGACTGGACGAGTACGTCTTCGAGGCGCTGCGGGCCGGCGCCAGCGGCTTCCTCCTCAAGGACACCGAACCCGCCGACCTGCTCCAGGCCATCGACGTGGTGGCGCACGGCGAGGCGCTGCTCTCCCCGTCGGTCACCCGCACCCTGATCGGCGAGTTCGTCGCCCGGCCGCCGGACCGGACCACCGCACCCGGTCTGGATTCCCTCACCCGCCGGGAACGCGAGGCCGCCGCGCTCGCCGCGCGCGGCCTGAGCAACGAGGAGATCGCGGCCCACATGGTGATCAGCCCGCTGACCGCCAAGACGCACATCAGCCGCGCGATGACCAAGCTGGGCGCCCGCGACCGCGCCCAACTCGTGGTGTTCGCCTACGAGTCGGGCCTGGTCGCGGTGCGCGGCACGGCCTAGCGCGCGCGGGGAGCCGCGGCGGGCCTCAGGGCACCCGGGCGGTCCACTCGGGAGAGGAGAACTTGGCGCGGGCCAACTCCCGGGCGCGGGCCAGCTCCTCGTCGGTCACCTTGCCCTGGGTCAGCCCGTACCGGCCGCCGAAGGAGGAGATCATCCGCTCGATCACGGCCTCGCGGGCCAGCCCGGTCTGCCGGCGCAGCGGGTCCACCCGCTTCTTCGCGGACTTCGTGCCCTTGTCGGACATCTTCTCCCGCCCGATCCGCAGCACCTGGAGCATCTTGTCCGCGTCGATGTCGTACGACATGGTCACGTGGTGCAGTACGGCGCCGGGGCCGCCGCCGGGTCCCACGACGCGCTTCTGGGCGGCGCCCGCGATCTTGCCCTGGTCGGTGGCGATGTCGTTCAGCGGCTGGTACCAGGCGCGGATGCCCATCTCGCCGAGCGCGCCGAGCACCCAGTCGTCGAGGTAGGCGTAGCTGTCCTGGAAGGAGAGGCCCTGCACCAGCGCCTCCGGCACGGACAGGGAGTAGGTGATCGTGTTGCCGGGCTCCACGAACATCGCGCCGCCGCCGGAGACGCGGCGCACCACCTCGATGCCGTGCCGGGCGGCGCCCTCGGGGTCCACCTCGTTGCGCAGCGACTGGAAACTGCCGATGATCACCGCTGGGGCTCCCCACTCCCACACCCTGAGGGTGGGCGGACGCCGGCCCGCGGCGACCTCGGCGGTCAGCACCTCGTCTAGGGCCATGTGCAGCGCGGGGGACTGCGGGCCCTCGTGGATGAGCTGCCAGTCGTAGTCCGTCCAGTCCGTGGCGTGCGCCAGCGCGCGGCGCACGGCGATGCCGACGCCCTCCGAGGTCAGCCCGTACATGACGGTGCCCTCGGGCACGGCCGCGTCGATCCGCGCGGCGAGTCCCGCGGCGTCGGTGTCCGCCGGGGCCCCCTCCAGCGCGCGGTTCACGGCGTCCAGCGCCTCGTCCGGTTCCAGGAAGAAGTCGCCCGCCACGCGCACGTGCCGCAGCATGCCCTGCTCGGCCTCCACGTCCACCACGACCAGCTTGCCGCCCGGGATCTTGTACTCACCGTGCACCGTTCCGCCTCCGTTCCGCCTCCGGGGACAACAGTGCGCCCGGCGGGAGTGTTCCCGCGCCGCCCCGCCCCGCGCCGGTCCGGGCGGTCACCCGACCGGGTCGGCCACCCGGTCCCCGACGGGAACGGTCAGCCGCACCTCGGTACCGCCCCCGCGCGCGGGACCGACCACGAGGTCGGCGCCGATCAGCAGGGCGCGCTCGCGCATGCCGCGGATGCCGGCGCCCTCGGCGGCCCCACCGGAGCCGTCGAAGCCCCGGCCGTCGTCGCGCACCCGCAGCTCCACGGCGTCGCCCGCCCGCGCCAGGGTGAGCACCACCAGGCGGGCGCCGGAGTGCCGGGCCGCGTTGGTGAGACCCTCCTGGGCGACCCGGTAGAGCACCAGGTCGGCGTTGTCGCCGAGGGCGGGCAGGCCGGGGGCGATCTCGTGGCGCACGGTCAGCGACGGCCCGGTGAACTCGTCCGACAGCGACCTCAGGGCGCTGGTCAGACCCAGCTCCTCCAGCACCCCCGGCAGCAGGCGGCGGGCGATGCGGCGGATCTCGTCCAGGCTGGCCCGGGTCGTCTCCTGCACCTGCGAGAGCTGCTCACGCACCGGGCCGGGCGCCTGGTCCGCGACTCGCTTGAGGTCCAGCAGCACGGCGGCGAGGGTCTGCCCCACCTCGTCGTACAGCTCCTGGGCGACCCGGTGGCGTTCCGACTCCTGCGCGCTCAGCGTGCGGGCGGCACTCAGCGCGCGCTCGGCCTCCAGCCGGTCGAGCATGGTGTTGAAGGTGGTGATCAGCGCGGCGATCTCGCCGTCGCCGTCGACCTTCGGGCGGACCCGGGGCCGCAGCAGGTCGGTCGTGGTCATGGCGTGCGCGAGCCGGCGCAGCGGCCCGAGACCGATCCTCAGCAGCAGGACGTTGGCGCCAAGGATCACCACCAGCCCCACCGTGAGGATCGCGGCCTCGGTGAGCAGGACGGGCGTCGACACGGTGACCGGTCCCAGCAGCAACGCGGTCGCGGCGATCAGCACCACCGAGTTGAACAGCGAGATTCTCCAGAACAAGGACACCGCAGCAGCGTCGACGACGCACGGCACCCGGTCCATCGGGTCCGGCACCCATTTCGTCCGTCACGCACCCCCACCCCGTGCCGCCGCCCACTCCCGGGCGGGCGACCAGAGCCCGCCTCCGCCCGCGCCACCGTCGCCGCCGACGGCGCCCCGGCCACCGGACGCGGCCCGCCAGGGGGGGGAAGGTGGTCCGACGTCCGCCGGAAGCCGACCGTGTAGGTCCGGGTGTACGCGCCGTTGGCCGAGATCACCTTGATGGTGCGGGTGGTCAGGCGGGACCGGGACGACGAGACCGTGTCACTGCCGTCGGTGACCTCCACCCGCGCACCGGACTGTGCCGGCACGGCACCCACCGCGGGGATCCTCCCGTGCTCCGGCCAGTCCACCACGTAGGTGCTCACCTCCGGGTCGAACCCGTCGAGCGCGACGCCGCCCACGGTGAGCGCGGAGGCGTCGGACACACCGGCCCTCGTGGCGTCCGAGAAGTTGGTCACCGTGACCGACCCGTCGGCGTTCACCTCCACGTCCGCCGCCATAGCCGCCGCCAGGTTGATCCGCTGCCAGCCCGGTCCGCCGGACGCGGTGAGGTCGAGCGGGTACCCGGAGTCCGTCGCGGTCTGCTCCAGGACCTGGGTGCGCTGCTCGGCGGTGAGGTCCGGGAAGGCGGTGATCAGCAGGGCCGCCGCGTCGGCCGGCGCGTCGAGGGCCTGCCCGGCCTCGCCGGTTGGCGAGAACCCGTAGGTCCCGCGTCGCTCCAGGTGGCCGGCTCGCTCTTGAGGCCGCCGCCGCTGTTCGCCTCGAACGCCGTGGCGTCGAACACCACCGGGGCGTCCGCCTCACGCGTCAGGGTGAGCGCGTACACGTTGGCGACGTAGGGCTGCGCGTCGGTCTGGGTGCCGGAGACGAAGACGGCGAACACGTCCTGGGAGCCGTCGAAGGTGTCCGGATCGACCCGCACGCTCGTGGTCGCGACGGTTCCCCAGCCCGAGCCGGTGTAGTCGAGGGGGACGCCGACGGCCGCCGGGCCGTCCTTCGCACCCAGGCGCAACTCGACGCGCGAGTCCGACGCCGCGCGGGACCGGGGCTTGTCGTAACGGACGGTGACGGTGTCGGCGCCGGCGCCGAGACCGGTGTCCCGCCACTCGGCCCACGCGCCGTTCGTCACGTTCTCGAAGACACCGCCCGAGAGCTTCAGCGGCAGCGAACCGCCCCCGGTCGCCGTGGCGTTGGCGGTGGTGAGCGTGGCGAGTGTGGTGACCGGCGAGGCCGACGGGGCGGCTTGCGGCGAGAACCGGTACCAGTCGAAGTTCGACACCCACTGCCGCCCCGACGGGGCGTGGAAGATGAACGTCGCGCTCGAAGCGTCCAGCAGGGCGTCCGGGTCGGTGACGGCCGCCTGGACGGTGGTGTAGTACTGCCAGCCGCCGGTCCCGGGGAGGGAGACGGTGGCGACGACGGGGCCGTCCGCGTCCCCGGCGTGGATGTCGACGCTGCTCGGTTCCGCGGCCGGCGCCTGGGAGTTGGCGTAGCGCACCGAGACGCTCCGCGGGGCGACACCGCCGAAGTCGAGGTGCGTGTACTGCTCCCAGGCGCCCTCGGTGACGCCGCCGAGGTCGCCGTCGGAGTAGTACGCCTCCTTCACGAGGCTGGGGCCCTCCATCCGGTCGGGGTCCTCGGCCTGGAGGACGGCGTAACCGCCCTCGTCCAGGGTGAGGGCGTCGATCGCGGACCGCAGCGCGTCGTGCGCGGCCATCAGCGTGCCGGTCGGGGAGGCGGGGTCCGCGAGGACGGTCCGGGCGCGTTCCAGCGCCGCCCGGAAGACGCCGTAGGAGCCGTCGGAGTAGTTGCCCTCGCGCACCAGGGACGCCTCGTCGGCCAGGGCGGCGAGTCTCTTCCGGTGCACCGGCGCGGCCGATACGACCAGCGGGTCGGTCACGGACACGCCGGTTCCGGTCACCGTGGAGGCCGGAATGCCGTGCGGGAAGGCCCGGTCGCGGAAGGTGATGCCGAACCGCGCGTCGGTCTCGGTGGTGCCGGTGAGCCTCAGCGAGGCGGTGCGGCTTCCGGTGACCCTGAGGTCGGCCCGCACGCCGTCCGGGAGGCAGGTGACGCTCGCCGCGCCGGTCCGGCTGAGGCTGGTCCCCTTCCGAGCGGCGAACGACGCCCTGCCGGACAGGCGGAGCCCGACGCTCGCGTCCACGGTGCCGTCGGCGGAGGTGTCCACGGTCTCCGGGCGGGCGGAGACGACGGTTGTGCCCTTGCCGGGCGCGGAGTCGTCACCGTCGCCCCGGTCGGTGTTCAGCGAGTACGCGGGCTCGGTGCGCGAACCCCAGGACGACGGCGCGGAACCCATGTCGAACTCCAGGGTGCCGCCGCCGACGATCCGCGAGTAGTCGAGCCATGTGTTCGAGAACCGCTTGCCGTTCAGCGTCGCGCGCTGCACGTAGTAGTCGGTCGGCGAGACTCCGTCGGCGTTCACCGTGAAGGCGGCGCCGCCCGCGTAACGGATCGTCGTCGAGTCGAAGAACGGGGTGCCGATCTGGAACTGGCTGGAGCCCGCCGTCACCGGGAACAGCCCGAGGGCGGCGGCGACGAACATGGTCGACATGGTGCCGGCGTCGTTGTCCATGGTCGGCAGGAAGCCGTCCGGGGCCGGTTTGTAGACCTTGGTCTTCACCGGTGGCCTGAACTCGCCGCCGGAGCTGGGTGCTTCGTTCGTGGAGCCCGTCGCGATGTACCGGTTCCAGGTCTCACCGGTGTAGATGGCGCGGACCCACTTCTGCGTCAGGCTCGGCTCGCCCACGTAGTTGAAGAGGTAGGGGGCCTGGAGGTCGATCTCGTTGGCGTTGGAGTGCAGCATGGCCGAGCCGTCGTCGGCGTCGGAGTCCTCGCCGAACATGTGCCGGATCGCGGCCCGGCCCGCCTTCTCGCCGCCCATGGCCTCGATGAGCCCGCCCATGTCGTACGCGTCGTACCAGTGGTACTGCCAGAGGGTGCCCTGGTAGAGCCTGGCCTCCTCGAACTTCTCGTAGTCGACGCCCTGCCAGTCGCCCGCGCCGTCGCGCGGGGTGAGCAGACCGACCTCGGTGCCGTCGGCCGCGGTCCAGGCGCCGGGCTTGACCAGGTTGTCGATCGCCATCGTCGCCTGCTCGCGCAGCTTCTTCGCGTCCGCGTCCTCGCCGAGCGCGTCGGCGACGACGGACAGCGCCCACTGGTCGTAGCCGCGCTGCACCGTCGTACCGGGGTCACCGGCGATGTACCCCTGCCGCAGCTGGGTCCCGGTGTAGTACCCGGTGTACGACTTCAGCGCCGGGTACGCCTCGTCGAGCCGGTCGAAGTCCTTGAACCCCTTCGACAGCGCGTCGGCGACCACCACCGCCGAACGCTCCCAGCGCACGGTCGGCACCGAGTGGGTGAGGCTGCCAGGGCTCTTGCCCGCGGCGTGCGCGTCGGCGAAGAGGATGACGGCGGACTGCACCAGGTCCCGGTAGGTCGCCGGGTCGATGTACGCCTCGACCGAGTACTTGCGGAAGTCGTCCCAGGTGGACCAGCCGTCGTAGTACGTGAAGCCGTTCGCCCGGTGCACCGCGCCGTCGACGCCGCGGTAGGTGCCGCTGGTGCTGGTGGCGTTCACCGGCAGCGCGTACATGCGGTACAGATGCGTGTAGAACTGCCGGGTGAGCGTCGAGTCGGGGTCGGCCTTCTTCGACGCCTTCACCGCGACGGCGCCGAGCGTGCGGTTCCAGTCCGCCCTCGTCTGCGCGCGCACGTCCGCGAAGTCGCGGCCCGCCACCTCGTTGTGCTGGTCGAGCGCGGCCTGTTCGGCGCTGATCGGCGACAGCGTGACGCGCAGCTCGATGTCGTCGCCGTCGGCCTCGTCGAACCCGAGCACGGCGCCGGTGTCGGTGCCGTCCCGCGCGGTCGCGTCGCTCAGCGTGCCGTCGTCGCCCCAACTGCGCAGCGAGGTCACGGGGACGTTCGTGGTGGCGTAGTAGTACAGGCGGTACGAGGCGCCGTTGAAGGACCCGGCGACGAGCCCGCTGATCGCGGTGGTGCCGTCCTTCAGCTCGGTCGCGTCCAGCGTCGCGCGGGTGCGGCTGGTGAAGTTGTTGGCCAGGTCGAGGACGAGCTGGGGCCGCGAACCGGCGGGGAAGCGGTACTTCTCGAGTGCCGTGCGCGTGGTGGCGGTCATCTCGGCGTCGATGGTCCCGGCGGGGGACCCGAGGCCCACCCGGTAGGAGCCGGGCGACGCGGACTCGTCGTCGTGGCGGTAGGGGTGGGCGTAGGTGCTCGTGGCCGGGCGCTCGTCGTACTGCTCCGAGGCCGGGACGACCAGCAGGTCGCCGCCGCCGCCCGAACCGCCCACGCCGTCCAGGTTCGTGGCGGTGAACCCGGCGATGTGGTCCTCGTGGTAGTCGTACCCCGAGTGGTTGCGGCCCGGGGTCGTCATCGGGTTGACCTTCGCCAGGCTGTGCGGTGCCTGGGCGCCGGGGAGGTCGTTGCCGTCGTCGCCCGCGGTGGACACGAACGGGTCGACGAGTTTCGTGTAGTCCGTCCCGCCGGACGCCGCGTCGGCCGAGGAGGCGGCCTCGGCGACGGGTACCGCGACGGCGCTGCCGCCGCCCGTCAGCGCGGCCAGGCCGAGCGCCCCGGCGAGCACCGCCGCGACCGTGGTCCGCAGGGCCCGGGGCCGGGACGGCCGTGTCGGCGGTCTCTTGGATCTGTCAGGCATGACGAGCACGGACCCTCTCCCTGTGGACAACGTTGTCAACCGATACCCGCGACACGCGTCCCGGGTGAACGCCTCCGCCATCACATAGGGAGCAGTCATACAACGGGGAAACGGAGTTCGTACAGAGCCCTCGCGTACGCGGTGCGGTCAGCCGAGCGGCTGGGCGCCGATCACGGACAGCAGGCGCAGCTTTTCGTGGCTCTCGGTGCCGGGGGTGGCGGTGTAGACGAGCAGCAGGTGCGACTGGTCGGGGTCGAGAAGGGTCTGGCAGTCCAGTTCGAGGAGGCCGACCTCGGGGTGACGGAAGCGTTTGACCAGGCCGGGGCGGACGCCCACCTCGTGCGTGTCCCACAGGGCGCGGAACTCCCCGCTGCGCTCCAGGAGGAGGCCGGCGTAGTGCGCGGCCCGGGAGCCGGGCCCCCGCAGCGTGACGACCTGGCGCAGCCCGGACGCGAACACGCGGGAGAGCAGGGCGTGCTCCTCCGGCGCGTACAGGGCGCGGGTGGCCGGCAGGGTGAACCAGCGGAAGCCGATGCTCCGTTCCGGTCCGGTGAACTTGGTGGTGTCGCCGGTCAGGGCCACGCCGAGCGGCGTCTGGCGCAGGGTCTCCCCGAGTTCGGTGACGATCTCGGCGGGGGTGTCGGCCAGCCGGTCGAGGATGCGCAGCAGACCCGGGCCGACGTGCTCCCCGGCCGAGCCGCGCACCGGCGGGTTGTGCCCGGCCAGGCGGAACAGGTGGTCGCGCTCGTCCAGGGACAGGTGCAGGCCCTGGGCGATCGAGGCGGCCATCTGGGCCGAGGGCTGCGGGCCGCGCTCCCGTTCCAGGCGCGCGTAGTAGTCGGTCGACATGTGGCACAGCGCCGCGACCTCCTCGCGGCGCAGGCCACTGGTCCGGCGGCGCGGTCCCCTCGGGAGTCCGACGTCCTCGGGCTGCAGCAGTTCCCGCCGGCGCCGCAGGAAGGCGGCGAGCCCGCTCCGGTCGATCTCCATGAGGCCCTCTCCTCCGGTGCCGCTTCCCCCCTTTCTATCGCCGCCGCGGCGGCGCAGCCACGGATCGCCGATCCCCCCTTACGGCGTCCGGCGCGTCCGCCGACTGCCGGGAAACCGTCGCTGACCTGCGTAAAGAGCATGAGATAGCCCTACCCTCGGCCGCGCGATCAGGGGATCGGCAGACCCTGCATCCCGTCACCGGATCCGGTCATGGTGGAAGCGACGACACGACGAGGGAAGCAACGACACCGCCAGGAGCCAGCTCATGCCACGCACCGACTTCGACATCACCGTCCCCGATCTGACCGGCCGGCGCGCGGTCGTCACCGGCGCGAGCGACGGCCTCGGGCTCGGCATCGCCACCCGCCTCGCGGCCGCCGGTGCGGAGGTGCTCCTGCCGGTCCGCAACCCGCGCAAGGGCGAGGCGGCACTGGCCGCGATCCGGGCGCGGGTGCCCGGTGCGGAGGTGTCCCTGCGCACCCTCGACCTGTCCTCGCTCACCTCCGTGGCGGCGCTGGGCGACACCCTGCTGGCGGAGGACCGCCCGATCCACCTGCTCGTCAACAACGCCGGTGTCATGACACCGCCCGCGCGGCAGACCACCGCGGACGGGTTCGAGCTGCAGTTCGGCACCAACCACCTCGGCCACTTCGCCCTCGTCGCCCGCCTGCTGCCGCTGCTGCGGGCCGGCCGGGCGCGGGTGACCTCCCAGATCAGCGTCGCGGCGAACCGGAACGCCATCAACTGGGACGACCTGAACTGGGAACGCTCCTACGACGGCATGCGCGCCTACAGCCAGTCGAAGATCGCGTTCGGCCTCTTCGGGCTGGAACTCGACCGCCGCAGCGAGGCCGGTGACTGGGGCATCACCAGCAACCTCTCCCACCCGGGCGTCGCCCCCACCAACCTGCTCGCCGCCCGCCCCGAAGTGGGCCGCGCCCGGGACACCCCGGGCGTGCGGGTCATCCGCGTCCTGTCCGCCCGCGGCATCCTCCTCGGCACGGTCCGCACCGCGCAGCTCCCCGCGCTGTACGCCGCCACCTCGCCGCAGGCCGGACGTGGCGCGTTCTACGGCCCCGGCGGCCCGGGCCGGCTGGGCGGACCGCCCGCCCGGCAGAAGCTCTACAGCCGCCTGCGGAGCACGGACGAGGCCCGTCGGATCTGGGCGCGCTCCGAGGAACTGACCGGACTGCGCTGCGCGTGACGGCGGCGCGCGGGACCGTGGAACACGGCATTCCCCCGAGGCCGTTTCTGATGTTGGATGGACCGACCGAGCCCCGAACACCGAGGTCGCACATGCGGTTCACGACTCGCCCCACCCTCCAGGGCACCTTCGGCATGGTGTCCTCCACGCACTGGCTGGCCTCGCAGTCGGCCATGGCGGTGCTGGAGGACGGGGGCAACGCCTACGACGCCGCCGTGGCCGGAGCCTTCGTGCTGCACGTCGTCGAACCGCACCTCAACGGGCCCGCCGGAGAGGTACCGATCCTGCTCGCGCCGGCGGGCGGCGAGGTACGGGTGCTGTGCGGGCAGGGCGTGGCACCGGCCGGGGCCACGGTCGCGCACTACAAGGGGCTCGGACTCGACCTGGTGCCCGGCACCGGACCACTGGCCGCGGCCGTGCCGGGAGCCTTCGACGCCTGGCTGCTCCTGCTGCGCGACCACGGCACCAGGTCACTGGCCGAGGTGCTGAAGTACGCCATTGGTTACGCCGAGCACGGGCACGCCCCCGTGGAGCGCGTCGCGGAGACCGTGGAGACCGTCCGGGAGCTGTTCGAGACCGAGTGGACGTCGTCCGCCGAGGTCTACCTGCCGGACGGCCGCCCGCCCCGCCCCGGCGAGCTGCTGCGCAACCCGGCCCTCGCCGCCACCTGGAAGCGGCTGCTGGCCGAGGCGTCCGGCGCGGGCCGGAAAGCGGGGCCGGTGGGGACCCGGGAGGCGGAGATCGACGCGGCGCGGGAGATCTGGCGCTCCGGGTTCATCGCGGCGGCCCTCGTACGCCAGGCCGGGCGGCCCACCCTGGACACCAGCGGGGAGCGCCACACCGGCACCCTGACCGCCGCCGACCTCGCCGGCTGGTCCGCCCACTACGAGGCCCCGGCGACCTACGACTGGAACGGCTGGACCCTGTGCAAGGCCGGCCCCTGGAGTCAGGGGCCCGTGCTGCTCCAGCAGTTGGCGCTGCTCCCGCCCGAGCTGCCCGCCTACGCCTCCGCCGACTACGTCCATCTGCTGGTCGAGGGCTGCAAGCTGGCCATGGCCGACCGGGAGGCCTGGTACGGCGACGCGGACGGCGCGGACCAGGTGCCGCTCGCCGACCTGCTGTCGCCCGAGTACAACGCGGTCCGGCGGCAACTCGTCGGCGACAAGGCATCGTTCGAACTGCGGCCCGGCGCGCCGGGCGGGCGCACGCCGAGGCTCGGCGCGCAGGCGCTCGTCGCGGCCGTGGAGGGGGAGGGCCTCGACGCCCTCGGGGTCGGCGAGCCGACGGTCGCCAAGAGCCCGGCGTCCCCGGTGCCGGGGGAGCCGGACGTCGCCGCCGACGGCGGGACCCGCGGCGACACCTGCCACCTGGACATCGTGGACCGCTGGGGCAACATGGTCTCGGCCACGCCCAGCGGCGGCTGGCTCCAGTCCAACCCCGTCGTGCCCGAGCTGGGCTTCCCGCTCGGCACCCGGCTCCAGATGACCTGGCTGGAGGAGGGGCTGCCCAACTCGCTCACGCCGGGCCGCCGCCCGCGCACCACGCTCACGCCGTCCATCGCCCTGCGCGACGGGGTGCCGGTCATGGCCTTCGGCACCCCCGGCGGCGACCAGCAGGACCAGTGGCAGACGCACTTCTTCCTGGCGGTCGCGCTGCGGGCACGGGTCCGCGGCGGGCTCGACCTGCAGGGCGCCGTCGACGCCCCGAACTGGCACACCGACAGCTTCCCCGGGTCCTTCTTCCCGCGCGGCATGCGGGCGGGCTCCGTCACCGTGGAGTCCCGGATGCCGGCGGAGGTCGTCGAGGAACTGCGGCGGCGCGGGCACGACGTGACGGTGGGCGAGGCGTGGTCGGAGGGGCGGCTGTGCGCCGTCGCGCGGGACCCGGAGACGGGCGTGCTGTCGGCGGCGGCGAACCCGCGCGGCATGCAGGGATACGCGGTCGGCCGCTGACGCCCGCCGGCGCCCGCACCGGGTGTTCGTCGCGATGCCACCCGGAGTACACCACCCGGGTGGGGATTGTCAGTGGCGCGTGCTCTCATGGAGCCATGATCGAGAACAACGAAACCATCGACGAGTTTCTCGCCCGGCACACCGACGACGTGGAGGAGGCCGTCCGCAAGGCGGCCGCGCAGGAGATCATGCCGCGCTGGCGCCGGCTCGCGGCACACGAGGTCGACCAGAAGGCCGGCCCGCACGACCTGGTGACGGACGCCGACCGCAGGGCCGAGCTGTACCTCACCGAGGTCCTGGCCGCACTGCTGCCGGGCTCGGTGGTGGTCGGCGAGGAGGCGGTGCACGCGAACCCGGCGTCGTACGGGGCGATACGCGGCGAGGCCCCGGTGTGGATCGTCGACCCGGTCGACGGGACCCGGCAGTTCGTGCGCGGCGAGGAAGGCTTCTGCACGCTGGTCGCGCTCGCCCACCGCGGGGTCGTGCACGCCTCCTGGACCTACGCCCCCGCCGACGACCGGCTCGCCACGGCCGTACGGGGCCGGGGCGCCTACCAGGACGGCGAGCGGCTGTACGCGGGGCCGCCCGAGCCGGGCCGCGAGCTGCGGGTGGCCACGTCCCACCCGGACTACACGACGGACGAGCAGAAGCGCGACCTGCTCGCCCTGCGCACCCCGGGCGTGGCCCCCCGCCCCTGCGGTTCGGCCGGTCTGGAGTACCTGGCCGTCGCCCGCGGCGAGTCCGACGCCACCGCCTTCTCCTGGGAGGCGGCGTGGGACCACGCGGCCGGTCTCCTCCTGGTCGAGGAGGCGGGCGGCACCCACCTGACCCGCACGGGCGAGCCCTTCCGCATCACCGGGGGCAATGAACTGCCGTTCACCGCCGCCCGCGACGCGGCCACGGCCCGCCGGGTGGTGGCCCTGCTGTCGGGGGAGGCCTGATCCCCGGCGCCGTCAGGCCGTCACCCCCTCCTCGGCGAGGAACTTCTCCACGAACTCCCGCGCACGCCGGTCGAAGTCGGCGTACTGCGCCTCCCGCTCGGCGCCCGCGACCGCGTCGCCGACCAGCAGATTGCCCGCGGCGTCGACGCGCTGGGGGCGGTCCTCCGCGTCGGTGAGCAGGCCGACGGTCGAGTGGGAGAGGCCGCAGTAGTAGGCGATGCCCTCGTTGAGGTTGGCCTCCAGGAGGGAGTGCATCCCCTCGGTGATCGGGTCGTCGGCGGTGGCACCGGCCAGGCCCAGCCACAGCATGCGCTTGCCGGCGAGGCGCGGCCTGCTGCGGCCGTAGGCGAAGCCGTAGTTCCACACGCGGTCGATCCACCCCTTGAGGATCGCGGGCACGCTCTGCCAGTACACCGGGAAGACGGCGACGATCACGTCGGCGTCGAGGACGCGCCGCATATGGGCCCGCGCCTCCTGCGAGTACGCCTTCTCCCGGTCGCCCCAGTCGGGCTGGTCCGCCGTGTTCATCCGCGGGTCGAAGCCCTCGGCGTGCAGGTCGAGCAGGTCGACGCGGTATCCGGCGGCCTCCAGGCGGTCGGTGCTGCGGCGGGCGGTGTGGGCGGTGAGGGAGTCGGCGCGGTGGTGCGCGACGACCACGAGGGCGGTCCTGGTCTTGCTGCTGGGCTGCGTCACGGGGTCTCCCGGCTGGTCTCGGTCCGTTGCGACGCGTCCAGTACAGCCGTGGCCGAGTAGATGATCCATGGGAGAAAGTCTGGGAAACATGTGTGATCGTCTACGCTGGTGAGGTGGATCCCTTGACGTCACTGCTGAGCGGCATCCGGGCCGAGGGCTCGGTCGTCAGCCACGCCGTACTGACCGCGCCCTGGTCCGTCCGCTTCACCGACGGGGCGCCGCTCACCATGGTCAGCGTGCTGCGCGGCGGCGGCACCCTGCTGCTGCCCGACGGCACCCGACGGACGGTCGGCGCGGGCGACACGGCCATCGTGCGCGGCCCGGCGCCGTTCCTCCTCGCGGACCGGCCCACCACGCTCGACGGCCCGCACACCGAGTACGAGATCGCGTGCTTCACGGATGCCGAGTGCACCGCCGAGAAACTCGGCGGCATCCGCTGGGGCACCGAACCGCACGGGGCGACCGCGCTGGTCGTGGGCGCCTACCGCGCCTCGGGCCACCGCCACGAGCGGCTCCTGCGCGCCCTGCCGCACCTCCTGGTCGTCAGCGAGGACGCCGAGGTCTGCGCCTGGCTGGAGACGGCCGCCGCCGACACCGCCCGGCTCTCCGCCGGTTCCCAGGCGCTCATGGACCGGCTCCTCGACTGGGCCCTGGTGTGCACACTGCGCACCTGGTTCGACCAGGCGGGCGCCGACGCGCCCAGCTGGTACCGGGGCCTGGCCGACCCGGTGCTCGCCCCCGCGCTGCGGGCCTTCCACAGCCGCCCCGACCAGTCCTGGACGGTGGCGTCGCTCGCCGCTCAAGCGGGCGTCTCGCGGGCGCTGTTCGCCAAGCGCTTCACCGGGCTGATGGGCTGCCCGCCGCTCGCCTACCTCACCGAATGCCGGATGGCCGACGCCGAGGCGCTGCTGACCGACACGGACCTCAGCATCGCCCAGGTCGCCAGATCCGTCGGCTATGCCGACGCCTTCGGTTTCAGTGCCGCCTTCAAACGCCACAAGGGCCTCAGCCCCAGCACGTTCCGCGCCGCGGCGGCCGCCTGAGCCCTCGGCGCCCGTTCGCCGAGCGCCGGCAGGGCGCCGGGCGCGAGGTCCCGCCCACCCGCGACCGCGCGCTGTCGGACCCCGGGCATATCCTGATCCCCAGTGGCCATCGGCAGACGAAGGGGTCCGAAGGTGCCGTCGATGCTCGATGCGGTCGTAGTGGGTGCGGGGCCGAACGGGCTGACCGCAGCCGTGGAGCTGGCCCGCCGCGGCTTCTCGGTCGCCGTGTTCGAGGCGCAGGGCACCGTGGGCGGCGGAGCGCGCACGGAGGAGCTGACCCTGCCCGGCTTCCGGCACGACCCGTGCTCGGCCGCGCACCCGCTCGGCATCAATTCCCCGGCCTTCCGGAATCTCCCCCTGGAGCGGTACGGCCTCGAGTGGCTGCACCCCGGCCTGCCCATGGCGCACCCCTTCCTCGACGGCTCGGCCGCCGTGCTGTCCCGCTCGGTCGGCGAGACGGCCGCGTCCTTCGGGCCGCGTGACGCCGGTGCGTACCGCAGGCTGGTCGAACACTTCCTGCCCAGGTGGGACACCCTGGCCCGGGACTTCATGTCCCTGCCGCTCACCGCGCTGCCCCGCGACCCGGTCACCCTCGCCCGCTTCGGACTGGTCGGCCTGCCCCCGTCGACGTGGCTGATGCGCCGCTTCCGCGACGACCGCGTCAAGACCCTCTTCGCCGGGCTCGTCGCACACGTCATGGCCCCGCTCGGCGGCTTCGCGACCGGCGCCATAGGCCTGGTCTTCGCGCTGGCCGCACACGCCCGCGGCTGGCCCGTGGCCCGCGGCGGCTCCCAGTCCATCTCCGACGCCCTGGCCGCCTACCTGAAGGACCTCGGCGGCACGGTGCACACCGACTACGAGGTCAAGCGCCTGGACGACCTGCCGCCCGCGCGGGCGTACGTCTTCGACACCTCGCCCACGGCCCTGGCCCGCATCGCCGGACTCGGCAACCACTACGCGAACTACCGGTACGGCCCGGGCGTCTTCAAGATCGACTACGCGCTGGACGGCCCCGTCCCCTGGACGGCCGAGGCGCCCCGCAGCGCGGGCACCGTGCAGATCGGCGCCGACAGCGCGGAGATCGGCGCCGCCCTGGACGCCGCCTCCGGCACCGACCGCGCCCCCGAGCGGCCGTTCCTCATCACCGTGCAGCCCAGCGTCGTCGACCCCGGCCGCGCCCCGGCGGGCAAGCACGTCTTCTGGGCGTACGGTCACGTCCCCAACGGCTGGACCGGCGACCTCACCGACGCCATAGAACGCCAACTGGAGCGCTTCGCCCCCGGTTTCCGCGACTGCGTCCTGGCCCGCGCCACCGCCGGCCCGCCCGAACTCGCCGTCCGCAACGCCAACTACGTCGGCGGCGACATCGCGTCAGGCGCGGTCTCCGGACTGCAGCTCCTCCTGCGTCCCAAGCTCTCCCTGTTCCCGTACTCGACCCCGCACCCGGCGGTCTTCATCTGCTCGTCGGCCACCCCGCCGGGCCCCGGCGTCCACGGCATGTCGGGCCACAACGCGGCGAAGGCGGTCTGGCGGAGGCTGAGGCAGACATGACCGACATCACCCTCGTCCAGGGCGACATCACCCGCGAGAGCGCCGACGCGATCGTCAATGCCGCCAACTCCTCCCTCCTCGGCGGAGGCGGCGTCGACGGCGCCATCCACCGGCGCGGCGGCCCCGCGATCCTGGCGGAGTGCCGCAGGCTGCGCGCCGGGCACCTCGGCAAGGGCCTGCCCACCGGCCGTGCGGTCGCCACCACCGCGGGCGACCTGGACGCGCGCTGGGTGATCCACACGGTCGGCCCGGTGCACAGCGCCACCGAGGACCGCTCGGCCCTCCTCGCCTCCTGCTACCGCGAATCCCTCCGCGTCGCCGACGAGTTGGGCGCCCGCACCGTCGCCTTCCCGGCCATCTCCACCGGCGTCTACCGCTGGCCGCTCGACGACGCGGCCCGCATCGCCGTGGAGACGGTACGGACCAGCGGGACGTCGGTCACGGAGGTCCGCTTCGTCCTCTTCGACGACCGTGCGTACGAGGCGTTCGCGGCGCGGGTGGGCTGACCGCGGCCGGGGTGCCCGTTACGACCCGGGCGCCGACGGCTCACCGGCGACGCCGGGAGAACCCGGTGCCCCGGAAGCGGTCCCTTCCCGGGCGGTCCCGATGGCCGGCGCGGTGACGGCGATCGCCGCTCCGCCGCCGACGGGCCACAGGGAGCCGACGACCATGCTTCCGCGCTGATCGGCCACGGTCGCCCCGCCCACGTCCTGCCCGTTGAGCAGCGTCCGGCAGTCGACCGAAGGCTGTCCTGTACCTCGTCCACCGGTCCGTTGTTCCCGTCGCCGGGTTCTCCGGCAACGGCTTGGCGCGCTGAACCTTCGCCCCCCTACCCGGCACTCGCTCCACCTGGCTTGACGCTTTATTGCAAGTGATGTGCAATAGCCACGTATCGACAACAAGCGTGGGGGAGACATGACAGCCCGTCGGACCCGTTGGACCCGTCGGACCGATCGGAAGCTTCCGATACGGAGTGCCGCCGCCGCGGTGGCGTTCGCCGCCGGTGCAACCGCCTGCTCCGCGCCCTCGGACGGAGGGAAGGACGGCGACGCCGGAGCGGCCGAGTCCGTCGTGATCGGGGTCGCCTCGGAGCCGGACACCCTCAGCCCGCTGCTCGGCTACGGCAAGGACGGAAACTCCAAGATCTTCGACGGGCTGCTCGCCCGGGACACCGACCTGAAGCTGAAGCCCGCGCTCGCCACCGCACTGCCGGAGGTCACCGACGGCGGCCGGACCTACACGTACACCCTGCGCGACGGCGTGAAGTTCAGCGACGGCGAACCGCTGACGGCCGAGGACGTGGTCTACACGTACCGCACGGTCCTCGACGAGAAGACCAACAACACCGCCCGCAGCGAACTCGACGCCGTCGAGGCCGTCCGCGCCGGCGGGGACGACACCGTCGTCTTCACGCTCAAGTACCCCTACGCGGCCTTCGCCGCCCGCACCGTCCTGCCCATCGTCCCCGAGCACATCGCGGGGGAACAGGACCCCAACACCGGTGACTTCAACCGCGAGCCGGTCGGCACCGGACCGTACGTGCTCACCGGCTGGAGCAAGGGCGAGAAACTCGGCTTCAAGGCCAACCCGCACTACTGGGGCGAGAAGCCCGCGGTGAAGTCGTTCACCATGGCCGTCATCGCCGACGACAACGTACGCGCCACCCGGCTGCGCTCCGGCGACCTCGACGGCGCCGTCCTGCCGCCCAACCTCGCCGCCACCTTCGCGAAGGACGACGGCAGGCGGACCTACCGGGCCAGGTCCTACGACTTCCGGGCCGTCACCCTGCCCACCTCCGGCAAGGTCACCGGTGACCGCGCGATCCGCAGGGCCCTGGACGCCGCCGTGGACCGGCAGGCCATGGTCGACCAGATCCTCGACGGCGCGGGCCGGCCGGCGTACGGACCGCTGCCCGCCGACGACCCCTGGTACGAGCGCGGCATCGAGCGCCCCCACGACCTCGCCGCGGCCAAGCGCATCCTGGACGAGGCCGGCTGGAAGCCCGGCTCCGGCGGCATCCGCGCCAAGGACGGACAGCGCGCCTCCTTCACCCTGTACTACCCCTCCGGCGACAAGGTCCGCCAGGACCACGCGCTCGCCTACGCCTCCGACGCCAAGAAGGCCGGCGTCGAGGTGAGGGTCGAGGGCGCCACCTGGGAGGTCATCGAGCCGCGGATGAAGTCCGACGCGGTCCTCGCGGGCTTCGGCAGCGTCGGCGACCCCGACTTCGGCCTCTACACCCTGCTGCACTCCTCACTCGCCGGCGACGGCTTCAACAACATGGCCCACTACGACAACCCGGCCGTGGACGAGGCGCTCGACACCGGGCGCCGCAGCCAGGACCCGGAGGTGCGCGCCGCCGCCTACGAGAAGGTCCAGCAGGCCCTCGTGACGGACCCCGGCTACACCTTCCTCACCCACATCGACCACCTCTACGTCCTCGCCGACCGCTGGGACGGGCTGACCACCCAACTGGAGCCGCACGAGCACGGCTTCGCCAGCGGGCCCTGGTGGAACATCCAGGACTGGCGGCCGAAGAAGTGATCCGACCGGCCCGACGGCTGCCGTGGGGCGCGATGGCACGGCTGGCGGGGCGGCGCGCGCTGTTCGCCGTCCCCGTCGTCCTCGTCGTCACCTTCGGCGTGTTCGCGATCGCCGCCGCCTCGCCCTTCGACCCGGTCAAGGCGTACGCCGGCACCGCCGCGCTCGGCGCCGACCAGGAGACCCTGGACCGGCTGCGCGAGAACCTCGGTGTGGACGAGTCCTTCGTCGTCCGCTGGTGGCACTGGCTGACCTCCGCGCTCACCGGCGACCTCGGCCACTCCAGCGTGCTGCGGCAGCCGGTGACACAGGTGATCGGGGAACGGCTCGCCTGGTCCGCGCTGTTGTGCGCCGTCGCCTTCACCGTCGCCGTGACCCTCGGCACGCTCCTCGGCGTGCTGGCCGCCCGCCGGCCCGGCTCGATGCTGGACCGGGCGGTCACCTCCCTCGCGTACACCCTGGAGGCCGCGCCGGTCTTCTGGATCGCGCTGCTCGCCGTGTGGCTGTTCGCCCTCCAGTGGGACGTGCTGCCCGCCGGCGGTCTGACCGACACCGCCAGCGAACAGGTCACCCCGGGGCAGGTCGCAGGCCACCTCGTGCTGCCCGCCGGTGTGCTCGCCGCCTCCCAACTGCCCTGGTTCACCCTCTACGTGCGCCAGGGCGTCGCCGACGCCCTCGCGGAGGACCCGGTGCGCGGGGCGCGGGCCCGCGGGCTGGGGGAGGGCACCGTCCTGCTCGGACACGCCCTGCGCTCGGGGCTGCTGCCCGTGCTCACCCTGATCGGCTCCCGCGTTCCCGAACTCATCACCGGTGCCCTGCTGGTGGAGAGCGTCTTCAGCTGGCCCGGCATCGCCGCCGCCACCGTCGAGGCCGCCACCGCCGTCGACTTCCCGCTGCTCGCCGCCCTGACCACCCTCGCCACCGCCGCCGTACTCGCCGGGAACCTGCTGGCCGACCTGCTCTACGGACTCTTCGACCCGAGGGTGAAACTCAGTGAGATGTGAGGGCCATGACTGACGTCGCCGCCGAGAAGACCGGCACCGTATGGCGCTCCCGGGGTGGCGAGGGCCGCTCCACCCGTACCTTGCGCCTGCGCACCTGTGCCGTGCTGCTGACCGCGACCGTGCTCGCCGTGCTGCTCGTGCCGCCGCTGGTGCAGCTCGACCAGCAGGCCGTCGACCTGGCCGCCAAGCTGGAGGCTCCCGGCCGGGCCCACCCGTTCGGCACCGACGACGTCGGCCGCGACCTGCTGCTGCGCTGCGTGTACGGCCTGCGTGTCTCGCTGCTCGTCGGGGTGGCGGCCGCGCTCACCGCGACGGTCGTCGGCACCGCCGTGGGCGCCGCCGCCGGGGCGCTCGGCGGCTGGGTCGACCGGGGCGTCATGCGGGTCGTCGACGCCTTCTCCTCCGTGCCCCACCTGCTGCTGGGCATCTTCGTCGTCGCGATGTTCCGGCCCGGCGTCTGGCCGGTGGTCGCCTCCGTCGCGCTCACCCACTGGCTGTCCACCGCGCGTATCGTCCGCGCCGAGGTGCTGTCCCTGCGCGCCCGTCCGCACATCGACGCGGCCGTCTCCGGCGGCGCGTCCCGGTGGCGGGTGACGGTGCGGCACCTGCTGCCGGGCGTGCTGCCGCAGGCCGCGCTGGCCGCCGTACTGATGGTGCCGCACGCCATGTGGCACGAGTCGGCGCTGTCGTTCCTCGGCCTCGGGCTGCCCACCCACACCGCGAGCCTCGGCAACCTGGTCCAGGAAGCCCGGGGTTCGCTGCTCGCCGGGCAGTGGTGGCCGACGCTCTTCCCCGGCCTGTTCATCATCGTGCCCACCCTCGCCGTCGCCGGACTCGCGGGCGCCTGGCGGGAGCGGATCAACCCCCGTCGCCGATCGGAGCTGATGCTGTGACCGAGCGAGCCCCCGTACTGTCGGTACGCGGTCTGTCGGTGCGCTTCCTGATGCCGGGCGGGCGCCGGGTCGCCGCCGTCACCGACGCCCACTTCGACGTGGCGGCCGGGGAGTGCCTGGCCCTGATCGGCGAGAGCGGCTGCGGCAAGTCCGTCCTCGCCTCCGCGCTGCTCGGACTGCTGCCCGGCAACGCGCAGACCGCGGGCCGCGCGCTCCTCGGCGACCTGGACCTGCTCGCCGCCGACGAGCGGACCCTCGCCCGCACGGTCCGGGGCCGGCTGATCGGCCTCGTCCCGCAGAGCCCGGCCGCCCACCTCACCCCGGTCCGCACCGTCCGGGCGCACCTGGAGGAGACGGTCGCACAACTCACCGGGACCCGCGGCGGCCGCAGGGCCCTGCGCGCGGCCGCGGAGGCCGCCGCCGAGCGCGCCGCGTTCCCGCCGGACCACCTCGACCACCACCCGCACGAACTCTCCGGCGGCCTCGCCCAGCGCGCCGCCACCGCCCTCGCCCTGGTCGGCGACGCGCCCCTGCTGCTCGCCGACGAGCCGACCACCGGGCTCGACCGGGACCTGGTGGACCGCACGGTCGACGAACTGCGGCGACATGTCGACCATGCCGAGGGCGGGGGCGCCCGGCCCGACGACGACCGTGCCCTGCTGATGATCACCCACGACCTGGCCGCCGCCGAGCGCATCGCCGACCGCGTCGCCGTGATGTACGCCGGCCGCATCGTCGAACTCGCCGACGCCGCCGCGTTCTTCGGCACCCCCGGCCCACGTCACCCCTACAGCCGCGGCCTGCTCGACGCGCTGCCCGACCGTGCCTTCGCCCCCATCCCCGGCCTGCCGCCCGAACTCGGCGCCCTGCCCGACGGCTGCGCCTTCGCCGCCCGCTGCGACCGGACGACCGACGCCTGCGCCGCCCTGCCCCCGCTGCGCGGCCACGTGGCCTGCCACCACCCGTACGCCGTACTCACGGAGGCCGCCGACCGTGCTTGAACTGCGCACCGTCACCGCCGGGTACGGCGGGAACACGCCCGTGTTCCGGGACGTCTCCCTGTCCGTCGCGCCGGGTGAGGCGGTCGGGCTGCTCGGCCCCAGCGGCTGCGGCAAGTCCACCCTCGCCCGCGTCGCGGCCCTGCTGCACCGGCCCGACGCCGGGACCCTCCTCCTGGACGGGACCCCCGTACGGCACTGGCGGCACCGCGCCCCGCGGGGACAGCGCACCGCCTTCGGCGTCGTCTTCCAGCAGGCCCGCCTCTCCGCGGACCCCCGGCTCGCACTGGCCGACCTGATCGCCGAACCGCTGCGCGCCACCGGCCGACGGGACGGGGCCGCCGACCGGGTCGCCGAACTGGCCGCCACCGTGGGGCTGACCGCCGACCTGCTGACCAGGCGCCCGCACGAGGTCAGCGACGGCCAGTTGCAGCGCGCCTGCCTCGCCCGGGCCCTGGTGCTGCGCCCGCGCTGGCTGGTGTGCGACGAGATGACGGCGATGCTCGACGCCTCGACCACGGCCGCCCTGGTCCGGGTCGTGGAGGACTACCGGGCCGCGACCGGAGCGGGACTGCTGGCCGTCGGCCACGACCGCGTCCTGCTGGACCGCTGGTGCGAGCGCACCGTCGAATGGGCGACCCTGACGACCCCGACCCGGACACCTCCACCAGGAACGAACAAAGTCCGACGGGGTAATTGATTCGGTTGTGTTCGGGTTCTAGGGTGACCCGTGACTCAGTAGTCGCCGTGTCACCGGCAGTTGTGACCCACCCCCACGGCAACTGCTCTCACAGCACCGTGCGTTGAGCCGCCCCCGAAGCCCATGGAAGGCCACGGTCATGCCGCACTCGCCCGTGTCACCCGCCCAGCCCCCGGCCGGTCCGGCCGGCCGTCCCCGCCCGGTCGTCAGCCGCCGCCGTCTCCTGGAGGGCGGTGCCGCCGTCCTCGGCGCCCTCGCCCTCTCCGCGTCGCCCGTCGCGGCGCGGGCGGCCGGAAGCCGGGCGGCCGCCGACGGGCCCCCGGAGTGGAACGACTTCGGTGTCTTCCGGCTCGGCACCCAGCCACCGCACACCACGCTCACGCCCTACGCGGACGTCGGGCAGGCGCTCGCCGGCGACCGTGCCCGCTCGCCCTACCGGCTGAGCCTGGACGGCAACTGGAAGTTCGCCTACGCAGACCGCCCCGAGGACCGGGACGCCGACTTCCACCGCACCGACGTGGACGACGCGGACTGGGAGACCGTCCCGGTCCCCTCCGTGTGGCAGCTGCACGGCCACGACTTCCCCATCTACCTGAACATCACCTACCCGTACTGGGGCCCCAACGGCCTCGGCGAGGAACCGCAGCCGCCCGCCGCGCCGACCCGCTACAACCCGGTCGGCCAGTACCGGCGCACCTTCACCGTCCCCCGCGACTGGAAGGGGCGGCGCACCTTCCTCCACTTCGAGGGCGTCAAGTCCGCGCACTACGTGTGGATCAACGGCGAACTGGTCGGTTACGACGAGGACTCCTACACGCCGTCCGAGTACGACGTCACCGACCACCTCAAGCCGGGCACCAACCAGATCGCCGTCGAGGTCTACCGCTACTCCGACGGCGACTGGATGGAGGACCAGGACATGATCCGGGTGAGCGGCATCTTCCGCTCGGTCCACCTCTACTCCACCCCCGCCGTGCACCTGCGCGACTTCAAGCTGGACACCCCGCTCGACGACACCTATACCGACGCCGAACTGGCCGTCACCGCGAGCGTCCGGGCGTACGGCGAGGGCGGCACCGGCCGCTACACCGTCGAGACCCAGCTGTACGACGCGCGCGGCCACGCCGTCTGGTCCCGGCCGCTGGAGCAGCCCGTCGACGTCGGCACGGCCCGCGCCGGTGAGGACGTCACCGTACGGGCCGCGAAGGCGGTGCCCGGGCCCCGGCTCTGGTCGGCCGAGCACCCGAATCTCTACACGGCCGTACTGCGCCTGCGGGACCCCGCGGGCAAGGTGACCGAGACCGTGTCCCACCGGGTCGGCTTCCGCGAGTTCGCGCTCAAGGACGGGCTGATGCGGATCAACGGCCAGCCGGTGTCCTTCCGCGGCACCAACCGCCACGAGATGCACCCCTCCCGCGGCACCGCGCTCACCCGCGAGGACATGGTCGAGGACATCAGGATCATCAAGCGGATGAACATCAACAGCGTCCGCACCTCCCACTACCCGAACAACCCGTACTGGCTGGAACTGGCCGACGAGTACGGCCTCTACCTCGTCGACGAGACCAACCTGGAGACCCACGGCATCCGCGACGAGTACCCCGGCGACCACCCCGACTGGACCGCCGCCTGCGTGGCCCGCGCCCAGAACATGGTGCACCGCGACAAGAACCACGCCTCGGTCGTCATCTGGTCGCTGGGCAACGAGGCGGGCGGCGGCTCCACCTTCACCGCCATGCACGACTGGATCCGCTCCTACGACGACACCCGCGTCATCCAGTACGAGGGCGACGACCGCCCCGGCGTCAGCGACATCCGCTCGGAGATGTACGACAGCCCGCAGCGCGTCGAGCAGCGCGCCAAGGACACCTCCGACACCCGGCCGTACGTCATGATCGAGTACGCCCACTCGATGGGGAACTCCACCGGCAACTTCAAGAAGTACTGGGACATCGTCCGCCGGTACGACGTGCTCCAGGGCGGCTGGATCTGGGACTTCGTGGACCAGTCCCTCTACACGCCCGTCCCCGCCCGCACCCTGCTCACCGAGACCGGACCCGCCGGGCTGCGCGGCGAGATCCTCGCCACCCGCGGCACCCTCGACCGCGACAAGGGCCTGTCCGGCATCACCGTCTTCGAGCGCGACGACAGCCTCGACCTCACGGGATCACTGACCCTGGAGGCCTGGGTCACCCCGCACGTGACGGGCTACCACCAGCCGATCCTCGCCAAGGGCGACACCCAGTACGCGCTCAAGCAGAACGGCCGGACCCTGGAGTTCTTCATCCACTCCGCGGGCCAGTGGATCACCGCGAACTGGACCGTGCCGGACGACTGGACCGGCCGCGAACACCACCTCGCGGGCGTCTTCGACGCGGACGCCGGGACCCTGACCCTCTACGTCGACGGCGTCGAACGGGCCACCCGCACCACCGACCGGCGCCCCAGCAGCAACACCGCGCCCCTCGCGCTCGCCACCGACGCCGACAACCAGGTACGGGAGTTCAGCGGCACCGTCCGCCGCGCCCGCGTCTACGCCCGCGCCCTCGGCGCCGCCGAACTGGCCTCCGAGAGCCGCGGTCCCGGCGACGACGGCGTGCGGTTCTGGTTCGACGCCGCCACCGTGAAGACCGAGCAGAAGCGGCCCCGGGACAAGACGTTCCTCGCCTACGGCGGCGACTGGGGCGACAACCCCAACGACGGCGCCTTCGTCGCGGACGGCATCGTCACCGCCGACCGCGGCCACACCGGCAAGGCCGCCGAGGTCAAGCGCGTCTACCAGGCCATCAACGCCACCCGCGCCTCCAGCGGCGGCCCCGGCGCCGTCACCCTCACCAACGAGTACCTCTTCACCCACCTCCGCGAGTTCGACGGCCGCTGGGAACTGGTCGCCGACGGCGAGGTCGTACGGCGCGGGAAGCTGACCCGGGAGCAGCTGGACGTGGCCCCGCGGTCGAGCAAGGACATCACCGTCCCCGTACGCCTGCCGGACCGCCCCGCCCCGGGCACCGAGTACTTCCTCCACCTCTCCTTCACCACCAAGGAGTCCACCCCGTGGGCGAAGGCCGGCTTCGAGGTGGCCCGGCAGCAGCTCCCCGTCGAGACCGGTACCCCCGCCGTGACCCCGGCCCGCCTGGAGAGCGTCCCGGCCCTGCGCCACGAGGACCGCGAGCAGGACGTCAGGATCAACGGCAAGGGCTTCTCGGTCACCGTCGACAAGCGCACCGGCACCATCACCTCCTACGAGGCGAAGGGCACCCGGCTGATCACCTCCGGGCCCGTGCCCAACTTCTGGCGCGCGCCCACCGACAACGACAAGGGCAACGGCCAGCACACCCGCAACCAGACCTGGCGCGACGCGGGCGCCCGCCGGAAGGTCACCGGCGTCGCCGTGCGCGCGCTCGGCGACCGGGCCGTCGAGATCAAGGTCACCGGCACATTGCCCACCTCGGTGGAGTCCACGTACAGCGCCACCTACACGGTGTTCGGCAACGGCGAGATCAAGGTCGACAACACCCTGCACCCGGGCGCCGCCAACCTGCCCTACATCCCCGAGGTCGGCACCATGCTGTTCCTGCCGCGCCGCCTGGACCGCGTGCACTGGTACGGCCGCGGACCCGAGGAGAACCACTGGGACCGCAACGACGGCACGGACGTCGGCCGGTACTCCGGGACCGTCGCCGAGCAGTGGACCCCGTACATCCGACCGCAGGAGAACGGCAACAAGACCGACGTCCGCTGGATCGCCCTCACCGACCGCCACGGCACGGGCCTGCTCGCCTCCGGCGAACCCCTCCTGGAGGCCAACGCCTCGTACTTCACGCCGGAGGACCTGTCGGCCGGCGTGCGGCACGACTACCAGCTCACCCCGAGGGACGAGGTCGTCCTGCGCCTGAACCACCGTCAGATGGGGGTCGGCGGCGACAACAGCTGGGGCGCGCACACCCACGACGAGTTCAAGCTCTTCGCCGACCGGGACTACGCGTACACCTACCGGCTGCGCCCGCTCACCGACGTCCGTGACGCGACGCGGGCCTCGCGGCGGCCCACCGCGACCGAGTAGCCGGGGGATGAACACGGGAGCCCGGGGTACTCCGGGCTCCCATGGGTGAGATTCTGGTCGGCGCCTGTTCGTGGACGGACCGGCAGCTCCTGGCGAGCGGCTGGTATCCGCGCGGGCGCCGGGACGCGGAGGGACGGCTGCGGCACTACGCCTCGCGGCTGCCCGTCGTCGAAGTGGACGCCGGGTACTACGCGTTGCCGAGCCGGCGCAACAGCGAGCTGTGGGTGGAGCGCACGCCGGACGGCTTCCGCTTCGACGTCAAGGCGTTCTCGCTGCTGACCGGCCACCCCACGCGCGCGGAGGCCCTCCCCGCCGACCTGCGCGGAGCCGACCCCGGCCCGCTGCGGCGCGGGCGGGCGAGTGAGGGCCTGCTGGACGAGGTGTGGGGGCGCTTCGCCGAGGCGGTCGAGCCGCTGCGCAAGGCAGGGCGGCTCGGCACCGTGCTGTTCCAGTTCCCGCCGTGGTTCGCACCGGGCGACCCGGCCGAGGAGACGCTCGAAGCGTGCGCCCTGCGTACGGAGGGGTGGCCCCTCGCCGTGGAGTTCCGCCATCCGGGGTGGTGGGAGCCGGAGCGTGCGGAGGCCACCCGCGCGTCGCTGTCCGCTCTCGGCGCGTCGGCCGTCGGCACCGACATGGCCCAGCGTCTGCCCGGGTCCCTGCCGCCCATCGCGCCGGTCACCCGGCCTTCCCTCGCCGTCGTACGGTTCCACGGCCGCAGCGCGGCCTGGGGGAGGGGCAGCAAGGAGGACCGCTTCCGGTACGACTACGACGTGACCGAACTCGCCGCCTGGGTGCCCCGGTTGCGGCGCGCCGCCCGGCAGGCGGACGAGCTGCACGTGCTGTTCAACAACTGCTGCGCGGACGCCGCCGTACGCGCGGCCGAGGCCATGCGGCGGTTGCTCACTCCGCGGTGTCGCTGATCCCCAGCCGCAGGTGCTCCACGTGGTACACGGCCTGGTCGAGCAGACCGGCGACGTGGTCGTCGTGCAGCGCGTACACCACCGACCGGCCACGTCGCTCACCCACCACGAGGCCCAGGTTGCGCAGCAGCCGCAGCTGGTGGGAGCAGGCGGACTGCTCCATGCCGACCTCCGTCGCCAACTCGGTCGCGGGCAGCGGGCCTTCGCGCAGCCGGGCGAGGATCAGCAGCCGGGAGGGGGTGGACAGGGCCTGGAGGGTCGTGGCGACCTTCGCGACGTTGTCCGCGTCCAGCCGCACGCGTGCGGCGGCGTCCTGCGCGGTGGTGGCGGCTCCGTGACCCATGCGGTTCATCCTACTCACCACACATGAATGCATGAATGAGTCTTCATTTGTTCCTGTAAGGTGTGCCGCGTGTCCACCACGCTTGCCCCCACCCCGGTCCCCGTGCCCGTCCGCCGGGCGCCCCGCCGCCGCACCCGCGTCCTCGCCCTGCCCGAGGCCCGCTGGGCGCTGGTCTCCCTCGTCGCGTTCCTCGTGGCCCTGCCCCTCGACCTCGGCGGCGCCCCCGCCTGGACGTACGGCCCGCTGTACGCGCTCGCCTACGCCGCCGGCGGCTGGGAGCCCGCGCTCGAAGGACTGCGGGCGCTGCGCGAGAAGACCCTGGACGTCGACCTGCTGATGATCGTGGCGGCGCTCGGCGCGGCCGCCATCGGGCAGGTGCTCGACGGCGGCCTGCTGATCGTCATCTTCGCCACCTCCGGCGCCCTGGAGGCCCTGGCCACCGCCCGCACCGCCGACTCCGTGCGCGGCCTGCTCGACCTGGCGCCCACCACCGCGACCCGCCTCGCCGGGGACCGCGAGGAGACCGTCCCGACCGCCGACCTCGCCGTCGGCGACCTGCTGCTGGTCCGGCCCGGCGAGCGGATCGGCGCCGACGGCACGGTGACCGACGGCGCCGGCGAGGTCGACCAGGCCACCATCACCGGCGAGTCCCTGCCCGTCCTCAAGCGCCCCGGCGACGACGTCTTCGCCGGCACCCTCAACGGCACCGGCGCGCTGCGCGTCCGCGTCGGGCGCGACCCGGCCGACTCGGTCATCGCCCGGATCGTCACCCTGGTCGAGGAGGCGTCCCGCACCAAGGCCCCGACCCAGCTGTTCATCGAGAAGATCGAGCAGCGCTACTCGGTCGGCGTGGTCGTCGCCACCCTCGCGGTCTTCGGCATCCCCCTCGCCCTCGGCGCCGGCCTCACGGACGCCCTGCTGCGCGCCATGACCTTCATGATCGTCGCCTCGCCGTGCGCGGTCGTCCTCGCCACGATGCCGCCGCTGCTCTCGGCCATCGCCAACGCGGGCCGGCACGGCGTCCTGGTCAAGTCGGCGGTCGCCATGGAACGCCTCGGCGAGATCGACACCGCCGCCCTCGACAAGACCGGCACCCTCACCGAGGGCACCCCCGAGGTGACCGCCGTACGCCCGTCGCCCGGTCGCGGTGTGGACGAGGACGCCCTGCTCGCCCTCGCCGCCGCGGCCGAGCACCCCAGCGAGCACCCGCTGGCCCGTGCGATCGTGGCCGCCGCCCGCGCCCGGCACCTGACCATCGCGCCCGCGGAGGACTTCACGGCGGCTCCCGGCCGCGGCGTGACGGCCGTGGTCGACGGCCGCACGGTGCACGTCGGCCGCGCCGACGCACCCGAGGGCGCCGAGACCACCGTCCGCGTCACCCGCGACGGCACCCTCCTGGGCACCCTCGCCCTCACCGACCGCCTCCGCGCCGACGCGGCCCGGGCCACCACCCGGCTCACCGCCCTCACCGGCACCGCCCCCACCCTGCTCACCGGCGACCACGCGGCCGCCGCCGCCCGCGTGGCCGACGCGACCGGCATCACCGACGTCCGCGCCGCACTGCTGCCCGAGGACAAGGTCGAGGCCGTACGCGAACGGGAGCGGGCCGGGCGCAAGGTGCTCTTCGTCGGCGACGGCGTCAACGACGCCCCCGCGCTGGCCGCCGCGCACGCCGGCGTCGCCATGGGCCGGGCCGGCTCCGACCTGGCCCTGGAGACCGCCGACGCGGTCGTCGTGCGCGACGAGCTGACGGCCGTGCCCGCCGTCGTGGACCTCTCCCGACGCGCCCGCCGGCTGGTCGTCCAGAACCTGGCCGTCGCCGGGGTCTTCATCACCGTCCTCGTCCTGTGGGACCTCATCGGCCACCTCCCGCTGCCACTCGGTGTCGCGGGCCACGAGGGCTCGACCGTGCTGGTCGGCCTGAACGGCCTGCGGCTGCTGCGCGAGTCGGCATGGCGCCCGGAGTGATCCGCGGGTCCCCAGCACGGGGCACGTCCATGTCGGATTCCCGCCAGCCCCGGCCCGGCCGGTGCACCATCCTGGACGCATGCAGACGGGAATGCACACCGACATCGAGCGCTGCGTGCGCGCCGTGCAGTCGAAGGACGCGCGGTTCGACGGCTGGTTCTTCACGGCCGTCCTGACGACCCGCATCTACTGCCGGCCCAGCTGCCCGGTGGTGCCGCCCAAGCCGGGGAACATGACCTTCTACCCGAGCGCGGCGGCCTGCCAGCAGGCCGGGTTCCGGGCGTGCAAGCGCTGCCGCCCGGACACCAGCCCGGGCTCGCCCGAGTGGAACCAGCGCGCCGACCTCACGGCCCGCGCCATGCGCCTGATCGCCGACGGCGTCGTGGACCGCGAGGGCGTGCCCGGCCTCGCCGCCCGCCTCGGCTACAGCACCCGCCAGGTCGAACGCCAGCTCCTGGCCGAACTGGGCGCGGGCCCCCTCGCGCTCGCCCGCGCACAGCGGGCCCAGACCGCCCGGCTGCTGATCGAGACCACCCCGCTGCCGATGGCGGACATCGCCTTCGCGGCCGGTTTCTCCTCCATCCGCACCTTCAACGACACGGTCCGCGAGGTCTACGCCCTCTCCCCGAGCGAACTGCGCACCCGCGCCCCCAGGAACCGCCCGGCGCCCACCGCCCCCGGCGCCCTGACCCTCCGCCTCCCCTTCCGCGCCCCGCTCAACCCCGACAACCTCTTCGGCCACCTCGCCGCCACCGCCGTACCCGGCGTGGAGGAGTGGCGGGACGGCGCGTACCGACGCACCCTGCGCCTCCCGTACGGTCACGGCATCGTGACCCTCACCCCGGGCCCCGACCACATCGCCTGCCGCCTCACCCTCAGCGACCTGCGCGACCTGACCGTCGCCATCAGCCGCTGCCGGCGCCTGCTCGACCTGGACGCCGACCCGGTGGCGATCGACGACCAGCTGCGCGCCGACCCGCTGCTCGCGCCGCTCGTCGACAAGGCCCCCGGCCGACGCGTGCCGCGCACCGTGGACGAGGCGGAGTTCGCCGTACGGGCCGTGCTCGGCCAGCAGGTCTCCACCGCCGCCGCCCGCACCCACGCCGCCCGCCTGGTCACCGCGCACGGCGATCCGGTGGACGATCCCGAGGGCGGCCTGACCCACCTCTTCCCCTCCACCGAAGCGCTGGCGGCGGTGGACCCGGAGACCCTCGCGATGCCCAGGACCCGCCGCACCACCTTCACCACCCTGGTCGCCCACCTGGCCGACGGCTCGGTCAACCCGGGCGTCGAGAGCGACTGGGCCGAGACCCGCGCCCGGCTCCTGGCCCTCCCCGGCTTCGGCCCCTGGACCGCCGACGTCATCGCCATGCGCGCCCTCGGCGACCCCGACGCCTTCCTCCCCACCGACCTCGGCATCCGCCGCGCCGCCGCCGAACTGGGCCTGCCCTCCACCCCGGCCGCGCTCACCGCCCGCGCGGCGGCCTGGCGGCCCTGGCGGGCGTACGCCGTCCAGTACCTGTGGGCGACCGACGACCACCCCATCAACTTCCTGCCCGTGTAAGCCCGTTCGAGCCCGTCCGACGAGCCGGAGCGAAACCCGTGAAACAGCACACCGTGATCGACAGCCCCTACGGCGCACTCACCCTCGTCGCCGAGGACGGCGCCCTGTGCGGCCTCTACATGACCGACCAGCGCCACCGACCGCCGGAGGAGACCTTCGGCGCACGCGACGAACGCCCCTTCGCCGAGGCCGAGGAGCAGCTGGAGGCCTACTTCACCGGCGCACTGAAGGACTTCACCCTCGGCCTGCGGCTGAACGGCACCCCGTTCCAGCGCACGGTCTGGGCGCAGCTGAAGAAGATCCCCTACGGCGAGACCCGCACCTACGGCGAACTCGCCGCCGCCCTCGGCAACCCGGCCGCCTCCCGCGCGGTCGGCCTCGCCAACGGCCGCAACCCGATCGGCATCATCATCCCCTGCCACCGCGTCGTCGGCGCGAGCGGCGACCTCACCGGCTACGGCGGCGGCCTGGAGCGCAAGCGGCGGCTGCTGGACTTCGAACGGGGCGCGGCGGCCCCGGAGCCGTTGTTCTAGACACCCGGCCGCGCACGAAAACGCGTTGCCCGCGCGCCGCCGGGCCCGTTACGCTCACCCGACTTCGAAGACCACGCTCTCCCGAACGATGCCGCAGATGGGGAGCAGGCCCGCGCACAGCAGCCCGGAGCCACGGAGGGGCGGCGCCACTGTTTCGGCATGCCCTCCGGAGGACCGCTCCCATGCATTCCACGCACCGCCCGCACATCGGCCTCGGCCTTCCCGTCGACGACCCCGCCCTGCTGCCGAGCTGGGCACGGCGCGCCGACGCGCTCCCCTTCAGCACGCTCGGCCTGCTCGACCGGCTCGTCTTCGACAACCCCGAACCTCTGATCACCCTCGCGACCCTCGCCGGCGCCACCTCCCGCATCCGCCTGCAGACCGAGGTGCTGATCGCCCCCGTCCACAACACCGCGCTGCTCGCCAAGCAGACCGCGACCCTCGACCGGCTGACCGGCAGCCGCTTCACGCTCGGCATCGGAGTCGGCGGCCGGGCCGACGACTGCCTCGCCGCGGGCATCGACCCGCGCCGCCGGGGCCGCCGCCTCGACGATCAGATGACCCTCCTGCGCCGCACCTGGAACGGCGAGCCCTACGGCCGGGACGTCGGCCCCATCGGGCCCCGCCCCGCCACGCCCGGCGGACCGCGGGTGCTGTTCGGCGGCTTCGCCCCGGCCGCCCTGGAACGGGTCGGCCGCTTCGGCGACGGCTTCCTCGGCGCCGCGCTGCCCGCCGCGCACATGTCCGGCCTGTTCCGTCAGGTCGAGGCGGTCTGGCAGAAGTACGGCCGCCCGGGCCGACCGCACCTGGCCGCCCAGGCGAGCGTCGCCCTCGGCCCCGACGCCACGGTGGAGCGGGCTCGGCGGAACCTCCGCGACTACTACGCCTTCACCGGACGCGCCGAGTACATGACCAAGGGCCTGCTCACCGGCGCACGGGAGATTCGCGCCGCCGTCGACGCCTTCCGGGACATCGGTGCCGACGAGGTCGTGCTCTACTGCTGGTCCTCGGACCCCGACCAGGTCGACCGCCTCGCCGAGACCCTGTTCTGAGCGTCCTCGCGACCGTCGCGGCTCAGCCCAGCCCGCGCAGCAGCTCGGGCAGGGCGGTGCCGATCGGCTCCCGGACCACCTCGTCGGCGAGGTCGTCGTAGGGCGTGGGCTCCGCGTTGACGACGACCAGCCGGGCCCCGTGCTCGACGGCGACGCCGGCCAGCCCGGCGGCGGGCTCCACCTGGAGACTGGTGCCGACCGCGACGAACACCTGGCACGCCTTGCTGATGGCGAGCGCCTCGCCCAGCACCACCGGGTCGAGGCGCTCGCCGAACATCACGGTGGCCGGCTTCAGGATGCCGCCGCACTCCAGGCACGGCGGGTCCTCCTCACCGGCCTCGATCCGGGCGAGGGCGTCCGCCATCGGCCCCCGGGCCCCGCAGCCGGTGCACACGCAGGAGCGCGCGGTGCCGTGCAGTTCGAGGACCTTGCGGGCGGAGAGCCCGGCGCGCTGGTGCAGACCGTCCACGTTCTGCGTGAGCACGCGGACCGGCACCCCGCGCCGCTCCAGCTCGGCCACCGCACGGTGCGCCGCGTTCGGTTCCGCGTGCGGCGCCGCGCTGTCGCGCCGCATCAGCCAGGAGCGCCGCCTGATCTCCGGATCACCCATGTAGTACGCGTACGTGACGAGCTTCTCGGCCTCCGGGTCGCGCCGCCACAGCCCGTCGGGACCGCGGTAGTCGGGAATGCCGGAGTCGGTGGAGACGCCGGCACCGCTGAGGATGGCGACGAGGGGCTTGCCGGTCATGCGGTCGAGGGTAGGGCGCCCGGGTGCGGCCGGTGAACGGTTATCGGTCGACCCGTACGCCGTCGACCAGCTCGGCAGTGCCGGAGCCGTCCGCCAGCACGTCCAGCGCGGCCAGCACCCGGCCGTGCAGGGAACCGAGCAGGTGGTCGCCGAGTTCCTCGCGCGGCACCAGCCGCCAGGACAGCAGCTCCTCCTCCTGCAACCGGACCGCCTTGAGATCGTCCTCCGACAGGACCCCGCCGTCGTAGAGGTACGCCACGACCGGCGGCCTGCCCGCCCCGCTCGACCAGTCCACCGCGAGCAGCCGGCCGATCCGCGCGTCGAGGCCGATCTCCTCCAGGGTCTCCCGCCACGCGCCCTGCCGCGGGGTCTCCCCGGCGTCGGACTCGATGGTCCCGCCCGGCAGGGTCCACCCCTCGCGGTAGTTGGGCTCGACGAGCAGCACCCGCCCGTCGGCGTCCCGGAAGACCGCGGCGGCACCGGCGAGGACACGGGGCAGACCGGCGATGTAGGTGGCGTAGTCAGCAGTGGTCATCCCGGAAGCGTAACGAGCCCGCCCCCGGGCCGGGGGCACTCCCGGGGCGGGCCCACGGCCGGTTCCAGGGTGTGGGCAGGGCATGACGGCACGGGCGTCCTCCGGTTAGGGTCGCAGCGGCGCGACTGCCTTGACGTGCGCAAGGCTCGAAGAGCAAGGGGAGAGCAAGGTGGCTGACGCTGCTGTGGACGGGACCCGCCGGGTACTCGTCGCCGCGGACAAGTTCAAGGGCTCGCTGACGGCCGTCGAGGTCGCCGAGCGCGTCACGGCCGGACTGCGCCGCGTCGTGCCGGACGTCCAGGTCGAGGCGCTGCCCGTCGCCGACGGCGGCGACGGCACGGTGGCCGCCGCGGTCGCGGCCGGGTTCGAGCGCCGGGAGGTACGGGTCGCAGGCCCCCTCGGCGACGAGGTGACGGCGGCGTACGCGCTGCGCGAGGACACCGCGGTGGTGGAGATGGCGGAGGCCAGCGGCCTCCAGCGGCTCCCGGAAGGTGCCCTCGCACCGCTGACCGCGTCCACGTACGGCTCCGGCGAGCTGCTGCGGGCCGCGCTGGACGCTGGCGCGCGGACGATCGTGTTCGGCGTCGGCGGCAGCGCCACCACGGACGGCGGCGCCGGGATGCTGGCCGCGCTGGGCGCGCGGTTCCTGGACGGCGACGGGGAGCCCGTCGCGCCGGGCGGGGGCGGTCTCGCCGGGCTGGCCTCGGCCGACCTGTCGGGCCTCGACGCCCGCCTGTCCGACGTGGAGCTGGTGCTCGCCAGCGACGTCGACAATCCGCTGACCGGGCCCAAGGGCGCCCCGGCGGTCTACGGGCCGCAGAAGGGCGCCTCGCCGGACGACGTGACGGCCCTGGACGCGGCCCTCGCGCACTTCGTGAAGGTCCTGGAGCAGACGGAGGGCGTGGGCGCGCGTGCCGCCGAGTACGCCGCCTCCCCGGGCGCGGGGGCGGCGGGCGGCATCGGGTTCGGGGCGATGCTGCTGGGGGCGCGGTTCCGGCCCGGCATCGAGGTGATGCTGGACGTGCTGGGCTTCGCACCGGCGCTGGACCGGGCCGACCTGGTCATCACCGGGGAGGGCTCGCTGGACGAGCAGACCCTGCACGGGAAGGCACCGGCGGGCGTCGCGGCGGCGGCCCGGGCCGCGGGCAAGGAGGTCGTCGCGGTGTGCGGCCGACTCGCGCTGCCGGCACAGACGCTGGGGCGGGCGGGCATCCGGCGGGCGTACCCCCTGACGGACGTGGAGCCGGACGTCGCGAAGTGCATCGCGGACGCGGGACCGATTCTGGAGCGGGTGGCGGAGTCCATCGCCCGGGACTTCGTCGCGTAGGGAAGTTTCCGGCCCGCGTACCTCGCCTCTGTCCCCACCGAGTCGGGCGATGGGTGGGCACAGGCCCGGGGGTCTGGGGGCGAAGCCCCCAGGGACACCGACACCGACGCCGGGCACCCCAAAAGCAGAGGGCCCCGAACCCAACCAGGTTCGGGGCCCTCAAGACGCCGTCACGGCAATTGCGCCGCCCGCGCCTCCCGTCGGTTGTCACGGAAATTGTTCACCCTGCGAGCGGTGGCGAACAGCGGGATCACCGCCCCCATCACCAACTGCAACGCACACCCCGTCTGGAGCAGCAGCTGCCCGCTCGGCGCGTCGAACGCCCACCCGGCCAGCAGCCCCATCGACAGGACGATCCACGACAGCATCGCCACCGCGAGGCGCCCCCGCGGCTTCGGGTACTCGACCCGGCTCACCATCAGCCAGGCCGTGCCGAGGATCGCCAGCAGCGTCGCCACGAACGGCAGCTCGAGCAGCACGATCGACACCACGGTCAGCGCGCCGAACGGCGACGGCATGCCCTGGAACGTGCCGTCCTTGACGGTGACGCAGGAGAACCGCGCGAGCCGCAGCACCACCGCCAGCAGCACCACGATCGCCCCCACCGCCGCCACCCGCTGGTAGGCGTCGTCGGCGACCATGCCGTAGACGAGGACGAAGTACGCCGGCGCGAGGCCGAAGCTGATCAGGTCGGAGAGGTTGTCCAGCTCCGCGCCCATGGGCGAGGACCGCAGCTTGCGGGCGACCAGACCGTCGAACAGGTCGAAGATCGCCGCGCACAGCATCAGGATGACCGCGGTGGCCGCGCTGTGCCGGGCCATGCCCGACTCGTCGCTGCCCATGAGGTGGGGGATGAGGATGCCGGTGGTGGTGAAGTACACCGCCATGAAGCCGCACGTGGCGTTGCCGAGCGTGAGGGTGTCGGCTATCGACAGGCGGAGCGAGAGCGGCATCTCCTCCTCGTCGTCCATCTCGTCGGCCTCCGGCACCCACCCGGCCTGGGTCTGTGGATCAATCACGGTCAATTCGAGTCACCCCAGCCACCGTCTTCTGACCCACCTCGACATCCACCTCGACACCCTCCGGCAGGTACAGGTCGACGCGGGAGCCGAAGCGGATCAGACCGACCCGCTCGCCCTGCTCGACCTTGGTGCCCTGCGGCACGTACGGGACGATGCGGCGGGCCACCGCGCCGGCGATCTGGATCATCTCGATGTCGCCCAGCTCGGTGTCGAAGTGCCACACGACGCGCTCGTTGTTCTCGCTCTCCTTGTTGAAAGCGGGAACGAAGCCGCCCGGCACGTGCTCGACCGACGTGACCGTGCCGGCCAGCGGGGCGCGGTTGACGTGGACGTTGAGCGGGCTCATGAAGATGGCCACGCGGGTGCGGCCGTCCTTCCACGGCATGATGCTCTGCACCACACCGTCGGCGGGCGAGACGACCCGGCCCTGGGTGATCTCGCGCTCGGGGTCGCGGAAGAACCACAGCATCCCCGCCGCGAGCGCGGTGGCGGGGACGGCGACGGCCTTGGCGGCGCCGGAACGGCGGGCCCGCAGGAGGCTGACGGCTGCGGTGGCGACGGTCGGCAGAAGCCACGGCGATGCTCCGCGCGCGAGGCGTACGCCGGCGAGGCTGTCGCGAGGTGCAGAGGTTTGGCTGTGGGGCATGGATGACCTTCGTAGCGGATGATGCCGCGCTCTGACGGGGGACGGCGGCTTTCCGGCGATCGTAGCGGCTTCCCGCCGCAACTGGGTAAGCCAGGAAGCCGAGTCGGCGGCCGAACACTGCCTACGGGGTGTGACCTTCTTCTCCAAGAAAACACCCCGTATCCGGACATCTAACCCTGGAACCGATACTCTTCGAGCAGTCGGCGGCCGATGATCATTTTCTGGATCTCGGCGGTGCCTTCACCGATGAGCAGCATCGGCGCCTCGCGGTAGAGGCGCTCGATCTCGTACTCCTTGGAGAAGCCGTACCCGCCGTGGATCCGGAAGGCGTCCTCCACGACCTCTTTGCAGTACTCGGAGGCGAGGTACTTGGCCATCCCCGCTTCCAGGTCGTTTCGTTCGCCCGAATCCTTTTTGCGCGCGGCGTTCACCATCATCGCATGCGCCGCCTCCACCTTGGTAGCCATCTCCGCGAGCTTGAACTGGATGGCCTGGTGCTGGGCGATCTGCTTGCCGAAAGTGTGACGCTGCTGGGCGTAACGGACACCGAGTTCGAAGGCACGCTGAGCGACGCCGCAGCCACGGGCCGCCACGTTGACGCGGCCGACCTCGACGCCGTCCATCATTTGGTAAAAACCTCGGCCGGTGACGCCGCCGAGCACCCGATTGGCCGGAATGCGCAGGCCGTCCATGATCAGCTCGGTGGTGTCGACGCCCTTGTAGCCCATCTTGTCGATCTTCCCGGGGATGGTCAGCCCCGGGCGGACCTCACCGAAACCGGGCTCCTTCTCCACCAGGAAGGTCGTCATCGACTTGTGGGGAGCGGTCCCCTCGGGGTGACCCTCGTCACTCTTCACCAGGACGGCCACGAGCGACGACGTACCGCCGTTGGTCAGCCACATCTTCTGGCCGTTCAGGACGTACTCCTCGCCGTCCTTCACCGCCTTCGAGGAGATCGCCGAGACGTCCGAGCCCAGCGCCGGCTCGGACATCGAGAAGGCGCCCCGGATGTTGCCCGCGGCCATGCGGGGCAGGAAGTGGTCCTTCTGCTCCTGCGTGCCGTGCTGCTTGAGCATGTACGCCACGATGAAGTGCGTGTTGATGATGCCGGACACCGACATCCAGCCGCGGGCGATCTCCTCCACGCACAGGGCGTAGGTCAGGAGCGACTCGCCGAGGCCCCCGTACTCCTCGGGGATCATCAGGCCGAACAGACCGAGTTCCTTCAGTCCGTCGACGATGTCCTGCGGGTACTCGTCGCGGTGCTCCAGCTCGGTGGCGACCGGGATGATCTCCTTGTCCACGAAGTCCCGGACGGTGGAGAGGATCTCCCGCTGGACGTCCGTGAGCCCGTGGGTCTGGGCGAGACGGCTCATCTCTACTTCCCCTGTTCCTTCAGCTCGGGGCGGCCCGGCTGCTCGCCGCCGCGCTCCTTGACGTACGTCTCGGTCGGCACCATCACCTTGCGGCGGAAGACGCACACGAGCGTGCCGTCCTGCTTGTAGCCCTTGGTCTCGACGTGCACGATGCCGCGGTCGCTCTTCGACTTCGACGGCCACTTGTCGAGCACCGTCGTCTGGCCGTAGACCGTGTCGCCGTGGAAGGTCGGCGCCACGTGCTTGAGCGACTCGATCTCCAGGTTGGCGATCGCCTTGCCGGAGACGTCCGGGACGGACATGCCGAGCAGGAGCGAGTAGACGTAGTTGCCCACCACCACGTTCTTGCCGAAGTCCGTCGTCTTCTCGGCGTAGTTGGTGTCCATGTGGAGCGGGTGGTGGTTCATGGTGAGGAGACAGAACAGGTGGTCGTCGTACTCCGTGACCGTCTTCCCCGGCCAGTGCTTGTACGTCGCTCCGACCTCGAACTCCTCGTAGGTGCGTCCGAACTGCATCGCCCTCAGCCCTCCGGGATCTCGAACTTGCTGGTGCGCCGCATGCCGGCGGCGCGGCCCTTGCCGGAGACGACCAGGGCCATCTTGCGGCTGGCCTCGTCGATCATCTCGTCGCCGAGCATCGCGGAGCCCTTCTTGCCGCCCGCCTCGGAGGTGTAGTAGTCGTACGCGTCCAGGATCAGCTCGGCGTGGTCGTAGTCCTCCTGGGAGGGCGAGAAGATCTCGTTGGACGCCTCGACCTGGCCCGGGTGCAGGACCCACTTGCCGTCGAAGCCGAGGGCGGCGGCGCGCTGCGCGACCTCGCGGTAGCCGTCCACGTTGCGGATCTGCAGGTAGGGGCCGTCGATCGCCTGGAGGTCGTTGGCGCGGGCGGCCATCAGGATCTTCATCAGGATGTAGTGGTAGGCGTCGGCGGGGTAGCCGGGCGGCTGCTCGCCCACGACGAGGGACTTCATGTTGATGGAGGCCATGAAGTCGGCCGGGCCGAAGATGATGGTCTCCACGCGCGGGCTCGCCTGGGCGATCTCGTTGACGTTGTTCAGGCCCCGGGCGTTCTCGATCTGCGCCTCGATGCCGATCCGGCCGACCTCGAAGCCCATCGTCTTCTCGATCTGGGTGAGCAGGAGGTCCAGGGCGACGACCTGCTGGGCGTCCTGGACCTTCGGGAGCATGATGCAGTCCAGGTTCGGGCCCGCGCCCTCCACCACCGTCACGACGTCCCGGTACGTCCACTCGGTCGTCCAGTCGTTGACGCGCACGACGCGGGTCTTGCCGGTCCAGTCGCCCTCGTTGAGGAACTTGACGATGGTGTGCCGCGCCTCGGGCTTGGCGAGCGGCGCGCAGGCGTCCTCCAGGTCGAGGAAGACCTGGTCGGCGGGGAGGCCCTGGGCCTTCTCCAGGAAGCGGGGGTTGCTTCCCGGTACCGCCAGGCAGGAGCGCCGGGGGCGAAGACGGTTGACCGTGGTCATGCGGGGACCTCCAGGGGGTCGAGCTTGTTCGCGTTCCGGATCTCGTCGACGATCCGGCCGATGATGCCGGTGATGTCGAAGTCCTTCGGGGTGAAGACCGCGGCCACTCCCGCGGCCCGCAGTTCCTCGGCGTCACCGTTCGGGATGATGCCACCGGCGATCACCGGGATGTCTGTGGCACCGGCCACACGGAGCCGTTCGAGTACGTCCGGCACCAGTTGCGCGTGCGAGCCGGACAGGATGGACAGGCCCACCGCGTGCACGTCCTCCGCCAGGGCGGCGTCCACGATCTGCTCCGGGGTGAGCCGGATGCCCTGGTAGACCACCTCGAACCCGGCGTCACGGGCGCGCACGGCGATCTGCTCGGCACCGTTGGAGTGACCGTCCAGGCCGGGCTTGCCGACCAGGAAGCGGAGCTTGCCGACGCCCATCTCCTTCGCCGTCATCTCCACCTTGCGGCGCACCTGCGACAGGGCCGAACCCTCCTCCGCGGTGACCGCGACCGGCGCCGAGGACACGCCGGTCGGCGCCCGGAACTCGCCGAAGACCTCGCGCAGCGCCCCGGCCCACTCGCCGGTCGTGGCGCCGGCCCGGGCGCACTCCAGGGTGGCCTCCATGAGGTTGCCGGTGCCGCGCGCGGCCTCCTTCAGCTTCTCCAGCGCCTTGCAGGGGCGCGGGTGGTTGAAGGGCGGCTGGTACCGCGTGTCCCGCCAGTTCTGCAGCGAGGCGATGACGCGGGCCTCCACCGCCGGGTCGACCGTCTGGATCGCGGTGTCCAGGTCGGCGGTCAGCGGGTTGGGCTCGGTGCCCTCGAAGGCGTTGACACCGATGATCTTCTCCTCGCCGGACTCGATCCGGGCCCGGCGCTCGGCGTGCGAGGCGACCAGCTGGGACTTGAGGTAGCCGGACTCGACGGCGGCCATCGCGCCGCCCATCTCCTGGATGCGCTCGATCTCCGCGAAGGCCGCCTCGACCAGCTCCTCGACCTTCGCCTCGATCACCTTCGAACCCTCGAAGATGTCCTCGTACTCCAGCAGGTCGCTCTCGTGCGCCAGCACCTGCTGGATGCGCAGCGACCACTGCTGGTCCCAGGGCCGGGGCAGGCCCAGCGCCTCGTTCCAGGCCGGCAACTGCACGGCACGCGCGCGTGCGTCCTTGGAGAGGGTCACGGCCAGCATCTCCAGCACGATGCGCTGGACGTTGTTCTCCGGCTGCGCCTCGGTCAGGCCCAGGGAGTTGACCTGGACGCCGTAGCGGAAGCGGCGGTGCTTGGGGTTCTCGATGCCGTACCGCTCGCGGGTGACGCGGTCCCAGATGCGGCCGAAGGCGCGCATCTTGCACATCTCCTCGACGAAGCGGACGCCCGCGTTGACGAAGAACGAGATCCGGCCGACCACGTCGCCCATGCGCTCCTGCGGCACCTGGCCGCTGTCCCGCACCGCGTCGAGCACGGCGATCGCGGTGGACATCGCGTACGCGATCTCCTGCACCGGCGTGGCGCCCGCCTCCTGCAGGTGGTAGCTGCAGATGTTGATCGGGTTCCACTTCGGCAGGTGGGAGACCGTGTACGCGATCATGTCGGTCGTCAGGCGGAGCGACGGTCCGGGCGGGAAGACGTGCGTCCCCCGGGACAGGTACTCCTTGACGATGTCGTTCTGGGTCGTGCCCTGGAGCTTGGTGATGTCCGCACCCTGCTCCTCCGCGACGACCTGGTAGAGCGCCAGCAGCCACATGGCCGTGGCGTTGATGGTCATCGAGGTGTTCATCTGCTCCAGGGGGATGTCCTGGAACAGCCGGCGCATGTCACCGAGGTGCGCGACCGGCACGCCGACCCGGCCGACCTCGCCGCGGGCGAGGACGTGGTCGGAGTCGTACCCGGTCTGGGTCGGCAGGTCGAAGGCGACCGACAGACCCGTCTGGCCCTTGGCGAGGTTGCGCCGGTACAGCTCGTTGGACGCCTCGGCCGTGGAGTGACCGGCGTAGGTGCGCATGAGCCACGGCCGGTCCTTCTTCCGCCTCCCGCCGGCGGGCTGACGCTCACTCATGTGCCGCTCCTCAGACGTTCCGGAAGCGGTTGATGGCGTCGAGGTGCTGCGCGCGCTTCTCCTGGTCGCGCACGCCCAGGCCCTCCTCGGGCGCCAGGCACAGCACGCCGACCTTGCCCTGGTGGGCGTTGCGGTGGACGTCGTGGGCGGCCTGGCCGGTGTCCTCCAGGGAGTACACCTTGGAGAGCGTCGGGTGGATCTTGCCCTTGGCGATGAGGCGGTTGGCCTCCCAGGCCTCGCGGTAGTTGGCGAAGTGGGAGCCGATGATGCGCTTCAGGGACATCCACAGGTAGCGGTTGTCGTACTCGTGCATGTAGCCCGAGGTCGAGGCGCAGGTGGTGATGGTGCCGCCCTTGCGGGTGACGAAGACGGAGGCCCCGAAGGTCTCCCGGCCGGGGTGCTCGAAGACGATGTCGATGTCCTCGCCGCCGGTGAGTTCGCGGATGCGCTTGCCGAAGCGCTTCCACTCCTTGGGGTCCTGGGTCTGCTCGTCCTTCCAGAACCGGTAGCCCTCGGCGTTGCGGTCGATGATCGCCTCGGCGCCCATCGCACGGCAGATCTCCGCCTTCTGCGGCGAGGAGACGACACAGATCGGGTTGGCGCCGCCGGCGAGGGCGAACTGGGTGGCGTACGAGCCGAGTCCGCCGCTGGCGCCCCAGATGAGGACGTTGTCGCCCTGCTTCATGCCGGCGCCGTTGCGCGAGACCAGCTGCCGGTAGGCGGTGGAGTTCACCAGGCCGGGGGCCGCGGCCTCCTCCCAGCTCAGGTGGTCCGGCTTCGGCATCAGCTGGTTGGACTTGACCAGCGCGATCTCGGCGAGACCGCCGAAGTTGGTCTCGAAGCCCCAGATGCGCTGCTCGGGGTCGAGCATCGTGTCGTTGTGGCCGTCGGACGACTCCAGCTCGACGGACAGGCAGTGCGCGACGACCTCGTCGCCCGGCTGCCAGGCGTTGACGCCGGGGCCGGTGCGCAGGACGACGCCGGCCAGGTCGGAGCCGATGATGTGGTACGGCAGGTCGTGCCGCTTGGCCAGCTCGTTGGTGCGGCCGTAGCGCTCCAGGAAGCCGAACGTGGACAGCGGCTCGAAGATCGAGGTCCACACCGAGTTGTAGTTGACCGAGGAGGCCATGACGGCCACCAGGGCCTCGCCGGGACCCAGCTCGGGCACCGGCACGTCGTCCAGGTGGATCGACTTGCGGGGGTCCTTGTCGCGGGTCTCGAGTCCCGCGAACATCTCCGTCTCGTCCTTGTGCACGGTGATCGCGCGGTACGACTCGGGGAGCGGCAGTGCGGCGATGTCGGCCGGCGTGGAGTCGGGCGACTGGATCGCGTCCAGGATGTCCTTCACGGTCACGGTGTTGCCTCCGGCGGTGAGCGCCCTGAGGGAGGGGCGCTGAGGGTTACGTCGGTGCTTCTGAGGTGAGGGTGTGTGCCTGTGACGCAGGCGTTCGGGCGCGCAGGGGATGAGGTGCGGGGACAGCCCGGACACCTTCAACGTATGACACCGCGTGTCACCTCGCAAGGCACTGAGTGCCAGAAATTCTTCTCAGATGAAATCTTTACGCGACAGATGAGCGATGATCGATCGAATCATCTCCCGCCGAAGGTGAAAAAGGGACGCCGACATGCAAAAACGGCCACCCGGTGGGTGGCCGTCGTCACAGTGCGGGAAGGGCGGTCAGCGCTCCTTGAGGGCCTGCTCGATGGTGCGCATGACCTCGTGCAGCGGCGCGTCGGTGCGCGCCACCGTCACGAGCACCTCGCCCTGCACGGAGGCCGAGGAGGCGGCGGGGCGCCCGGTGGAGGCCGTGCCGCGGCCCGCTCCGATGCCCGTGCCGAAGGTCTTCCGCACGATCGCGAAGGCGTGGTCCAGCTCGGCCTCCACGTCGCCCTGCCCGTCGGCCCGCAGCCAGCGCCGCAGCACGTGGTTGTGCGCGGTGACCACGGCGGACGCCGCGACCTCCGCGAGCAGCGGGTCGTCGTTGGCGTCGTCGTCGTGCGCGTGCTCGTCGAAGTGGCCCAGCAGGTAGCGGGTGAACAGGCGCTCGTAACGGGCCACCGACGCGATCTCCGCCTCGCGCAGGGTGGGCACCTCGCGCGTCAGCTTGTAGCGGGCGACCGAGATCTCCGGCCGGGCCGCGTACATCTTCATGACTTCCTTGATGCCGCGGCACACCGTGTCGAGCGGGTGCTCGTGCGCGGGCGCCGCGTTGAGCACCGCCTCGGCGCGCACCAGGGTGTCGTCGTGGTCCGGGAAGATCGCCTCTTCCTTGGAGCGGAAGTGGCGGAAGAAGGTGCGGCGGGCGACCCCGGCCCGGGCCGCGATCTCGTCGACGGTCGTCGCCTCGTACCCCTTGGTCGCGAACAGCTCCATCGCCGCCGCCGCCAGCTCCCGGCGCATTTTGAGCCGCTGGGCGGCGGCTCGGCTGCCGGCCGCGCTCTCCGGCGCGTCGGACGTGGCTGAGGTACGTGAGGACTTGGCGGGCTGGGACATGACCCGAACGTACTGCATGCGGGCGCAATCATGCGCGTGACCGGGGATTCCCCCGCCCGCGCGGGGCGGGGGAGACCCGGCCGGACCGAGCAGCCCGCCCCAGTCCTCCTCGGGCCCGAACCAGTCGCCCGGTCGCTCAGCGGCGGGCATGCTCGCGGAAACCGCGGCCCGTCTTGCGGCCGAGGCAGCCCGCGGCCACCAGATGCTCGAGCAGCGGTGCGGGCGCCAGTCCCGGGTCGCGGAACTCCCGGTGCAGGACCTTCTCGATGGCCAGCGACACATCGAGTCCGACCACGTCGAGCAGTTCGAACGGGCCCATCGGGTAGCCGCCGCCCAGCTTCATCGCCGCGTCGATGTCGTCGAGGGTCGCGTAGTGCTCCTGCACCATCTTGACCGCGTTGTTGAGGTACGGGAACAGCAGCGCGTTCACGATGAACCCGGCCCGGTCGCCGCAGTCCACCGCGTGCTTGCGGACCTTGGCGCACACCTCGTGGACGGTGGCGTGCACGTCGTCGGCGGTCAGCACGGTGCGGACCACCTCGACCAGCTTCATCGCCGGGGCCGGGTTGAAGAAGTGCATGCCGATCACGTCCTGCGGACGCGAGGTGGCGCGGGCGCAGGCCACGACCGGCAGCGAGGAGGTGGTGGTGGCCAGCACCGCGCCGGGCTTGCAGACCTTGTCCAGGGTGCCGAACAGCTGCCGCTTCACCTCCAGGTCCTCGGCGACGGCCTCCACGGCCAGATCGACGTCGGCGAAGTCGTCGTACGTGCCCGTCGGCGTGATCAGCTCCAGCGCCCGCGCGGCCGCCTCGGCGGTCATCCGTCCCTTGTCGACCGACCGCGCCAGGGACTTGCCGATCCGGGCCTTGGCCGTCTGCGCCTTCTCCGCGCTGCGGGCGGCCAGCACCACCTCGTACCCGGCCTTGGCGAACACCTCCGCGATGCCCGACGCCATGGTGCCCGAACCGGCCACACCGACGGCGCGCACCGGCCGGCCGGAGACCGCGGTGCCCCCCTTCCGCGGGGTCAGCGCGTCCGGCACCACGACCGCGCTGCCGGGAGCCTCGTAGGTGTAGAAGCCGCGCCCGGCCTTGCGTCCCGTCAGGCCCGCCTCGCTGAGCTGCCTGAGGATCGGCGCCGGGGCGTGCAGGCGGTCCCGGGAGGCGGCGTACATGGCCTCCAGGACCGTGCGGGCGGTGTCCACGCCCACCAGGTCGAGCAGCGCCAGCGGCCCCATCGGCAGGCCGCAGCCGAGGCGCATCGCGGCGTCGATGTCCTCGCGGGAGGCGTAGTTCGCCTCGTACATCGCCGCGGCCTGGTTGAGGTAGCCGAACAGCAGGCCGTCCGCGACGAAACCGGGCCGGTCCCCGACCGCGACCGGCTCCTTGCCGAGGTCCAGGGCCAGGTCGGTGACGGCCGTGACGGCGGCGGGCGCGGTCAGCACCGAGGAGACGACCTCGACCAGCTTCATGGCCGGCGCCGGGTTGAAGAAGTGCAGGCCGAGCACCCGCTCCGGGCGGGCCGAGTCCGCGGCCAGCCGCGTGACGGACAGCGCGTTGGTGCCGGTCGCCAGGATCGTCTGTGGACGCACGATCCCGTCCAGCTCCCGGAAGACCCGCTGCTTGATCTCGTACGACTCCGGCACCACCTCGATCACCAGGTCGGCGTCGGCGGCCGCCCGCAGGTCGGTGGAGGTGCGGACGCGGCCCAGGGCGCCGGCGCGGTCCTGCTCGGTCAGGCGCCCGCGCTCGACGGCGCGGGCGGTGGAGGACTCCAGCGCGGCGACCGCCTTGACGGCCTGCGCCTCGCTGACGTCGATGCCGATGACCTCGCGGCCGGCCCCGGCCAGGACCTCGGCGATGCCGGTGCCCATCGTGCCGAGGCCGACGACGGCGATCGTCTGGAGCGGGGACAGAGGGGTGTCGGACAGGGGAGTGGCCATCGCGGGACTCCAGGAATGAGGGGTGACGACGGGAGCACGCATGCGGGCGCCGTCGCGGCGCACCGGGTGCGTGGGAAGGGAAGGAAGGGAGTGCGGGTGTTGCCGGGCTCGAACGGCGCACACGCCCGGTGCCGTCGCGGAGGGCACACGCGCCCGTCCGGCGGCCTGTGACCGGCCCTGTCCCGGGGCCGAGTCCTGATGCGGTACCCGAGGTACCGGACCGACTGCCCTCCCGGTGGTCGCGTCACCAAACCACCGTGAGGAGTTGCTGCGGGTGGATGACCCGCTCGTCTGAGGTTAACCCGCGGGTAACGAGCGCGCCAGCCCCCGGTGTTCGTGATGTAGGTCCCACGCCCGGTGTGACGCCCCTAACCTCGGTGTCATGGACGAAGAGTTGCGAACGCTCACGGAGCGCTTACGGGCCGAGGCGGCGGCGTCGGGTGCGCCGGGGGCGCGGGCGGTGTACGACCGGCTCGTGGCGACCGGGGACCACGACGAGCTGGCCGCCGTGCTCACCGAGCCCGGACACCCGCTGTGGGCCCGGGAACTGGCCGCCTTCCGGCTGGGCGTGGCGGGGGACCGGCGGGCCTTCGAATCGCTCGTGCTCCTGCTGAACCACCGCGACCCGCCGCGCTGCGCCTCGGCCGCCCACGCCCTGGCCCGGCTCGGCGACCCGCGCACCGCCCGCGCGGCCGCCGCGCTCGCCACCAACGAACTGCGGGTCGCCTACGCCCTGCATCCGGTGAGGCTGCTGGCCGAGCTGCGGGCCCCCGAGTCGGTGCCCGCGCTGATCACCACGCTGGAGCGGCGGCTGCGCCCGCACGACCCGTACCGGCGCGTCGCGCTCGCCTGCGTCGAGGGCCTCGGCGCCCTCGGTGACGACCGCGCCGGACCCGTCCTGAACGACGCCCTGGCCCACCCGGCGCTGGCCGAGGCGGCGGTGCGGGCGCTGGCGCGCATCCCGGGGCAGCGGTGAGCGGTGGGCCGGTGCCGGAGCGGTGACGGTGCGTCAGCCGGTCAGCGGCCGGGCGTAGCGCACCTCGGACACCGGGACGCCGTCCACCTCGAAGGGCTCCTCGGCACCGTCGGCGCGGAAGCCCGCCCGCTCGTAGAAGCGCCGGGCGCGGGTGTTGCCCTCGAGCACCCACAGGAGCATGCGGGCGTGCCCGGCGGCCCGGCATCGGCGTACCGACTCCCCGACCAGGGCCTGCCCGATGCCCGCACCGAACCGTGCGGCGTCGACGTAGAGGGCGTACAACTCGGCGTCCGCGGTGCGCACCTCGCCGTCCCGGTAGGGGCCGTGGCAGGCCCAGCCGACGACCTCGCCGCCCTCGTCCTCGGCGACCAGGTTCAGTACGCCCTCCGGGGACCGGGCGAACAGGTCGCGACGCCGCTCCGCGTCGGCGGCGGGGTCCATCGCGTCGAGGTGCGGCTGCGGCATCAGGCCCCGGTAGGCGCTCTGCCAGCCCCGGACACGGATCAGGGACACGCGGTCGCAGTCCTCGAGGACCATCTCCCGCACCCGCACGCGCGCCCGTGGGCCGCTCACGGCGCCACGACCGCGAACGCCTCGATCTCCATGAGGAACTCCGGCCGGACCAGCGCGCCCACCTGCACCGCCGAGGCGGCCGGCAGCCGGTCGTCGGGTATGTGCTCGGCGCGGGCCGCGCGGATCGCGCCCATGTGGGCCATGTCCGTGACGAAGAAGGTCAGCTTCACCACGTCGTCGAAGGTCGCACCGGCCGAGGCCAGGCACCGGCGGAGGTTCTCGAAGACCTGGCGGGCCTGGGCCGCGGGGTCGCCCTCCCCGACCACCCCGCCGTCCTCGTCCAGCGCGAGCTGCCCCGAGACGGCCACGAACCGCCCGCTGCCGAGGACCACATGGGTGTACTGCGCGGCGGGCGCGACGCCCTCGGGGGCGGGGATCCTGGTCAGCTCACTCATGGGTCCATCGTGGACCACGGCACTGACAACGCCCCCGACGGGGTGTGCGAACGGGGCGGCTAGCCGCGGAAGCCGAGCAGCCCGTGCAGGGTCGAACTCCGCGAGGACGTCGAAGCCGCCTTGGACTCCAGCGGCTTCGGGTCCGGCAGCGCCGGGCACACCGCGTCCGCCTCGCCCCCGTCGCCGTGCGGCACGGTGCCGTCGGTCAGGTAGGCGGCCAGGTGCTCGTCCAGGCAGTCGTTCCCGCTCAGCGTGATGCCGTGGTTTCCGCCGCCGTCCTCCACGACGAGGGCGGAGCCGCGCAGCAGGCGGTGCGCGGTGACGCCGCCCTCGTACGGCGTGGCCGCGTCGCCGGTCGCCTGGAACAGCAGGAACGGGGGCAGTTCGCCGTTGGCGACGTCCACCGGCCGGCGGGACGGCGTGGGCCAGAACGCGCACGGCGCGTTGTACCAGGCGTTGTTCCACACCATGAACGGCGCCTTCTCGTACAGGTCCCAGCTGTCGTCGCGCCACTCGTCCCAGTCCCGCGGCCAGTCGGCGTCGCGGCACTGCACCGCGGTGTAGACGCTGTAGCCGTTGTCGCCGGAGGCGTCCGGCGCCCCGAAGTTCTCATAGGCCTCGACCAGCGGGCCGGTGTCCTGGTCGTTCACGTACGCCGCGAATGCCTCGGCCAGGTAGGGCCAGTAGCCGTTGTAGTACCCGCCGGGCATGTAGGTGTCCTCCAGCTCGGAGGCGCCGACCTTGCCTCCGGCGGGCCGTTTCGCCAGCGCCGCCCGCATGGCGTACCAGGCGGCCTCGATCCGCTCGGGGTCGGTGCCCAGCCGGTAGGCCGCGTCGTGCCCGGCGATCCAGGCCAGGAACGCCCGGTGGCGGTCGTTGAAGGCGAGGTCCTGGTTGAGGTTGGCGTCGTACCAGACGTCGTCCGGCCCGACGACGGAGTCCAGGACCAGCCGCCGCACCCGGTGCGGGTAGAGCTTGGCGTAGACGGCGCCCAGGTAGGTGCCGTACGAGTAGCCGAAGTAGTTGAGCTTCTCCGAGCCGAGCGCCGCGCGGACGGCGTCCACGTCCCGCGCGGCGCTGACCGTGTCGATGTACGGCAGCACGTCCGCGTACTTCTCGCCGCAGGCGTCGGCGAAGGACCTCGCGCGCGCGAGGTTGGCCTGCTCCTTGTCGGGAGTGTCCGGCACCGAGTCGGGCCGCACCGGGTCGAAGTGGCCCGGCAGACAGTCCAGCGCGGGAGTGCTCTTGCCCACGCCGCGGGGGTCGAAGCCGATGACGTCGTACTGGGCGGCCACCTTCGCGGGCAGCGACGACGCCACGAATCCGGCCAGCGTCAGCCCGCTGCCGCCGGGGCCGCCGGGGTTCACCAGCAGGGGGCCCTGGTACGTCCTGGCGGTGTGCGGGACGCGGGACAGTGCCAGCGTGATCTGCCTCCCGCGCGGACGATCGTGGTCGAGCGGCACCTTCAGGGACGCGCACTGGAGCGTCGGGTAGTCCTCCGTGGCGCACTTCTCCCAGTGCGGGCCCGCCGCGGGCGCCGCGGCTGCGGACCGTGGCGCGCTCGCCTCGGCGGGGAGGGCGGTGACGGTCCCGGCGGCGATGACGGCGGCGCCGCACAGCACGGCTGCGCGTTGTCTCATGACGTTCTCCCAGGACTCCCAGGACGGAGAGGCTGCGGTCCGCGCGGATCGCGGTCCTCGCCGGATGGTCCCGGGGAGCGCTCCCGGAAGAACGAGCGCTGTCCATTCTTGACCCGTTTGGGCCGGAAGATGCCCTCCAATGCCCTTGCCCGGACGTTCCCGGCGGGCTCACGGTGCCGTCAGAGCCCGAGCCCGCCCGCGACCGCCATCTCCTGCTTGGTGAACTCTCCCGTCAGCATCGGCATGGCCCGGCCGATGGCGTCCTTCGCCTCGGGCAGTTCCAGCGAAGCGTCGTGGTGTTCCTTGGTCCGCCACACCTCGGTCACCCAGATCGTCGTCTCGTCGTCGGACAGACCCACGAGGTAGAGGTCGCATCCGGCGTCCCGCAGGCCGTCGGCGGCGCTCAGGAGGAGGGCGGCCACCTCGTCGCGGAAGCCGGGCCGGGTCTTCATGGAGGTGATGCATCCGTAGGTCATGGAGCGTCCTTTCAGAGGAGGGAGAGCTGCACCGGCTCGCTGGGCGCGTCGCCCGCGGGGCGGGAGTGCTCCGGCTCCGCGGTCCGGCGGGGCATGCCCGCGCGCGTGGGACCGATGCCGTACTCGCGGGCCAGGTCGTGCACCTGGCGGGTGATGCGGCGCTGGTACCACTTCGGGGCGTAGGCGCCGTCCGCGTAGAGCCGTTCGTAGCGGCGGACCAGGTGCGGGTGGTGCTGTCCGAGCCAGGCCATGAACCACTCGCGGGCGCCCGGCCGCAGGTGCAGCACCAGGGGCGTCACCGAGGTGGCGCCCGCGGCGGCGATGGCCCGCACGGTGGCCCTCAGCTGGGCCGGTTCGTCACCGAGGAACGGGATGACCGGAGCCATCAGCACCCCGCAGCCGATGCCGCGCTCGCCGAGGGCCCGGACAATCTCCAGCCTGCGTTCCGGTGCCGGGGTGCCCGGCTCCACGGTGCGCCACAGGTCCGCGTCGGTGAAGCCGACCGAGACCGAGATGCCCACGTCCGTCACCCTGGCCGCCCGGGTCAGCAGGTCCAGGTCGCGCAGGATCAGCGTGCCCTTGGTGAGGATGGAGAAGGGGTTCGCCCGCTCGGTGAGGGCCTCGATGATGCCCGGCATCAGCCGGTAGCGGCCCTCCGCGCGCTGGTAGCAGTCGACGTTGGTACCCATCGCGACGTGGTCGCCCTGCCAGCGGCGGGAGGCCAGCTGGCGGCGCAGCAGCTCGGGCGCGTTCACCTTGACGACGATCTGGGAGTCGAAGCCGAGCCCCGTGTCGAGGTCCAGATAGCTGTGCGTCTTGCGCGCGAAGCAGTACACGCACGCGTGCGTGCAGCCCCGATAGGGGTTCACCGTCCACTCGAACGGCATGCGCGAGGCCCCCGGCACCCGGTTCAGGATCGAGCGGGCCCGCACCTCGTGGAAGGTGATGCCTCTGAACTCGGGCGTGTCGAACGTGCGGGTGACGACGGCGTCCGCGCCGAACAGCGCGGTGTCCGCCGCCCGGGCGTGGTCGGAGTCCGTGAGGTTCTCCCAGCGCATTGCGGCCTCCTCGGTAGCACTGTTCGACACAATAGAACACTTGTTCCCTTGATCGTGCGGACGAGTCGTGCGGGGCCGCTTCGCGCCCCCCGATTTGGTGGCCGGGCGGCGGGGTGGTTGGCTTGCCCCGAACCCGAGAACCAGGCCCTGGAGGAACCCGATGGCGCAGGTCGAGGCGACGACGGAGCGGATCGTCGCAGCGGACGCGGAGACGGTGTTCGACACCCTCGCCGACTACAGCGGTACCCGCGAGAAGCTGCTGCCCGAGCACTTCAGCGAGTACGAGGTCCGGGAGGGCGGCGACGGCGAGGGCACCCTCGTGCACTGGAAGCTCCAGGCCACCAGCAAGCGCGTCCGTGACTGCCTGCTGGAGGTCACCGAGCCGACCGACGGCGAGCTGGTCGAGAAGGACCGCAACTCCTCCATGGTCACCACCTGGCGCGTCACCCCGGCGGGCGAGGGCAGGTCCCGGGTCGTCGTGGTCACCACCTGGCAGGGGGCCGGCGGTGTCGGCGGCTTCTTCGAGAAGACCTTCGCGCCCAAGGGGCTGGGCCGGATCTACGACGCCCTGCTCGCCAAGCTCGCCGCCGAGGTCGAGAAGTAGCCAAAGGGCAGGCGCGGGGCGGCCGTTGGCCGCCTCACCGATTCGAGTGATCTCCGCGCGAACCCGTCGTGCGTCCGTAACTCGTCGCACTTGTTCGCAGTTGTCGCCTCAGGCGGCAAATGTGAGCAGGTGTGACGAGGGGAGCGGTACGTGGGCGGGATCACTCTGGTGCAGGACCCGGTAGGCAGTCCCGCGCAGGACGAACCGGTCGCCGCGGCCCAGGCGCCCCCGGGATCTCCCGTTCCCGAGCCGGACGGGGAGCGGGACGCCGGGCTGAGTCCGCGCCGGGTGCGGCTGGTCTTCGTCGGACTGATGCTGGCGCTGCTGCTCGCCGCCCTGGAGCAGATGATCGTCGCCACGGCGCTGCCGAAGATCGTCGGCGAGCTGCACGGTCTGGACAAGATGTCCTGGGCGATCACCGCCTACCTGCTCACCTCCACCGTCGGCCTGCCGATCTACGGCAAGCTCGGCGACCTCTTCGGCCGCAAGGGCGTCTTCCAGTTCGCCATCCTGGTCTTCGTCGTCGGCTCCGCGCTCGCCGGACGCGCGCAGACCATGGACCAGCTGATCGCCTTCCGCGCGGTGCAGGGCGTCGGCGCGGGCGGCCTGATGATCGGCGTGCAGGCGATCATCGCGGACATCGTGCCGCCCCGCGAACGCGGCCGGTACATGGGCCTGATCGGAGCCGCCTTCGGTCTCGCCTCGGTCGCCGGCCCGCTGCTCGGCGGCTACTTCACCGACCACCTCTCCTGGCGCTGGTGCTTCTACATCAACGTGCCCTTCGGCCTGGTCACCATGGCCGTCGTCGCCGTCGTCCTGAAGCTGCCCCGGCCGCGGGTCAAGCCCCGCCTGGACATCCTCGGCGCCCTGCTGCTCGCCGCCGCCTCCACCTGCCTGGTCCTGCTCACCAGCTGGGGCGGGACCGAGTACGAGTGGGGCTCGAACGTCATCCTCGGCCTCGGCGCCGGAGCGGTCGGGGCCACCCTGCTCTTCCTGGTCGCGGAGCACTTCGCGCCCGAACCACTGATCCCGCTCCGTCTGTTCCGGGACTCCATCTTCAACGTCACCGCACTGGTCGGCCTCGTCGTCGGCGTCGCCCTGTTCGGCGCCGCCAGCTACCTGCCGACCTTCCTCCAGATGGTCGACGGCGCCAGCGCCACCGAGTCCGGCCTGCTGATGCTGCCGATGATGGGCGGCGTCGTGGGCGCCTCGATCATCTCCGGACAGCTCATCAGCCGCACCGGTCACTACCGGACCCACCCGATCCTCGGCAGCGCGCTGTCCGTCGTCGGCATGTGGCTGCTCTCCCGCCTCGACGCCGACACGTCCCGGCTGCACTACAGCATCTACATGGCCGTCCTCGGCGCCGGCATCGGCATGGTGATGCCGGTCCTGGTCCTCGCCGTCCAGAACTCGGTGCGCCCCACCGACCTGGGCACCGCCACCAGCGCCAACAACTACTTCCGGCAGATCGGCGGCAGCGTCGGCGCGGCCGTCTTCGGCACCCTCTTCGCGGGCCGGCTCACCGACGCCCTCGCCGACCGGATCCCCGCCGAAGCGGGAGTCCGGCTCCCGGACGCCGAGGCCATCACCCCACAGCTCGTCCACTCCCTGCCCCCGGCGCTGCGCGACGCCTACATCGGGGCGTACGCCGACGCCATGCCGCGGATCTTCCTCTACCTGGTGCCGGTGCTCGTCCTCGGGCTCCTCATCGCCCTCTTCCTCAAGGAGAAACCACTGGTGTCCCACAACGCCCCCGTCACCGACCCGGAGACCGCACAGCAGCCGCAGTACGCACAGCAGGCGCAGCCCGCCGCCCAGGTGCCGCCCGCCCGGTCGCCCTACGCCGGCGGCATCCCCGTCTGCGGCACGGTGCAGCACCCCGACGGCACCGTCGTGCCCCGCGCGGCCCTCACCCTCATCGACGTCGGCGGGCAGCAGATCGGCCGGGGCGCCAGCGGCGACGACGGACGCTACGCGCTGGCCACGCCCGGGTCCGGGGCCTACGTCCTGATCGCCGCGGCCGGCGGCCACCAGCCGCAGGCGGTCTCGGTGACGGTCGGCGAACGCCCGGTGGAACTCGACGTGGTCCTCGGCGGCGCCGGGCGGCTGGCCGGCAGCGTCGTGACCGCCGACGGCAGCCCCGTACGCGACGCGATCGTCACCCTCACCAACGTCCACGGGGAGGTCGTCGCCACCACCCGCAGCGGCCGCGAGGGCGGCTACGTCATCACGGAGCTGGTGGCCGGCGAGTACACCCTCGCCGCCAGTGCTCCCGCCTTCCGCCCGGCCGCGCTGCCGGTCAGCGTCCAGGCCGCCCGGGAGACCCGGCAGGACGTCGAGCTGGCCGGCGGCGCCGTGCTGCGCGGCACCGTGCGGGCCAGTGGCGGACGGGCCGTGGAGGACGCGCGCGTGACCCTCCTCGACGCCGCGGGCAACGTGGTGGACACCCTGACCACCGGTCCCGACGGCACGTTCCGGTTCGTGGACCTGTCGTCCGGCGAGTACACCGTCATCGCGGCCGGATACCCGCCGGTCGCGACCGTGCTCCAGGTGGCCGGCGGCGGCCGGACGGAGCGCGACCTGCAGCTCGGGCACGAGGACTGAGACCGGCTCACCGGCGCGCGGGCGTGCGCCGGTGCGTTCGCGCGCCACCAATTCCCCCGTTGCCGCACATGGTCACCGGCCGCCACCGTACGGTGGTGACGGCGACACAGATCTTGCGGAGCCGTGGGCAGAGAGGGCCTGACGCCATGGACCATGGCACCGAGCGGGACGCACCTCCCGGCCACCGTGCCGGACCCGACACCGTGCCGGCCGACCCCGTCACGGGCCGCGTCCCGCTGGCCGTCGCCGTGGTGGACCGCGACGGGCTGGTCTCCCACTGGAGCCGTGGCGCACGGCGGTTGTTCGCCCTGCCCAAGGAAGAGGCGATCGGGCGGCCCGCCCTCGACCTGCTCCCCGTCTCGGGCGTGCTCCCCGGGGACGGGGCGGGGGACGACGACCCGGCCCACGGCTCGTACCCGGACCACGACGGCCTCGGGCCCGGACTGGAGTCCTCCCTCGACGGGCGGCTCTCCTACCCCTCTGCCGGCCGCGCCCGGCTGACCGTGCCGGCCGACGCCCGCGTCGACGTGCTCTGGTGGGCGTATCCCCTGGTGGGACCCGGGCCGGAGCGGCTGCTGGTGCTGGCCGCCGACGCGGACGGGCTGCGAAGGGACTACGCCGACGACAGCGCCGGGGCGAGTGTCGTCGAGCGGATCGCGCCCGGATTCGCCCTGCACACCGACTTCCCCGGCGCCGACGAACTCGCCCGCCGGCTCCCCGAGATCCTGCCCAGCATGAGCGTCGGAGAGAGCGCCCGTATTGCCGCCCAGGTCCTCGAACTGGGTTACCCCGTCCTGGAGTTCAGCCGGAACGACCGGGTGCCCGTCACCCCGGACTGGGGCGTGCCCCGGCGGGCCGAGCGCCGGGCGCGCCGCGAGCGGGCCGCGCGGGCACTGGCGGCCGGTGAGCCGGTGCCCGAGGAACTGCGCGACGAGGCCGAGGACCTGGAGTACGCGGCGGTCCGCGAACGCCTGGAGTTCCTCAACGAGGTCAGCGGCGCGATCGGCACCTCCCTCGACCTCGCGCAGACCATCGTCGAGGTCAGCCGCGCGGTCGTCCCCCGCTTCACCGACGTCGCCGGCACCTACCTGCGCGAACAGGTCGTCGCCGGCGAGGGCTTCCCCGACGGCGTGCCGGGCACCACCACCATGTGGCACCGGGTCGCCCTGGAGCACACCGACGAACCCGGCCGCTGGGACGACGTCGTACCCGTCGGCGAGGCCATGCCCTTCCCGGCGCACACCCCCTTCTTCCAGTGCATGACCAGCGGCGAGCCGGTGCTGGTGCCCCGCGTCACCGAGGAGATGGGCCACGCCGTCGCCTCCCAGTTCGAGAAGCGGGACATCCGGCCGCTCATCACGGGCCGCTCGATGCTGCTGGTACCGCTGAAGGCACGCAACGTCGTCCTGGGCTTCATGATCCTGCTCCGGCACCCGGAGCGGCCCGTCTTCAACGACATGGACCGCGTCACCGGCGCCGAACTCGCCGCCCGCGCGGGCCTCGTACTCGACAACGCGCGCATGTACACCCACCAGGAGAACGTCGCCGAGACGCTCCAGGACAGCATGCTCCCGCACATCCCCGCGCGCATGGCCGGCTGCGACATCGCCACCCGCTATCTGCCGGGCACGCTGCTCGGCCGGGTCGGCGGCGACTGGTTCGACGCGGTCAAGCTGCCGGGCGCCCGCACCGCGCTCGTGGTCGGCGACGTGATGGGCCACGGCCTGGGCTCGGCCGCGATGATGGGCCAGTTGCGCACCGCCGTCCAGACCATGGCCGGCCTCGACCTGCCGCCCGCGCGGCTCCTGCGCAACCTCGACGACCTCGCCCAGCGGCTCGGCGACACCCACCTCGCGACCTGCCTGTACGCCGTGTACGACCCCGTCGCCGGTGAACTGCACCTCGCCAACGCCGGTCACATCCCGCCCGTCCTGGTCCGTGCCGAGGACGGCGCCAGCGAGCTGATCGACCTGCCGACGGGGGCGCCGATCGGCGTCGGCGGGGTGCCCTTCGAGTCGGTGCGCGTGCCGGTGGCGCCCGGCGACCGGCTGGTGATGTGCACCGACGGCCTGGTGGAGGTGCGCGGCGAGGACATCGGTGTCGGCCTCGCCACCCTCTGCGAGTCCGCCGCCCACCCGGCCGCGTCCATGGACGACGCCTGCGACACCATCATCCGCGCCCTGGGCACCCGCGGCGGCCGCAAGGACGACGTCGCCCTGTTGATGGCCCGGCTGACCGGCATCGAGCCCGACGCCGTCGCCGAATGGCGCATCGCCCGCGACCCGGCCGAGGTGGGCCGCGCCCGCGCGGCGGTCCGCGAGCAACTCCACGACTGGGGGCTGCCGAAGCTGGCGGGCTCCGCGGAGCTGATGGTCAGCGAGCTCGTCACCAACGCCGTACGGCACTCCCACGCCCGCCCCGTCGAACTGCGCCTGGTGCGCGCCGACACGCTGCTGTGCGAGGTGGACGACGACGACCACGACCTGCCGGCGCTGGGCAGCGCGGGTCCCGAGGACGAGACCGGGCGCGGCCTGCGCGTGGTCAGCACCCTCGCCCGCGCCTGGGGCGCCAGCCGCACCGGTGCGGGCAAGACGGTGTGGTTCGAACTGACGCTGCCCGCCCGGTACCGCTGAGCCAGGCCGGTCAGGTCGGTACGCCCGGTACCGCGGGGGGCCGAATCCGCCCGGCGCGAACGGCTGGTGAAGGAATGCGCCGGGCGCTTGTGGGTGTGCGCCGGGCGCGGTACACCGTACGGACCCGTCGTCGTCGGCGGGCCGTACGTCGTCGCACCTGGGGAGACGGGCATGAGCGTGACGAGTCGGTACCGGGACGCCTGGGAGGGCTTCTGGAGCGAGGCCTCCGGGGACCGGGGGGCGGTGTTCTGGGACGCGGAGCCGACGCTGACCGCCGGTCGCCACCTGGCCCACTTCGAACCGCACCTGACCGACGCCACCCTGCCGCTGATCGACCTGGGCTGCGGCAACGGCACCCAGACCCGCTACTTCGCCGAACGCTTCCCGCACGTGGTCGGCGCCGACCTCTCCGCCGCCGCCCTCGCCCACGCCCGCCACGCCGACCCGGCCGGACTGGCCGCGTACCGGCAACTGGACGCCGCCGACAAGGCCGAGGCCGAGACGCTGCACGCGGAACTGGGCGACGCCAACGTCTACGTCCGGGGCGTCCTGCACCAGTGCGAGCCCGACGACCGGCAGCCCCTGGCCGACGCCCTCGCCGCGCTCGTCGGCGAACGCGGCCGCGCCTTCCTGGTCGAGCCCTCCCAGGCGGCCAAGTCCGTCCTGGCGGGCCTGGCCCAGGGGCCCGCCGGACCGCCCGCCAAACTCGCCCCCGTCCTCCGCCACGGCCTGACCCCCGGCGCCGTCCCCGACGAAGCGGTGCCCGAGTACCTCCGTGCGGCCGGACTGACCGTCCTGGCGAGCGGCGAACTCCCGCTGTTCACCACGGAGTACACGTCGGACGGCACGCGCATCGAGCTGCCGTCGACGTGGGTGGTGGCCGGCGTCGCCTAGCATCGGGGCGGTGGATTCGACGCACCGGCCCGCCTCCCGGGTCCTCTGTCTGGACGCCGTCCGCCGCCTGCTGCTCCTGCGCTGGCGGGACCCGTTCGACGGGACGTACCTCCGGGAGCCACCCGGTGGCGGCATCGAGCCGGGCGAGACGCCCTTGGCGGCCGCGCGGCGCGAGCCGGCCGAGGAGACCCGGCTCGACCCGGCCGCGGTGCTCGACCGGTCGGTGCCGGTCGAGCGCGACGTGCGGTGGAACGGCAAGCGGTACATCGGGACGGAGCAGTTCTTCGTCGCCGAGTTCGCCGACGAGCGACCGCCGCTGGTGCGGACCGGCCTGCTCCCCGACGAACAGGCCGCTCTGGACACGTACGCCTGGACGGCGTGGCCGGACCTGGGCTCCCGGGCGGACCCGGTCGAGCCGCCGCGGCTGTCGGCGGTCCTCGACGCCCTGGTGCCGGACGGACCGTGGAGTTGACGGTCCCGTCCGCGGGAAAGCGCTGATCGTGGGCCGTACGGGGGCTGTACGGGGGGCCGTACGGGCCCCTTCAGTGGTCCAGACCACCGATGGTTATCCACAGCCCTGGCAGAGGTGGCCGGGCAGCGCGTACGGTTCGAGCCATGAAGATCCTCATCAGCGCCGACATGGAAGGCGCCACCGGTGTCACCTGGCCGGCCGACGTGCTGCCGGGGACGCCGCAGTGGGAGCGGTGCCGGTCGATGTTCACCTCGGACGTGAACGCGGCCGTGCTGGGCTTCTTCGACGGCGGAGCCGACGAGGTGCTGGTCAACGAGGCGCACTGGTCCATGCGCAACCTCCTCCTGGAGCGGCTCGACGAGCGCACGGAGATGCTCACCGGGCGGCACAAGGCGCTGTCCATGGTGGAGGGCGTCCAGCACGGGGACGTGGACGGCATCGCGTTCATCGGGTACCACGCGGGCGCCGGCATGGAGGGCGTCCTCGCGCACACCTACCTCGCCAACCAGCTCACCGGCGTCTGGCTGAACGACGTACGGGCCAGTGAGGGTCTGCTCAACGCACACGTGGTCGCCGAGTACGGAGTGCCGGTGGTGCTGGTCACCGGGGACGACGTGGCCTGCGAGGACGCGCTCGGGTACGCGCCCGAGGCGCGCAAGGTCGCGGTCAAGGACCATGTGTCGCGGTACGCGGCCGTGTGCCGCACCCCGGCCAGGACCGCCGCCGACATCCGGGCCGCCGCCAAGGAGGCCACCGCGCTCGCGGTGCGGCACGAGCCGGTGAGCGGCGGGCCGTTCACCCTCGCCCTGGAGTTCGACGCCGAGCACCTGGCGGCGGCCGCGACCGTGGTGCCCGGTGTGGCGCAGGTCGGGGAGCGGAAGGTGGCGTACACCCACGACACGATGTTCGAGGCGATCCGGACGTTCAAGGCGGTCACGACGATCGTCTCGGCGGCGGTGGAGGAGCAGTATGGCTGAGCACACGGGGACCGGACCGGACACGGGCGAGCAGGCGCTGGACGAGGTCGTCCGGTTCACCTCCGAGCTGATCCGGATCGACACCACCAACCGGGGCGGCGGCGACTGCCGGGAGCGGCCCGCCGCCGAGTACGCCGCCGCGCAGCTCGCCGAGGCCGGGATCGAGCCCACGCTGCTGGAGCGGACCCCGGGCCGCACCAACGTCGTGGCGCGCATCGAGGGCACCGACCCGTCGGCCGACGCGCTGCTGGTCCACGGTCACCTGGACGTCGTGCCCGCCGAGGCCGCCGACTGGAGCGTGCACCCGTTCTCCGGGGAGATCCTCGACGGCGTCGTCTGGGGCCGCGGCGCCGTCGACATGAAGAACATGGACGCGATGATCCTCGCGGTCGTCCGCGACTGGGCCCGGCGGGGCGTACGGCCCCGGCGGGACGTGGTGATCGCGTTCACCGCGGACGAGGAGGCCAGCGCCGAGGACGGCTCCGGCTTCCTCGCCGACCGGCACGCCGCCCTGTTCGAGGGCTGCACCGAGGGCGTCAGCGAGTCCGGGGCGTTCACCTTCCACGACGGCGCGGGGCGGCAGTTCTACCCCATCGCCGCCGGTGAGCGCGGTACGGGCTGGCTCAGGCTCACCGCGCGCGGGCGGGCCGGGCACGGCTCCAAGGTGAACCGGGAGAACGCGGTCACCCGGCTCGCCGCCGCGGTCACCCGCATCGGCGACCATCAGTGGCCGCTGCGCCTGACCCCGACCGTGCGCGCGGCCCTGACCGAGATCGCCGCCGTGTACGGCATCGAGGCCGACCTGAGCGACGTCGACGCCCTGCTGGACAAGCTCGGCGAGGCCGGGAAACTGGTCGAGGCCACCGTCCGCAACAGCAGCAACCCGACCATGCTGGACGCCGGGTACAAGGTCAACGTCATCCCGGGAGAGGCCGTCGCCCACGTCGACGGACGGTTCCTGTACGGCGCCGAGGACGAGTTCCGCAGCACCCTCGACCGGCTCACCGGGCCGGACGTGGACTGGGAGTTCGTGCACCGCGAGACCGCCCTCCAGGCGCCGGTGGACTCGCCGACGTACGACCGGATGCGGGCGGCGGTGGAGGAGTTCGCGCCCGAGGGGCACGTGGTGCCGTACTGCATGTCCGGGGGCACCGACGCCAAGCAGTTCTCGCGGCTCGGCATCACCGGGTACGGCTTCGCGCCGCTGAAGCTGCCCGAGGGCTTCGACTACCAGGCCCTCTTCCACGGTGTGGACGAACGGGTCCCGGTCGAGGCCCTGCACTTCGGAGTCCGGGTCCTGGACCGTTTCCTGCGCACCGCGTAAAGACCCGGGCACCGCCCGGACGAGCAAGCAGCTGGAGGAGAAGTGGGGGAGTCAGTGCGGACTCTGCCGTACGGATCGTGGCCCTCGCCCGTCGAGGCGGCCCTCGCCGCCGCGCACGACGGACGGCCCGACGACGTCGGTTTCGTCGGTGACGAGGTGTGGTGGACCGCGCCGCGGCCCACCGAGGGCGGGCGGCGCACCCTGGTGCGGCGGCACGCCGACGGCACCGAGGAGCCGGTGCTGCCCGCACCGTGGAACGTACGCAGCCGCGTCATCGAGTACGGCGGCCGTCCGTGGGGCGCGGCCACGACCGACGCCGGCCCGCTGGTGGCCTTCGTGAACTTCGCCGACCAGCGGCTGTACGTCTTCACCCCCGGCGGAGGCGAGCCGCGCCCGCTGACACCGCTCTCCCCGGTGGGCGGCGGACTGCGCTGGATCGAGCCCGACCCGCGTCCCGAGCGCGGCGAGGTGTGGTGCGTCCTGGAGGAGTTCACCGGCGAGGGGCCCACCGACGTGCGCCGCGTCCCGGTGGCGGTGCCGCTGGACGGCTCCGCCACCGACGACCGGGCCGCGGTCCGCGAACTCACCCCCGAGCGGCACCGCTTCGTCACCGGGCCCCGCCTCTCGCCCGACGGGCGCCGCGCGGCCTGGCTCGCCTGGGACCACCCGCGCATGCCCTGGGACGGCACCGAGCTGATCGTCGCCGATGTCGGCGCCGAGGGCGTCTTCCACGACGCCCGGACCGTCGCCGGTGGGCCCGAGGAGTCGATCGCCCAGGCGGACTGGGCCCCGGACGGCACCCTGCTGTACGCCTCCGACCGCACCGGCTGGTGGAACCTCTACCGCGACGGGCGGCCGCTGTGCGCCCGCGAGGAGGAGTTCGGCGGGCCGCTGTGGAAGCTCGGACAGCGCTGGTTCGCGCCCCTGGACAGCGGCCTGATCGCGGTCCTGCACGGCCGGGGCGCCGCCGTCCTCGGCATACTCGACCCCGAGACCGGCGAGGTCGTCGACGCGGCGGGACCCTGGACCGAGTTCGCGCCCGCCCTCGCCGCGCACGGGGAGAGGGTCGTCGGCGTCGGCGCCGGCCCCCGCAGCGGCTACGAGGTCGTCGAGCTGGACGCCCGCACCGGCCGCGCCCGGGTGATCGGCGCCCCGCACCAGGACGCCATCGACCCGGCGTACTACCCGCGGCCGCGGATCCGTACCTTCACGGGCCCGGGCGGACGCGAGATCCACGCCCACGTCCACCCGCCGCACCACCCCGGCTGCCGCGCCCCGGACGGCGAGCTGCCGCCGTACGTCATCTGGGCGCACGGCGGCCCCACCAGCCGGTCCCCGCTCGTCCTCGACCTGGAGATCGCCTACTTCACCTCCCGAGGCATCGGCGTCGCCGAGGTCAACTACGGGGGGTCCAGCGGGCACGGGCGGGAGTACCGCAACCGGTTGCGCGAACAGTGGGGCGTCGTCGACGTCGAGGACTGCGCGGCCGTCGCCCTCGCGCTCGCCGAGGAAGGCACCGCCGACCGGGAGCGGCTCGCCGTGCGCGGCGGCAGCGCGGGCGGCTGGACGTCCGCCGCGTCGCTGGCCACCACCGACGTCTACGCCTGCGGCACGATCATCTACCCGATCCTCGACCTGACCGGCTGGGGGACCGGGGAGACCCACGACTTCGAGTCGCAGTACCTGGAGAGCCTGATCGGCCCGTACGCCGAGGTCCCGGACCGCTACGCCGAGCGGTCGCCCGCCGAGCACGCCGAGAGCGTCACCGCCCCGTTCCTGCTCCTCCAGGGACTGGACGACGTGATCTGCCCGCCCGTGCAGTGCGAGCGGTTCCTCGACCGCATGGCGGGCCGCGGCGTGCCGCACGCCTATCTCACCTTCGAGGGCGAGGGACACGGCTTCCGCCGCGCGGAGACCATGGTGCGCGCCCTGGAGGCCGAGCTCTCCCTCTACGCCCAGGTCTTCGGGCTGACCCCGCCCGGCGTCCCGGCCCTGGAGCTGACCCGGTGAGCCGGGTCGGAGAGCTGGTCCGGCCGGCCCGGCTCGCCCCCGGCGCCCGGGTGGCCGTCGTCGCGCCCAGCGGGCCCGTCCCCGAGGAGCGGCTCCAGGCGGGCCTTGACGTGCTGCGCGGCTGGGACCTCGACCCGGTCGTGGCGCCGCACGTCCTGGACCGGCACGGCACCTTCGACTACCTCGCCGGCACCGACGCCGACCGGGCCGCCGACCTCCAGGCCGCCTGGTGCGACCCGGCCGTGGACGCGGTGCTGTGCGCCCGCGGCGGGTACGGCGTCCAGCGCATGGCCGACCTGCTCGACTGGGAGGCGATGCGCGCGGCCGGTCCCAAGGTGTTCGCCGGCTTCAGCGACATCACCGCACTGCACGAGGCGTTCGCCACCCGCCTCGGCCTGGTCACCCTGCACGGGCCGATGGCGGCCGGGATCGACTTCCTCAAGAACACCCGGGCACAGGAGCACCTGCGGGCCACGCTGTTCTACCCCGAGATGGTCCGGGTGATCAGCTCGGGCGGCACCCCGCTGGTGCCCGGCCGGGCCCGGGGCGTCACCCTCGGCGGCTGCCTCGCCCTGCTCGCCGCCGACCTGGGCACCCCGCACGCCCGGCCCTCCGCGCGCGGCGGGCTGCTGTGCCTGGAGGACGTGGGGGAGGAGACGTACCGCATCGACCGCTACCTCACGCAGTTGCTCCGCGCCGGCTGGCTCGGCGGGGTCGGCGGCGTGCTGCTCGGCTCCTGGGCCCAGTGCGAGCCCTACGAGCGGCTGCGCCCCCTGCTGGCCGACCGGCTCGGCGGGCTCGGCGTGCCGGTCGCCGAGGACTTCGGGTTCGGGCACTGCGAGGGCGCGCTGACCGTCCCGTTCGGCGTGCCGGCGGAACTCGACGCGGACGCGGGCACCTTGACGCTGGAGGCGCCCGCGCTGCGCTGACCGTCGTAGGCTGATCCCATGCCGCACACCCCGTCCCGCCACCTCGCCGAGGGCCCGCGCGTGGGCATCCGGCACTTCACCTACGCGGACGGCGCCGAGTTCACCGAACGGGCCCGTCAGAGCAAGGACCTGCACCACCCGTGGCTCTTTCCGCCGGACAGCGTCCAGGCGTACGAGGCCTACGCGGGCCGGCTGATCGAGGACCGCACCAAGGCCGGGTTCCTGGTGTGCGAGAAGGACACGGACGCGGCCTCCGGAAGCGAGCCCGGCGGCTCCATCGCCGGGTTCGTGAACATCAACAACATCGTCGAGGGCGGCTTTCGCAGCGGCGCGCTCGGCTACGGCGTCTTCTCGCACGCGGCGGGCCGCGGGCTGATGCGCGAAGGGCTCGGCCTCGTGGTGCGCCACGCCTTCGGGCCGATGCGCCTGCACCGGCTGGAGATCAACGTCCAGCCGGGCAACGCCGCCTCGATCGCCCTGGCCCGCGCCTGCGGATTCCACCTGGAGGGCTTCTCGCCGAGGATGCTCTACATCGACGGCGCCTGGCGCGACCACCAGCGCTGGGCGATCACCGCCGAGACCGTCCGGTAGCCCCGCGCCCCAACGGTTCAAACGTGAGTCACGTCGCCCCGGTCCGGCCGACCGAGCCCCTGTTCACCGCGCCGGGGAGCGGCTTCCATGGGGAACCGTGACGACGATCCGACGCGAGGTACTGACCCTGCCCGCCGCGCCGCTGGGGCCGGACAACCCCCTGCCGCCGCTGCGCCCCCTGGACGAGGCCCACCGTATCGACGACCGGGACCGGGCGGGCCTGCCGCGCGACATGGCCCGCCAGGTCGACTACGAGCCACTGCGCAGCCTGCTGCCCGTCCAGGTCCGGGACGGCTACGACCGGGAGCGCGCACCGCGCGGGCTTGACGCGCTCGTCATCGAGAACGACCGGCTGCGGGCCACCGTCCTGCCCGGCCTGGGCGGACGCGTCGCCTCCCTCCGCCACAAGCCCACCGACCGCGAACTCCTCTACGTCAACCCCGTGCTCCAGCCGGCCAACTTCGCCCTCAACGGCGCCTGGTTCTCCGGCGGAATCGAATGGAACATCGGCGCCACCGGCCACACCACCCTGTCCTGCTCGCCCGTGCACGCCGCCCGGGTCCCCGCCCCCGACGGCGGCGAGATGCTGCGCCTGTGGGAGTGGGAGCGACTGCGCGACCTGCCCTTCCAGGTCGACCTGTGGCTGCCGGAAGGCTCGGACTTCCTCTACGTCGGCGCCCGCGTCCGCAACCCGCACGAGCGCCCGGTGCCCACCTACTGGTGGTCCAACATCGCCGTCCCCGAGGACCGCCGCGTCCTCGCCCCCGCCGACGAGGCCTGGCACTTCGGCTATGAACGACGCCTGCGCAGGGTGCCCGTCCCGGAGTACGACGGCGTCGACCGCACGTATCCGCTGAACAGCATTTACGCCGCCGACTACTTCTACGAGGTGCCGGACGACCGGCGCCGCTGGATCGCCGCGCTCGACGAGGACGGCCACGGTCTGGTGCAGACCTCGACCGACCTGCTGCGCGGCCGCAAGCTGTTCGTGTGGGGCACCGGACCCGGCGGACGCCGCTGGCAGGAGTGGCTCACCGAGCCCGGCACCGGCGGCTACTGCGAGATCCAGGCCGGACTCGTCCGCACCCAGCTGGAACACGTCAAGCTGGAGGCGGAGAGCGAGCTGTCCTGGCTGGAGGCGTACGGGCCGCTCGACGCCACGCCGGAGGGCGACTGGCACACCGTGCTGAGCCGGGCCGAGGACCGGCTGGAGGCCGCGCTGCCGAGGGCCGACGTCGACGCCGCGTACGACGCCTGGCGGCCCTACGCCGACACCGAGCCCGGCGAGCGCCTGGCCACCGGGTCCGGCTGGGGCGCGCTGGAAGTGCTGCGGGCCGGCTGGAAGCTGCCCGGCACGCCCTTCGACGAGGACACCCTCGGCGAGCAACAGCGGCCCTGGCTGCACCTGCTGCGCACCGGGTCCCTGCCCGAACCGGAACACCACGAGCCGCCCGGCGGGACGCTGGTCGCCCGGCCCTGGCGGGACATGCTGGAGACCACGGCCGCCACCCCCCTCGCCGAGTACCACCTCGGGGTCGCCCAGTGGCACGGCGACGACCGGGCGCAGGCGGTGCGCAGCTGGGAGCGCGGCCTCCAATCCGCCGCGGACCGATGGCCGTTGCTGCGCTGCCTCGCCGTCGCCGACCAGCAGGACGGCCACCGCGAGCGCGCCGCCGACCGGTACGCCGTGGCCTTCGACGACCTGTGCGCACGCCGGGCCGACGCGGCGGCGGAAGGGGACGCGGGGTGGGCGGCCGTCACCGCGGCGCTGGGGCGGGAGGCGATCGGGGCGCTGCTCGCGGTCGGGCGCACCGAGGACGCCCGGACCGTGTGGGAGCGGCTGGACCCCGGGACGCGGGCCCGCGGCCGGTTCCGGTTGACCGAGGGCGAGTTGCTGGCCGCGGAGGGCCGGCACGAGGAGGCGCGGGCCGTGTTCGACGAGGGCTTCGAGGTCGCCGACCTGAGGGAGGGCGCCGACAGCATCGGCCTGCTGTGGGCGAGGCTGGACGACGCACCGCTCCCGGCCCGCTACGACTTCCGGATGTGGCCGGACGGGGAGTGAGCCCCGCCCGGCCCCGGGTGACGGGCCGGGGCCCTACTGCTGCCGGTCCACGTACTCGTAGATCGCCCCGTCCGGATGCCGGGCGATCAGGTTGCGGCCCGCGGGCGTCGCGACCGGTCCGGCGATGATGTCGGCGCCCAGGGAACCGAGTACGCGACCGGTCTCCTCGACGTCCGACACGGCGATGGTCGCGGCCACCTTGCGCAACACCTCGAGCTGGGACTCGGGCCCGCTCATCAGCAGGAAGCAGCCGACGGCGGCGACCTGGACGCCGCCGCGTTCGAAGCGAAGGGCCTCGCCGCCGGCCAGGCCCTCGTAGAAGGGGATCGCCTTGTCCAGGTCGTCGACGTAGACGCGCAGTGTGGCTCCCAGAATGTCCATGAGGACGAGCCTAGTTGGAACCGCCGGACGCCCACTCCCCGTCCGGCTGTCCGGCCATGGAAGCCGGGCCCGGGGGTACCCGCAACACATGGACCGCATGGATCACTTGGAACACCTGGACAGGCAACTGGTCGACGAACTGGCGCAGGTGGCACGCGAGACCGTGCGCGACGAACTGCGTGAACAGACCCGCAGGCAGCGCCGCAAGGCCACGCTGTACGCCGCGTCCGGCACCGCCGCCCTGTACGCGGGCGCCGCCGTCGCACTCGCCGTGGGGCTGGCGCTGGCCCTCGTCCTCCCGGGCTGGGCCGCCGCGCTGATCACGGCCGCCCTCCTGGGCGTCGCGGCGTATCTGCTGCGGGGCGCGGCCCGGCCGCACCCGTCGCGGCCGGGCGGGGCAGCCGGCACCGGGCACGACCACGTTCCCGGAGGCGGCGCGCCCGCCGCGCCGCCGGGCGGACTCGGCGTGCCCTACCCGCCGATGCCACCCGTGGCGCCCGGCGGTGCGGGCGGCGCGACCGGCGCCCCGGGCGCGGGCACTCCCGCACCGGGCGGCACCGGACCCGCCGCACGGCGCCGGGACGACGTCGACCCCGAGAACAAGCGCGGGCGCGGCTGACCGGCCGCGCACAGGGGTACGCCCGCACGGACGGCATCCGTGCGGGCGTACCCCTGTGCGCCGCGGGTCAGGCGCTCTGCTGGAGCTGCGGCAGCACCTTGGTGCGGTAGAGGTCGAAGAAGCCGCGCAGGTCCGGGCCGATCTGGTTGACGTAGACCCGGTCGAAACCGGCGTCGGCGAACTGCTTCAGCTCCGCCACGTGCTCGTCCACGTCGTCGCCGCACACCCGGTTGTCGCGGACCATGTCCTCGGTGACCAGGGTCTGCGCCTGTTCGAAGTGCTTCGGCGAGGGCAGCACCTGGCTCAACTCGCCGGGCAGTTGTTCGTTGGCCCACAGCCGGTGCACGGTGCGCACCGCCGCGTCCTTGTCGGTGTCGTAGCAGACCTTGGTGCCCCCGCTGACCAGCTTCCCGCCGCCCCCGCCCTTGCGGTACTGCTCCACCATCGAGGCGTCCGGCATCATCGTGATGTAGCCGTCGCCGACCCGGGCCGCCAGCTTCGTCGCCGCCGGGCCGAAGCCCGAGATGTCGATCGGGACCGGCTCGTCGGGCACCGTGTACAGGCGGGCGTTCTCCACCGTGTAGTGGGTGCCGTGGTGATTGACCTCCTCACCGGTGAGCAGCCGCCGGATGATCAGGATGGCCTCCTCCAGCATCTCCAGGCGTACGTGCGCGGCCGGCCAGGCGTCGCCGAAGATGTGCTCGTTCAGCGCCTCGCCGGTGCCGACGCCGAGCCGGAAGCGGCCGTCTGTCATCACCGCGCTGGTCGCCGCGGCCTGCGCCACCACCGCCGGGTGGATGCGCACCGTCGGACAGGTCACCGCCGTCTCCACGGGCAGGGACACCGCGTCGGACAGCGCGCCGATCACCGACCACACGAACGGGCTCTGGCCCTGTTCGCCGTTCCAGGGGTGGTAGTGGTCCGAGATCCACAGCGCCTGGAAGCCGGCCTGTTCGGCCATGCGTGCCTGCTCGATCAGCTCCGCGGGACCGTACTGCTCGCACGAGAGGAAATAACCGTATTCGGGCATGGGGGGTTGCCTCCGGACAGGGAGCGGGTGGTTCCGGGGCCGGGTACCCGGGCGCGGGGCCGGAAACCGGCGGGCGGCGGCTTCCGCGCCGTCGTGCCGCGGCCCGCGCGCGGACGTTTGGGTGCCCCGGCCCAGGGGACGCGGAAGGCTCACGAGGTACGCGACAGCCCGGAGGCGAACCGTGAGCCGACCCCGCATCGTGATCGTCGGTGCCGGCTTCGCCGGGTACCGGACGGCCCGCACCCTGTCCCGGCTCACCCGGCACCAGGCCGACATCACCGTGCTCAACCCGACCGACTACTTCCTCTACCTGCCCCTGCTGCCCCAGGTCGCCGCCGGAATCCTGGAACCGCGCCGGGTCAGCGTGTCCCTGTCGGGCACGCTGCCGCACGTACGGCTGGTGCTCGGCGAGGCCGACGGCATCGACCTCGACGGGCACACCGTGCACTACACCGGCCCGGAGGGCGAGGAGGGCACCCTTCCCTTCGACCGGCTGGTGCTCGCCGAGGGCAGCGTCAACAAGCTGCTGCCCGTCCCCGGCGTCGCCGAACACGCCCACGGCTTCCGCGGGCTGCCGGAGGCGCTCTACCTGCGTGACCACGTGACCCGGCAGGTGGAGCTCGCCGCGGCGGCCGACGACCGGGCGGAGTGCGCCGCGCGGTGCACGTTCGTCGTGGTCGGCGCGGGATACACCGGCACCGAGGTCGCCGCGCACGGCGCGATGTACACCGACGCGCAGGTCCGCAGGCACCCGATGCGCACCGGCATGCGGCCCCGCTGGATGCTGCTCGACGTGGCGCCCCGGGTCATGCCCGAGATGGACGAACGGCTCTCCCGCACCGCCGAGCGGGTACTGCGGCAGCGGGGCGTCGACGTGCGGATGGGTACCTCCGTCAAGGAGGCCACGCACGACGGGGTCCTGCTGACCGACGGCACGAGCGTCGACACCCGCACGCTGGTGTGGTGCGTGGGCGTGCGGCCCGACCCGCTGGTGGAGTCCCTGGGGCTGCCCATGGAACGCGGCCGGCTGCTCGTCGACCCCCACCTCCAGGTGCCGGGGCGGCCCGAGCTGTTCGCCTGCGGTGACGTGGCCGCGGTGCCCGACCTGAACCAGCCGGGCCAGTACACGCCGATGACCGCACAGCACGCCTGGCGGCACGGCAAGGTCTGCGCCCAGAACGTCGCCGCCTCGCTCGGCATCGGCAAGCGGCGGGCCTACCGCCACCGTGACCTGGGGTTCGTCGTGGACCTCGGCGGCGTCAAGGCCGCCGCCAATCCGCTCGGCCTGCCAATGTCCGGCCCGGCGGCGGGTGCGGTCACCCGCGGCTACCACCTCGCGGCGATGCCGGGCAACCGCGTGCGGGTCGCCGCCGACTGGCTGCTCGACGCGGTGCTGCCCCGCCAGGCCGTACAGCTGGGTCTCGTACGGTCCTGGTCCGTGCCGCTGGAGTCGTCGTCGCCCGAGGTAGCGCGGGTACCGGGGCGTCCGGAGCGGACCGGGAAGGACACCGGTCCCACGGGGAACCGCCCCCACGGCGACGAGGCGAGGAGCCAGCCCGGCGGCGAGCCCGCCAAGGAGCAGCCGGGCGGTGAACCAGCGAAGGATCAGCCCGGCGGCGAGCCCGCGAAGAATCAGCCGGGCGGCGAGCCCGCGAAGGGCCAGCCGCACGGCGAACCGGCGAAGCGGAGTCAGTCCGGGTCACCCCGTGCGTCCGGCAAGCCGCGCCGTGCGGGCGAGGCCGCCGGACCGCGGCGCGCCCGGGGAGGCTCGGGCAAGGGCTCGGGCAAGGCACCCCGCGGCACCGGGGCAGGCTCCGCCGCGAAACGCCCCACCGCCCCGTCCGGACCGAGCCGGTCCGCGGGCCCGCCCACCGACCCCGGTCCCGAACCCCCGGCGAACCAGCCGCCCCCCGGACCCGACATCGCCCCCGGCCCCGTCAAGCGCACCGACGGCCGTGCCGCGGAAGGAGACTCATGAACACCGGTGAACTCGTCGACCTCGGACAGCAGTTGCGCGTCGACAGCGTACGGGCGTCCGCCGCCGCGGGCTCCGGGCACCCGACGTCGTCGATGTCCGCCGCGGACCTGATGGCCGTACTCCTGGCCAACCACCTCCGCTACGACTTCGAACGCCCCGCCCACCCCGGCAACGACCGCTTCGTGCTCTCCAAGGGGCACGCCTCGCCCCTGCTCTACTCCGCCTTCAAGGCGGCCGGCGCCATCGACGACGAGGAACTGCTCACCTTCCGCAAGCTGGGCAGCCGTCTGGAGGGGCACCCCACTCCGCAGCGGCTGCCGTGGGTCGAGACGGCCACCGGCTCGCTCGGCCAGGGGCTGCCCGTGGGCGTCGGCATCGCGCTGTCCGGCAAGCGGCTCGACCACACCGACTACCGCGTGTGGGTGCTGTGCGGCGACAGCGAGCTGGCCGAGGGGTCGATCTGGGAGGCCGCCGAGCACGCCGGACACGAACACCTCGACAACCTCACCGTGATCGTCGACGTCAACCGGCTCGGCCAGCGCGGTCCCACCCGGCACGGCCACGACCTCGACGCGTACGCGCGCCGTTTCCGGGCCTTCGAGTGGCACACCGTCGAGATCGACGGCCACGACGTCGACGCCATCGACCGCGCCTACGGCGAGGCGCTGTCCACCAAGGGCCAGCCCACCGCGATCATCGCCCGCACCCTCAAGGGCAAGGGCGTGCGGGCGGTGGAGGACCGCGAGGGACAGCACGGCAAGCCGCTGCCCGAGGCCGAGGAGGCCGTCGCCGAACTCGGCGGCCCCCGCGACATCCACGTGCGGGTGCACGCGCCCGAGGACGCCCGGGCCCTGCACTCGACCGGCACCGGACAGACCGAGCTGCCCCGCTACGACCAGGGCGACGAGATCGCCACCCGCAACGCCTTCGGCGAGGCGCTCGCCGCGGTCGGCACCGCGCGCGGAGACGTCGTCGCCCTCGACGGCGAGGTCGGCGACTCCACCCGGGCCGAGTTCTTCGCCAAGGAGCACCCCGAGCGCTACTTCGAGTGCTACATCGCCGAGCAGCAGATGGTCGCCGCCGCGGTGGGGATGGCGGCGCGCGGCTGGGTGCCGTTCGCCACCACCTTCGCGGCCTTCCTGACCCGCGCCTACGACTTCGTGCGGATGGCCGCGGTCAGCGGCTCCGGCATCAACCTCGTCGGCTCCCACGCGGGCGTCGCCATCGGCCAGGACGGGCCCAGCCAGATGGGCCTGGAGGACCTCGCGATGATGCGGGCCGTCCACGGCTCGACCGTGCTGTACCCGTGCGACGCCAACCAGGCCGCGCGCCTGGTCGCCGAGATGGCCGGCCTGGAGGGCATCCGCTACCTGCGCACCTCGCGCGGCGAGAGCAAGGTGATCTACGGACCCGACGAGGAGTTCCCCGTCGGCGGCAGCAAGGTGCTGCGCTCCTCCGACGCCGACCGGCTCACCGTCGTCGCGGCCGGCGTCACCCTGCACGAGGCGCTCGCCGCGGCAGACGCCCTCGCCGCGGACGGCATCCCGGTCCGGGTGATCGACCTGTACTCGGTCAAGCCCGTCGACCGGGCCACCCTGCGCGCGGCCGCCGAGGAGACCGGCTGCCTGGTGACCGTGGAGGACCACCGCCCGGAGGGCGGCATCGGCGACGCCGTGCTGGACGCGTTCACGGACGGACGGCCCGTGCCCCGGCTGGTGCGCCTCGCGGTCACGACGATGCCGGGCTCCGCGAGCCCGGCGGAGGAACTGCACGCGGCGGGGATCGACGCCGCGTCCATCGAGGCGACCGCACGGATGCTGGTGGAGCAGGCGATCGTTCCGTGAGCGGGAGCGGTGACGGCACCCGGACCGTGCGGGCCGGACGGCACACGGTGGAGGTGCACCGGCCGGGCAAGGTGCTGTTCCCGGCCGGTGACGGGGGCGCCGAGGAGTACACCAAGGGCGATCTCGTCGACTACCACCGTGCCGTCGCCCCGTTCATGCTGCCGCACCTGCGGGGCCGCCCGCTGATGCTGGAACGGCACCCGGACGGGGTCGACGGACCGCGCTTCATGCAGAAGAACACCCCGGAGCACTACCCGGAGTGGATCGACCGCGTCGAGGTCGGCAAGGAGGGCGGTACCGTCCGCCACACCGTCTGCGACGACTCCGCCACCCTCGTCTACCTCGCCGACCAGGCCGCGCTCACCCTGCACCGCTGGCTGTCCCGGGCCGGACGGGTCGACCGGCCGGACCGCATGGTCTTCGACCTCGACCCGGCCGGCGACGACTTCGAGGCGGTGCGGACGGCGGCCCGGCTGCTGGGCGGGCTGCTCGACGAGCTGAAGCTGCCCTCGGCACCGATGACCACCGGATCCCGCGGGCTGCACGTCGTCGTCCCCCTGGACGGCCGCCAGGACTTCGACGACGTACGGGAGTTCGCGCGGGCCGTCGCCGACGTCCTGGCCGCGGCCCACCCCGACCGGCTCACCACCGCAGCCCGCAAGAAGGACCGCGGCGACCGGCTCTACCTGGACATCCAGCGCAACGCCTACGCCCAGACCGCGGTCGCCCCCTTCACCGTGCGCGCCCGCCCCGGCGCCCCCGTGGCCACGCCCATCTCCTGGGACCAAGTGGACGACCCCGCCCTGCACGCCCGCCGCTGGACCATCGCGGACGCCGTCGAGCAGGCCCGCACCCGGCCCTGGGCCGGGCTCACGGACCGCCCCAGGGCCCTGGGCCCCGCCCGGCGGCGCCTGAACGCCTTGCACGGCTGAGCGGACTCCGCAACTCGACGAGGTTTGGCGAACACACATGCGGCCACACGGAGGGGGAGGTGGCCATGTCGAACACGAAAAACACATCCGACTCGCAAGACTCACAACAGAGTTCACAAAAGACACATACATCACAGAAGTCGCATTCGTCACAGGAGTCGCACCGTCCCAAGCCGATGGAGGTGCTGCGCGAGGCGCGCGCCCAGCTCGCGGAGCTGACCGGTATGACCGCCGAGTCCGTCTCGTCCTTCGAGCAGACGGACGAGGGATGGGCACTGGAGGTCGAGGTCATGGAACTGGAGCGGGTGCCCGACACCATGAGCCTGATGGCGAGCTACCAGGTGGAACTGGACGCCGAGGGACAGCTCACGGGCTACCGGCGCGTACGGCGCTACGAGCGCGGTCGGGCCGACTCCCGCGGCAGCCGCTAGAGCGGCGCCGGGCGCACTCCCGCACCCGCGAACACCACCCACATCACCGACACGATGGAGGAACAGCAGGTATGACTGTCGTACCGGCACAACAGACCGGCGGCGGAGGCGGCAGCAGCGGCCTCTACGACGTGCTCGAGCTTGTTCTGGACAGGGGGCTCGTCATCGACGCATTCGTGCGCGTCTCCCTGGTCGGCATCGAGATTCTGAAGATCGACGTCCGTGTCGTCGTCGCCAGCGTGGACACCTATCTGCGCTTCGCCGAGGCATGCAACCGCCTCGACCTGGAGGCCGGGCCGCGCAAGGACCCGGGGCTGCCCGACCTGGTCGGCGAGATGACCGAGTCCGGCGCCCGCGGCAAGTCCAAGGGGGCGCTGTCCGGCGCCGCCGAGACCATCTCCGACGCGTTCAAGCAGGCCCGCGACGAGAGCGGATCCGAGCGTGAGACGTCGTCGCGTCCGCGCGCCCGCAAGGCCGCGCCCTCGCGCCGGAAGGAGGAGCAGGAGTGAGTACGTACGTCTACGGCATCACCGCCGCCACGCATCCCTCGCTCCCGGAGGGCACGGGCGGAGTCGGCGACCCGCCGCGCGAGGTGCGGATCCTCAAGGAGGGCGAGCTGGCGGCCGTCGTCAGTGACGCGCCCGAGGGGCTGCGCCCCAAGCGCAGGGAACTGCTCGCCCACCAGAACGTGCTGAGCGAGATCGGCGCGGAGGGGTGCGTGCTGCCCATGCGGTTCGGCAGCGTCGCCCCCGACGACGCCGCGGTCACCGGGGTCCTCGCCGAGCGCGCCGAACACTACGCGGAACGCCTGGGAGCGCTGGACGGCCGGGTCGAGTACAACATCAAGGCCAACCACGTCGAAGAGGCCGTACTGCACCACGTGATGGCCGACAACCCCGAGATCCGCGCCCTCGCCGAGTCCAACAGGCAGGCGGGCGGCGGGACCTACGAGGCGAAGATCCAGCTCGGCGAGATGGTCGCGGCCGCGGTCAAGGACAAGGAGGCCGAGGACGCCACCGCGCTGGAGCGCGCCCTGGAGCCCGCCGCCGACGCCGTGAGCGTGGGCCCCGAGTCCACCGGCTGGCTGGCGAACGTCTCGTTCCTGGTGAAGCGGGAGGCGGCCGACGAGTTCCTGGCCGCCGTCGAGCGGGCCCGCGGCCGGATGCCGCACCTGGAGGTCCGCGTGAACGGCCCGCTGCCGCCGTACAGCTTCGTCGAGCCCGGCCCGGCCGAGCCCGCGGGCACGGCGGCGGGCGGTGCGGACACCGGAGCGGGGTGACGGCATGGGACTGATCTCGGAGGTCCTGCTGCTGCCGTTCGCCCCGGTGCGCGGCAGCGCCTGGGCCATCAGACAGGTGCTCGACGAGGCCGAGCGGATCTACTACGACCCCGCCACGGTACGGGCCGAACTTGCCCGACTGGAAGAGCAGTTGGAGGCCGGCGAGATCACCGAGGAGGAGTTCGACCGACAGGAGGACGAGCTTCTGGACCGGCTGGAGACCGCTACGCGCACGAGCGCGGGATTGGGCAACGGGACGGCACCATGAATCGAGTGGGACTGGGCCTCGCGATAGGGGCCGGATACCTGCTGGGACGCACGAAGAAACTGAAACTGGCGGTCGCCGTGGGCACCATGGTGGCCGGCAAGAAGATGAACCTGACCCCTAAGGGGATCGCCGAACTGGTCTCCGGACAGCTGCAGAACAACCCGCAGTTCAAGGAGATCGGTGACCAGCTGCGCACCGACCTGCGCGGCGTCGGCAAGGCGGCCTCGGGCGCCATGGTCGAGCGGCAGATCGACGCGCTCGCCGACCGGCTGCACGGCCGCACCGCCGAGGTGCGCGACCAGCTCTCCGGCGTGGCGTCCCGGGCCCCCGGCGTCGGATCCGACGACTCCCGCGACTCCGAGGACTCGGAGGACTCGGAGTACGAGGAGGCCGAGGAACCGGAGGAGGCCGAGGAGCGCGAGGAGCCCGACGCGCGCGAGGACGCCGAAGAGCACGAGGACGCCGAGGAGCCGGCCGAGCGGCGCGCGCCCCGGCGCGAGCGGCCCGCGAAGAAGGCGTCATCCGAGGCGCGCAAGACGGCCGGAAAGGCGCCCGTGAAGAAGGCCGCCGCCAAGGCTCCCGCGAAGAAGGCGGCGGCGAAGCGCGCCCAGCCCGCCAAGAAGGCGGCCGGAAAGAAGACGGCCGGGGCCAGAAGCGCCGCCCGCGGCGCGGGTGCCCGGCAGTCGAAGGGCGGTGGTGAGCGATGAGCGACACCCTGGGGTCCGCGGCCTCCTCGGCGGGCAAGGCCGCCAAGAAGAACCCGCTGGCCGACGTGGCGCAGAGCGAGGCGGCCGACCGGCTCAAGGCCGAGGTGCAGGACTACCTCGCCGCCCAGGCCACCCGGCTGCTGACCGGCGTCGGCACCAAACTCGGCCAGACCACCGGCAAGCTCAACGACATCGCCGAGGGCAACAGCCCGGGATTCGCCAAGCTCGCCCTCGACGGCGGACGCAAGCTCGCCGAGGGCAAGGGCCCGATGCGGGCCGCCTTCGAGGTCGGCGCGGGCAAGGTGAAGGACAACGTGGTCGGCGCCGTCAAGAACCTCACGGGCGGCAAGGGCCGCAAGAAGGGCGGCGGGGGCCAGAAGCCGACGGTCATCATCGAGTACGTCGACGTCGGCGTACCGCTGCGCACCGCCTACGACCAGTGGACCCAGTACCAGGACTTCAGCACCTTCGCCAAGGGCGTCAAGAGCGCCAACCGCGCCGACGACACGTCCTCGGACTGGCAGCTGAAGGTCCTCTGGTCCAACCGCAGCTGGAAGGCGAAGACCACCGAGCAGGTGCCCGACGACCGGATCTCGTGGACGTCGGAGGGCGCCAAGGGCTCGACCAAGGGCGTCGTCAGCTTCCACCGGCTCGCCGACAACCTGACCCGCGTGGTCCTGGTCATCGAGTACTACCCGAAGGGCCTGTTCGAGAAGACCGGCAACATCTGGCGCGCCCAGGGCCGCCGGGCCCGGCTCGACCTCAAGAACTACGTCCGCCACATCACCTTCAAGGGCGAGGCCGACGACGGCTGGCGCGGCGAGATCCGCGACGGCGAGGTCGTTCGCAGCCACGAGGACGCGGTGGCGGAGGAGGAAGAGGAGCAGCAGCAGGACCGGCAGGACGACCAGGACCGGGACCAGGAGCCCGAGGGCGCCTACGAGGGCGAGTACGAGGAGGAGCCGGAGGGCGAGGCCGAGGAGGAGTACGAGGAGGAGCCCGAAGGCGAACCCGAGGAGGAGTACGAGGAGGAAGCGGAGGGCGAGTACGAGGAGCCCGAGGAGGAGAAGGAAGCGGGGGAGGACGAGTACGCGTCCCGTGAGGAGTACGAGGACGCCGAGGGCGGGAGCCGTCGATGACCACCCCCAGCCGGCTGCCCGATCCCTACGGCCAGGGACAGAGCGCCAACCTCGCCGACATCCTGGAACGGGTGCTCGACAAGGGAGTCGTGATCGCGGGCGACATCAAGATCAACCTGCTCGACATCGAGCTGCTGACCATCAAGCTGCGGCTCGTCGTCGCCTCCGTCGACAAGGCCAAGGAAATGGGCATCGACTGGTGGGAGAGCGACCCCGCACTGTCCTCGCGCGCCCGGCACGACGAACTCACCCGGGAGAACGCCGCGCTCCGCGAACGCCTGCGTGAGCTGGACCCGGGCCGCGTACCGAAGGAGGCGCCGTGACCGGACTGCGCTACGTCTACGCCGTCTGCCGCCCCTTCGACGCGGCCCTCCAGGCCCAGCTCACGGGGGTGGCGGGCGACCCGCCCAGGCTGCTGCCGCACGGCGACCTGGTCGCCGTCGTCAGCCATGTGCCCGAGGCCGACTTCAGCGAGGAGGCGCTGCGCGCCCGCCTGGAGGACCTGGACTGGCTGACCGCCACCGCCCGCGCCCACCAGCAGGTGGTCGACGCCCTCACCGCCGTCACCACCCCGCTGCCGCTCCGGCTGGCCACCGTCTTCCGCGACGACAGCGGTGTACGTGTGATGCTTCAGGAGCGCGAGGAGGCCTTCCGGCGCACGCTCGACCGGCTGGACGGCCGGGTGGAGTGGGGCGTGAAGGTGTACGTCGAGGGGGAGCGGGCGGACCCCGAGCGGCCCAAGGCGTCGGCGGCGCCCGCGCCCAAGCCCGCCTCGGGCCGCGACTACCTGCGGCAGCGGCGCCGGCAGACCCGGGCGAACGACGACCTGTGGAGCAGGGCCGAGGAGTTCGCCACGGGGCTGCACGCGAGGCTGTGCGACCGGGCCGACGACGCACGGCTGCACGCGCCCCAGAACCCCCGCCTCTCCGGCGCCGCCGGACGGAACGTTCTCAACGCCGCCTATCTGGTGGCCCGCGACGCATCGGAGGAATTCGTCGAAACGGTGGACCGTACAAAGGACGACGCCCCCGGAATTCGCGTGGAACTCACCGGACCCTGGGCGGCCTATTCCTTCGCCGGAGAGACAGAGGGGGAGGGATCGTGACCGTCGTGGAGCGACGTGAGATCGCCCTGGTGGACCTGCTCGACCGGCTGCTGGCCGGCGGCGTCGTCATCACCGGCGACGTCACGCTGCGCATCGCGGACGTCGACCTGGTCCGCATCGACCTGAACGCGCTGATCAGCTCGGTCAACCGCAACGTTCCCTCACCGTTCGGGGACTGACGTGAGCGCACTTCCCGAACCCGGCAAGCGCCGCCTCGACCTCGAACCCGACACCGTCGAGCGCGACCTGATCAAGCTGGTCCTGACCGTCGTCGAACTGCTGCGCCAGCTCATGGAGCGCCAGGCGCTGCGCCGCGTCGACGAGGGCGACCTCAGCGAGGACCAGGAGGAGCGGATCGGACTCACCCTGATGCTCCTCGACGACCGCATGACCGAACTGCGGGACCGCTACGGACTGCGGCCCGAGGACCTGAACCTGGACCTCGGGCCGCTGGGACCGCTGCTGCCCCGGGAGTGAGCACTCCCGGGGCAGCAGCCTCACCACCTCTTGTTCACCACCGGTACCAGCGGCCCCTGCCGCCGCCGGCCGTCGTCCCGCGGGCCAGGAAACCGATCAGCCACAGGACCAGAACCGCCAGAGCGATCCACCAGAGCACCTTCACCGCGAATCCGACGCCGAAAAGGACGATCGCGAGAAGCAGTACGAGCAGAAGCGGAACCATAATGTTGAACCTCCTGTCGTACTGGTTTCCTCGATTTCACCGGACAGGCGTCGGTCACACATCCTTTCGGCACAGAATTTCCCCGTGCAGGACGCTGAACCAGCTTTCCGGGTGCTTTCCCCAGTCCCGCCAGGCCGCCGAGACGGCGCGCAGCCGCTCGGGCGTCGCATGGCCGCCGCCGGTGGCGCGGTCCCCGTACGCCGACTCCACGGTGCGGTCCGCCCACAGGCCGCTCCACCACTCCCGCTCCTCGGGCGTGCTGAAGGTCCACGTGGCCGAGGTCGTCGTGATGTCGGTGAACCCCGCCTCGAGCGCCCAGTCCTTCAGCCGGCGTCCGGCGTCCGGCTCGCCCCCGTTGGCGCGGGCCACCCGGCGGTACAGGTCCAGCCAGTCGTCCATGCCCGGGGAGGCGGGGTACCAGGTCATGGCGCCGTAGTCGGAATCGCGGACGGCGATGATCCCGTTCGGCCTGGCGACCCGTTTCATCTCGCGCAGTGCCTGCACGGGGTCACCCACGTGCTGGAGCACCTGATGGGCGTGGACCACGCAGAAGGTGTCGTCCGGGTAGTCCAGCGCGTGCACGTCGGCGACCGCGAAGTCGGTGTTGCCGAGCCCGCGTGCGGCGGCCGTGGCCCGGGCCCGCTCCACGATCTCCGACGCCCGGTCCACGCCGGTGACGTGGCCGTCCGGAACCAGTTCCGCCAGGTCGGCGGTGATGGTGCCCGGCCCGCAGCCGATGTCCAGGACCCGCATGTGGGGCCGCAGGGAGTCGAGCAGATAGGCGGCGGAGTTCTCGGCGGTGCGCCAGGTGTGCGAGCGCAGCACGGACTCGTGGTGCCCGTGCGTGTAGACGGCGGTCTCATGCGGCTTCGGCATGGTGGATCCCCTCTCCCGGCTGTGCGGTCACGGTACGCTCGCCAGCCGAATGCTGAGATCCCTGTTTCAGTATGTGGTCTGATGGGCCATCAGGAAGTCGCCCGGGTGAGCAGCCCGCCACCGGGCAGCGGCCGGTAGACCGTGAGCGCCTCGGGCAGCTTCTCCAGCGTCAGGTCGCCCTCCGTCTCGGTCAGTTCACCGTCGAACGCCATCAGCGTGCCGGGCGCGACGCCCGACAGACGCAGCCGGGGCACCTGCACCGCCGCGTGCGCGGGCGAGCGGGTCAGCGGTCCCGCGAGGGCCGCGGACAGCAGCCGCAGGGCAGGCCGGCGCCCCCCGTGCACCACCCGCACGTCCAACTGCCCGTCCGCCAGGTCGAGCCGGCGCCCCGAGGCGAGCCCCCGGCGGTGGTACGTGCCGTTGCCCGCGAACAGCATCCACAGCGGGCGCCTGCGGCCGCGCACCTCGGCCTCCAGCGGATGCCGGTCGGCGCGCAGCACCCGCACCGCCGCGAGCACCCCGGCCGGCCAGCCCCCGATCCGGGGCGACCAGCGCTCCCGCTCGTTCACCAGCTCCGGGTACACGCCGAGGCTGAAGGTGTTCAGGAAGACACCGCGCCGCCCGCCCGAGGCGAACCGGCCCACGTCCACCCGCACCCCCTCGCCCCGCTCCAGCGCCCCGCACAGGTCCCGTACGTCCTCCACGCCCAGGTCGTAGGCGAAGTGGTTGAGCGTGCCGCCGGGCAGCACCGCGAGGGGCAGCCCGTGGCGGAGCGCGGTCTCGGCCGCCGCGTTCACGGTGCCGTCGCCGCCGCACACGCCGAGCACCCGGGCGTGACCGGCCGCCTTCTCCAGCTCCGCCCGGACGTCCCCCGGCTCGCACTCCACCACCTCCGCGTCGGGCAGCGCGTCGCACAGCGCCCGCACCCGGTCCGAGGTGCCCGAGCCGATGTTGGCGATCATCACCAGTCCCTCGCCGCCCGGCAGCGCGGGCACCTCGGCACGCGGCCGGGCCGGCGGGGTGTGCTGGGCGCGGGTCGGCACCATGCCCCGCACGGCGAACGCGGCCCCCACCCCGAGGGCGGCACCGGCCAGCACATCGCTCGGGAAGTGGACGCCGGTGTAGACCCGGGACAGGGCGACCGCGGCGGCCACCGGGGCCACCGCCGCGCCCCACGCCGGGGACTCCAGCGCCACACCGGTCGCGAAGGCGGCGGCCGAGGCCGCGTGTCCCGACGGGAAGGACGTCGTGATCGGCTGCCGCTTCAGCTGCCGGACCAGCGGCACCGGGTCCAGCACCGGGCGGGGGCGGCGCACCGTGCGCTTGCCGAGGGTGTTGATCGTCAGCGAGGCCAGGCCCAGCGAGGCGATCCCCCGGGCGGCCGCGCGACGCGCCCTCGGCGTGCGCGACGCGGCCAGGGCGGCGGCCGCGGCGAACCACAGCACCCCGTGGTTGGCACTGCGGCTCAACCGGGGCAGCAGGGGGTCGGCGCCGGGCCAGGTGCGGGCGGCGACGGCCTCGAACACCCGCTGGTCCAGCCGCAGGAAACCGTCGCGGAGGTGGTGCGGGCCGGGCATCGGGACGGTGAGGTCTACGTCGGGGCTCATGGGTCCCGCCTACCCTGCGGACGGCGTTTCCTGCCGGTGCCCCGCCGGTGGTACCGGTCACCCGCCGCGGACGCCGGCACGGAGGACGAAAAGGGTTTGCCCGGGGCACGGCCCGAGCCGGAGAATCCGGTCCCATGGGTCACCTCGAAGCCGCGCACCTGGAGTACCACCTCCCCGACGGGAGGACGCTCCTCGGCGACGTCTCCTTCCGGGTGGGGGAGGGGGCCGTCGTGGCCCTCGTCGGACCCAACGGCGCGGGCAAGACCACCCTGCTGCGCCTCCTCGCCGGCGAGCTGAAGCCGCACGGCGGCTCCGTCACCGTCACCGGCGGCCTCGGCGTCATGCGCCAGTTCGTCGGCTCCGTACGCGACGAGACGACCGTGCGCGACCTGCTGGTGTCCGTGGCGCAGACCAGGATCCGCGAGGCCGCCCGCGCCGTCGACGCCGCCGAGCACGCGATCATGACGGTGGACGACGAGGCCGCCCAGCTGACCTACGCGCAGGCGCTCTCCGACTGGGCCGAGGTGCGCGGATACGAGGCCGAGACCCTGTGGGACATCTGCACCACCGCCGCGCTCGGCATGCCGTACGACAAGGCCCAGTGGCGGCAGGTGCGCACCCTGTCCGGGGGTGAACAGAAGCGCCTCGTCCTGGAGGCGCTGCTGCGCGGCACCGACGAGGTGCTGCTGCTCGACGAGCCGGACAACTACCTCGACGTGCCCGGCAAGCGCTGGCTGGAGGAGCGGCTCGCCGAGACCCGCAAGACCGTGCTGTTCGTCTCCCACGACCGGGAGCTGCTCGCCCGCACCGCACAGAAGATCGTCTCCGTCGAGCCCGGCCCCGCGGGCGCCGACGCCTGGGTGCACGGCGGCGGCTTCGACACCTTCCACGAGGCCCGCCGGGAACGCTTCGCCCGCTTCGAGGAACTGCGCCGCCGCTGGGACGAGAAGCACGCACAGCTGAAGAAACTCGTTCTGACGCTGCGTCAGGCGGCCGCGGTCAGCCACGAGCTGGCGTCCCGCTACGCCGCCGCCCAGACCCGCCTGCGCAAGTTCGAGGAGGCCGGGCCGCCGCCGGAGCCGCCGCGCGAGCAGGACATCAGGATGCGCCTGAAGGGCGGCCGCACCGGCGTCCGCGCCGTCACCTGCGAGCAGCTGGAACTCACCGGCCTGATGAAACCCTTCGACCTGGAGGTCTTCTACGGCGAACGGGTCGCCGTCCTCGGCTCCAACGGCTCCGGCAAGTCGCACTTCCTGCGGCTGCTGGCCGGCGACGACGTGACGCACACCGGGCACTGGAAGCTCGGGGCGCGTGTGGTGCCGGGGCACTTCGCGCAGACCCACGCCCACCCCGAGCTGCTGGGCCGCACCCTCCTGGACATCCTGTGGACCGAGCACGCCCAGGACCGGGGCGCCGCCATGTCCCGGCTGCGCCGCTACGAGCTGACCCAGCAGGCCGAGCAGGCCTTCGACCGGCTCTCCGGCGGCCAGCAGGCCCGCTTCCAGATCCTGCTGCTCGAACTCCAGGGCGTCACCGCCCTGCTCCTCGACGAGCCCACCGACAACCTCGACCTGGAATCGGCCGAAGCCCTCCAGGAGGGCCTGGAGGGCTTCGAGGGCACGGTCCTCGCGGTCACCCACGACCGCTGGTTCGCCCGCTCCTTCGACCGGTACCTGGTCTTCGGCAGCGACGGGCGGGTGCGCGAGACACCGGAGCCGGTCTGGGACGAACGGCGGGTGGAACGGGCGCGCTGACGTCCTGATGTCCCGCTGACGTCCCGGCGTCCCGGCGCCCTGGCGTCCTGGGAGGTCACCTCCAGCGCAGCAGCGCCCCCAGGCCGCCCACCGGCGCCTTCTGAGCGGTCTCCGGCGGCAGCACCGGCGTCACCGAGATCGCCGGGGCGCCGGTCATCACCGCCGAACGCAGCAGGGCGTCGTCCGCCCGGGCCGACCAGGAGTTCTGCTCGCCGAGCGTCTTCAGCTCGGTGCGGCGCACCGCCACCTGGTCGGCGTCCTCGCCGATCCACACCTCGCGGTGCGTGTCGGGGGCGTCCGGGATGACCAGCAGCTCGTCGATGCGGTGCTCCCGGGCGGCCTCCACCAGCGCGGGCACACCCTCCGCCGCGCCGGACCGGCCCTCGCCGTCCGGTGACCGGGCGGCCAGGAACCGGTCGAGGTCCTCCCGGGCGCGCGCACGGACGTGGTCCTCGCGCAGCCGTTCCACCTCGCCGTCCAGCAGCCTGCTGCCGGCGCCGTGCGAGGCCTCGGCGACGCGCTCCCGGAGACGCGAGGGCAGCCGGTCGTGCACCGAGCGCCGCTCCCGGTCGTCGCCCACCAGGATCAGCAGGTCGGCGCCCGTCTCCTCCTGGCACACGGCGAGCGCGTCCGCGATCTCCGCCGCGTTGTGCTCCCAGGTGTTCTCCACCCGGAGCTGGAAGTGGCGCTCCGACCAGTCCGCGCTGCTCGTGCGGTGCACCGGCCACTGCCGCCCGGTCACGCCGCCGACGTCGGAGCTGCCCAGCGCGCTGCGCAGCTCGAAGTCGGCGCCCTTGCGGTCGATGTACGCCACCACGCACACCGGGTCCTCGCCGGCCAGGTCGAGCAGCGGCGTGACGTGCGGCAGCGGGGCCCAGTCGGCGGTGGTCCCGCCGTACGGGGCCCGGGCCAGCGGCGGATCGAGGACCACCTGTCCGGCGCACGCGAACAGGGCCCGCCCGTGCGGATCGGTGGCGTGCCGCAGCTCGTCCACCGCCTCCCGCACCGCCCGGCAGGTGGCGTCGTCCGCGCCCTGCTCCGCCAGCTCCCTGGCCACCGCGGCGGCCGTCAGCTCACGCTCGTGGGCGGTGTCCTCCGCGTTCCGCGAGAGGTCGAGGTAGACGGAGGCCCAGGGTCCCTGGTGTTCGTAGAGGGGGTGCAGAAACGCGAGATCCATGTGGCTGCCCTCCCGGGTGCCGCTCGGGGGTGGTAGTGCTCCGGGGCGGGTACCCGGGTCGCATGAACGAACACGACACGCGGGACGAGACCGCGACCGGGGTGGACCCGGGCCGCCTGGACGACCAGCAGCTGATGAGAGAACTGGAGACCATCCACCGCACGCGCCACGACACCCTGCTCTACGGGTCGAACGACGCGCTGCGGGCCCACAACGACCGCATGGCCCGGCTGGAGGGCGAGTGGCTGCGCCGCAACCCCCGGCGTTCGGTGGCCGCGGGCCGCACCCGCGAGGGTGCCCGGGAACGCGGCTGCGGCCAGGCCGCCGCCCCCAATGGCTGAGCGCGGTGGCTGAACACGGCGGCGGGCCACCCGCGATCCCTCGCCGGTGGCCCGTCCGCCCGGTGCCTCAGCCGGCCGCCTTGGCGAACTCCGCCAGGTAGGTCTCGCAGAACGCCTTCAGGTCGTCCGGCTTGCGGCTGGTGATCAGGGTGTTGTCGCCCGCGTCGCAGACCTTGACCTGTTCGTCGACCCAGGTGGCGCCCGCGTTGCGCAGATCGGTCCGGAGGCTGGGCCACGAGGTCAGGGTGCGGCCGCGCACGACGTCCGCCTCGACGAGTGTCCACGGCGCGTGGCAGATGGCGGCCACCGGCCGGCCCTGCGTGAAGAAGTCCTTGACGAAGGCCACGGCCTTCTCGTCGGTCCGCAGGAAGTCCGGGTTGGCCACCCCGCCGGGCAGGACCAGGCCGCCGAAGGAGTCGGCGGACGTGTCGCCCAGCACCTCGTCGACCGGGAACGTGTCCGCCTTGTCGAGGTGGTTGAAGCCCTGGATCTCCCCGGACTGCGTGGAGACGAGCACGGGCTCGTGTCCCGCGTCCTTCGCCGCCTGCCACGGCTCGGTCAGTTCCACCTGCTCCACGCCCTCGGGCGCGGTCAGAAATGCGATGCGCATAAAGTTCGGTCTCCCTTCCGGCGCCTACGCGCCCTGCGAACCGGACCGGCCGCTCTCGGTGAGAGCCACCGCCAGTTCCTGGACGTTGTCATAGCGCGCCTTGTGCGGCAGTCGGTCCAGCCCCTCGACGAGGGCGTCCGGCGCGTTGCCGCGGCGCAGTGCGCGGGTCAGCTCCCGCGGGCCCGCCGGGAAGCTGCCCCGGGTCAGGTTCCGGGCCAGCTCCAGCCGCAGGGCCTCCAGGTACGTCGGTCCGCGGCCCGGTGTCACCGGTCCGTACATGACGTCCGGATCGTCCTCGGCGGCGGGTTCCGGGTCGTTCCACTCCTCGCTGCGGGTGGGGTGCCCGGACCTGAGCAGACCCTGCAGTTCGTGCTTCATCTCGTCGTCGCGGTGGACGCTCATCCGGTCGCTGCCTCGCTGCATGTCTCCCTCCAGATCCTCAGGGGGTGCCGACCGCGTACCCGGACACCGGGGGCCGACACGGATTCGACCGGACGGGTCCGCTCCGATTTCCGCCGCCCGGCAGCGGATCAGTAATCGAGAAGCGCGGGCCGCCGTGCCCGCTCTAGCGTGTGACCACCGAGGCACAGAAGGCGTCACCTTCACCGAGCCCCCCGACAGATGGAGACACGATGAGCAGCGCCAAGAGGCCGGGCACCCAGGGACCCGGGTCGCACGTCGCCGACAGCCACGACCTGATCCGTGTGCTCGGCGCCCGCGAGAACAACCTCAAGGACGTCAGCATCGACATTCCCAAGCGCCGGCTGACCGTGTTCACCGGCGTCTCCGGCTCGGGCAAGAGCTCGCTGGTGTTCAACACGATCGCCGCCGAGTCGCAGCGGCTGATCAACGAGACCTACAGCGCCTTCGTCCAGGGCTTCATGCCCACCCTCGCCCGCCCCGAGGTGGACGTCCTGGACGGCCTCACCACCGCCATCATCGTGGACCAGCAGCGGATGGGCGCCGACCCCCGCTCCACCGTCGGCACCGCCACCGACGTCAACGCCATGCTGCGCATCCTCTTCAGCCGCCTCGGCGAGCCGCACATCGGCCCGCCCAGCGCCTACTCCTTCAACACCGCCTCCGTGCGGGCCAGCGGCGCGATCACCGTCGAGCGGGGCAACAAGAAGGCGGTGAAGGCGACCTTCCAGCGCACCGGCGGCATGTGCACGAACTGCGAGGGCCGCGGCACCGTCTCCGACATCGACCTCACCCAGCTCTACGACGACACCAAGTCACTCGCGGAGGGTGCCTTCACCATCCCTGGCTGGAAGTCGGACAGCCAGTGGACCGTGCAGGTCTACGCCCAGTCCGGCTTCGTGGACCCGGACAAGCCGATCCGCGAGTACACCGACAAGGAACTGCGGGACTTCCTGTACGGCGAGCCCGTCAAGGTGAAGGTCAACGGCGTCAACCTCACCTACGAGGGCCTGATCCCCAAGATCCAGAAGTCCTTCCTGTCCAAGGACAAGGAGGCGATGCAGCCGCACATCAGGGCCTTCGTGGAGCGGGCGGTCACCTTCACCACCTGTCCCGAGTGCGAGGGCACCCGGCTCAGCGAGGGCGCCCGCTCGTCGCGGATCGGCAAGATCAGCATCGCCGACGCCTGCGCGATGGAGATCCGGGACCTGGCCGAGTGGGTCCGCGAACTGGACGAGCCGTCGGTGGCACCGCTGCTCACCGCGCTGCGGGACACCCTCGACTCCTTCGTGGAGATCGGCCTCGGCTACCTCTCCCTCGACCGGCCGGCGGGCACCCTGTCCGGCGGCGAGGCACAGCGCGTCAAGATGATCCGCCACCTCGGCTCCTCGCTCACCGACACCACGTACGTCTTCGACGAGCCCACCGTCGGACTGCACCCGCACGACATCCAGCGGATGAACGACCTGCTGCTGCGGCTGCGGGACAAGGGCAACACGGTCCTCGTCGTCGAGCACAAGCCGGAGGCCATCGCGATCGCCGACCACGTGGTCGACCTCGGCCCCGGCGCCGGCACCGCGGGCGGCACCGTCTGCTTCGAGGGCACCGTGGCGGAACTGCGGGGCGCCGACACCGTCACCGGCCGCCACCTCGACGACCGGGCCGCACTCAAGGAGTCCGTCCGCAAGCCCACCGGAGCCCTGGAGATCCGCGACGCGCGGACGCACAACCTCCAGGGCGTCGACGTCGACGTCCCGCTCGGCGTGCTCTGCGTGGTCACCGGCGTGGCCGGCTCCGGCAAGAGCTCCCTGATCCACGGCTCGGTCCCGGCCGGCGCCGACGTCGTGTCGGTCGACCAGAGCCCCATCAAGGGCTCGCGGCGCAGCAACCCGGCGACGTACACCGGACTGCTCGACCCGATCCGCAAGGCCTTCGCCAAGGCCAACGGCGTGAAGCCGGCCCTGTTCAGCGCCAACTCCGAGGGCGCCTGCCCCGCCTGCAACGGCGCCGGTGTCATCTACACCGACCTGGCGATGATGGCCGGCGTCGCCACCCCCTGCGAGGACTGCGAGGGCAAGCGGTTCCAGCCCGCCGTGCTGGAGTACCGCTTCGGCGGCCGGGACATCAGCGAGGTGCTCGCGATGTCCGTGGACCAGGCGGAGGAGTTCTTCGGCGCCGGTCAGGCCCGCACCCCGGCCGCGCACAAGATCCTCCAGCGGCTCTCCGACGTCGGCCTCGGCTACCTCACCCTCGGCCAGCCGCTGACCACCCTCTCCGGCGGCGAGCGGCAGCGGCTCAAGCTGGCCACCCACATGGGCGACAAGGGCGGCGTGTACGTCCTCGACGAGCCCACCACGGGACTGCACCTCGCCGACGTCGAGCAGCTGCTCGGCCTGCTCGACCGCCTCGTCGACGCCGGCAAGTCGGTCATCGTCATCGAGCACCACCAGGCCGTCATGGCGCACGCCGACTGGATCATCGACCTCGGCCCCGGGGCCGGGCACGACGGCGGCCGGATCGTCTTCGAGGGCACCCCCGCCGATCTCGTCGCCGACCGCTCCACCCTCACCGGCGAGCACCTCGCCGCCTACGTCGGCGCCTGACCGTGCCGGCCTCCCACGGCGCCGGTACGGCTACCGGCGGTGTCCGGCGCTGTGGGATCGTGGTCGGGTGACGACGCTGGAGGACCTGGCCCGGCTGCGCCGGGCGCGCGACCTGATGGACCGCGAGTACGCCGAGCCGCTCGACGTGCCGGCGCTGGCCCGCGTCGCCCTCATGTCTGCGGGCCATTTCTCCCGCAGCTTCCGCGCCGCCTACGGGGAGACGCCCTACAGCTATCTGATGACGCGCCGCATCGAGCGCGCGATGGCGCTGTTGCGGCGCGGCGACCTGAGCGTCACCGAGGTCTGCTTCGCGGTCGGCTGTACCTCGCTGGGGTCGTTCAGCTCGCGCTTCACCGAACTGGTCGGCGAGAGCCCGAGCGCCTACCGCGAGCGCGACCACTCGGCCGGCGCCGCCGTCCCCGCCTGCGTCGCCAAGGTCTACACCCGGCCGGTCAGGAACGGCGAGCCGGTCGGGAACGTCCAGCCGGTCAGGAACGGAGAAGCGACGCCCGCGCCGCCGCCCGTAGCGTGACGCGCATGGACATCAACCTCTCGCAGTGCTTCATAGCCGTCGACGACCACGACGAGGCGCTCGGCTTCTACCGGGACGTGCTCGGTATGGAGGTCCGCGACGACGTCGGGTTCGAGGGAATGCGCTGGGTCACCGTCGGCTCCCCGGCGCAGCCCGGTGTGGACATCGTCCTCGAACCCCCGCTCGCCGACCCCAACGCGTCGGCCGCCGACCGGGAGGCGATGGCCGACCTCCTGGCCAAGGGGCACCTGCGCGGCGTCGTCCTCGCCACCGACGACGTCGACGCCACCTTCGAGCACGTCCGCGCGGCGGGCGCCGAGGTCCTCCAGGAACCGGTCGACCAGCCCTACGGCGTCCGCGACTGCGCCTTCCGCGACCCGGCCGGCAACATGGTGCGCTTCAGGCAGCCTCGCAACGGCTGAGAATCAGGGTGTTTGGATTGGGGGACCGGGGGCAGGCGCAAGGTCAGTGCTTCGGACAGGAGGCACGTCCGTGGGAGCGGCGCGACACCGCCACGGACGCGTCCGCGCGGGGCCCGGACGCCCTCCCACGGTGACCGCCCGACCTCAAGGGCCGTGTCGTCGTACGGCTCCGCCCGCCCCCGCGAGCCGGAGGTTCCCCCGACCCCGGCCGCCCGGGAGCGGGCCGTGCCGACCGGACTGCCGTCCGGCGCGACGACGGGACCCCGCACTCCGAGGGAGTTGCGACGCACCATGCCGATCCACGCCAGTGTGAAGCACCCGCACGACGACGCACCCGACACCGCCGACGCCTTCCGCCGGCTCGCCGCCCTTCCCGACGGCCCGGAGCGCGACGCGCTCCGCGACCGGATCGTCGAGGCGTGGCTGCCCATGGCCGAGCGGCTGGCGGGACGGTTCCGCAGCCGCGGCGAGAGCCACGAGGACCTGCGCCAGGTCGCGGCCCTCGGTCTCGTCAAGGCCGTCGACCGCTACGACCCCGAGCTCGGCAACGCCTTCGAGAGCTACGCCGTGCCGACCATCACCGGCGAGATCAAGCGCCACTTCCGCGACCACATGTGGACCCTGCACGTGCCGCGCCGGGTCCAGGAGCTGCGCAACCGCGTCCGCTTCGCCGGCCAGGACCTGTCCCAGACCATCTCGGGCCGCAGGCCCACCGTCTCCGAGATCGCCGAGCGCGCCGACCTGAGCGAGGAGGACGTCCGGATCGGGCTGGAGGCCCTGGAGAGCTTCACGGCCCTGTCCCTGGACGCCGAACTCCCCGGCAGTGAGGACGGCTACTCGTTGGCCGACGCGCTCGGCGCCCCCGACCCGGCCCTCGACACGGTCGTCGACCGCGAGGCCGTCAAGGACCGGCTGGCCGCCCTGCCCCCGCGCGAGCGCGCCATCCTCTACATGCGCTTCTTCGACGACATGACCCAGAGCCGCATCGCCGAACAGCTCGGCATCTCCCAGATGCACGTCTCCCGCCTGATCACCCGCTGCTGCGACCGGGTGCGGGAGCAGGTGCTGCGGGACCCGGGCCCGGAAGCGTGAAACCTTGGGCTCACCCGCCCGGGCGCCCCGTTCGCGCGAACGGAGCACGGTGACGGGCGTCCCCGTGCCGGGCGGGCTGTGATGGCCGAGGGGCGCGAGTGCAGTGCCCCGCAAGCCGTCGCTCGAAGGAGCCCGTCCCATGCGTCGCACCGCCCGCGCCCTGTCCGTCGCCGTGCTGGCCAGTGCCGCCCTCGGTCTCTCCGCGGGGCTCGGCGCGGCCGACCCGGGAGTCCCGCCGCCCCCCGCCGACATGGGGGAGCCCGTTGCCCCGCCGTCCGCCGAGGACCCGGCAGCCGTACCCCCGCCGTCCGCGGAGGAGGCCGACCCGCCGACCGCCGGGCAGGCCGCCGCACAGGTCAGCCCGGCGGACGCCGCCCCCGGTGACACCGTCACCGTCTCGGTCTCGTGCGGCCCGACCGGCGGGGCCGCGCCCGCGAGCCTCGACGCCACCTCCGCGGCCTTCGAGGAGGGCACCGTCGCGTTGCGCAAGGTGGCGGACGACGCGGGGGCGGCGTCCGGACCGGCCTACCGGGGCACCGCGCGCATAGCGGCCGCCGAGGACTTCGCGGCCGAGCGGAGCGCGCAGGGCACGGAGGACTCGACGGGCGCCGGGGGCGCCGCGGACACCGAGGGCTCGGCGGAGACGGACGGCGCCGGGGCCGCGGAGGACTGGACCGTCGACGGCGCCTGCCCGGACGCCTCGGGCGGCGAGGGCGGCGACCCCTGGAGCGCGACCATGAGCGTGCCGGAGGAGAACGGCGCCGGCGCCGGTCAGCCGGCGTGCCGGGAGACCGCCGCCCCGCGCGCGGGGACCTCCGCCCACGGCACGCCCTGCGCCCCCACCAAGCCCGCCTGCCCCGAACCCACCGCGCAGGGCACGTCCTGCGGCGGTGGGACGGCGGAGCACGGGGTGCGGGCCGGTACCGGCGGGACCTTCGGCGACTCGGTGCCCGCGCTGGTCGCCGGTGGCGTCCTGATCGCGGGCGCGTGCGGCGCGGCCGCGCACCGGCTGCGGCTGCGCCTGCGCGGGGAGGACGGCCAGCGCTGACCCCGCGCGGACGCCGGTCCGACTGTGACGCGCGCAACCGGAGCCGGAGCCATGGCGGGGCGGCGCGATGGGTACTGGGATCAACGAACGGCGAGCGAGCACGGGACGGGCCCGGACCGGCCCGGGCCCGGCCGGAAACCAGGACCGGGCCCGACGGAGACGGGACACGGCACGGACAGGCGGCACGGACGCGCGGAGGTACGTATGCGGCGCACGGTCCCCGAGGGCCCGGCCACCGGACCCGCAGGCCACGGCACCGTCGGCCGCACCGGTGCGGGCCACGGCGCCGTGGGCCACGGTCCCGTCCGGTACGGCCCGCACTTCCCCGACGACGGGCTGCCGGTGCTGCCCGAGCTGTCCGCCGTACTCGCCGCCGCCGCGGGCCGCTCACGCGGGGAACCGGCCGGTGGCGCCCCCGCCCTCCTGGACGCCGCGAGCGGTTACTGGGACCGTCGAGGCCTGACCACCGAACCCGCCCACCTGGCCGCCGCCCCCGGCGCGGGCGCCCTCCTGCTCGCGCTGACCGCCGCACTGGACGGCGACGTGCTGGTGCCCCGTCCCTGCGCCGCATGGTGGGCACCGTACGCACGGCTGCTGGGCAGACCCGTCTTCCACGTCCCGACAGCGGCCGAGTCCGGCGGCGTGCCCGACCCGTACGCCCTGCTGGAAACCGTCCGCCGGGTCCGCGCCGAGGGCGGCGACCCCCGACTGCTCGTGCTGTCCGTCGCCGACGACCCGACCGGCACCGTCGCGCCGCCCGAGCTGCTGCACGAGACCGTCGAGGCCGCCGCGGGCGAGGGACTGCACCTGGTCAGCGACGAGACCTGGCGCGACACCCTGCACGACCCGCACGCCACCGTGCTCCTCAGCCCCGCCGAGATGCTGCCCGAGCGGGTCACCGTCGTCACCGACCTGGCGGGCGCGCTGCTCCCGCCGGCCTGGCCGGCCGCCGTCGCCCGCTTCCCCGCCTCCGCCGCCGGGAACGGCCTGCACGCGCGCGTGCTCGACGTGCTCACCGCGCTCGGCGCCCGCGTCGCGGCCCCCGTCGCCGCCGCGGCCGGGTACGCGCTCGACGAACCCGAGCCGGTCACCGACCGCCGGGCCGCCGCCGTACGCCTGCACGCGCGCGTGGCCGCCGCCGTGCACACCGCCGTCGTCGCCGCGGGCGCCACCGCCCGGCCCCCGCAGGCGGGCCGCCACCTGTACGTCGACCTCGGCCCGCTGCGCGACGCGCTCGGCGCCGAGGGCGTCGGCGACGCCCAGGAACTGGAGGACTTCCTCAGCGCCCGGCTCGGCATGCCGGCCCCCGGCGGCCACCGCTTCGGGGACGACCTGGCCGCCCTGCGCGTCCGGCTCGCCACCGGGCCCCTGCTCGACGCGGGCACCGACGAGCGGCGGGCGGAATGCCTCACCTCGCCGGACCCGTTGGAACTGCCACACGTGCAACGCGCGTTGACCGGTCTGAAGTCGGTCTTCGACGGTCTCCGCGACGCTCAGCGATGGGAGCCCCCTCGATGACGCAGCAGCCCCGGTCGACCACCAGCAGCCCCGAGTCCGCCGAGGACACCGACGCGGCCGCCGCCCACCCGCCGCTCGCCGAGCCCCGGCCACCGGCCGAGCACCGGGTGTGGCCGCGGACCTTCCACGACCGGCTGACCGCCCCGCTGCCCGGTCTGAAGGCCCTCGCCAGATTCGCCCGCGAGGGCGCTGTCAGACCCGGACCCGCCGGACTCGCCGACATCCCCCGGCTGCCCTACGCCCCCGGCCCACTGCCCCGCGTGGACGCCCGCACCGTCGCCGTCACCTGGGCCGGACACGCCAGCTGGGTGGTGCGGATCGGCGGCCTCACCGTGCTCACCGACCCGGTCTGGTCCCGCCGGATCCTCGGCACCCCGCCCCGGGTCACCCCCGTCGGCGTCGCCTGGAGCGCCCTGACCCGCGTCGACGCCGTCGTCATCAGCCACAACCACTACGACCACCTGGACGCGCCCACCCTGCGCAGGCTCCCGCGCGACACCCCCGTCCTCGTGCCCGCCGGTCTCGGCCGCTGGTTCCACCGCCGCCGCTTCACCCGGGTCACCGAGCTGGACTGGTGGGAGGCGACCGAGCTGAACGGGGTCAGGTTCGACTTCGTCCCGGCCCACCACTGGTCCAAGCGCACCCTCACCGACACGTGCCGCACCCTGTGGGGCGGCTGGGTCCTCACCGGCCCCGACGGGCGGCGCGTCTACTTCGCCGGTGACACGGGGTACGGCCACTGGTTCGCCCGTATCGGCCGCCGCTACCCCGGCATCGACCTCGCCCTGCTCCCCATCGGCGCCTACGACCCCCGCTGGTGGCTCAGCGACGTGCACTGCGACCCGGAGGAGGCGGTACGGGCCGCCCAGGACGTCGGCGCGCGCCACATGGCGCCGATGCACTGGGGCACGTTCGTGCTGTCCGCGGAGCCGGTCCTGGAACCCCTCACCCGCGTACGCGCCGCCTGGGAACAGGCGGGCCTGCCCCGCGAACGCCTGTGGGACCTGCCGGTCGGCGGCTCCCGGGTGCTGGAGTAGCGACCACCGCCCGGCACAGGACCCGTCCTCGCCCCGCGACCCCGTGAGTGACGCACCGGCGCGCCTGCCGTGTTTCCGGTCGCCGGACGTGTCGCCGCACGCCCCGGACGGTCCTTCGTGGGGCCGTCCGCGTGTCCCGGGCCAACCGCCGAAGGCCTACGCCTTCGCCGGTCCCCGGAAGTGGCGCCACACGCCCGGGGCGGTGCTGACCAGTACGGTGAGGGCGATCGCCGCGGCGACGCCCTCCCACGGCTTGCTGAACAGGGCGCCGCTGAGGACCCCGATCAGCTGGTAGGTCAGCGCCCAGGCCAGGCAGGCCGGCAGGTTGCCGCGCGCGAAGCGGCGCAGCGGCCACTTCGCCAGCAGGCAGGCCAGCATCACCGGTATCCGGCCGGCCGGCACCAGCCGGGAGAGCACCAGCACCGCGACGTCGTGCTCGGCGAGTTTCTCCTGCGCCTGCGCCAGCCGTTCCTCCGGCGCCCGGGACCGGATCGCCTCCAGCCAGCGCGAGCCGTTCTTCGAGCCCACCCCGCGCCGGCCCAGCCAGTACAGCGCCATGTCGCCGCAGAACGCGGCCAGCGACGCCGTCGCGAACACCATCAGCATGGCGAACGGCAGCGTCTGGTGCATCGCCACCACCGCCGCCGAACTCACCAGCGCTCCCGTCGGTACCACCGGCACCAGCGCCCCGATCAGCACCAGCAGGAACAGCGACGGATAGCCGAGCGCCTGCTGCGTCGGCTCCGTCGGTATGTTCAGTGTCGCGGCCCCCAGCCAGCTCACCGCGCGACCTCCACCCGCACACTCTCGCCGTGCCCCAGCCGGTGCACCGCCACGCCCGGCGCGCGCAGCGCCGACAGGCGCACGAACTCCTCGCCCGGCGTGTGGAACTCGTGGGGGCGCACGGCGTCCATCCCGATCGGCCAGTACGTGCCGTAGTGCACCGGCACCGCCGTGCGCGGCGCCAGCCGGGCCAGTGCCTCGGCCGCCCGCCCCGCGTCCAGGTGCTCCGCACCCAGGTAGGGGCCCCAGCCGCCCACCGGCAGCAGCGCCACGTCGACCGGCCCGACCTCCTCCTCCATGCCGTCGAACAGACCGGTGTCCCCGGCGAAGTACGTCCGGACCTCGCCCTCGACGACATAGCCGAGCGCCGGTGCGCGGTGCCGTCCGACCGGCAGCCGCCGCCCGTCGTGCCGCGCGGGGACCGCCCGTATCCGCAGGTCACCGACGGTCGTCTCGTCGCCCGGCGCCACCTCGGTCAGCTCCAGGTGCCCGAGCCGGCGCAGCCCCGGCACCGCCCGTCGTGCGCCCCGGGGCACGAGCAGGCGCGTGCCCGGCGCGAGCCGCGCGAGCGACGGCACATGCAGGTGGTCGGCGTGCAGATGGGAGACCAGTGCCACGTCCGCGCGCCACGCCGCCGGCGGCGGCACCGCGCCCCGCCTGCGGCGCAGATGGGCCAGCCGGCGGACGAACAGGGGATCGGTGAGCACGCGGATGCCCGAATCCTCGACCGTGCAGGTGGCGTGACCCCACCAGGTGAGCTCCACCGGCACCTCTTTGCCTCCTTCGCGCGACTCCCCGAAGCCTACGTCCAGGAGTAGGGTCGGCGGCGAAAACGGGAGGTGACGGGAGGTGAGGGGGACACCATGGGGCCGGTGCGGGTGACGGCGATCGCGAGTCTGACGCCACTGGAACAACTGGACGACGATCCCTTCCTGGTCGACTCCCGCAGCCAGCACGCCATGTGCGCCCGCTGGGCCGTGGAGCACGGCTACGTCGTCGCCAGGCAGTTGCTGGTGCGCGGTCTGCGGCACGACCACGACGCCCTGTGGGACGGAGTGCGCCCCGGACAGGACCTGTTCGTGGCGCCCAGCCGCCGGGTGCTGGAGAGCGCGCTGTCCTCCGTCGACGACTTCACGGCGGAGTGCGCGCGGCGCGGCGTCCGCGTCGAGACCGTCGGCCACGCGGAACCGTCCTACGACGCCCGGATGAAGGCGTGCGTGCACCGCAGGCTCTCGATGCCGACGGCCGGGTACGACGGCCGCTGACCGCCGTCGCGCGGGTGCGAACCGGACCCAGGGGGGACAAACGGGCAGTCCGGAGCGTTGTGGCAGGGTGGGGAAGGCCCGCGCGGACGACGGGCCGGGACGTGAGGTGTGCAGAGCGTGGGTGGAGGGCGTTGGCGCCGGGTCGCCAGTCAGACGGGGCGGAGTGTCACGGTGTGGGCCGTCTCCACCGTCACCATGCTCGTGCTCGCCGGGATCCTGCCCGACTTCCGGCTCCAGTCGCCCGACGGCGACAGCGCGACCGACATCGCCATGACCGCCGCGGTCGGCGCCGGAGCCTTCGGCCTGCTCTCGGCCCTGGTCTGGCCGCTCCTGGTCCGCCTGCTGCTCCTGGTGCCGACCCTCGTCCTCGGACTGCTGGTCTTCTTTCTCAACGGCGGCCTGCTGCTCCTCGCGATCGACGTCAACCCGGCCGGACGCGGCGGCGTCGCCCCCGAGACGGCGGTCGTCGTGGCCGCCGTCATGTCCGCCGTCGCCTCCGCCACCGGCGGCGCCCTGGCCGTGCGCGACGACGACGCCTACCGGCGCCGCCTGTACCGCCTCGCCGACCGCCGCCGCAGATCCGGGCCGCCCTGCCCGGCAGACCCCGGCACCGTCTTCCTCCAGTTGGACGGCGTCGGCCACGACGTCCTGCTCGACGCCGTCGACCGCGGCGCCATGCCCACCATCGCCCGATGGCTCGGCCGCGACGGCGCCTCCGCCACCCACCGGCTCGCCCCGTGGCGCACCGACTGGTCCAGCCAGACCGGCGCCAGCCAGCTCGGCATCCTGCACGGCAGCAACCACGACGTCCCCGCCTTCCGCTGGTACGAGAAGGACAGTGGCGAGGTCATGGTCTGCAACCGCCCGTCCAGCGCCGCCGAACTCCAGTACCGCGCCGTGCGCCGCACCGGCGACGGCGGACTGCTCAGCCTCGACGGCGCCAGCCGCGGCAACCTGTTCGGCGGCGGCGCCGACGAACAGGCCCTCGTGCTGTCCATAGCCACCCGCCGCCGCAGCCCCGAGACCCGCTCCAGATCCGGCTACTTCGCCTACTTCTCCGACCCCGCCAACGCCGTGCGCACCGCGATGTCCTTCGTCGCCGAGGTGTGCCGGGAGATCGGCCAGTCCACCCGCGCCCGCGTCCACAAGGTCCGCCCGCGGGTCTCGCGCGGCGGTCTCTACCCGTTGGTGCGCGCCTTCGCGACGGTCGTCGAACGCGACGTCGTCGTCGCCGCGGTCATGGGCGACATGCTCGCCGGCCGCACCGCCGTCTACGCCGACCTGGTGGCCTACGACGAGGTCGCCCACCACTCCGGGCCGGGCGGCCGGGACGCCGTCAAGGTCCTCCAGCGGCTGGACCGGTCCCTCGCCCTGATCGAGAAGGTCGCCGAGCACGCCCCCCGCCCGTACCGGATCGTGATCCTCTCCGACCACGGCCAGAGCCCCGGCGAGACCTTCCGCGCCCGCTACGGCCTGACCCTCGCCGACCTGGTGCGGGCCGGCTGCGGACTGCCCGTGCCGCGCAGTGCCCGGCGCACCCGCAGCGGTGCCGAGGCGCGCAACACCGTACGGGCCGCCCTGCACCGGCCCGTCGAGGAGTGCGCCGAGCAGCAGCGGCCCGCCGACACCCCCACCGGGCGCCGCTCCGAGCCGATCGTGCTGGCCTCCGGCAACCTGGGCCTGGTCTCCTTCCCGGACGTGCCGCACCGGATGACCAGGGAGGAGATCGACGCACGCCACCCCGCCCTGCTGCCGACCCTCGCCAACCACCCCGGCGTCGGCTTCCTGCTGGTGCGCAGTGAGGAACACGGCGGTGTCGTGCTCGGCGCGCGCGGCGTCGAGGTGCCGCTGGACCGGCTCGACGAGGACCCGGGGCCGCTCGCCCCCTTCGGTCCCGGCGCCGCCGACGCCGTACGCCGCACGCACTCCTTCCCGCACACCGCCGACATCATGGTCAACTCCTTCCACGACCCGGCCGACGGCGAGGTGCTCGCCTTCGAGGAGCAGATCGGCTCGCACGGCGGACTCGGCGGCGCCCAGTCGCGCGCCTTCCTGCTGTCGCCGGTCGTCCTGTCCGCGCCGGTCGCCGAGGACGCGGAGATCGTCGGTGCCGAACACGTGCACCGGGTGCTGCGCCGCTGGCTGCGCGAGTCGAACGGCCCGCAGGTGCCCGTGGGCCCTGTGGACGATTCGCGGCCGAACGCCGTGGACGACGCACCTTTTCCCGTCACGGAGGGGTTCGTACAGGACAAAAGCGCCTGATTTGGAACGATGCGGGACCGTGCCCGACCATGGGCGCGTCCGGCGATCCCGGGCACCCGTTCCATGAGAGGCGCACCACCCCATGCACGTCACCGGGACCGTCCCCCCACCGGCTCCGGAACCGCAGGCGACCCCCGCGGCCCCCGACCACCCCGCTCCCGCCGACCCCGCTCCCGGCAGCGGACGGCACGCCCGCCGCTTCGGGCTCCCCGTCGCCACCGCCCTGGTCATGGGCAACATCATCGGCGGCGGCATCTTCCTGCTCCCCGCCTCCGTCGCCCCCTTCGGCACCATCAGCCTGCTCGCCTTCGGCGTCCTGACCGTCGGCGCCGTCGCGCTCGCGCTGGTCTTCGGCCGCCTCGCCGCCCGCGACCCGCGCACCGGCGGCCCCTACGTCTACGCCCGCGAGGCCTTCGGCGACTTCGCCGGGTTCCTCGCCGCCTGGGCGTACTGGATCACCACCTGGGTGTCCAACGCGGCCCTCGCCGTCGCCGCCGTCGGCTACCTCGACGTCCTGATCCCGGTGAACGACCACCGCTGGACGGCGTGCCTGGCCGCACTCGTCGTCCAGTGGCTGCCCGCGCTCGCCAACTTCGCCGGCACCCGCTATGTGGGCGCCGTCCAGCTGGTCTCCACCGTGCTGAAGTTCGCGCCGCTGCTGCTCGTCGCGGTCGGCGGGCTGTTCTTCTTCGACCCGGACAACCTCGGCCCGTTCAACGCGAGCGGCTCCAGCGGCATCGGCGCGGTCTCCGCGGCCGCCGCGATCCTGCTCTTCTCCTACCTCGGCGTGGAGTCCGCCGCCGTCAGCGCGGGCGAGGTCAAGGACCCCCGCCGCACGGTCGGCCGGGCCACGGTCATCGGCACCGCGGGCGCGGCCCTGGTCTACCTCCTCGGCACCCTCTCGGTCTTCGGCACCGTCGCCCACGACCGCCTGGTCACCTCGGACGCCCCCTTCTCGGACGCCGTGAACGCCATGTTCGGCGGCGCCTGGGGCGGCTGGGCCGTCGCGCTGGCCGCCCTGGTCTCGATGACCGGCTGCCTCAACGGCTGGACCCTGCTCAGCGCCCAGACCCCCTACGCGGCGGCCAGGGACGGCCTCTTCCCGGCCGCGTTCGCGCGCAGGCGGCGCGGGGTGCCCACGGTGGGCGTCGGCGTCACCGTCGTCCTCGCCTCGCTGCTCACCGTCTACAACTACACCTCCGGCTCGGCGAAGGTCTTCGAGGTCCTGGTCCTCGTCACCACCTTCACCGCCACCGTGCCGTACCTGCTGGCCACGGCCGCCCAGATCTTCCACCTGGTCTCCGGACAGGGCGAGAAGGTCGACCGGGCACGCCTGGTGCGGGACGGCGTGATCGCGGCGGTGGCGGCGGCCTTCTCCCTCTGGCTCGTCGCGGGCGCCGGCTACGCGGCGGTCTACCAGGGCGTGCTGTTCCTGTTCGCGGGCGTGCTCGTGTACGCGGTGATGGCGGCCCGCAGGCGCCGCGCGGAGGGGGCCGCCGCCTCGTGATGGGCCTGCGGGCGGAGCACTACGACCTCGCGACCCGCTGCACCGTCGTCGGACGCTTCCCGCGGACCTTCCCGGTCGGGCCCGCCCACGGGGCCGGTCTTCCGGGTGAGCTGAGCAGTAGTGTGATCGGATGGGGGCGGGAACCCGGGCACGGGCTACCACCACCCCGGTACAGCAAGCGAATTCGAGAGGACCCGCCGTGGCAACCACGCGCTCCGCACACACCGTCTGGGAAGGCAACCTGCTCGAGGGCAACGGTGTCGTCACCTTCGACTCGTCCGGCATCGGCGAGCAGCCGGTGTCGTGGCCGTCGCGCGCCGAGCAGGCGAACGGCAAGACCAGCCCCGAGGAGCTGATCGCCGCCGCCCACTCCAGCTGCTTCTCCATGGCGCTGTCGCACGGCCTGGCCGGCGCCGGCACCCCGCCCACCAAGCTCGTCACCTCGGCCGACGTGACCTTCCAGCCGGGTGAGGGCATCAAGGGCATCCACCTCACCGTGGAGGGCACCGTCCCCGGCCTCGACAACGACGCGTTCGTCGTCGCCGCCGAGGACGCCAAGAAGAACTGCCCGGTCAGCCAGGCCCTGACCGGCACGACCATCACCCTGTCGGCCAAGCTCGCCTGAGCCCGACGCCCCGCGCCCTCCAGCACGTTCACCTTCGGTGCCGGAGGGCGCGGGCGGCCCGGCGCGGCCCGGCAGTCAGCGCCCGCCGGTCAGCAGCAACGGGCCGGGAAGGCCCGTCGCCCCCTCGTCGTACCCGACGGCGGTGACGCCCTGCGGGGTCCAGGCCAGTCCGGTCAGGTACCGGGTGCCGTCCGCACCGCCCGGCGGGACGGACGGCTCCGACCACCGGCCACGGCGCAGCCGCATGACGTACGGTGTGCCGTCCCGCTGTTCCCCGGCGACCGCCACTCCTCCCGGCGCGAGGGTCAGGTCGTTCACGCGACCGGCGTCGGCGGGCGTCGGCACCTGCTTCCAGGAGCGGCCGTTCCAGTGCGCGAGCAGCGCGTGCCCGGTGTCCTCGTCGTCGTCCAGCGTCCGGCCCGCCGCCCAGACGTCGTTCGCCCCGCGGGCCTCCAGGTCGACGAGTTCGCCGTTGACCCCGTTGTAGGGGACCGGTACACGGGACCAGGACGTGCCGTCGTAGTGCAGCATCGACGGCTGGTCCTCGGAGGTGTAACCGGAGACCCACACGTCGTCGTCGGCGAGGGCGGTGACGGAGTTCGTCCACAGAGAGGCGGCGTCCGGCACGGGCACGAGGTGCCACGCCTCGCCGTCCCAGTGCTGGAGCATCGCCTCGGCGTGCGTCTCCTGGATCGTCCCCCCGGGCTTGTCGGGATTGGGCACCTCGCTGTCGACGACGATGAGCCAGCCGACCGCCCACACGTCGTCGCGGGCCCGTGCCGACACGTCCAGCAGTCCGGCGCCGGCGAGTTTCGTCCCCTCGGGCGCCGGCGCGTCGACCACCCGCCACTCGGTGCCGTCCCAGTGCTGGGTGAGGAAGACGCCCCGTGACTCCTCGTACAGACCGACCGCCCAGGCGTTGTCCCGGGACACGGCGCTGATCGCGCTGATCCGGTTGGAGCGGTCGGCGAACGCCGGCATCGGGATCTCCCGCCAGGACCTCTCGCCGTCGTCGCGGGCGAGCAGCAGCGGTGTCCTGGGCTGGACCTTGCCCTCCTGGCCGACCCGGACCCCGTAGACCCAGGTGGTGTCGCCGTCCACCCTGGTGACGCCGGTCAGGGCCGCGTCGCCCACGCGTGTCAGGTCCGTGGCGGACCACCGGGCCTCGGCGTGCGCCGTGGCGGCCGGCACGGTGACCGCGGCCAGGGCCAGGGCCGCGACTGCGGCTCTCGTTCGTACGCGTACTCCACTCATTCTGGGTTCTCCCGCTGCGTTCTCGGTGTCCGACGTCTGCACTCCTTCTCAATGCGGTGGCGGGACAAGGACGTTGCGGCGTCCAGGGGCCCTTTTCCGCCGCCCGGTCCGACGGTCCGGACCGCAACCGGGAGGGCGGGCCACCGCACTTGAACGGTGAGACCGTCCGCGCGGGCGGACGGGGAAAGGGGGGCGGGGTGGATCGCGGTGAGGACGCGCTGCACGACTTCGTGCGTGACAGACGCCTGGCGCTCTTCAGGAGCGCCTTCCTGATGTGCGGCAACCGCGACGAGGCGGAGGACCTGGTGCAGACGACCCTGGTCAAGGTGGTGCTCGGCTGGCGGCGCCTGCAGAGGCTGGACAACGTCGAGGCGTACGCCCGCAAGACGCTGTTCAACACCTTCATCGAGGGCAGGCGCCGGTTCTGGCGGCGTGAGCACGCCTACGGGGAGCTGCCGGAACAGGCCGCTCCCGAGTCCGACTCGGAGACCGGGATGGTGGTGCGGTCGGCGCTGGCCCGCCTCACCCCGCGGCAGCGGGCCGTGCTGGTGCTGCGCTACTGGGAGGACCAGAGCGTCGAGGCGACCGCCGCGGTGCTCGGAATGCGGGAGAACACGGTGAAGAGCCACACCGCCCGCGGGCTGGCGGCGCTCCGCGCCGCGGTGGGGAAGGAGTTCGTATGAGCGACGTCATGGACGACGAGGTGCGGGACCTGCTCGCCCGGGCCGCCGAGAGAGCCGGCAGTCCCTCGTTCGACACGGCAGTGGTGTTCGCCCAGGCGTCCCGAGTGCGCCGAAGGCGCCGCGCGGTGGTGGCCGGCGGGGCGCTGGCCGTCGTGGCCGGCGCGCTGTTCACCGTGTCCGCCGTGCCCTCGGGCGGGGCGGACCGGGCATCGGCCACCGCCGTCCCTTCCGGCGCCCCTCCGACGCACACCGAGCCGGCCGGTGGCTCCGGGCGGGACCGGAGGCTCGCAGGACTGCTGCCCGCCGATGCCGGGGAGGTCGAGGAGATCTCCTTGGCCGTGCTGCTGAAGGACGCGGACCGGGAGACCGCCACCGGCGGGGAGTCCCAGGGCGCCCTGGACGGCTGGTACGCCCTCCGCCGGCCGGACGGCGTCGGCTACCTCGGAGTCGCCCTGCACGACCAGACGTACCTGGACGCGAAGCTCCCCGACGGGCATGGCCCTGCCGCGGACCTCTGCGCGCGGACCGGGACCGAGCCGTCCCGCACCGACTGCGTGCGCGAGGAACTGGCCGGCGGCCGGGTGCTGACCATCTGGCGGCAGCCGCCGGAGCGGAACGAGGACGGCCTGGAGTGGGGCGAGGAACTCACCGGCCGGCTCGTGCTCCCCGACGGCCGGACCCTGTTCGTCCGCGACAGCGCCGGTTACCGCGGCCATGGACAGCTCGGCCCCCTGCTGCGGATCCCGCCCCTGACCCGTGAGCAGCTCCGCGCCCTGATGCTGCGACCGGAACCGGTGGCGGGGAGGTAGGCGGCACGGTTCAGGAGCCCGCGCGCTCCCAGCCCCGCCGGTCCGGGCGCGGCCCCAGTTGTCCGGGGTCGCGCGACCGGTAGACCACGTACGGGCGGGTCAGGTACTGCAGGGGCGCGCTGAACATGTGCACCAGGCGGGTGTAGGGCACCAGGGCGATCAGCACCATCCCGACCACCGCGTGCACGTGGTACAGCACCGGCACGCCCGCCATCAGCTCCGTCCTCGGGTTCAGCGTGAACAGGCTGCGCGACCAGGGGGCGATGGTGCTCCGGTAGTCGTAGCCGTTGCCCGAGGTGTCGGACAGCTTGGCGATCATGCCCAGGAGCAGGGCGCCGAGCAGGAAGACGTACATGAGCTTGTCGTTGGCCGTGGTGGCCCGGAAGACGGGCGCGTTGGTGCGGCGGCGGTAGATCAGGAGGCCGATCCCGGCGACCGCGAGGACCCCGGCGAAGGTGCCGCCGTAGAGCGAGAACAGGTGGTAGGCGTGTTCGCTGATGCCGATCGACTGCGTCCAGGAGGCCGGGACGAACAGGCCGATCAGGTGGCCGGCGAGGACGAACAGGATGCCGTAGTGGAAGACCGGCGAGGCGATGTTGAGGAGCTTGGACTCGTAGATTTGTGAGGAGCGGGTCGTCCAGCCGAAGCGGTCGTAGCGGTGCCGCCAGACCAGTCCCGCGATCAGCAGCGCGAAGGCGGCGTAGGGCAGGACGCCCCACAGGAAGACGTTCATCGGCGGGCTCCGGCGGGTGCGGGCGGCAGAGTGGCGCACACGGCGTCCAGGACGCACGCGTACGGCGTGCCGAAGGCGGTGAGCCGGGAGCGCAGCTGGTCCAGGGCGTCGCGGTGCTCGGTGAGCATCTCCATGTCCCCGGTGCGGGAGACGAACTCGAGGACCGCCGGCAGGAAGTCCGGCAGCTCCTCGCCGGTGAACTCCAGGCCGTGCGCGCGGTACAGCTCCTTGAAGCGGACCAGGGACATCCCGCGGTTGCGGGTGTCGCCGTCGGTCCACCAGCTCAGGTAGAGGCTGTGCCGGTTCTTGAAGTCGAAGACCTCCACGTAGTGCGCCTGGAGTTCGCCCTGCCCGGTCGCCGCAGCGTGGTCGGTGAAGCCGCGCAGCTGGGGCGCCGCCTCGCGCAGCAGGGGCAGCCGGGCGCGGAAGTCGTCGTCGGGATACGTCAGACAGAGCGCCGCCGCCTGGTACAGGACCTCGAAGCCGGGCATCGGATCAGACCTCCCTCTCGTCGTCCGCGGTCTGCCGTCTGCGCAGGATGTGGAAGTTCTCCACCGGCACCAGCGGCAGCCGCCTGCGTCCCGAGTCCTGGCCGAACGGCCCGTCGCCGCCCATGCCGGGGCCGCCGTCGGTGTCGAGACTGCACGTGTCCGGGAGCCCCTCAAGCGCCGACGCCTCCAGCCGGTGCGCGTCCCCGACGGCCGCCGTCGGGATCACGTACCGCTCCTCGTACTTGGCGATCGCCAGCAGGCGGTACATCTCCTCGACCTCCTCGGGGCGCATGCCGACGCCCGCGCAGACGGCCGGGTCGGGGTCCTCGCCGAGGTTCACCGACCGCATGTGGGCGCGCATCGCCGCCAGCTTCTCCAGCGACGCCCGCACCGGACCGGTGTCACCGGCCGTGAACAGCTCGGCCAGGTACTCCAGCGGAATGCGCAGCGTGTCGATCGCGCCGAACAGGTTGTCCGCGTCCTCGCCGTCGTGCCCGGTCTCCGTCAGCGCGTCCACCACCGGCGACAGCGGCGGGATGTACCAGACCATCGGCATCGTCCGGTACTCCGGATGCAGGGGCAGCGCGACGCGGTACTTGCTGACCAGCGCGTGCACGGGGGAGCGGCGGGCCGCCTCGATCCAGTCGAACGGGATCCCCGCCTCCTCGGCGGCCCGCCGCACCCCGGCGTCCTCCGGGTCGAGGAAGACACCCAACTGCGCCTCGTACAGGTCGCGTTCGTTCGGCGTCTCGGCGGCCTCGGTCACCTTGTCGGCGTCGTAGAGGACGACCCCGAGGTACCTCAGCCGTCCCACACAGGTCTCCGAGCAGACGGTGGGCTGGCCCACCTCGATGCGCGGGTAGCAGAAGGTGCACTTCTCGGCCTTGCCGGTGCGGTGGTTGAAGTACACCTTCTTGTACGGGCAGCCGGTCACGCACATCCGCCAGCCCCGGCAGCGGTCCTGGTCGACCAGGACGATGCCGTCCTCGACGCGCTTGTACATCGCCCCGGACGGGCACGACGCCACGCACGACGGGTTGAGGCAGTGCTCGCAGATGCGCGGCAGGTAGAACATGAAGGTCTCTTCGTAGGCGAACCGCACCTTCTCCGAGGCCTGTTGACGCGTGCGCTCCACCATCGGGTCCAGGTCGCCGTAGGCGGGGGCGCCGCCCAGGCTGTCGTCCCAGTTGGAGGACCAGCCGATCTTCATCGGCTTGCCGTCGAGCTGCGAGACCGGCCGCGCGACGGGGTAGTCGGTGCCGAGCGGGGCGTCGGTGAGGTTCTTGTAGTCGTACGTCCAGGGCTCGTAGTAGTCCTTGATCTCCGGGAGCCGCGGGTTGGAGAAGATCCCGGCGAGCTTCTTGAACCGGCCGCCCGCCCTCAGCTTCAGCGCGCCGCGCCGGTTCAGCTTCCAGCCGCCCCGCCACTTCTCCTGGTCCTCGTAGCGGCGCGGGTAGCCCTGTCCCGGGCGGGTCTCCACGTTGTTGAACCAGACGTACTCCATGCCCCGCCGGTTGGTCCACGCCTGCTTGCAGGTGACGGAACAGGTGTGGCAGCCGATGCACTTGTCGAGGTTCATGACCATCGCGACCTGGGCCATCGGGCGCATCAGTACTCGACCTCCTGGGAGCGGCGCCGGACGACCGTCACCTCGTCGCGCTGGTTGCCCGTCGGGCCCAGGTAGTTGAACGCCCAGGACAACTGGGCGTAGCCGCCGATGAGATGGGTCGGTTTGAGGAGCAGGCGGGTGAGCGAGTTGTGGACGCCGCCGCGCTTGCCGGTCGTCTCGGCGAGCGGCACGTTGACCGTGCGTTCCTGGGCGTGGTGCATGAAGACCGTGCCGGGCGGCATGCGGTGCGAGACGATCGCGCGGGCCACCACCACGCCGTTGCGGTTGACCGCCTCGATCCAGTCGTCGTCGGCGACCCCGATCGCCGCCGCGTCCTCGGCGGACATCCAGATGGTCTGCCCGCCCCGGGACAGCGCCAGCATGAACAGGTTGTCCTGGTACTCGGAGTGGATCGACCACTTGTTGTGCGGGGTGAGGTAGCGGACCGTCACCTCGCGGTGCCCGTCGGGACCGAGCCGCGGTTCGCCGAACAGCCGGTGCATGTCCAGCGGCGGCCGGTACACGGGCAGCGCCTCGCCCAGCTCGTGCATCCAGTCGTGGTCGACGAAGAAGTGCTGCCGGCCGGTGAGGGTGTGCCAGGGCTTGAGGTGCTCGGTGTTGAGCGTGAACGCCGTGTAGCGCCGCCCGCCCGCCTCGCTGCCCGACCACTCCGGCGAGGTGATCACCGGCACCGGCGCCGCCTGCGTGTCGGCGTAGGTGATCCGCCTGCCTTCCTGTTCGGCGGCCAGATGGGCCATCTCCTGCCCGGTCTTCGCCTCCAGGGTGCGGAAGCCCTGGGTGGCCAGGCGCCCGTTGGTGGTGCCGGACAGGGCCAGGATGGTGTTGGCCGCCTTCACCGCCGTGTCCAGCGCCGGACGCCCGTCGGCCGGGCCGCCGCGCACCGTGCCGTTCAGGTCTCGCAGCCGCTCCACCTCCTCGTCCGGCCGCAGCGTGATGCCCTTGGCGGGCAGGCCCTTGGCCTCGACCAGCGGGCCCAGCGCGGCGAACTTGGCCCCGATCGCCGTGTAGTCGCGTTCCACGACGACGAGGTTCGGCATGGTCCTCCCGGGCTCCGGATCGCACTCCCCGCGCCGCCAGTCCCGTACGACACCGCCGGGCTGGGCGATCTCGCCGGGGGTGTCGTGCTGGAGCGGCGCGGCCACCAGGTCCTTGCGCACCCCGAGGTGGTCCTCGGCCAGCTCGCTCAGCTTCTCGGCGAGGAGCTTGAAGGTGTCGAAGTCGGTGCGCGCCTGCCACGGCGGATTCACCGCCGGGGAGAAGGCGTGCACGTAGGGGTGCATGTCCGTGCTGGACAGGTCGTGCTTCTCGTACCAGGTCGCGGCGGGCAGCACCACGTCGGAGAGCAGCGTGGACGAGGTGTGCCGGAAGTCCAGTGAGAGCAGCAGGTCGAGCTTCCCCTCGGGCGCCTCCTCGCGCCAGACCACGTCCCGGGGCCGTTCACCGGGCGCCGCCTCCTCGGCGCGCAGCGAGGACTGGGTGCCCAGCAGGTGCTTGGTGAAGTACTCGGCGCCCTTGCCGGAGGAACCGAGCAGGTTGGCCCGCCACAGGGTGACGATCCGCGGCCAGTTCTCCGGCGCGTCCGGGTCCTCGCCCGCGAACTTGAGTGTGCCCGCCCGCAGTTCGGCCACCGCGCCCGCCACCGGGTCGCCGAACGATTCGCCCAGCTCCAGGGGGTTGCGGTCGAAGGTCGGGTACGAGGGCATCCAACCCGTGCGCGCCGACAGGGCGAGGCAGTCCGCGCCCGCCATCCCGTCCAGCCGCCCCTCGCCCAGCGGTGAGGAGAGCACGTCGGCGCGGAAGCGGTCGTAGCGCCACTGGTCGGTGTGCAGGTACCAGTACCCGGTGCCGATCGCCTGGCGCGGCGGGCGCGACCAGTCCGACGCGGCGGCCAGCGACGCCCAGCCGGTCACCGGACGGCACTTCTCCTGGCCGACGTAGTGCGCCCAGCCGCCGCCGTTGCGGCCCTGGCAGCCGGTGAGCTGGAGCAGGGCGAGGAAGCTCCGGTAGATCGTCTCGGAGTGGAACCAGTGGTTGGTGCCCGCGCCCATCAGGATCATGCAGCGGCCCTTGGACCGCTCCGCCGTCCGCGCGAACTCCCGGGCGATGCGGACACAGGCCGCCGCCGGGACCGAGGTGTGCGTCTCCTGCCAGGCGGGGGTCGCGGGCGCGTCGGCGTCCTCGTACGACGCCGGCCAGTCGCCCGGCAGGTCCGGCCGCCCCACGCCGTACTGGGCGAGGAGCAGGTCGAAGACCGTCGTCACCAGCGGTCCGGTCGCGCCACCCAGTCGCGTCGCCGGGACGCCCCGGCGCAGCACCTCGCCGCGCCCCTGCCCGTGCGGGCCGCCCTCGGTGTCGAAGCGGGGGAGCAGCACCTCCACGCCCGACGCCATCTCGTGGCCGTACAGGCTCAGCCGGGGCCGTACGTCGCCCAGGTCCAGGTTCCACCTCCCCTGGTCGGCCTCGTTCCAGCGGAAGCCCAGCGAGCCGTTCGGGACGACCGCGCGGCCCGTCGCCTCGTCCAGGACGACCGTCTTCCACTGGGCGTCGTCACCGCCCTGCCCGAGGTCGGCGGCGCGCAGGAACTTGCCCGGGACGTACGCCCCGTCCCGCCCGGTCAGCGTCACCAGGAACGGCAGGTCGGTGAAGCGCCGCACGTAGGCGTCGAAGAACGGGGTGACCCGGTCGACGAAGAACTCCTTGAGCACCACGTGCCCCATCGCCATCGCCAGCGCGGCGTCCGTCCCGGGGTGCGGGTGCAGCCACTGGTCGGCGAACTTGGTGTTGTCCGCGTAGTCGGGCGAGACCACGACCACCTTCTGGCCCCGGTAGCGGGCCTCCGCCATCCAGTGCGCGTCCGGTGTGCGGGTCACCGGCACGTTCGTGCCCCACATGATCAGGTACGCCGCGTCCCACCAGTCGCCCGACTCCGGCACGTCCGTCTGGTCGCCGAAGACCTGCGGGGAGGCCACGGGCAGGTCGGCGTACCAGTCGTAGAACGACAGCATCGGGGCGCCGATCAGCGAGTGGAAGCGGGCGCCCGCCGCGTGCGACACCATCGACATCGCGGGGATGGGGGAGAAGCCCGCGATGCGGTCGGGGCCGTGGGCGCGGAGGGTGTGCACATGGGCGGCGGCGATCATCTCGACCGCCTCGTCCCAGCTCGCCCGGACCAGACCGCCCTTGCCGCGCGCCCGCTGGTAGCGCCCGCGGCGCTCGGGGTCGCCCTGGATGTCGGCCCAGGCCAGCACCGGGTCCGCCAGCCGCGCCTTCGCCTCCCGGTACATCTCCAGGAGCACCCCGCGCACGTACGGGTAGCGCACCCGGGTCGGCGAGTAGGTGTACCAGGAGAACGCCGCGCCCCGGGGGCAGCCGCGCGGCTCGTACTCGGGGCGGTCGGGGCCGACCGACGGATAGTCCGTGGCCTGGGTCTCCCAGGTGATGATGCCGTCCTTGACGTACACGTTCCACCGGCACGACCCCGTGCAGTTCACCCCGTGCGTCGACGTCACGACCTTGTCGTGGCTCCAGCGGTCCCGGTAGAAGGCGTCCGACTCCCGCCCGCCGACCAGCCCGATGCTGTGCAGGTCGGGTGCCGCGGTGCCCGGCCGGAAGAACCGTCCCGCGCGCAGCAGCGCCGCGCCCGGCTCGGTGGGCGGTGTCCGCGTGTCGGTCACGTGCGCTCCCTTGCTCGCCCTGGTTCCCGAACCTAGGGCCGGGGGCGGGAGCGCACCCGTTCGCGGCGCCCGTACGGGTCAGGACGGGGCGCCGGACGTCCGGGTCAGGGCTTGCGCGCCACCCCCGCGTACACCGGCACGATGCCCTCCGCCCGGACCGCCACGTCCTCCGGGTCCGGACGCCAGCCGGTGACCGGGATGATGCCGGGGCCCAGCAGCTCCAGGCCGTCGAAGAAGCGCGCGAACTCGGGGAGGGTCCAGGGCTCCTCGTCCACCGGGTAGTTGTCCTTGCCGCCCAGCCACCAGTCGTAGACGCGGGCCGGGTGCGGCCGGCCGGTGTCGAGGGGCGCGGGCTCGGAACCGGTCATGCGGTGTCGTCTCCTCAAGGGCCGCCGCGCGGACTCGTGGGCTGCGTGCAGGTCGTCGCCGGTCAGAAGGTCTCGCGGTACGCGCGCAGGATCTTCTCGGTGCGCTGGGTCGAGGCGGCACGCGCCGTCATGTGGTCCAGGACCTCCAGGTGCGCCGAGACCTCGGTGCGGGAGTCCAGGTACAGGGCGCCCGTCAGGTACTCGGTGAAGACCATGTCCGGCAGCTCCGGCTCCGCGAACCGGAACAGGGTGAACGGCGCGTACGTCCCCGGGTGCGGCCCGTCCTCGAACTCGGCGACCTGGAGCGTCACCCGGTCCCGGCCGGCGAACTCCAGCAGCTTGTCGAGCTGCTCGCGCATCACCCGGCCGTGGATGCTCACCGGCCGCTTCAGCACCGTCTCGTCCATCACCACCCACAGGTGGGGCGGGTCCGGGCGCTCCAGCAGCCGCTGCCGCTCCATGCGCAGGGACACGTGGCGCTCCACCGCGTCCCCGCCCTCGTTGCCGATGGTCCCGGCCTCCAGGACGGAGCGTGCGTAGTCCTCGGTCTGCAGCAGCCCGGGGACGAAGTGCGGCTCGTAGGAGCGGACGATCCGCGCGGCGCCCTCCAGGCTCACGTACAGGCTGAACCAGTCCGGCAGCACGTCGTGGTACCGCTGCCACCAGCCCGGCTGGTTCGCCTCCTCGGCGAGCGCGACGAACGCCGCGACCTCGTCACCGGCGACTCCGTACGCCGTCAGCAGTATCTGGACATACGGTATTTTCAGCGAGACCTCGGCCATCTCCATGCGCCGCACCGTCGCCGGGGCCACCCGGAGCACCTTGGCGGCCTCCTCGCGCTTGAGGCCCGCCGTCTCCCGCAGTTCCTGCAGCCGTCTGCCGAGGACCACCTGGCCCACGGTGGGTGCGGCCCGCCGCTCGCTCACGCCACGCCTCCCCAACGCGCCCAAGTCACACCGCAGTCTGTCATGTTCCTCTGTCAGTCTCACAGGGGTGTTCGTGGATCATTCTCGGCCCGGACGTATTACCCGCCGGGTAATCGACCGCGCCCGCGCCGGGCGCGATCGTGGAGCCACCGGGTTCCGGACCGGCGCACTCCGGCCCGGGGCCCGGCCGCCACCCCAGCATGTCCGACCCGACGGAGGCTGACTCGTCATGTCCACGCACCAGCTCGCCGCACTCGCCCGTACGGCCGAGCCGCGGCTGATGCTCCGCCGCTTCCTCGCCCTCGACGCGGCGGTGACCGGCGCCAACGCGCTCGCCTACCTCGCGCTCTCCGGCCCGCTCGGCCGCTGCCTCGGCGCCGGCTCCGGGCTGCTCCTCGCCCTCGGCGCCTTCCTCGCGGTGTACGCCGGCTGCGTGGGCCTGCTGGCCACCCGCCCCCGGCCCCCGGCGCTCGCCGTCCGGGCCGTCGTCGAGGCCAACCTGGCCTGGGCGGCCGTCAGCCTGGTCGCGCTCGCCCTCTGGCTCACGCCCACCACGGCCGGAGCGGTGTGGACGGTGCTCCAGGCCGTCGTCGTCACCGGGTTCGCGCTGCTCCAGTACGGCGCCCTGAGGCAGGATCAGGGCAGCAGTGAGTGAAGGTACTCGACCGTCGCCGGGTCGGCCGGGAGCAGCGTCTCGATGGCCAGCTCGGCGACCGTCACGTCCATCGGGGTGTTGAAGGTGGAGATGGACGAGATGAACGACAGGACGCGGCCGTCGTGCTCGATCTGCATCGGCAGCGCGAAGTACGGCACCGGCTCGTCCGGCGCGGCGCCCGGCGCGGTCTCCGGCACCGGATACGCCGCCACCTCGTCGTACAGCTCCCGCAGCGGCCGTGAGCGGTGCAGGGCGATCTGCCGCTCCATCTGCTCCAGCAGATGCCCGCGCCACTCGCGCAGATTGCGGATGCGCGGCGCCAGGCCCTCCGGGTGCAGCGTCAGCCGGATCGCGTTCAGCGGCGGCGCGAGCAGGTGCTCGGCGACGCCGTCCATCAGCATCGTGATCCCCCGGTTGGCCGCCAGCACCCGGTACGTCGCGTCGACGACCAGCGCCGGATACGGTTCGTAGCCCCGGATCAGCCGCTCCATGCCCTCACGCAGGGCACCGAGCGCGGGGTCGTCCAGGGGGGTCTCCGGGTAGCGCGGGGCGTAACCGGCCGCCAGCAGCAGCGCGTTGCGCTCCCGCACCGGGACGTCCAGGTGCTCGGCGAGGCGCAGCACCATCTCCTCGCTCGGCCTCGAACGGCCCGTCTCGACGAAGCTGATGTGGCGGGCGGAGGAATCGGCGCGCAGCGCCAGCTCCAGCTGGCTGACCCGCCGCCGCTCCCGCCAGGCCCGCAGCAGCGGGCCCACGCCCCGGTCGGTGGTGGGGGCGGCACCGGACATGAGTGCGGTCATACGCAGCACGGTAGTCGACCGCGGGCCGCGCCGGAGCGGCCGCGCTGTGGCACGCTGAAGCGGACCCGACCGTCGAGCACCACCAGCGAAGGAGCGCAGCACATGCCCGTCGAACCGCTGTCGCCACAGGAGATCGAGGAGCACCTGGCCGCCCTGCCCGGCTGGTCCCTCGACGCCGGCCGCCTCACCCGCTCCTACCGGCTCGGCTCCCACTTCGCGGCGACCGCGATGGTCGTCCACATCGCCCAGGTGCAGGAGGAGCTCGACCACCACTCCGACCTGACCCTCGGCTACGACACGGTCGCCCTCGCCGTGCACACCCACAGCGCGGGTGGCGCCGTCACGGAGAAGGACGTCGAGCTCGCCCGCAGGGTGGAGGACCTGGCCGCCGGTCACGGGGCACACTGACGGTGTGCTCGACTACGACAAGGAAGCGGAGCGGTACGACGACTCCCGCGGCGGCGAGCCCCGGGCCGAGGCGGCCGCGCAGGCCGTGCTGAACCTGGTGCCGCGGCAGGCCCGCCGGCTGCTGGACGTGGCCTGCGGCACCGGCATCGTCACCCGTCGGATCCTGGCCGGACGCGACGGCCTGCGGGTGACCGGCGTCGACCTCGCCCCCGCCATGGCCCGCCGCGCCGCCGCCCGGCTGCCCGGCGCCGTTGTCCTCGCCGACAGCCGCCGACTGCCTTTCGGCGAGGGGGAGTTCGACGCCGTCACCAGCGTGTGGCTGCTGCACCTGGCCGGCGGCGCGGAGAACGTGCGGGCGATCGTCGCCGAGTGCGCCCGCGTCCTGCGGCCCGGCGGGACGTATGTGACCACGGTCGACAAGGGCGCCTCGCACAACGTGGGCAGCGACATCGACGCCGTGCTCGCCGCCCGTCCGCCCGGCATCGCGCACGACGCCGCCCGCCGCGTCGAGGAGTACGCCCGCGAGCACGGCCTGACCCCCGCGGGCCGGGCCCGCTTCACCGGCCACGGGCAGGGCCGCAGCCCCCGCCGGACGGTCGCGGACCTGCGGCGCGGCTGGTTCGTCACGCTGCCGCCGGGCGAGCCGCTCGCCGAGGAGTTCGCCACGCGGCTGGCCGCCCTGCCGGACCAGGACCGGCCCCGGCCCGACCCCGTCTTCACCCTCGCGGCGTTCCGGAAGTCCCAGGCGAAGGGCGGCAACCCGGCTGCCCCGGGCGGCGACTGAGAGGCGGAATCCGTCCGTCCTCCAGGAGGTTCGTCCCGTGAGGCACCCCCGCACCGGCCCCCGCGTTCCCCGCACGCACCGCAGACGCCCCCTCGCCCTGGCCGCGGCCCTCGCCGCCGCCGGACTCGTGGGCGCGGGCCTGACGACGCTGGCCCCCGACACCGCCGAGGCCGCCACCGCGCGCCAGGTCGAGGCCCTGGACCGTGGCGTCGTCAGCGTTCACACCGGCGACGGCAACCTGGTCAGCTGGCGCTGGCTGGGCACCGATCCGGACAACGTCTCCTTCAACGTCTACCGGGCCGGCACCAAGGTCAACTCCAGCCCGGTCACCGGCTCCACCACCTACTTCCACTCCGGCGCCCCCTCCCAGGCCGACTACACCGTCCGCGCGGTCGTGAACGGCACGGAGCAGGGCGACTCCGTCCACGCGATCCAGTTCCGCGCCGGCTACAAGGACGTACCGATCAGCCCGCCGTCCGGCGGCACCACCCCCGACGGCGTCTCCTACAGCTACGAGGCCAACGACGCCTCCGTCGGCGACCTCGACGGCGACGGCGCGCTCGACATCGTCCTCAAGTGGCAGCCGACCAACGCCAAGGACAACTCCCAGTCCGGTTACACCGGCAACACGATCGTCCACGGCATCCGGCTCGACGGCACCCGCCTGTGGCGCGTCGACCTGGGCCGCAACATCCGCTCCGGCGCCCACTACACCCAGTTCCAGGTGTACGACTACGACGGCGACGGCCAGGCCGAGGTCGCCATGAAGACCGCCGACGGCACCAAGGACGGCACCGGCGCGGTCATCGGCAGCTCCTCGGCCGACCACCGCAACTCCTCCGGCTACGTGCTGTCCGGCCCCGAGTACCTGACGATGTTCAACGGGCGGACCGGCAAGGCCATGGGCACCGTCGACTACGTCCCCGGGCGGGGCTCGGTCTCCTCCTGGGGCGACTCCTACGGCAACCGCGTCGACCGCTTCCTCGCGGGCACGGCGTACCTGGACGGCTCCCGGCCCTCCGTGATCATGGCGCGCGGCTACTACACGCGTACGGTGATCGCGGCCTGGGACTGGCGCAACGGGCAGTTCACCCGCCGCTGGACCTTCGACACCAACTCCTCCACCAACAGCGGCAAGGGCTACGACGGCCAGGGCAACCACCAGCTCTCCGTCGCGGACGTCGACGGCGACGGCAGGGACGAGATCGTCTACGGCGCGATGGCCGTCGACGACAACGGCAACGCCCTGTGGACCACGAGGAACGGCCACGGCGACGCCATGCACGTCGGCGACCTCGACCCGTCCCGCGCGGGCCTGGAGGAGTTCAAGGTCGACGAGGACGGCTCGAAGCCCTCGTCGTGGATGGCGGACGCACGCACGGGCCAGATCCTGTGGTCCACCGGCGCGAGCGGCGACAACGGCCGCGGCGTCTCCGCCGACATCTGGTCGGGCAGCGCGGGCGCCGAGTCCTGGTCGTCCGCGGAGAGCGGCATCCGCAACCCCAAGGGCACCGTCGTGAACAGCCGCAAGCCCTCCAGCGCCAACTTCCTGTCCTGGTGGGACGGCGACACCGTCCGCGAACTGCTCGACGGCACCCACGTCGACAAGTACGGCATCTCCGGCGACACCCGCCTCCTCACCGGCTCCGGCGTCGCTTCCAACAACGGCACCAAGGCCACCCCGGTCCTCGCCGGGGACATCCTTGGCGACTGGCGCGAGGAGGTCGTCTGGCGCACCTCGAACAACACCGCCCTGCGCATCTACTCCACCCCGTACGACACGGACACCCGCATCACGACCCTCCTCCACGACACCCAGTACCGCACCGCCCTGGCCTGGCAGAACACGGCCTACAACCAGCCCCCGCACCCGAGTTTCTTCCTCGGCGCGGGCATGCCCACGGCCCCGAGGCCGTCGGTCTACACACCCTGATCCGCACGCGCCCGCGCCACGCGGCGCGGGCGCACTGGTCACGGAGCCGGGAGGGCGCGTCGCCGGTGCGCGCCCTCCCGGTCGGTCATGTGCGACCGCAGACCTGGTCGCCCAGCTTGAACGACGCGGGTTGCGCGTTCGTGTCCGAGCCGCTGCCGGTGAAGCCGAAGCCGACCGACGCGCCGGGTGCCACGTTGGCGTTCCAGCCGACGTTCCTAGCCGTCACCGTCGTGCCGGTCCGGGTGTGTTCGGCGTTCCACATCTGGGTCACCTTCTGGTCACCGGGGAACGTCCAGTCGAGCGACCAGCCCTTCCAGGCCGACGCGCCGGTGTTGGTGAGCCGGACGTCCGCCTGGAAGCCGTCCGGCCACTGGTTGGTGACCGTGTACGTCACCTCGCAGGCGCCGGGTCCGGGTCCGGGGTCGGTGCCGCCACCGGTGTCCGAGGTGTCCCCGTAGACGACACCCCGGCCGTTGGTCGACACGTACACCCGGCCGTAGACCCGCGGGTCGCCGGTGATGGCCGCGCCCGTCCAGCCCCACTGGTGGGCGTCGTCGTTGACCCGGGTCCAGGTCGCGCCCTTGTCGGTGGAGCGGAAGATGCCGCGCACCCCGCCGATCTCCGCGCTGGTGAAGAGGGTCTGGTAGGAGGCGCCCGGGGCCGCCTTGCCGAAGCCGACGGTGTCGGCCGCGTCGACACCCGGCAGCTTGGCGAAGGTCTTGCCGCTGTCCGTCGAGTGCCACAGACCGTACGGGCCGCCCGCCGCCCCGCCCGCCAGCCAGACGTCGCCCGCCCCGCCCGGCAGCGCCTTGAAACGGACGCTGTCACCGGCGGGCAGCCCGGTCGCCGCCGAGGCGGTGAAGGTCGCGCCGCCGTCCGTACTCACGTAGAACTTCCCGGACTTGAAGCCGTAGAAGGTCGCCGGGTCCACACGGTCGGACTCGACGACCGCGCCCGCCGGGATACCGGACGACGCCTGCCACGAGGTGCCGAAGCCCGTCGTGTACTGGACGCCCGCGCCCTCCGGGCTCCACACGAAGCGGCTGCCGTCCGCGCCCGCCGCCACCGTGCCGCCGCCGCTCACCCCCGACGGGTCGGTGCCGCCGAACCAGTTGGCGCCGTTATCCGTGGAGAACGCGATGTGCGGGCCCGAGTCGAGGTTGCCGGCCCGGACCACCGTGTCCGGGTTCTTCTCCGCGAAGTCCAGGCTCGTCGTGGTGGTGAAGTTCGGCGAGGTGTACATCATCGACGGGACCTCGGTCAGGCTGGTGTGCCGGAAGCCGCCGACGTCACCGAGCGCGCTGAGCAGCGGGGCACCCGACGGGGGCGAGGCCAGGTCGTTGACCGCCGTCTCCTCCAGGCCCCGCACCATCGGCTCGATGCCGAAGGTGCCGCCCGCGTCGTCCCAGTCGGTCAGATCCTCCGTGCCGTAGATCGTGGCGCCCGTGCCGTACATCATCCGGTCCGAGTCGAACGGGTCGATCTCCAGCGCCTCCGTCATCCAGCCCAGCTTCGGCGTCTGCTCGGGCGGCGCGGGGTTCGCGCCCCAGGTGAGCCACGGGGACGACGACACGTCCATCGTGTAGCGGTTCTCGCGGTCCGGGTACGACGTGTAGCTCCACGCCTGGGTCCAGGCCGCGCCGCTGTCCGTCGAGCGGAAGATCTGCGTGTCCGGCCACCACGAGCTGTACGCGGTCGCCATCACCGTCCCCGGGTGCTGCCGGTCGACGGTCAGGCCGCTGAAGCCGTAGGAGGTGTCCGCCTCCGCGACCGGGCTGATGTCCGTCCAGGTACCGGTCGCCGTCGCGTACCGGTACAGCCGGCCCTTGCCGCCGTCGTACGGGCCGCCCGTGTCGCTGTAGGCCAGGTAGAGGTAGCCGTTCTCGGCGTCCAGCACGCCCTTGTGGGCCAGATAGCCCGTCGGCTGCCCGGCGAGCCGCTCCCAGCTCGCGCCCGCGTCCGTCGAGCGGTAGACCGCGTTCTCCTTGTCGGCGACCCCGACGTAGACCGTCTTCGTCGCCGTGCCCGCGCCGCCCGTCGACTCGTCGAAGGTGACCCAGGTGATGCCCTGGTTGTCGGAGGCGTAGCCGGACGTGTCGCCCGGGTCCTGCGCGTAGTCGCCCGGGTTCGGGAAGGCCGTCACCTCGGACCAGGTGACGCCCGCGTCGGTGGACCGCCACAGGCCGTGTCCGCTGGGCGCGCCCAGGTACAGCACGTCGTTGTCGTGCGGGTCGACGGCCAGGCGCTCGCCCATGCCGCGGCCCGGCATGTTGCCGCCCAGCTTGAACGGCAGGTCCGTCTTCTCCCAGCTCGCGCCCCGGTCGGCGGAGCGCAGCACCGCGCCGTTCGTCGGGTCCCAGTCGTTGGTGTACGTGCCGACCGCCGCGTACACCCGGTCGGGGTCGACGGAGTCGGAGGCGACACTGACCACGCCGGTGTGGCCCCAGTCGTCCCAGCCGACGTGGTCGAGCAGCGGCGTCCAGGTGTGGGACGCCTCCTGCCAGCGGTAGGCGCCGCCGATGTCGGTGCGGGCGTAGGCCAGGTCCTTCTCGGTGCGGTTGAAGACGATGCCGGGGACGAAGCCGCCCCCGTCGATGCGGGCGTTCCTCCAGGTGTAACTGTCGGCGGCGACGGCCGGCTCGGGGGGCTGAGCAGCCAGCGCGGTGGGCGGGCTGCCCGCCAGCAGCCCGGCCGCGAGGGCCAGGAGAACGGTGAGGATCCGGGTTCTTCGCACGGTGGGGAACCGTCCTTCCGTCAGGAACAGAACACATGCGAGGACCGGGCGGCCCCAGGCGTGGGCAGGGGCCGCCCGGTCGGTTGGTCCCGTCGTCCGGTGACGAGACCGTGCACGCGGAGCCGTCAAGCGCTACCGGGAAAAAGACGGTGCCCACAGCGCCCCGTCAGGGGCGCGGGGAACTGCGCGACCAGCCACACTCAGCCCGCAGCCAAAACCGCCCAACCCGCGGAGCGCTTCGCGGGGGCTATTCCAGTAGCTCCGCGTACGAACCCATGGCGAGGGCTATGTCCGCCTGGGCCCAGAACCGGTGGTACGTGAACGTGGGCGCGGCACCGCCCTTGAGGTAGCTCTCGATCTTCGACCAGGCCGGGTCGTCCTGGTAGAAGGAGCGGATCGAGGCGAAGGTCGACGACGCGTCGATCGTGTCGCCGTTCGGCATGGTGCCGCTCCAGCCGCTCGGGACGTGGACGCCGTCGTCGAAGCGGTTGTAGTCGGCGCGGGTCTCCGGGACGGCGATGCCGAGCGCGTCCTGGTTGTTCTCCCACATGCCGTCGAGCAGCGCCTTGGCGGTCGAGGCCGCCTCGGTGTCGCCCGAGCGGTCGGCGTAGTACGTCAGGGTCTTGGCGTAGGCCGCCGCCACGCCGACGTCGTTGGTGTAGTCCGCGACCGTGACGTGCAGGCCGCCGTTGTCACCCGGGGACGAGGCGTTCCAGGTGTCGGGCTGCCCCGACCACTGGAGCGTCGACGGGATCCGGAAGGTGCCGTCCGGGTTGACGGTCGTCTCCGACAGCGCCCAGTCGACCCACTTGTCCAGGACCGCCTTGGCGTCGGCGTCACCGCTCTGCTGGTAGTACTCGGCGACCCGCTCCATGGACCACGCCTGGAAGCCGAACCACTGGTTGGACGGCGGGTCGTGGTACACGGGCTTCTCGTCGTAGTACATGCCGTAGAAGGTCGGCGTACCGGCCGGCGGCGTCGCGTACCGGCCCGCCCAGCTGTTGGTCGCGCCGCCCGCGATGGCACCCTCGTTGGACTGCAGCCAGCGGTAGAACTCCACCTGCCGGTCGAGGGACTTGGCCCAGTCCGACTGGCCCGTCGCCGACTTCGGCTTCAGGTCGGCGTCGGTGCTCAGCGCGTAGGCGGCCAGCGGGTTCTGGTAGCCGCCGTGGGTGTGGCTGGAGCCGATGCGCCAGGCCCAGCCCGCCGAGGTGTCCACCGCGCCGCCCCAGGCGTAGTACCAGGACAGCAGGTAGTGGGACGAGTCCTTGCCGCTGCCGGCCGGGCAGCTCGACGGACCGACGCAGTTGCCGATCTTCTTGAAGTACTTGTCGAACATGGCGTAGCGCAGGTAGTCGCCCATCTTCGCGGCCTTGTCCAGGGTCGCGGAGATCTCGTCGCTCTTGCCCTGCTCACCGGCCCAGATGTCCGCCCAGTACGCGGCCTGCACGGCGCGCGCGTCGGCGTCCGGGGCGTTGGTGAACTTCCACTGCTTCGCGTAGGAGGCGTCACCGGTGAACAGGTCCAGGTAGCCGTTCTTCCCGCCGTACTTGAACGCGTCGCAGGTCGGCTGCGGCACCGTCTCCCACACCGACTCCTGCGCGCCGCGCTGGAAGGTGTTGATGTAGGACGGGCCGGTGTCGGAGGGCCCCGCCTCGCACTTGCCGGGCGAGTTGCCGTAGCCGTAGGTGTTGTCGACGTCCTGGAGCCAGTGCATGCCGTAGACGTCGTCCGTGCCGTACGCCGACTTCAGCTCGCCGGCGATCGGGTCCGCGCCGACCGACACGGAGCCGTCCAGCGGCGCCGGGTACTCGTTCGGCGTGTCCAGCTCGGGCGCGTAGGTCGCCGGCTTCGAGGCGTTGTAGGAGGAGTTGGTCGGCTGGTCGGCGTGGGTGGGGATCATGTACGTCTCCATGATCTCCCAGGCGTTGTTGAACTTCGTCCAGTCGCCGGTCACCTTGCCGTACATGGCCTGGAGCCACAGCAGGTAGCTGTATGCCTCCGACGTGGTCTCGTGGCCGTGGTCCGGCGCCTCGACGATGAGGGTCTCCACCGAGTGGTACGGGATGCCCTCGGGCGAGAAGTAGCCGTTCGCCGGGTCGGTGATCTTGCCGTACAGCTCCAGGAAGCGGGCGTCGTAGTCCTTCGCCGCGGCCAGCTGAGTCACGGTGACCGCGGCCTTGCCGTGGCCGGGGGCCGTCGACTCGAAGACCGCCGACCCGCTGCCGGAGGCGTCCGCCGAGACGGTCACCCGCTGGGCGGTGTCCCAGTTCGACGGGGTGAAGGTGAGGCTCGCCCCGCCGGTCAGCGTCAGGCCCGTGTTGCCGCTCGCCCGGGAGGTCGTGACGGTCACGTTCGCCGTCGGCTGCTTGGACAGCTTGACCTCGTACGTCCCCGACTCGCCCTGCTGGACGCCCAGTTGGTTCGACGAGGCGACCACGGCCGGTCCGGCGGCCACCGTGACGCCGACGGGGGTCGAGTCCGCGGAGGCGCCCATGCTGTCGTAGGCCTTCGCCACCAGGGAATGACTGCCCACGGTCAAGCCAGTGGCCGAGTACGTGTAGGGCGAGCTGGTGTCGGTGCCCAGCAGCTTGGTGTCGTCGTAGAACTCCACCTTGCTGATGGTGGCGCCGTCGGCGGCGGCCGCCGTGGCCGCCAGCGGCACCGCCTCGCCCTGCGAGTAGACGGCGCCCGCCTCGGGGCTGGTCAGCACGGTGATCGGCGGCTGGTGCGCGCCGGTGCAGGAGGTGCCGTTGACCGCGAAGTCGGCCGGCGCGGCGTTGCTGCCGCTGTACGTGAACTGCCCGCCGGTGGAGACGGCGGCCCCGGCGGCGATCCGCGCGTTGTACGAGGCGTTCTTCACGGTGACGTTCCGGCCGGACTGGGACCAGGCGCCGTTCCAGCCGTTCGTGAGCTTCTGGTTGCCCGCGTAGGAGTACGTCAGTGTCCAGCCGTCGATGGCGTCCGTGCCGTGGTTGGTCAGCGTCAGCTCCGCGGTGAAGCCGGCACCCCAGTCGTTGGTCTTGTAGTCCACGCTGCACCGCAGTGCGGCCGCCTGGGCCGGAGTTGAACCTGTGCCCAGCATCGTGAGGGGAAGTGCGAGCGCCGCCAATGCGGCGGTCCACCAGCGCCGCGCGGTGCGGCGTCTGGGTCTGTGTCCTGAGTGCATGGTGCTGGTTCCTCCTTGCGGCTCGGGGAGGGGGTGGGGGAGGAGCAACAAGCCTTGAACCAGTGGGAGCGCTCCCATAGTGGGGAGGGTGCCTGGTGCGGTCAAGATGTGTGGAGAGTCGAAAAGATTCGACGGGTCCGGCGCGGAGAAAGTCGGTAACTCCTCTGTTCTTTGCCGTCACTTGGCGCTACCTTCGCTGCACCAGTGGGAGCGGTTCCATCAGTCGACGCGTCCGTCACGGCGCGTCCGAACTGCAAGGAGTCGCTCATGCGCCACCCCCCGTTCCACCCCCCGCGTTCAGGACTTTTAGCCGTTGCCGCAGCCGTGGCCGCTACCTGTCCGACGCCCTGCCGGCCGCTGCGCCGGATCGCTCACCCCTCGGGCCGCTCCGCCGTGCCCGCGGGCCGTTCCTGACCTCCGATCACCACGGCACCCCCATGCCGATCGGCAGCGGGCCGCGCCGATACGAGCGCGTCCCGGGACGACAGCAGCACCCCCACGAAAGAAGGAACCCGCACTCATGACCCGTACCAGAACCGCGATGCTCGCCGCCCTGACGCTGGTCGCCGGCGCCTCCGGCACGGCACTGGCCGCCCATTCCGCGAGCGCCGGAGCCGCGGCCGCCGCCTGCACCGTCGACTACAAGGTGCAGAACGACTGGGGAAGCGGATTCACCGCTGCCGTGACCGTCACCAACAACGGTGCCGCCACGTCCAACTGGTCGCTGGGATGGACCTACGCAGGCAGCCAGAAGGTCACCAACGGCTGGAACGCGAAGGTCAGTCAGAGCGGTGCCGCCGTCACCGCGAGCAACGAGTCCTACAACGGCACCCTGTCCACCGGCGGTTCGGCGAGCTTCGGCTTCCAGGCCACCTACAGCGGCAGCAACGCCGTCCCGGCCACCTTCACCCTCAACGGCGTGACCTGCAACGTGGACGGCGGGCCCACCGACCCCACCGACCCGACCGATCCCACGGACCCGACCGACCCCACCGGTCCGTCCGACCGGGTGGACAACCCCTACGCCGGCGCCAAGGGATACGTGAACCCGGAGTGGTCCGAGAAGGCGGCGGCCGAACCCGGCGGCAGCCGGATCGCCAACCAGCCCACCGGCGTCTGGCTGGACCGGATCGCGGCCATCGAGGGCGCCAACGGCGGCATGGGCCTGCGCGACCACCTCGACGAGGCGCTGAGGCAGAAGGGCTCCGACGACCTGTACATCCAGCTCGTCATCTACAACCTGCCGGGACGTGACTGCTCCGCCCTCGCCTCCAACGGCGAACTGGGCCCGACGGAGATCGACCGGTACAAGACCGAGTACATCGACCCGATCGCCGAGATCCTCTCGGACTCGAAGTACGCGGACCTCCGGATCGTCACCACGGTCGAGATCGACTCGCTGCCCAACCTCGTCACCAACGTCTCGGGCCGGCCGACCGCCGTCCCCAACTGCGACGTGATGAAGGCCAACGGCAACTACCAGAAGGGCGTCGGCTACGCCCTGAACAAGCTCGGTGACATCGGCAACGTCTACAACTACATCGACGCCGGCCACCACGGCTGGCTCGGCTGGGACGACAACTTCGGCGCCTCGGCCGACATGTTCAAGACGGCGGCCACCACCGAGGGCGCGACCGTCGACGACGTCCACGGCTTCATCGTCAACACCGCCAACTACAGCGCGCTGAAGGAGGACAACTTCAAGATCACGGACAGTGTGAACGGCACGTCCGTGCGCCAGTCCAAGTGGGTCGACTGGAACCGCTACACCGACGAGCTGTCCTATGCCCAGGCCATGCGCGACAAGCTGGTCTCGATCGGCTTCGACTCGAAGATCGGCATGCTGATCGACACCTCCCGCAACGGCTGGGGCGGCACCCAGCGGCCCACCGGTCCCGGCGCCACGACGAACGTCGACACCTACGTCAACGGCGGCAAGTACGACCGCCGCATCCACCTCGGCAACTGGTGCAACCAGTCCGGGGCGGGCCTCGGTGAGCGGCCCAAGGCCAACCCCGAGCCGGGCATCGACGCCTACGTGTGGATGAAGCCGCCGGGTGAGTCGGACGGCGCGAGCAAGGAGATCCCGAACGACGAGGGCAAGGGATTCGACCGGATGTGCGACCCGACGTACACCGGTAACGCGCGCAACGGCAACAGCATGTCCGGTGCCCTCCCGGACGCCCCGCTCTCCGGGAAGTGGTTCTCCGCGCAGTTCCAGGAGCTCATGAAGAACGCCTACCCGCCCCTGTCGTGAGCGGATTCCCGCGCCCGCCGCGCGGGTGAGCCGTCGGGGTCCGGTCCTTGCGGGCCGGGCCCCGGTGGCCTCCCCTTTTTTGCGGGAGCGGCAACACCTGTTGCGCCCGCCCGGTGAGTCGTCGCACCCTGACGGCACCGCGAACGGGAGGCTGACCGGCATGGCGCACGACCACCATCACCACGACACCCACGGCCCCGCCCACGAGCACGGGCACACGCACGGACACACCCACGACCACGCCGACATCGACTGGGCCGAGATGGCCCCGCACCTGGAGGCGCAGGCCGAGCTGTACACGCCGTTGTACCGGCAGGCCCTGGACTGGCTGGCCCGGGAGGTGACCGAACCCGGACTGGTCGTCGACGTCGGCAGCGGACCCGGCGTCGTCTCCTGCCTGTTCGCCGAGACCTTCCCCGGCGCCCGGGTCGTCGCCGCCGACGGCGCCGGACCGCTGCTCGAACGGGCCAGTGCCCGTGCCGGACGCCTCGGGTTCGCCGACCGCTTCGGCACCCTCGCCGGGGACCTGCCCGGCGCACTGTCCGAGCTGGACTACCCCGCCGACCTGATGTGGGCCAGCCAGAGCCTGCACCATCTGCCCGACCAGCGCGCGGCCCTCGCCGCCCTCGGCGGGCACCTCGCACCCGGCGGCACCCTGGCGATCCTGGAGGGCGGACTGCCCGCCCGCTTCCTGCCCCGTGACATCGGGATCGGGCGTCCCGGGCTCCAGGCCAGGATCCGCGCCGTGGAGGAGGACGTGTTCGCCGAGATGCGCGCGGACCTGCCGGACTCCGTGGCCGAGACCGAGGACTGGCCCGCGATGCTGACCGCCGCGGGACTGAAGCACACCGGCACCCGCAGCTTCCTCCTCGACCTGCCCGCGCCCCTCTCCGACGCCGCCCGCGACTACGTCACCACGTCACTGTCCCGGCTGCGCGAGCGGATCGGCGAGCGTCTCGACGCCGAGGACCGCGCCGCCCTGGACCGGCTGCTCGACCCCGCCGACGAGGCGGGCGTGCACCGGCGTCAGGACGTGTTCGTGCTGGTGGCGCACACCGTGTACACGGCGGTCCGGCCGGTCTGAGGCCGGGGCTTGACTTCGAGAGCGCTCCAAGTGATGGAATCCCCGCTGTCCGTGCGAGAAGCAGGAACAGACACAGGGGGACTCATGACCGACACACCCGTCACGCTCATCACCGGCGGCGGCAGCGGCATCGGGGCCGCTGTCGCCCGGCGGCTGCTGGACGCGGGGCAGCGGGTGGCCGTCACGGGACGCGGGGAGGCGAGGCTGCGGGAGTTCAGCGCGGAGCTGGGTGACCCGGCGGGCCTGCTGACGATCCAGGGCAGTGCCGCCGAGCACGCCCAGGTGGTCTCCGCGGTCGAGGCCACGCTCAAGGAGTTCGGCCGTCTCGACACGGTCGTCGCCAACGCCGGTTTCGCCACCCACGACTCGGTCGCCGAGGGCGACCCCGCGGGCTGGACCGAGATGGTGCTGACCAACGTGCTGGGACCGGCCCTGCTGATCAGGGCGTCCATCGACGCGCTCAAGGAGACCCGCGGGCGGATCGTGCTGGTGGGCAGCGTCGCCGGCTTCGTGAACACGCCGGGCAACATCTACGGCGCCACCAAGTGGGCGGTGACCGGCCTCGCCGAGAACACCCGGCGCGAGGTGACGCAGTGGGGCGTGGGCGTGACCCTGATCGCGCCCGGCCGGGTGGAGACCCCGTTCTGGGACGCCACCGGCGGTCTGCCGCCCGGCGAGCTGCTCACCGCCGACCAGATCGCAGACTCGGTCGTCTGGGCCATGACCCAGCCCGCCGGGGTCGACGTCAACACCGTGGTCGTACGGCCGCTGGGGCAGCCCAACTGACACACGCGGGACATGGGGGAGGGGCCCGGTCCGCGAGCGCGGCCGGGCCCCTCCCGTGTGCGGCACCGCTCAGGAGTTGACGTCCGCCGGGTCCGAGCCGAGGCGCCGGTCCTCGTTCAGCGCGCTGATCGCCGCGAGGTCCTCGGTGTCCAGGGTGAAGTCGAACACGTCGATGTTCTCCTTGATCCGGGACGGGGTCACGGACTTCGGAATCACCACGTTGCCCAGCTGGAGGTGCCAGCGCAGCACGACCTGGGCCGGGGTGCGCCCGTGCTTCTGGGCGATCGCGACGATCGCCGGGATGTCCAGGATGCCCTTGCCGGAGCCGAGCGGCGACCAGGCCTCGGTGGCGATGCCCTGCTCCGCGTGCGCCTCGCGGGCGGCGTGCTGCTGGAGGTGGGGGTGCAGCTCGATCTGGTTGACGGCCGGGATCACGGAGGTCTCGGCGGTCAGCCGCTCCAGGTGCTCCGGCAGGAAGTTGGAGACGCCGATGGCACGGACCCGTCCGTCGGCCAGGAGCTTCTCGAACGCCTTGTAGGTGTCGACGTACCTCTCCTTGGCCGGCATGGGCCAGTGGATCAGGTAGAGGTCGAGGTACTCCAGACCGAGCTTCGCCATCGAGGTGTCGAAGGCGCGGAGGGTGGAGTCGTACCCCTGGTCGCTGTTCCAGAGCTTGGTGGTGACGAAGAGGTCCTCGCGGGCCAGCCCGGAGGAGGCGATCGCCCTGCCGGTGCCCTCTTCATTGCCGTAGATCGCCGCTGTGTCGATGCTGCGGTACCCGGCCTCCAGCGCCTGGGCGACCGCCGTCTCGGCCTCGTCGTCCGGCACCTGCCAGACGCCGAAACCCAGCTGGGGCATCTCGACGCCGTTGTTCAGGATGATCGGGGGGACCTTGCTGCTCACGAGCTCTTGATCCTTCGGTTGTGGTCAGGTGGTACTCATATCGTCAACGATCACGAGCCCCGACGCATTCCTGACCGTGGAACTCACGCGGTGTAAAGCGCCTCGACCTCGGTGCCGTAGGCGTTCTCGATGGCCTTGCGCTTCAGCTTCAGCGAGGGGGTCAGCAGCCCGTGCTCCTCGGTGAACGGCTGGGCGAGGATGCGGAAGGTGCGGATCGACTCGGCCTGCGACACCAGCGTGTTGGCCGCGACGACCGCGCGCCGGACCTCCGTCTCCAGGTCGGAGTCGTGCACCAGGTCGGCCGGCGACATCCGCGGCTTGTTGCGCATCGTCAGCCAGTGCTCGACCGCCTCCTGGTCGAGGGTGATGAGGGCGGCCACGTAGGGGCGGTCGTTGCCGACGACGATGCACTGGTTGACCAGCGGATGGTCGCGCACCCGCTCCTCGAGGAGCCCGGGGGAGACGCTCTTGCCGCCGGAGGTCACCAGGATCTCCTTCTTGCGGCCGGTGATGGTGAGGTAGCCGTCCTCGTCCAGGGCGCCCAGGTCTCCGGTGGCCAGCCAGCCGTCGTGCAGGGTCTCGTCGGTGGCCTTGGGGTTGTTCAGGTAGCCCTCGAAGACGTTGTCGCCGTTGAGCCAGATCTCGCCGTCGTCCGCGATGTGCACGGTGACGCCCGGCACGGGCTGCCCCACGGTGCCGTAGCGGGTCCGCTCGGGCGGGTTGGCGGTGGCGGCCGCCGTGGACTCGGTCAGGCCGTAGCCCTCGTAGATCTGCACGCCCGCGCCCGCGAAGAACAGTCCGAGGCGCCGGTCCATCGCCGAGCCGCCCGACATGGCGTTGCGGAGGCGTCCGCCCATCGCGGCGCGCACCTTGGAGTAGACGAGCTTGTCGAAGAGCTGGTGCTGCATGCGCAGGCCCGCCGACGGGCCGGGGCCGTCGCCCCAGGCCTTCGCCTCCACCGCCTCCGCGTACTTCACGGCCACGTCGACGGCCTTCTCGAAGGGGCCGGCCTTCCCCTCCTTCTCGGCCTTGCGCCGCGCCGAGTTGAACACCTTCTCGAAGATGTACGGCACCGCCAGGATGAAGGTCGGCCGGAAGGCGGCCAGGTCGGGCAGGAGGGCCGCGGCGTTGAGCTGCGGCTGGTGACCGAAGCGGACCCGGCCGCGGATGGCCGCGACCTCCACCATCCGCCCGAAGACGTGTGCCAGCGGCAGGAACAGCAGGGTCGCCGCCTCGTCGCCCCGCTTGGAGTGGAACACCGGCTCCCAGCGCGCGATGACGGTGTCCGCCTCGTACATGAAGTTGCCGTGGGTCAGCACGCAGCCCTTGGGGCGGCCGGTGGTGCCCGAGGTGTAGATGACGGTGGCCACCGACTCCGGGGTGACCGCCTTGCGGTGCCGGTGGACCACCTCGTCGTCGAGGTGCGCGCCCGCGTCGTACAGCTCCTGCACGGCGCCGGAGTCCAGCTGCCACAGGCCGCGCAGGTGCGGCAGCCGGTCGATGACGGTGGCGATCGTCATCGCGTGGTCCTCGTGCTCCACGACCGCGGCCGTCACCTCGGCGTCGTAGAGCATCCACATGCACTGCTCGGCCGAGGAGGTGGGGTAGACGGGCACCACCTGGGCGCCGATCGTCCACAGGGCGAAGTCGAAGAGGGTCCACTCGTAGCGGGTGCGGGACATGATGGCGACCCGGTCGCCGAAGCGGATGCCCTGGGCCAGCAGCCCCTTGGCGAGGGCCAGCACCTCGTCGCGGAAGGCGCCGGCGGTGACGTCCCGCCACTGCCCGGCCTCGTCCTTGCGGCCGAGCGCGATGTGCCGCGGATCCTCCTGGGCATGCTCGAAGACGACGTCGGCCAGACCGCCCACCGGCGGTGCCAACGTCAACGGAGGACTGGTGAACTCGCGCAAACCCCGCTCCCCGCTTTTCGATGGCCCCCGCACAGCGCGGTGAAAGCTACCCCACCCGACGCGGGGACGGGAGGGGCGCCAAAATCGAACAGGGCTCATGTTCGCGCTGGTCAGCGAGAGAAAATGCGCTCACATGGGGAAGGGTCGGACAGATTCCTGACGGTTGAGTAAGTTTCGGTGCCGTAATCTCCACCGAATCTGTACGACCCGCTTACCGCCGGTACGGGGGCGCCGGAACGGCCCCCTCCTCTTTCAGCGCGGGCTTCGCGGAAAGTGTCACACCGGCATCCCGGCCGCCCCGGTCGGCCCTGACCAGGACGAGCACCAGCACCCCGGCGACCGCCGCGACAGCGCCCGCGGCCACCGCCGCCGCGTTCAGCCCGGAGGCGAACGCGGCCCGCAGCGCGGGCTCGCCGAACACGCCCCGCAGGGCCCCCGCCGCACCGCCCGCCAGACCGTGCGCCGCGTCGTGCGGCAGCGTGTCCTCCATCCGCGAGGTCAGCACCGTGCCGAACACGGCGATGCCGAGCGCGTACCCGAGCTGCCGGAAGGTGTTGACCGCGCCCCCGGCCATGCCGGACCGCTCCGCCGGGACCGACGCCAGCGCCGCGCCCGCGATGCCGGGCGACACCAGCCCCGTTCCGACACCCACCAGGAGCAGTCCCGGCACCAGGGCGGACGCGGTCGAGCCCGCGTCCAGGAACGCCATGCAGAACTGGCCCGCCGCGATCAGCAGCAGCCCGCCCCCGATGGTCAGCCGCGCCGGCACCCCGTGCAGCAGCCGCCCGCCCGCCGCGGCCACCAGGAACGACGCCAGCGACAGCCACACGAACACCAGACCGCCCCGCACCGGGCTCATCCCCAGCAGCGTCTGCAGCCATATGGAGGTGTACGCCATCACCCCGAACGCCGCCGCGTTGAAGGCCAGCCCGCCCAGCAGCACGCCCGAGAAGGCGGGCCGCAGGAACAGCCGCGGGTCGAGCAGCGGATCGGCGACCCGGCGCTCCACGGCGACGAACGCGCTCAGCGCCACCGCCGCGAGCACGAAGGAGGCGAGCGTGCCGCCCTCCGTCCACCCGTGCGACCCGGCCCGCACCGCCCCGTACGTCACCGCCCCGGCGAACGCCGCGAACGTGGCCGTGCCCGCCCAGTCCACGCGGCGTCCGGCCGCCCCGCGGGACTCCGGCACCACGCGCAGCGTCAGCCAGACCGCCGCCACGCTCACCGGCAGGTTCACCCAGAAGATCCAGCGCCAGCCCGGACCGTCGGTGAGCAGCCCGCCCAGCACGGGGCCCACGGCCGCCGCCGCCCCGCTGACCGCGCCCCACACCCCGAGCGCCATCGACCGCCGGCGCCCCTGGTAGACCGAGCCGAGCAGCGGCAGCGTGGTGGCGAACATCGCCGCCGCGCCCACTCCCTGCAGTCCGCGCGCGGCGACCAGCATCCCCGGCCCGGTGGCCAGCCCGCACAGCAGCGACGCCGCCGCGAACAGCACCACGCCCGCCACGTGCACCCGGCGCCGTCCCAGGACGTCGGCCGCGGCGCCCAGCCCCAGCAGCAGCGCGGCCAGCGCCAGCGCGTAGCCGTCCATCACCCACTGCAGATCGCTCAGTGACGCGTGCAGCCCCCTGGCCATGTCCGGCAGTGCGACGACCGCGATCGTCACGTCCAGCAGCAGCATGAACGTCCCCAGGCACACCGCCGTGAGCGGCCCCCATGTACGCATGTTCCGTCTTCTTCCTGTGTGCTACGAGTGTCCGTGCCCCCGTACGATGGACCGGCACCGGCAGTTTGACCCCGTCAACGGCGCTCGTGTGACGGAACCCGACGGGAGGGCGCATGTTGCGGATGGAATCCGACACCTTCGACGGACTCGACCTGAGCGTGCTCGCCGCGCTGGAAGTGAACGGCCGCGCCTCCTTCAGCCGCATCGGGGCCGTGCTCGGCGTCTCCGACCAGACCGTCGCCCGCCGCTACCGCAGGCTCTGCGCCGGGGGCGGGCTGCGGGTGGTCGCCGTCCGGGACGCCGAGCGGCTCGGCCAGGACCACTGGACACTGCGGCTGCGCTGCGTCCCCGACAGCGCCCTCGCCATCGCGGACGCCCTCGCCAAGCGGCCCGACACCAACTGGATCGGGCTGGCCGCGGGCGGCACCGAGGTCGTCTTCGGCACCCGGCCGCGCAATCCCGGCGACCGGGACGACCTGCTCCTCGGCAAGCTGCCGCGCACCCCGCGCGTCCTGGAGATCCACGCCCACCAGATCCTGCACCGCTACTACGGCGGACCGAGCGGCTGGCTCCGCAAGTTCGGCGTCCTCGACGACGACCAGATCGCGGCGCTGCGGCCGCAGACCGCCCCCCGCCCCTCGGGGCCGGCCCGTATCGACCCCGAGGACGAGCCGCTGCTCGACGTCCTGGAGCGCGACGGACGCGCCGGACACCCCGAACTCCAGCGCGCCACCGGCCGCTCCGAGTCCGCGGTCAAACGCCGCCTGGCCGCGCTGCTCGGCTCCGGCGCCGTGTACATCGACGTGGAGTACGACTCGGAGATCCTCGGCCATCCCACCGCCGCCGTGCTGTGGCTCACCACCACCCCGGCCGCGCTGCACCGGGTCGGCGAGGCCCTCGCCGCACACGACGAGATCGCCCACGCCGCCGCCACCGCGGGCCCGTCCAACATCGTCGCCACCGCGGTCGCCCGCAACACCGCCGACCTCTACGCCTACCTCAGCGGTCCGCTCGGCCGCCTGGAGGGCCTCCAGCACGTGGAGGCGTCGCCGTTCCTGCGCCGGGTCAAGCAGCTCACCTATCCGAGGCCGGTGCGCTGAGGCCGGTGCAGCCGGTCGCCGCCCGCCAGGATCGCCGCCGCCAGGGCGGCCGCCGCGCCCTGCGCCGAGGGACGGCGCCGACCGTGCACCAGGACGAAGTCGACCCGGCCCAGCTCGGGCAGCCCGGCACGGTCCGGCACCCGGACGAGACCGGGCGGGACGAGGCCGCGGGAGTGCGCCATCACGCCCAGGCCCGCGCGGGCGGCGGCGATCAGGCCGTTGAGGCTGCCGCTGGTGCACGCGACGTGCCAGGCCCTGCCCTGGCGCTGCAGGGCGTCCAGGGCCAGCGCACGGGTGATGCCCGGCGGCGGATAGACGATGAGCGGCACCGGCCGGTCCGGGTCCAGGCGCAGCCGCGGCGCTCCGATCCACACCAGCCGGTCGCTCCACACCGGCTCGCCGCGCGGGTCCTCGGGCCGCCGCTTGGCCAGCACCAGGTCCAGCTCCCCGGCCGCCAGCTGCTCGTGCAGCGTGCCCGACAGCTCCACCGTCAGCTCCAGGTCGACCTCGGGGTGGTCGTGCCGGAAGGCCTCCAGGATCTCCGGCAGCCGGGTCAGCACGAAGTCCTCGGACGCGCCGAACCGCAGCCGCCCGCGCAGCCGGGTGCCCGTGAAGAAGGCCGTCGCCTGCTCGTGCACCTCCAGGATCCGGCGCGCGAACCCGAGCATCGCCTCCCCGTCCTCCGTCAGCTCCACGGAGTGCGTGTCCCGGCTGAACAGCTGCCGTCCGGTGGCGTCCTCCAGGCGCCGCACGTGCTGGCTCACCGTCGACTGGCGCAGCCCGAGCCGCCGGGCGGCCTGCGTGAAGCTCAGCGTCTGGGCCACCGACAGGAAGGTACGCAGGTGGGAGGGGTCGTACATGCGGCCAGACTAGCGTGGTCATCGGTGTTCGTGATGACAGTCAGAGCGGTGTACCGGATTCCCGATCGCCGGGTGGGGGAGCACGATGGAGCGGGGACCCGTGACCCCGCCGAACGAGCAGAACGAGTGAGCAGCGAGCAAGTGGAGCACCGTGAAACGCCTGCGTTGGCCGCGTTGGATGCCGATCGACCCGTACATCCTGCTGCTGCTCGGCACGGTGGGCCTCGCGGCGCTGCTGCCGGCCCGCGGCACGGGTGCGGACGTCGCCTCCGGCGCCTCGACCGGCGCGATCGCGTTCCTCTTCTTCCTCTACGGCGCCCGGCTGTCCACCCGTGAGGCGATGGACGGCGTACGGCACTGGCGGCTCCACGTCACCGTGCTGGCCTGCACCTTCGTGGTCTTCCCGCTGCTCGGCCTGGCGTCGCGCGGTCTGGTCCCGGTCTTCCTGACCGACCCCCTCCACCAGGGCCTGCTGTTCCTCACCCTGGTCCCGTCGACCATCCAGTCGTCGATCGCCTTCACCTCCATCGCCCGCGGCAACGTGCCCGCCGCCATCTGCGCCGGGTCCTTCTCCTCGCTGGTCGGCATCGTCGTCACCCCGCTGCTGGCCGCCGCCCTGCTGGGCGGCAGCGGGGGCGGGTTCTCCGCCGACTCGGTGGTGGAGATCGTGCTGCAACTGCTGGTGCCGTTCGTGGCCGGGCAACTGCTGCGCCGGTGGATCGGGGGTTTCGTCGCCCGGCACAAGAAGGTGCTCGGGCTCGTCGACCGCGGCTCGATCCTCCTGGTCGTCTACACGGCGTTCAGCGAGGGCATGGTCCAGGGCATCTGGCACCAGGTGAGCCCGGTGCGGCTGGCCGGGCTGCTGGTCGTCGAGGCGGTACTGCTGGCCGTGATGCTGCTCCTGACCTGGTACGGGGCGAAGGGGCTCGGCTTCGGGCGGGAGGACCGGATCGCGATCCAGTTCGCCGGGTCCAAGAAGTCGCTCGCCGCGGGACTGCCCATGGCGAGCGTCCTGTTCGGCGCCCAGGCGTCCCTGGCGGTCCTGCCGCTGATGCTCTTCCACCAGATGCAGTTGATGGTGTGCGCGGTGATCGCCAAGCGGCGGTCGCGCGACCCGGAGGCGGTCGCGTCCGAGGAGCAGGCCGCCCCGGAACGCACCGCGGTCGGCACCGGCAGCCGTTCCGGCTGAGGCCCGCGCACCCGCGCGGTGCCGGTCAGCCGCCGGTGCCCGCCCCGTCCACCCGGTCCAGGGGCAGGTGCAGGACGGTGTTCCCGGTGGCGGCGGGCGGGTCACCCGCGGCGATCTCCGCGTCCGTCAGAGCCCGGTTCCACACGTGTACGTCGTCGACGGCCCCGGTGAAGCGGGCCCGGCCGTCCATCCGTTCGCCGATGTGCACCCCGAAGGGCGAGTTCCGGCTGACCGAACCCGGCACGTCCGCCGCCTCCGCCGTCGCCGTACCGTCGACGAACAGCGTGAGCCGGCCCCCGCCGCGGCGCAGTGCCAGACGGTGCCACTGCCCGTCGTCGAGGGCCCGGTCGGTGCGCACCCACGCCGAGCGCGGGGCCGCCGCGCCGTCGCGCGCGGTGATCAGCCCCTGCACCCGCCCGTGGTCCGGCTCGGCGCGCAGCCACACCTGGGGCTGCGTGGTGCCGATGCCGCCCATCCACAGCAGCGGCTGCTCCCCGCCGACGCCCGAGTACCGGAACCACAGCGACGCCGTGAAGTCCCCCTCCCCGAGCGCCAAACGCCCGTCGTAGGGCAGTCGTACGGCGTCGTCGGCGCCGTCGAACGCGAGCGCGTCGCCCACCGCGCCGTCCGCCGTCCCGGCGCCGCCGAGCACGGCCGCGGGCGTCGCACCGGGCGCGAGGTCGGGGGTGGTGGGGTCGGCGGGCCGGCGCGGCGCGAGCCAGTCCTCGGTGAAGCGGGCGAAGCGGATCTCGTCGCGGGCGTCGGACTCCCCGCCCTCGTACAGCAGGCCCACGGTGCCGTCGTCGACGGCCACCAGGTCCGAGTAGCCCGACCAGTCCCGGGTGACGACCGTGCCGCGGTCCACGCCGTCCCAGGTGGCGCCGCCGTCCCAGGAGGAGCGGACCGTCATGGTCCGGCGGCGGTCGGGGTCGGCCGGTACGGACAGCAGGGTGCGGTCGCCGAGGCGCAGCACCGCGCCCTGCACCTGCGGGGCGTACAGGCCGGGCAGGGCCCGGAAGGGGGCCGTGAAACTGTCGCCGCCGTCGCGGCTGAGGGCCTGGGTGCGGTGGCCGAGGTCGGTGCCGTTCTCCTCCCGGCCGCTGACCAGGAGGGCGCCGTCGGCACGTTCGGTGAGGGTCAGTTCGGAGGGCTTCTGCCGGAAGGTGCCGTCGGCGGCGACGGGCCAGGTGTCGGTGGCGCCGGTGCTCCAGTGCTCGCCGCCGTCGTCGCTGACCACGAGGGCGGCGTGGTGGGCGGTGACCCTCCCCCAGCCTCCGGCCGGGGGGACCCCCATCTCGCTTCGCTCGCCGTCCCAGGTCTCGGCGTTGACGCCGACGACGAGCCGGCCGGGGTGGGTGCCGCCGGTGAGCTGGACGCCGTGCACGGGGCCGGTGGCGTACCAGGAGTTCCAGTCGGGCGGCAGGATCTCGGGGCCCAGGTCGCGGGGCGCGGACCAGGTGCGGCCGTCGTCGTCGCTGTGCTGGAGGTGCGGTGTGCGGGCGCAGGGCACCGCGCAGTTGGCGGCGTCGGTGCGGCCCGCGTTGTACGTCTCCAGCAGGAGGACGCGGCCGGTGGCACGGTCGACGACCGGGGCCGGGTTGCCGTGGGTGTCGCCGCCGCCGTCGTTGACGACCTGGAGCGGGCCCCAGGTGCGTCCGCCGTCGGTGGAGCGCTTGAGGACGACGTCGATGTCGCCGGCGTCCCCGCAGTCGAGGACGCGGCCCTCGGCGAAGGCGAGCAGGGTGCCGTCCGTGGTGCGCACGATCGCCGGGATGCGGAAGCAGGCGTAACCGCCGGGATCGCGGGCCGCGTCGAAGAGCACCTGCTCCTCGAACCCGGCCGCGCGGACGTCGGGTCGCGCGTGCGCCGGGGGAGGGGACAGGGCCAGCGCGCACGAGGCGGCCAGGGCGAGCCAGAGGGAGTGGAGAGGTCGGGGCGGCATGGCGCGGTCTGCCCTTCGGGCGGCTGGTGGGAGGGGGTTGCTCCGTCCGGACATGAGTACAAGAGGCGTCCCGTGTCCGCGGGGACCGCGCCGGTGCCCGCGTGTCGGGGGGCAAGAGCGGGTGCGGCGCTCAGGGGACGAGTACGACCTTCCCGAGGTTGCCGCGCGAGGTCACGGCCTCGTGCGCCTTCGCCGCGTCCTCCAGGGCGAAGGGCCCGTGCACGGCGGGCCGCAGCCCTTCCTCCGCGTACAGGCGCCACAGCTCGCGCCGCCAGCCGTCGTACACCTCCGGCGTCTCGCGGGCGATCCGCGCCATCTGGAACCCCGTCACCGTCCTGGCCCCCACCAGCAGGTCGTACGCCCGCACGGTCCCGCCGCCCGAGCTGTACGCCACCAGCCGGCCGCCCGGGGCGAGGGCGCCGACCGCCGGGGTGAGCAGGTCGCCGCCCACGCCGTCGAGGACGTAGTCGACGGGCTCGCCCCAGCCGTCGTCGCCGTAGGCCACCACCTCGTCGGCGCCGAGGGCGCGCACGAAGTCCGCCTTCACGGGGTCGGAGACGGCGCCCACGACGCGCGAGGCGCCACGGATGCGGGCGAGCCGCACGGCCAGGTGGCCGACCCCGCTCGCGGCGGCCGTCACGAGTGCCGTCTCGCCGGGCGAGGGGCGGGCGGCCGTCAGGGCGCCGAGGGCCACCAGGCCGCTGCGGACCAGCGCGACCGCGTCGACGGCGCCGACCCCGGCCGGCACGGGTGAGGACATCTCCTGGCGCAGGACCGCGAAGTCGGCGTACCCGTGCCCGAAGCACAGCCCCGTCACGCGGTCGCCCACCGCGAGGCCGGTGACCTCGGTTCCGAGCGCCACGACCTCCCCGGCGACCTCCCCGCCCAGCGGTACGGGCTCGGCCGCCTCGGTGACCTTGCGGACGACGGGCAGCGTGACACCGACCGCCTCGCAGCGCACCAGGACCTCACCGGCGCCCGGCTGCGGGACGGGCGCCTCCTCCAGGAACAGCGGGCCACCGGTGGACGCGTAACGGACACGGCGCATGGGAGCGCACCTCCGGGAAGTCGGGAGCCGAGGAGGCTCATTGGGTGTCCCAACGATATGCGGGCAGTCGTGGGGAAGTCCAACGACTTTTCGGTAGGGTGGGCTCCATGGCCTCCGCACCCCTGCCCGAGATCCGCTCCCTCCCCAGCTGGCTGCTGGGTCGCGCCGCCGCCCGCGGCCGTGCCCTGGTCGCCGAGGCGCTGGCGGCCGAGGGTCTGAAGATGTGGCACCACGTGGTGCTCTCCGCCGTCCGCGACCTCGCCCCCGTCGCCCAGGCCGACCTGGGGCGCGGCATCGGCCTCGATCCGAAGGATCTGGTCGGCGTCCTCAACGACCTGCAGTCCGCCACACTCGTCGTCCGGGTGCCGGACCCCGGAGACCGCCGCAAGAACGCGGTGTCGCTCACCGAGGAGGGCGGCCGGGTCCTGGCGCGCTGCGAGGAGGCGGCGCGCGCGGCCAACGACGAGCTGCTCGCGCCGCTCACCGAGGACGAGCGGGCGCGGCTGACCGACCTGGTCCGGAGGATCGCCGGTACGGAGCCCGACGTCTGACGCGGACGGCCGGCGCGGACGGCCGGCGCGGTTGAGGCGGGACCCCCGGGGCGCAGGGGGCGCTCCCCGCCGCCAGGGGCCCCGCCGCCGTGTCGCGGGGAGGCTGGTCAGCCCTGGACGGCCGCGGCCCGCAGGGCGACCCGGTCCTCACCCGCGTACACGTTCATGGAGCTGCCGCGCAGGAAGCCCACCAGGGTCAGTCCGGTCTCGGCGGCCAGGTCCACGGCCAGCGAGGACGGCGCCGACACCGCGGCCAGCACCGGGATGCCCGCCATCACGGCCTTCTGCGCCAGCTCGAAGGAGGCCCGGCCCGACACCAGCAGCACGGACCGGGACAACGGGAGGTCCCCGTTCTGCAGGGCGCGCCCGACCAGCTTGTCCACCGCGTTGTGCCGCCCCACGTCCTCCCGTACGTCCACCAGTTCGCCCTCCTCGGTGAACAGGGCCGCCGCGTGCAGTCCGCCGGTCCGGTCGAAGACCCGCTGGGAGGCGCGCAGCCGGTCGGGCAGGTCCGCCAGCAGTTCCGGGGTGACGCGGACCGGGGGAGTGTCGGCGATGGGCCAGCGGGCCGTCGTACGCACCGCGTCCAGGCTCGCCTTGCCGCACAGGCCGCAGGACGAGGTGGTGTAGACGTTCCGCTCCAGCGTGATGTCGGGGATCCGCACGCCGGGGGCGGTCTTCACGTCGACCACGTTGTAGGTGTTGGACCCGTCGACGGTCGCGCCCGCGCAGTACACGATGTTCTGGAGGTCGGCCTGCTCGGCGAGCACTCCCTCGCTCACCAGGAAACCCGCCGCCAGCGCGAAGTCGTCGCCGGGGGTGCGCATCGTGATGGCGAGCGGCTTGCCGTTCAGCCGGATCTCCAGCGGTTCCTCGGCGACGAGCGTGTCCGGGCGGGAGGAGACCGCCCCGTCCCTGATGCGGATGACCTTGCGTCGTTCCGTGACTCGTCCCATGTCGTGCCCCTTGTGCCGGTCAGTCCCGGTTCTGTACGTGCTGGTAGCCGAAACGGCCCTTGATGCAGAGGTTGCCGTGGGTCACCGGGTTGTCGTGCGGTGAGGTGACCTTCACGATCTCATTGTCCTGCACATGGAGCGTGAGATTGCAGCCCACTCCGCAGTACGCGCACACCGTCGTCGTCTCGGTCTGCCGCTCCTCGTCCCAGGTGCCCGCCGCCCGCATGTCGAACTCCGACTTGAAGGACAGCGCCCCCGTGGGGCACACCTCGATGCAGTTGCCGCAGTAGACGCACGCCGAGTCGGTCAGCGGGCCGTCGTGCTCGACCGAGATCCGGGCGTCGAAGCCGCGACCGGAGACGGAGATGGCGAAGCTGTTCTGCCACTGGTCGCCGCAGGCGTCCACGCACTTGTAGCAGAGGACGCACTTGCCGTAGTCGCGGACGTAGAGGTCGTTGTCGACGCGCGGTTCCTCGTCGACACGCGCCGCGTCCGGACCGAAGCGGTCGGGCTTCGCCTCGTACTCCTTGATCCACTGCGCGACCGAGGGAGTCGTGGAGAGGTCGACCGAGGAGGCGAGCAGTTCGAGCACGACCTTGCGGCTGTGCCGGGCGCGCTCGGTGTCCGTGCGCACCACCATGCCGGGCTCCGCCCTGCGCGAGCAGGCCGGCGCGAGGGTCCTGGCGCCCTCCACGTCCACCACGCAGAGGCGGCAGGCGTTCTTCGGGGTGAGCGTGTCGCCCTCGCACAGCGTCGGCACGTCCTTCCCGGCCGCCCGGCAGGCGTCGAGGATCGTCGACCCCTCGGGGACTCTGGCCTCCTGCCCGTCGAGGGTGAACTCCACCAGGCGGCGCGGCACTCCGAGCGGTATCGCGGTCATTCGTACGCCCCCAGACGGTCGATGGCGGATTCCACGGCGTTCCACGCGGTCTGCCCCAGACCGCAGATCGAGGCGTCCCGCATCGCGCGGCCGACCTCGCGCAGCAGGGTGATGTCGGAGGCGGCGTCGGCGCCCGTGCGGTCGGCGATCCGGTGCAGCGCCTCCTCCTGGCGGACGGTGCCGACCCGGCACGGCACGCACTGACCGCACGACTCGTCGCGGAAGAACTCGGCGATCCGGATCAGGACGCGGGGGAGCGGGACCGTGTCGTCGAAGGCCATGACGACGCCGGAGCCCAGGGTCGTGCCCGCCTCGCGGGTGCCTTCGAAGGTGAGCGGGATGTCCAGTTCGTCGGGGCGGACGAAGCCGCCGGCGGCACCGCCGAGCAGGACCGCGCGGAGGTTGTCGCGGACCCCGGCGAGGGTGAGCAGCTCGCCGAGCGTGGCGCCGAAGGGGAGTTCGTAGACGCCGGGGCGGGCCACGGTGCCCGACACGCAGAACAGCTTCGGGCCGGTGGACGTGGGGGTGCCGATCGCGGCGTAGGCCTCGGCGCCCATCGTCAGGATGGGGAGGACGTTGACCAGGGTCTCCACGTTGTTCTCGACCGTGGGTTTGCCGAACAGGCCCTTCTCGACGGGGAACGGGGGCTTGGAGCGGGGCTCGCCGCGGTAGCCCTCGATGGAGTTGAACAGGGCCGTCTCCTCGCCGCAGATGTACGCGCCGGCGCCGCGCCGGATCTCGATGTCGAAGGCGTAGCCCTGGCCGAGGACGTCGTCGCCGAGCAGGCCGCGGGTGCGGGCCTGTCCGACGGCGTGGGTGAGGCGGGCGAGGGCGCGGGGGTACTCGCCGCGGAGGTAGAGGTAACCCCGGTGGGCGCCGGTCGCGTAGGCCGCGATCGTCATGGCCTCGACCAGGGCGTACGGGTCGCCCTCCATGAGGACGCGGTCCTTGAAGGTGCCGGGTTCGGATTCGTCGGCGTTGCAGACCAGGTAGTGCGGGTGGTCGGGCTGGGCGGCCGTCGCCTGCCACTTGCGGCCGGTGGGGAAGGCGGCGCCGCCGCGGCCGACCAGGCCGGCGTCGGTGACCTCGCGGATGACGGCGGCGGGGCCGAGTGCGAAGGCGCGGCGGAGGGCGGTGTAGCCGCCGTGGGCGCGGTAGTCGTCCAGGGAGGTGGGGTCGGTGGTGCCGATGCGGTGGAGGAGGGTGAGGGTGGGGTCGCCGGTCTGGGGGACGGCGAGCGCGGGGGTGGGTTCTGCGGGGGCGGCTTCCGGGGCGGTGGCCGCGCGGACTGCTTGTTCTGGGGTTGCGGGGGCGCAGACGGCCGTCGCGTGGAGAGGGTTTCGCCCCCGCCGCCCCTTCCCTCCCCCCTCGGCTTCGCTCGAGCGGGAGGTGCCCCCACCGTCCCCGGGGGCTGCGCCCCCGGACCCCCCTTCGGCCTGGACGGCCTCGTCCTCAAACGCCGGACGGGCTGATTCACCCGCCCGGACGACCAGAGTTGCCGGGGCGCGTTCGCACAGGCCCAGGCAGGGGCTGCGGTCGACCTTCACGCCGCTCTCCGGGCCCAGCCGCGCTTCCACGGCCGCGCACAGGTCGCTCGCCCCCGCCGCCGTGCACGCCAGGTCCGTGCAGAGGTGCAGGACGGTCGCCGGGCGGGGGCGGACCGAGAACATGGCGTAGAAGGTGGCGACCCCGTACGCCTCGGCCGGGGGGACGGTCAGGCGGCGGCACACGTAGTCCAGGGCGCCCTCGCTGATCCAGCCGACCCGGTCGTTGAGCGCGTGCAGGGCCGGGAGGAGCTGGTCGCGGCGGTCCCGGGCCTCTCGGCCGCCCCGGGCCCATCTGAGGTCGGCGGCGTCCGTCCTGTCGCGGGCCGCGCCCTCCCAGGACGACTCGGGCGGGCCGAGCAGGGTGTCCACGGCCTCGCGTTCCTCGTCCGTGGGTTTGCCGTCACCGAAGCGCAGGTCCACCGGTGCTCACCTTCTCGATCCGGATCGCCGAGGCCTTGAACTCCGCCGTCCCGGCGATCGGGCAGTTGGCCTCGATGGTCAGCTGGTTGGTGTCCACCTCGTCGGGAAAGTGGAAGCTCATGAAGGCCAGGCCCGGACGCAGGGCCGTGTCGACCCAGACGGGGGCCAGCAACGAGCCGCGCCGTGAGGTCACCCGGACCTCCTCGCCGACCACGACCCCGTAGCGTTCGGCGTCCTCCGGGCAGAGTTCGACGGACTCGCCGCGGCGCAGCGGGGAGGCGTAACTTCCGCTCTGCACACCCGTGTTGTAGGAGTCGAGGCGGCGCCCCGTGGTCAGCCGGATCGGGTACTGCTCGTCGGTGAGGTCCACGGGCGGGTCGTGCCGGACGATGCCGAAGGGTGCGAGGCGGCCACGGGCGGCCGGGTCCCGGGCCCACAGCCTGCCGTGCAGGTACGGCGGTTCCAGTTCCTCCGTGCTCGGACACGGCCACTGGATGCCCTGGTGCTCCGCCAGGCGGGTGTACGTCATCCCGTGGTGGTCGGGGGAGAGGGAGCGCAGCTCGTTCCAGACCGCCTCCGCGTCGGCGTACTTCCAGTCGTGGCCGAGGCGGGCGGCGAGGTCGCAGAGGATGTCGATGTCCTCGCGGGCCTCTCCGGGCGGGGTCACGGCCCGTCGCACGCGTTGGACGCGTCGTTCGCTGTTGGTGGTGGTGCCCTCGGTCTCCGCCCAGCCGGCCGTCGCCGGGAGGACCACGTCGGCCAGTTCGGCGGTCTTCGTGAGGAAGATGTCCTGGACCACCAGGAAGTCCAGTGCGCTCAGGCGGCGTACCGCCTGTTCGGCGTCCGCCTCCGACTGGGCCGGGTTCTCGCCGATGCAGTAGACGGCGCGGAGCGTGCCCTCGTCCATCGCCTCGAACATCTCCGTCAGGGTGAGCCCGTGGCGCGGCTCGACCACCGTGTCCCACGCCGTCTCGAACTTCCGGCGGACCTCCGGGTCGAGCACGTCCTGGAAACCGGGGAGCCGGTTGGGGATGGCGCCCATGTCACCGCCGCCCTGCACGTTGTTCTGGCCGCGCAGGGGCTGGAGGCCGGAGCCGTAGCGGCCGACGTGGCCGGTGAGCAGGGAGAGGTTGATCAGGGCGCGGACGTTGTCCGTGCCGTTGTGGTGCTCGGTGATGCCCAGGGTCCAGCACAGCTGGGCGCGCTCGGCGCGGGCGTAGGCGTGCGCCAGCTCCCGGATGGCGGCGGCCGGTACGCCCGTCACCTTTTCGGCGAGGGAGAGGGTCCAGGGTTCGACCAGGGCCCTGTAGTCGTCGTAGCCCGTCGTCGCGCGTTCGATGAAGGCCTCGTTGGCCAGTCCCGCGTGGATGATCTCGCGGCCGACCGCGTGTGCCAGCGGGATGTCCGTGCCCACGTTCGGCCCGAGCCAGCTCTCCGCCCACTCGGCGGTGGAGGTGCGGCGCGGGTCGACGGCGTACATGCGGGCGCCGCCCCGTATGCCCTTCAGCACGTGCTGGAAGAATATCGGGTGCGCGAAGCGGGCGTTGGAGCCCCACATCACGATGACGTCGGTGTGCTCGATCTCCTCGTAGGAGGAGGTGCCGCCGCCCGAGCCGAAGGCGGCCGACAGGCCCGCGACGCTCGGCGCGTGACAGGTGCGGTTGCAGGAGTCGACGTTGTGGGTGCCCATGACCACCCGGGCGAACTTCTGCGCCACGTAGTTCATCTCGTTGGTCGCCCGCGCGCAGGAGAACATTCCGAACGCGCCGCGCGCCGCCGCCAGGCCCCGGGCGGTGCGGTCCAGGGCCTCCTCCCAGGTCGCCCGGCGGAAGGGCTCCTCGCGCGAGTCCCGCACCAGAGGGTGGGTGAGGCGGGTGTAGGTCTTGGGTGTTCGGTCGCGTTTCGTCATGCGGCGCTCCTCGACGCGAGCAGGTCCGACAGGGCGTGCACGGTGCGCAGGGTGGGCACCGGGACCCCGGTGATCTCCGCCAGCTCGACGACCGCCGCGAGCAGGACGTCGAGTTCGAGCGGCTTGCCGCGCTCCAGGTCCTGGAGCGTGGAGGTGCGGTGGTCGCCGACCCGCTCGGCGCCCGCGAGCCGGCGTTCGATGGAGACGCCGACCTCGCAGCCGAGGGCCGCGGCGACCGCCAGCGTCTCGGTCATCATGGTCTCGATGACCTCGCGGGTGCCGCCGTGCCGGCACATCTGGCGCATGGTGGCCCGGACCAGGGCGCTGATCGGGTTGAAGGAGATGTTGCCCAGCAGCTTCAGCCAGATGTCGTTGCGCAGGTCCGGCTCGACCGGGCATTTCAGGCCGCCCGACCGCATCGCCTCGCTGAGCGCCAGACACCGCGGCGAGACCTCCCGGCCGGGCTCGCCGATCGAGAACCGGGTGCCTTCCACATGCCGTACGACGCCCGGCTGTTCCAGTTCGGTGGCCGCGTACACGACGCAGCCGACGGCCCGCTCGGGCGCGAGCACCGCACTGACCGCGCCGGCCGGGTCCACGCTCTCCAGACGGCGCCCGTCCCAGGGGCCGCCGTGCCGGTGGAAGTACCACCAGGGAATGCCGTTCTGGGCGGCCACGACCGCCGTGGTCCCGTGCAGCAGCGGCTCGATCAGCGGCCCGCACGCCGCGTACGAGTTGGCCTTCAGACCCAGGAAGACGTAGTCGACCGGGCCGACTTCGGCCGGGTCGTCGGTGGCGCGCGGGTGCGCGGTGAAGTCGCCGCGCGGGCTGCGCACCCGTACTCCGTACTGCCTCATGGCCGCCAGATGCGGTCCACGGGCGATGAGATGCACGTCGGCGCCCGCACGGTGGAGCGCGGCGCCGACGTAGGCGCCGATCGCCCCGGCGCCGAGAACTGCGACTTTCATGGCGGGGGAGCTCCGTTCGGTCGAGGGATACCGAGGAACTGGGAAGAGACCGGTCGAGGAAGCCTCGATGATGTCGACGAAATATTGTCTACAGTATGGAAGTTGGGGCGGCAAGGCTTTGTGCAGTAGTGGTGGTGGTCCGTAGTCGTGTGATCGGCTTCTGTAGTTGTCTGCTCAACAGTCTTCTCAAGCGCTTTCCGGATGCCTACGGTTGGGGACCCATGAGTCCCCCCGTCGCACCCCCGGGCTGGAGCCGCTGGCTCGTACCCCCGGCCGCTCTCTCGGTCCACCTCTCCATCGGCCAGGCCTACGCCTGGTCCGTGTTCAAACCGCCCCTGGAGTCCGCGCTCGGCCTCAGCGGCACGCAGAGCGCGCTGCCCTTCCAGCTCGGCATCGTCATGCTCGGCCTGTCGGCCGCGTTCGGCGGCACGCTCGTGGAACGGCACGGGCCGCGCTGGGCGATGACCGTCGCCCTGGTCTGCTTCTCGTCCGGCTTCCTGCTCTCCGCGCTCGGCGCGGCGGTGGAGCAGTACTGGCTGATCGTCCTCGGCTACGGCTTCGTCGGCGGGATCGGCCTCGGCATCGGCTACATCTCGCCCGTGTCGACGCTGATCAAGTGGTTCCCCGACCGGCCCGGCATGGCCACCGGCATCGCCATCATGGGCTTCGGCGGCGGCGCCCTCATCGCCTCGCCCTGGTCGGCGCAGATGCTGAAGTCCTTCGGCACCGACAGCTCGGGGATCGCCCTCGCCTTCCTCGTCCACGGCCTGACGTACGCCGTCTTCATGCTGCTCGGCGTGCTCCTGGTGCGGGTGCCGCGTCCCAGGGAGGGGGCGGACGGCCGGCCCGCCCCGCTCGAAGGGGTCCAGGTCTCGGCGCGTTCGGCCATGCGCACCCCGCAGTTCTGGCTGCTGTGGATCGTGCTCTGCATGAACGTCACGGCCGGTATCGGCATCCTGGAGAAGGCCGCGCCGATGATCACGGACTTCTTCGCCGACACCTCCACCCCGGTATCGGCGACCGCGGCGGCCGGATTCGTGGCCCTGCTGTCGGCGGCCAACATGGCGGGCCGGATCGGCTGGTCCTCGGCCTCCGACCTGATCGGACGCAAGAACATCTACCGCGTCTACCTCGGCGTCGGCGCGCTCATGTACACCCTGATCGCGCTGTTCGGCGACTCCTCCAAGCCGCTGTTCGTCCTGTGCGCCCTGGTCGTGCTCTCCTTCTACGGCGGCGGTTTCGCCACCGCCCCCGCCTACCTCAAGGACCTCTTCGGCACCTACCAGGTCGGCGCCATCCACGGGCGGCTGCTCACCGCCTGGTCGCTCGCCGGTGTCCTCGGGCCGCTGATCGTGAACTGGATCGCCGACCACCAGGAGGAGGCGGGGCGGCACGGCTCGGCCCTGTACGGCACCTCCTTCCTCATCATGATCGGGCTGCTGGTCGTCGGCTTCGTCGCCAACGAACTCGTCCGCCCCGTGCACGCCCGGCACCACGAACCCGCGACCACCCCCGCGCCGAAGGAGGGCAACGATGTCACCCGACACCAGCCAGAGTCCGCCTGAGGCGGCCGAGGTGCCCGACCGGCGGCCGCTGATCGCCTTCACCTGGCTCTGGGTGGGCGCGCCGCTCGCCTACGGGCTGTACGAACTCGTGCGGAAGGCGACCCAGCTCTTCACCGGATGAGGGCGGACGCCGGCGGGCGGGACGGCCGGGGGCGGCGGAGGATGCTGACCGAAGCCGACAAGCCGGACCGCGGTTTCCTGTCGTATCACCTGCCGCCGTACCCGTCGGTCACTGATCACACTGGTGGATCCCGTACCCCGAGGCAGCGAGGACTCCACCCATGCACCACGGCTCCCGCATCACCGCCGTCGGCCACTACCAGCCCGCCCGGATCCTCACCAACGAGGACCTGGCGGGCATGGTCGACACCAGCGACGAGTGGATCAGGAGCCGGGTGGGCATTCGTTCGCGCCGGATCGCCGGACCCGACGAGCCGGTCGACGAGCTGGCCGGCCACGCCGCCGCGAAGGCGCTCGCGGCGGCCGGGCTGACCCCCGCCGACGTGGACCTGGTCGTGGTCGCCACCTCCACCGCGATCGACCGCTCCCCGAACACCGCGGCCCGCGTCGCCGCCCGCCTCGGCATCCCCGGCCCCGCCGCGCTGGACCTCAACGTGGTGTGCGCCGGCTTCACCCACGCCCTGGCCACCGCCGACCACGCCGTACAGGCCGGCTCCTCGACCCGGGCACTGGTCGTCGGCGCGGACAAGATGACCGAGGTCGTCGACTGGACCGACCGCACCACCTGTGTACTGGTCGGTGACGGGGCGGGGGCCGCCGTCGTCGAGGCCTGCGCGCCCGGCGAGGAGGCGGGGATCGGCCCCGTGCTGTGGGGGTCGGTGCCCGAGATGGGCAACGCGGTCCGCATCGAGGGAACGCCGCCGCGGTTCGCGCAGGAGGGACAGAGCGTCTACCGCTGGGCGACCACCAAGCTGCCCGCCATCGCGCGCCGGGCCTGCGAGCGGTCCGGCCTCGAACCGGCCGACCTCGCCGCGGTCGTCCTGCACCAGGCCAACCTGCGCATCATCGAACCCCTCGCCGCGAAGATCGGTGCCGTCAACGCCGTGGTCGCCCGCGACGTCGTCGAGTCCGGCAACACCTCCGCGGCGAGCATCCCGCTCGCGCTGTCCAAGCTGGTGGAGCGGGGCGAGATCACCACCGGCGACCCGGTGCTGCTCTTCGGCTTCGGCGGCAACCTCTCCTACGCCGGACAGGTCGTCCGCTGCCCCTGAAGACCCCGGCACCCTCGATGTGAGGTGGCCTACACCCCGGTCCCGCGGCCGAGCGCGCCGTAGACTGTAGACGAAAGACAATCAATACTTCGCGTACTGGTTGTGTTCCGGCCGTCGAGGGGGGACCGATGTTGTCCGCAGGACTGCCGCAGGGCGCGGTGCCCAGGCTCGAACGGCCCGGCCCGCTGCGGGACCGTGTCTACGAGGCGCTGCTCGAACTCATCACCACCCGGGCCCTGCGGCCCGGCCAGCACCTCGTCGAGAGCGAACTCGCCGGTCACCTCGGGGTGTCGAGGCAGCCGGTGCGCGAGGCACTGCAGCGGCTCAACACCGAGGGCTGGGTCGATCTGCGCCCCGCGCAGGGGGCGTTCGTGCACGAGCCGACGGAGGAGGAGGCGGACCAGCTCCTGACGGTGCGCACGCTCCTGGAGGCCGAGGCGGCCCGGCTCGCCGCGGCCAACGCCTCCAGTGCCGGCATCGCCGCCCTGGAGGAGCTGTGCGAGGAGGGGGAGCGTGCCGTCGCCGCCGAGGACGTGGACGCCACCGTCGCCGTCAACGCCCGCTTCCACGGCAAGGTCATGGAGCTGGCGGGCAACGCGGTCCTGGCCGAACTCGCCGCGCAGGTCGACCGCAGGGTCCGCTGGTACTACACCCCGGTCGCCCGGCAGCGCGGCCGTCAGTCCTGGATCGAGCACCGCAAGCTGATCGCCGCCATCACCGAACGGGACGAGCAGGCGGCGACCCGGCTGATGCGCGAGCACACCGAGCACACCCGCCGCTCGTACCACGAGCGCGGAGAATCCTGAGGTCAGCGTCCGCTCGGGACGCGTTCACAGGCCGTCCGGCACCTCGGCCGGGCGGCCTCGCCGTGTCCGGGGCCGTCGGATACCGCGCACTTCTTTGTCCACTCAGAGGAGAAAGTTCGCAGCAATTCATGCGTGACTTCTTCCCACACCCGGCGCCCGCTGCTACGTTCCCTCCGAAAGCACGCCACGGGAGCAAGCCAGGGACGTGGCCGGAAACCGGCGGACTCAAGGCCGATTGAGGCGGGGAGGGGCTCGTGAGACGCATGACCGCACGACCCGCGAACGCCCACCAAGCGCGACTGCTCCAGCTGTTGCGCGACGGCGGGCCCAACTCCCGCGCCCAGCTGGGCGACCAGGTCGACCTCTCCAGGTCCAAACTGGCCGTCGAGGTGGACCGGCTGCTGGAGACCGGTCTCGTCGTGGCCGACGGACTCGCCGCCTCGCGCGGCGGGCGCCGCAGCCACAACGTCCGCCTCAACCCCGAACTGCGCTTCCTCGGCGTCGACATCGGCGCGACCTCGGTCGACGTCGCCGTCACCAACGCCGAGCTGGAGATCCTCGGGCACATCAACCAGCCCATGGACGTGCGCGAGGGCCCGGTCGCGGTCTTCGAGCAGGTGCTGTCCATGGCCGCCAAACTGCGCGCCTCCGGGCTCGCGGAGGGCTTCGACGGCGCCGGCATCGGCGTCCCGGGGCCGGTCCGCTTCCCCGAGGGCGTGCCGGTGGCTCCGCCGATCATGCCGGGCTGGGACGGTTTCCCCGTACGGGAGGCACTCAGCCAGGAACTCGGCTGCCCGGTCATGGTCGACAACGACGTGAACCTGATGGCGCTGGGCGAGCAGCACGCGGGCGTCGCCCGCACCCAGCACGACTTCCTCGTCGTCAAGATCGGCACCGGCATCGGCTGCGGCATCGTCGTCGGCGGGGAGGTCTACCGCGGGACCACGGGCAGCGCGGGCGACATCGGGCACATCCAGGCCGTGCCCGAGGGACGCCCGTGCGCCTGCGGCAACCGTGGCTGTCTGGAGGCCCACTTCAGCGGCGCGGCCCTGGCCCGCGACGCCACGGAGGCCGCCCAGCAGGGCCAGTCGGCCGAGCTCGCGAACCGGCTGGAGGCGAACGGGGGCCTCAGCGCCGCCGACGTCGCCGCCGCGGCCGCCGCGGGCGACGCCACCGCGCTGGACCTGATCAGGGAGGGCGGCCGCAGCACCGGCCAGGTCATCGCCGGCCTGGTCAGCTTCTTCAACCCGGGCCTGGTGGTGATCGGCGGTGGGGTGACCGGCCTCGGCCACAACCTGCTCGCCGCGATCCGCACCCAGGTCTACCGCCAGTCGCTGCCCCTGGCGACCGGCAACCTGCCCATCGTCCTCGGGGAGCTGGGACCCACCGCCGGAGTCATCGGCGCGGCCCGGCTGATCAGCGACCACCTGTTCTCACCCGCGTAACCACCGTTCGGTTCACGAGCTCCACCAGCACAGCGCTCTGCCCAGCCCTGTCCTGCTCCGTACCGTCCCGTTCCGTCACGCCCCCATCCGCCACGCCCTGCTCTGCTCTGCCCTGACACCGGCCCGCACGCCCGCCGAGGGGACCTCACATGGCACCAGAACCACCGCTGCTCAGCATGTCCGGCATCACCAAGTCGTTCCCCGGAGTCCGGGCCCTGGACGGCGTCGACCTCGACGTCCAGGCCGGTGAGGTGCACTGCCTCCTCGGCCAGAACGGCGCCGGGAAGTCCACCCTCATCAAGGTGCTGGCCGGCGCCCACCAGCCCGACACCGGCACCATCCGCTGGCGCGGCGAGGAGGTCACCCTGCGCTCGCCCATCGCGGCCATGCGACTGGGCATCGCCACCATCTACCAGGAACTCGACCTGGTCGAGCACCTGTCGGTCGCCGAGAACGTCCACCTCGGACACGAGCCGACCGCCGCCGGCTTCGTCGTACGGGGCAGGGCGGCCAAGGCGTCGACGGCCGCGCTGCTCAAGCGGCTCGGGCACCCCGAGGTCGACCCGGGGCGGCTGGTCGGCGACCTGTCGGCGGCGCAGCAGCAGATCGTGTCGATGGCACGGGCGCTCTCGCACGACGTACGGCTGATCGTGATGGACGAGCCGTCCGCCGCGCTCGACCCGGACGAGGTCGACAACCTCTTCCGCATCGTCGCCGACCTCACCGCCGACGGAGTCGCCGTCGTCTACATCTCGCACCGCCTGGAGGAGATCCGCCGCATCGGCGACCGGGTCACCGTCCTCAAGGACGGCCGGGCGGTGGCCCGCGGTCTGCCCGCCGAGTCCACGCCCACCCGCGAGGTGGTGGCGCTGATGACGGGACGCAACGTCGAGTACGTCTTCCCGGACCGGCCCACCGCACCGCCCGCGGGCGAACCCGTGCTGAGCGTCCGGGGACTGGCCCGGCAGGGCGAGTTCGCCCCGCTCGACCTGGAGGTGCGCCCCGGCGAGATCGTCGGACTCGCGGGGCTCGTCGGCTCCGGCCGGTCCGAGATCCTGGAGACGGTCTACGGAGCCCGGAAGGCGAGCGCCGGCCAGGTCCTCGTCGACGGGCGACCGCTCAGGCCGGGCAGCGTGCGCGCCGCGGTGCGCGCCGGGCTCGGGCTGGCCCCCGAGGAACGCAAGGCCCAGGCCCTGCTGATGCTGGAGTCCGTCACCCGCAACGTGTCGGTCTCCGCCATGTCCCGCTTCTCGCGCGGCGGCTGGATCGACCGCGGTGCCGAACTCGGCGCGGCCCGCGAGGCCACCCGCGAGCTGTCGCTGCGGCCCGACAACCCGTCGGTGCCCGTGCGCACCCTCTCCGGCGGCAACCAGCAGAAGGCGGTGCTCGCCCGCTGGCTGCTGCGCGGCTGCCGGGTCCTGCTGCTCGACGAACCCACCCGCGGCGTCGACGTCGGCGCCCGCGCCGAGCTGTACGCCGTCATCCGGCGTCTGGCCGACGAGGGCCTGGCCGTCCTGCTGGTCTCCAGCGAGGTGCCCGAGGTACTGGGTCTCGCCGACCGCGTACTGGTACTGCGCGAGGGCCGCGTCGTGCACGAGGCCCCCGCCCGCGAACTCGACGAACACCGCGTACTCGACCTCGTGATGGAAGGAAGTCCGGCGTCATGACGCAGCACGTGTCCCCGCCGCGGGACGGCACCGGCAAGGCGGCACCCGTGGACGCTCCTCCCGCCTGGCGGGTCCGGCTGGGCCGCGCCGACGTCCGCACCCTCACCCTGCTCGGCGTGCTCGCCGTACTGGTCCTCATCGGCGGCATCACCCAGCCCGACTCGTTCCTCGACACCCGCAACCTCCAGCTGGTGCTCACCCAGGCGTCCGTGATCGGCGTCGTCACCGTCGGCATGACCTTCGTCATCGTCTCTGGCGGCATCGACCTGTCGGTCGGTGCCATCGTCGCCCTCGCCTCGGTGTGGGCGACCACGGTCGCCACCCAGGAGTACGGGTTCTTCGGCATCCTGTTCACCGCGATCGTGGTGGGAGTGGGCTGCGGCCTGGTCAACGGGGTGCTCATCGCCTTCGGCCAGATGGTCCCGTTCATCGCCACCCTCGCCATGCTGGCCTCGGCCCGCGGCCTCGCGCTCCAGATCACCGACGGCCGCACCCAGGTCGTCACCGTCTCCAGCGTCCTGGACCTCGGCGAACGCGACGCCTACGTCCTCGGCATCCCGCCGCTGGTCCTGGTGTTCGCGGCCGTCACCGTCATCGGCTGGCTGGTGCTCAACCGGACCACCTTCGGGCGGCGCACCGTCGCCGTCGGCGGCAACGCGGAGGCCGCCCGTCTCGCCGGCATCGACGTCCGCCGCCAGCGGCTCTACCTCTACCTGCTGTCCGGGCTGTGCTGCGGCATCGCGGCCTTCCTGCTGATCGTCCTGGCCGGCTCCGGCCAGAACACCAACGGCAACCTCTACGAACTCGACGCCATCGCCGCCGCGATCATCGGCGGAACCCTGCTGACCGGCGGCCGGGGCCACATCCTCGGCTCCGTGCTGGGCGTCCTGATCTTCACCACGATCACCAACATCTTCGCCCTGAACAACCTGCAGACCGACGTGCAGCAGATCGCCAAGGGCGCGATCATCGTCGCCGCCGTGCTGGTCCAGCGCCGTACCGCAAGCACGCATTGAGGAAAGGGTTCACCGTCATGACGAAGCTCACGAGTCGCAGAGGGCTGCTCTTCGGAGCCGCCGCCGTGTCCGCCGGTGCCGTCCTCACGGGGTGCACCAGCAACGACCCCGACAACGGCGACGACAAGGCCGCCGCGGACACCCAGCCGGCCGCGGACGACAAGCCCGGCAAGCCGATCACCATCGGCTACGCGGGACCGCAGGCCGACCACGGCTGGCTCAACGCCATCAACGACCAGGCCAAGAAGCGCGCGGAGAAGTACCCGGAGGTCACCCTCGAGGTCACCGAGGGGTCCAACGACACCGCGCAGCAGATCGGTCAGATCGAGACCCTCATCAACAAGAAGGTCGACGTCCTGGTGGTGCTGCCCGCCGACGGCAAGGCGCTCACCCAGGTCGGCCTGAAGGCGATGCGGGCCGGCATCCCCGTCATCAACCTGGACCGCATCTTCAACAGCCCCCAGGCGTACCGCTGCTGGGTCGGCGGCGACAACTACGGCATGGGCCTGAACGCCGCCCATTACATCGGCGAGAAGCTCAAGGACAAGCCGAACGCGAAGGTCATAGAACTGGCCGGAATCGACAACCTGGAACTGACTCAGCAGCGCACCCAGGGCTTCGACGACGGACTGAAGAACTACCCGAACATCAAGAAGGTGGCCCGCCAGGCCGCCGAGTTCACCGTCGAGTCCGGCCAGGCCAAGATGGCCCAGCTGCTCCAGGCCCAGTCGGACTTCGACGCCCTGTGGAACCACGACGACGACCAGGGCGTGGGCGCCCTGCGCGCCATCGAGCAGGCCGGCCGCGACGACTTCCTGATGGTCGGCGGCGCGGGCGCGCTCTCCGCCTTCGAGGCCATCAAGGCCGACCGCGGCGTCCTGAAGGCGACGGTGCTCTACCCGCCGACCATGGCCGCCTCCGCGATCGACCTGGCCCGCGCGCTCGGCCAGGGCAAGGGCGTCAGCGGCCTCGCCGAGTTCGAGATCCCCTCGACCGTCACCTGCTACTCGGCCGTCGTCGACAAGGACAACGTCGACCAGTACATGTCCACCGGCTTCAAGTGACGGGCGCCGCCCCGGCGGCGGCCTGACCAGCCGGTCCGCCGGGGCGGGGCCCACCCCCACCGCGCCACCACGACGAGGAGGACATCCGCATGGGACAGCCGCAGCAGCCCGAGGGGGCCGGCGCCGAGGAGGCAGCCGCCGGGACCGACAGCGGGACCGATACCGGGACCGACGCCGGGGCCGGGGCGGCGACGGGGGCGTCCGCGACCAGACCGCCCCTGCGCGTCGGCATGGTCGGCTACGCCTTCATGGGTGCCGCCCACTCCCAGGGCTGGCGCACCGCCGGCCGCGTCTTCGACCTGCCGTTGAACCCGGTACTGGCCGCGATCTGCGGGCGGGACGCCGACGCCGTCCGCCTCGCGGCCGACCGGCACGGCTGGGCGAGCACCGAGACCGACTGGCGGACCCTGGTCGAACGGGACGACATCGACCTCGTCGACATTTGCACCCCGGGCGACAGCCACGCCGAGATCGCGCTGGCCGCGCTCGCCGCCGGGAAACACGTCCTGTGCGAGAAGCCGCTGGCCAACACCGTCGAGGAGGCGCAGGAGATGACCCGTGCCGCCGAGGCGGCCGGGGCGCGCGGGCAGCTGGCGATGGTCGGCTTCAACTACCGCCGGGTGCCGGCCACCGCGCTGGCCCGGCGGATGGTCGCCGAGGGCCGCGTCGGCCGGCTGCGGCACCTGCGGGTGACCTACCTCCAGGACTGGCTGGTCGACCCGAAGGCCCCGCTCACCTGGCGGCTGCGCAAGGAGCTGGCCGGATCGGGGGCGCTCGGCGACCTCGGCGCCCACATCGTCGACCTCGCCCAGTACCTGTCGGGGGAGCGGATCGCGGGCGTCTCCGCGCTCACCGAGACCTTCGTACGGGAACGCCCGCTGCCCGCCGGCGCCTCCCGGGGGCTGTCCGCGGGCTCGGCGGACGGGGTGACGGGACAGGTCACCGTGGACGACGCCGCCGTGTTCACCGGCCGCCTCACCTCCGGCGCCCTGGTCTCCTTCGAGGCCACCCGGTACGCCACCGGCCGCAAGAACGCCCTGCGCATCGAACTCAACGGCGAGCGCGGCTCCCTCGCCTTCGACCTGGAACGGCTCAACGAGCTGGAGTACCACGACGGCACCGAGCCGGGGGAGCACGCGGGCTTCCGCCGCATCCTCGTCACCGAACCCGAACACCCCTACCTGGACGCCTGGTGGCCGCCGGGCCACGGACTCGGCTACGAGCACACCTTCGTGCACCAGGCGCGCGATCTCGTCCACGCCGTCGCCGAGGGCCGCGGGCCCGAACCCTCCTTCGCCGACGGGCTGCAGGTGCAGCGCGTGCTGGCGGCCGTGGAGGAGAGCGCCGAGAAGAACTCCGTCTACACCCCGATCATGCCCTGAGGAGGCCGGCAGCGACATGCCACGCAACTTCACGCTCTTCACCGGACAGTGGGCGGACCTGCCGCTGGAGGAGGTCTGCCGCCTCGCCCGCGACTTCGGCTACGACGGCCTGGAACTCGCCTGCTGGGGCGACCACTTCGAGGTCGACAAGGCCCTGGCCGACCCCTCCTACGTCGAATCCCGGCACCAGCTGCTCGACAAGTACGGCCTCAAGTGCTGGGCCGTGTCCAACCACCTGGTCGGCCAGGCCGTCTGCGACGCCATCATCGACGAACGCCACGAGGCGATCCTGCCCGCGCGCATCTGGGGCGACGGCGACGCGGAGGGCGTACGGCAGCGCGCCGCGGCCGAGATCAAGGACACCGCACGTGCCGCCGCCCGCCTCGGCGTCGACACCGTCATCGGCTTCACCGGCTCGGCGATCTGGCACCTGGTGGCCATGTTCCCGCCCGCCCCCGAGTCGATGATCGAGCGCGGCTACCAGGACTTCGCGGACCGCTGGAACCCGATCCTCGACGTCTTCGACGCCGAGGGCGTGCGGTTCGCCCACGAGGTGCACCCCAGCGAGATCGCCTACGACTACTGGACCACGCAGCGCGCCCTGGAGGCGGTCGACCACCGGCCCGCGTTCGGCCTGAACTTCGACCCCTCGCACTTCGTGTGGCAGGACCTCGACCCCGTCGGGTTCCTGTGGGACTTCCGCGACCGCGTCTACCACGTCGACTGCAAGGAGGCCCGCAAGCGCCTCGACGGCCGCAACGGACGGCTCGGCTCGCACCTGCCGTGGGGCGATCCGCGGCGCGGCTGGGACTTCGTGTCGGCCGGGCACGGCGACGTCCCCTGGGAAGACGTGTTCCGCATGCTGCGCTCCATCGACTACCAGGGACCCGTCTCCGTCGAGTGGGAGGACGCCGGCATGGACCGGCTCCAGGGCGCGCCCGAGGCCCTGAGCCGGCTCAAGGCCTTCGACTTCGAGCCGCCCAGCACGTCCTTCGACGCCGCGTTCAACAGCTGACCGCGCGCTGCGCGCAGGTCGGGACGGGGACCGGAGCAGCCGCCGGTCCCCGGTCCGGGCTGCCCGTATCCCGCTTTGTCCTGAGTTGGGAAAAAGTTCAACGGGTCTCGGCCCAAGGGGTGTTGGCCGCGGAAGAACGCGGTTACCGTCCCTGAAGTGTTCAGGACACTCACGCCTCCGGGGTGACGGCGCACCCCGGCGCCCGCATCGCACGTCACCGCACCCATCCCGTACGGCCCACCCGTTCCCGGAGGGACTTCGTGCACAGAACCAGACTCAAAGGCACCACGACCGCGAGGCGCCCCAGGCTTCGCACCACCCTCGCCCTGTTCACCGGCCTGCTGCTGGCCGTGGGCACCCCGGCCACCGTCGCCGGCGCCCACCCCGGCCACCCGGAGCACGACGAGACGGCGGCCGCCGCCGACGGACAGTTCCAGCAGGTACCGCTCGCCAAGGGCGAGCCCGAGATGGGCGAGCCGATGTCGCTCGCGGTGCTCCCGGACCGCAGCGTCCTGCACACCGCCCGCGACGGCACACTGCGCCTGACCGACCAGGGCGGTGTCACCAAGGTCGCCGGCAAGATCCCCGTCTACAACCACGACGAGGAGGGCCTCCAGGGCGTAGGCATCGACCCGGACTTCGAGAACAACCGGGCGATCTACCTCTACTACGCGCCGCCGCTCGACACCCCCGCGGGCGACGCCCCGGAGAACGGCACCGCCGAGGACTTCAAGAAGTTCGACGGCGTCAACCGCCTCTCCCGCTTCGTCCTCAACGCCAACGGCACGCTGGACATGGCCAGCGAGAAGAAGGTCCTGGACGTCGCGGCCTCCCGCGGCACCTGCTGCCACGTCGGCGGCGACATCGCCTTCGACGCCGAAGGCAACCTGTACCTCTCCACCGGCGACGACACCAACCCCTTCGCCTCCGACGGCTACACGCCGATCGACGAGCGCGCGGACCGCAACCCGGCCTTCGACGCCCGGCGCAGCGCGGGCAACACCAACGACCTGCGCGGCAAGCTGCTGCGCATCAAGGTCGCCGAGGACGGCTCGTACACCATCCCGGAGGGCAACCTCTTCGAGCCCGGCACCGAGAAGACCCGGCCCGAGATCTACGCGATGGGCTTCCGCAACCCGTTCCGGATCAGCGTCGACAAGAAGACCGGCACGGTCTACGTCGGCGACTACGGCCCCGACGCGGGTGCCGCCGACCCGAAGCGCGGCCCGGCGGGACAGGTCGAGTTCGCCAAGGTCACCAAGGCCGCCAACTTCGGCTGGCCCTTCTGCACCGGTGACAACGACCCGTACGTCGACTACGACTTCGCCACCAAGACCTCCGGCGAGACCTTCGACTGCGCGGCCCCGAAGAACACCTCCCCGCACAACACCGGCCTCACCGATCTGCCGCCCGCGCAGGCCGCGTGGATCCCGTACGACGACGACTCCGTGCCCGAGTTCGGCAGCGGCTCCGAGTCCCCGATGGGCGGCCCGGTCTACCGCTACGACCCGGACCTCGACTCCAAGGTCAAGTTCCCCGAGGAGTACGACGGCGACTTCTTCGCCGGCGAGTTCGGCCGCCGCTGGATCAAGCGGATCGAGCAGACCGAGGACGGCGCGGTCTCGAAGATCAACGACTTCCCGTGGACCGGCACCCAGATCATGGACATGGAGTTCGGCCCCGACGGCGCGCTCTACGTTCTGGACTACGGCCTGTCCTGGTTCCAGGGCGACAAGGACTCCGCCCTGTACCGGATCGAGAACGCCGCGGACGGCTTCTCCCCGATCGCCGAGGTCAGCGCCAACAAGACCTCCGGCGCGGCCGGGCTGAAGGTGGCCTTCACCGGCTCCGCCAAGGACGCCGACTCCCCGGACCTCACCTACAGCTGGGACTTCGGCGACGGCACCAAGGGCGAGGGCCTCACTCCGACCCACCAGTACAAGAAGGTCGGCACCTACTCCGCGACCTTCACCGCCAAGGACCCCGAGGGCAACACCGGCCACGCCAGCGTCCGGATCGTGGTCGGCAACACCGAGCCCAAGGTCGTCATCGAGACCCCCGGCAACGGCACCCTTCTTCCCATGGGGGAGCCCATCCCCTTCAAGGTGAAGGTCACCGACCCCGAGGAGACGATCGACTGCTCCAAGGTCAAGGTCGCCTACAGCCTCGGCCACGACTCCCACGCCCACGAGCTGACCAGCGAGATGGGCTGTGAGGGTACCCTCAACCCGCCGCCGGGCGACGGCGGCCACGACCCCAACGCCAACATCTACGGCGTCGTCGGCGCCAGCTACACCGACGGCGGGGCCAACGGCCAGGAGGCCCTGACCGGCACCGCCCGCACCGTGATCCAGCCGCCGCACCGCCAGGCCGAGCACTTCACCGCCCAGCAGGGCGTGTCGCCGATCGACAAGACCGGCGCCAACGGCGGCAAGACCGTCGGCAACATCGACGACGGCGACTGGATCTCCTTCAGCCCCTACAAGTTCGACGGGCAGAAGAAGCTGACCGTACGGGCCTCCTCCGGCGGCGCCGGCGGTTACCTCGAGGTGCGCACCGGATCGCCCACCGGCCCGCTGCACGGCTCGGCGTACATCCCGCCGACCGGCAGCTGGGAGACCTTCCAGAACGTCGACGTGCCGCTGCGGGCCCTGCCCAGGAAGACCACCGACGTCTACCTGGTCTTCAAGGGCGGCGAGGGCGCGCTGTACGACATCGACGACTTCGAGTTCTCCAAGGAGCCGTTCACGGCCGGCAAGAAGGTCCTGGTCTTCTCCAAGACCGCGGGCTTCCGCCACGACTCCATCCCGGCGGGCATCGCCGCCCTGAAGGAGCTGGGCACCCCGGCCGGCATCTCCGTGACCGCGACCGAGGAGGCCGGACAGTTCACCACAGCCAACCTCGCCAAGTACGACGCGGTCGCCTTCCTGTCCACCACCGGTGACGTCCTCAACGCCGACCAGCAGAAGGCGTTCGAGAACTACGTCAAGAACGGCGGCGGCTACCTGGGCATCCACGCCGCCGCCGACACCGAGTACGACTGGGAGTTCTACGGCGGCCTGGTCGGCGCCTACTTCGACTCGCACCCGGCCATCCAGAAGGCCACCGTCCGCGTCGAGGACCACGACCACCCGGCCACCGCGCACCTGGACGACGCCTGGGAGCGCACCGACGAGTGGTACAACTACCGCACCAACCCGCGTGAGCAGGCCAAGGTCCTCGCCACCCTGGACGAGACCACCTACCAGGGCGGGAACATGAAGGGCGACCACCCGATCGCCTGGTGCCAGAGCTACGGCGGCGGCCGCTCCTTCTACACCGGCATGGGCCACACCAAGGAGTCCTACGCGGACGAGGCCTTCCGCGGCCACCTGCTCGGCGGCATGCAGTACGCCACCGGCCAGGCCAAGGCCGACTGCAAGCCGGCCAAGGGCTACCGGGACATCTTCAACGGCCAGACCCTGGAAGGCTGGAAGCAGGCCGGTCCCGGCAAGTTCAACGTCAAGGACGGCGTCCTGGAGTCCGAGGGCGGCATGGGCCTGCTCTGGTACCAGGCCAAGGAGCTGAAGTCGTACTCCCTCAAGCTCGACTGGAAGATGCGGGGCGACGACAACTCCGGTGTCTTCGTGGGCTTCCCGGCCTCCGACGACCCCTGGTCCGCGGTGAACAAGGGCTACGAGATCCAGATCGACGCCACGGACGCCGTGGACCGCACCACCGGTGCGATCTACACGTTCAAGGCGGCGAACATCAAGGCCCGTGACCAGGTTCTGCGGCCGCCCGGCCAGTGGAACTCCTACGAGATCAAGGTCCAGGGCGAACGCCTCCAGGTGTTCCTCAACGGAGTCAAGATCAACGACTTCACCAACAAGGACCCCGAGCGGAGCCTGACCGACGGTTACATCGGCCTCCAGAACCACGGCGCCGACGACCAGGTCTCCTTCCGCAACATCCAGCTGAAGGAACTGCCCTCCTAGGGCGAACCCGCCCCTGAGGGGGCGACCGGAACGGCGGCGGGCGGAGGACGCCGGACCTCCGCCCGCCGTCACCCCGAACGGAACACCCGAACACCCCCGGCTGTACCACCGCTCGTGTGTGCCCGACGCGCTCGACAAGGAGGCTGCCCATGTCCGCGTCCCCCTCTGCTTCCTCCCGTGGCTCCCGTACCGGTGTCTGGCTGATCGGAGCCCGCGGTTCCGTCGCCACCACGGTGGTGGCGGGCTGCGCCGCCGTGACCGCGGGGCTGAACCCCCCGACCGGCATGGTCACCGAGACCCCCGACTTCGCCGGCACCGCACTGCCCGCGCTCTCCTCCCTCGTCTTCGGCGGTCACGACACCGTGGACTGCCCCCTGCCCAAGCGGGCGGAGGCCCTGGCCGCGGGGGGCGTGCTGCCGCACGGACTGCCCTCGGCCGTCGGAGCCGAACTGGCCGCGGCCGACCGCGAGATCCGCCCGGGCGGCCCGCTGCCCGGCGACACCCGTGACGAGGAGACGCTGATCGCCGCGTTCGCCGCGGACATCACCGACTTCGCACTACGCTCGGGAGCGGAGCGGACCGTGGTGGTGAACGTGGCCTCCACCGAGCCCGCGCCCACCGGGGACGCCCTCCCCGCCAGCTCGCTGTACGCGGCCGCCGCCCTGCGCGCCGGCTGCCCGTACGTCAACTTCACCCCGTCGACCGGCCTGCACCACCCGGCGCTGGCCGCACCGGCCGCGGCGAGCGGGCTGCCCTACGCGGGCCGGGACGGCAAGACCGGGCAGACGCTGCTGCGCTCGGTGCTGGGCCCGATGTTCACGCAGCGGGCGCTGGCGGTGCGCGCCTGGTCGGGCACGAACCTGCTGGGCGGCGGCGACGGCGCCGCCCTCGCCGACCCGGCGGCCGCCGCGGCGAAGAACGCCGGCAAGGAACGCGTCCTCGCCGACACCCTGGGCGCCCCCGTCGAGGGCGAGGTCCACATCGACGACGTGCCCGCGCTCGGCGACTGGAAGACCGCCTGGGACCACATCGCCTTCGACGGCTTCCTCGGCGCCCGCATGATCCTCCAGACCACCTGGCAGGGCTGCGACTCGTCCCTCGCCGCACCGCTCGTCCTCGACCTGGCCCGCCTGGTCGCCCGCGCCCACGAGAGGGGCCTGTCCGGCCCTCTGGGCGAACTGGGCTTCTTCTTCAAGGACCCGGTGGGGGACGGCCCGTCGTCCCTGGCCGAGCAGTACACGGAGCTGAAACGCTTCGCCGGGCGGCTGGCGGACGGCGCCCGTGCCGACTCCGCGCCCGAAGCCGCCGACACCGCCGACGAACGCGGGGCGCGGCGATGAACCGCACCGTCGCCACCGGCAGGGAGACGACCGCACGGGAGCCCGGAGCGCGGCGGGAGGCCGGAGCACGGCCGACGGACGCCACCGGCTCCCGGACCGGCGCACCGCCCTCCGGCCGTCCTGGGCCGAGCACACCCGGCCCCCGCTCCTCCCGGGCCGGTGCCTGGGCCGAACTGCTGCGCCTGCCCGCCCTGTTCACCGTCCCCGGCGACGCCCTGGCCGGTGTGGCGGCGGCCGGTGCGCGCCCCGGGCCCCGCACCCTGCTCGCCATCGGCTCCTCCCTGTGTCTGTACGAGGCCGGCATGGCCCTCAACGACTGGGCCGACCGCGCGGAGGACGCCGCGGAACGCCCCCACCGCCCCCTGCCGTCCGGCCGCATCCGCCCCGCCGCCGCGCTGACCGCCGCCGGGGCCCTCACCGGCGCCGGGCTGGCGCTGGCGGCCGGTGCGGGACGCCCGGCCCTCGCGGTCGCGGCGCCGCTGGCGGCCACCGTCTGGGCCTACGACCTCGCCCTGAAGCACACCCCGGCCGGTCCGGCGGCCATGGCGGCGGCCCGGGGCCTCGACCTGCTCCTCGGCGCGGCCGCCACCGGCGGCGGCACCCGTGCCGCGCTGCCCTCCGCCGCGCTGCTCGGCAGCCACACCCTCGCGGTCACGGCCGTCTCCCGCCGGGAGACCACGGGCGGCTCCGTCCTGGCCCCGCTGGCCGCCCTCGCGACGACGGGGGCGCTGACCGGCCTGGTCGCGCGCCGCCGCACCCGACTCCCGGCAGGCCGGCGGGCAGCAGCCGCCCCCGGTCTGCCGGGCTCCACCCCGGCACCCGCCGCCACCGACGTCCTCGCGGCCGCCCTGGGCGCCGCCTACGCCGCGACGGCCGCCCGCCCCTACGTCCACGCCGCGCTCAACCCCTCACCCCCGCTCACCCAACGTGCCGTGGGCGGCGGCATCCGGGCCACGGTCCCGCTCCAGGCCGCGCTCGCCGCCCGCTCCGGTGCGGGGGCCGTGTCTCTCCTGGTCGCGGCCCTCGCACCGGCAGGCCGGCTGTTCGCGAGGAGGACCGCCATGAGGAAGGTGAGCATCACATGAGCCGGAACCCGAACCACGGGCCGACGCAGGCGCCGAACCCGGGAGCGGACGACGCCGGGGCCGGGGCCGGGGCCGGGGGCGTCGCGCGGCCGCTCCGCTTCGGCTACGGCACCAACGGCCTCGCCGACCTCCGCCTCGACGACGCCCTCGCCCTCCTCGCCGACCTCGGCTACGACGGCGTCGGCCTGACCCTCGACCACATGCACCTCGACCCGCTCGCCGACGACCTCGCCGCCCGCACCCGCCGCCTCGCCCGGCGGCTGGACGCGCTCGGTCTGGGCGTCACCGTGGAGACCGGCGCCCGCTACGTGCTCGACCCGCGCCGCAAGCACGGCCCCTCCCTGCTCGACCCTGACCCGGAGGACCGCGCCCGCCGCGCCGGCCTCCTGGTGCGCGCCGTCCGCGTCGCCGCCGACCTCGGGGCCCACGCCGTGCACTGCTTCAGCGGCGTGACCCCGGCGGGCACGGACGAGGACACGGCGTGGAAGCGGCTGGCCGAGGCCCTCGCCCCGGTCCTGGACGCCGCCGCCACCGCGGGCGTCCCCCTCGCGGTGGAGCCCGAACCCGGGCACCTGGTCGCCACCCTCGCCGACTTCCACACCCTGCGCCGCGCCCTCGGCGACCCCGGACACCTCGGACTCACCCTGGACATCGGCCACTGCCAGTGCCTCGAACCGCTCCCTCCCGCCGACTGCGTGCGCGCCGCCGCCCCCTGGCTGCGCCACGTGCAGATCGAGGACATGCGCCGCGGTGTCCACGAACACCTCCCCTTCGGTGACGGCGAGATCGACTTCCCGCCCGTCCTGGAGGCCCTCGCCGCCACCGGCTACCAGGGCCTGACCGTCGTCGAACTGCCCCGCCACTCCCACGCGGGACCCCACTTCGCCGAACGCTCCCTCCCGTTCCTGCGCCGGGCCGCACCGGCGCCGGGCCGCACCAACCGCTCGGGCGAGCCCTCCGCCACCCACTGAAGGGAGCCACACCATGACGCAGCCACACGCCACCCACGTCACCCCCCACACCCACGACGCGGAAGGCACTCCCGGCGGCCAGGACACCCAGGGCACCACCCCCGCCCACGTCCCGCCCGCCGACCTGCGCACCGCCCTCTCCGCCCAGCTCGGCGGAGCCGCCCGCGCCTGGCTGGACCAGGCCCTCGACGAGGCCGCCGCCCATCCCGGCACCCACGGCCCCATCTCGGTGTGGGAACTGCGCCTCGCCGAGGCCGGCCGCCGCTGCGGCCCCGCCCACGCCGACGCCGCCCGCGTCCTCGTCCTGCACGCCGCCCGCGCCGACACCGACGCCCTGACCCGGGTCTACACCCAGGGCACCGCCGACGAACGCCGCGCCGTCCTGCACGCCCTGCCCCACCTGGTGCCGGGACCGGACGCCCTCCCGCTCGTCGAGGACGCCCTGCGCACCAACGACACCCGGCTGGTCGCCGCCGCCCTCGGTCCGTACGCCGCCCGGCACCTCGACGCGCACCAGTGGCGGCACGCCGTACTGAAGTGCCTGTTCACCGGCGTCCCCGTGGACAGCGTGGCGGACCTCGCCCGCCGGGCCCGCGGCGACGACGAACTCGCCCGGATGCTCGCCGACTACGCCGCCGAACGCACCGCCGCGGACCGCGCCGTCCCCGAAGACCTGCACCGCGTCCTGGCCCTGACCGAGTCCGGACGCCCCGCGCCCGGCACGGCCGGCCCCCACGGCAAGGAGTCCTGATGCGCATCTTCGACCCCCACATCCACATGACCTCCCGGACCACCGACGACTACGAGGCCATGTACGCGGCAGGCGTCCGCGCCCTCGTCGAACCCTCCTTCTGGCTCGGCCAGCCCCGCACCTCTCCCGCCTCCTTCCGCGACTACTTCGACGCCCTGCTCGGCTGGGAACCCTTCCGAGCCGCCCAGTACGGCATCGCCCACCACTGCACGATCGCCCTCAACCCCAAGGAGGCCAACGACCCCCGGTGCCTGCCCGTCCTCGACGAACTGCCCCGCTATCTCGTCAAGGACCGGGTGGTGGCCGTCGGTGAGATCGGCTACGACTCGATGACGCCCGCCGAGGACACCGCCCTGGCCACCCAGCTCCAGCTCGCCGCCGACCACGGGCTGCCCGCCCTCGTCCACACCCCGCACCGCGACAAGCTCGCCGGTCTGCGCCGCACCCTGGACGCGGTCCGGGAGTCCGCACTGCCGACGGAACGGGTCCTGGTCGACCACCTCAACGAGACCACCGTCAAGGAGGCCAAGGACAGCGGCGCCTGGCTCGGCTTCTCCGTCTATCCGGACACCAAGATGGACGAGGCCCGGATGGTCGCCCTGCTGCGCGAGTACGGCCCGGAACAGGTGCTGGTGAACTCCGCCGCCGACTGGGGCAGGAGCGACCCGCTCAAGACCCGCAAGGTCGGCGACCTGATGCTCGCCGAGGGCTTCACCGAGGACGACGTGGACCGGGTGCTGTGGCGCAACCCCGTCGCCTTCTACGGGCTCAGCGGACGGCTGGAACTCGACGTGACCTCCGGCGAGGCCACCCACGAGGGCAACTCCATCCTGCGCGGCGGGGAGTGAGCCATGCGCTTCCGGCACCCCGACGGCTCCACCGTCCACCTCGCCTACTGCACCAACGTCCACCCCGCCGAGACCCTGGACGGCGTCCTCGCCCAGCTCCGCGACCACTGCGAGCCGGTCCGCAGACGCCTCGGCCGCGACCGCCTCGGCATCGGGCTCTGGCTCGCCCGCGACGCCGCCCACGCGCTGGTCACCGACCCCGCCGCCCTGCGCGGCCTGCGCACCGAACTCGACCGGCGCGGCCTGGAGGTCGTCACCCTCAACGGCTTCCCCTATGAGGGCTTCGGCGCAGAGGAGGTCAAGTACCGCGTCTACAAGCCGGACTGGGCCGACCCGGAACGCCTCGAACACACCACCTCCCTGGCCCGGCTGCTCGCCGGACTGCTGCCCGACGACGTCACGGACGGCACCATCTCCACCCTGCCGCTCGCCTGGCGCACCGCCTACGACGACACCCGTGCCGACAAGGCACGCGCCGCCCTCGTCACCCTCGCCGAACGCCTCGACGCGCTCCAGGAACTGACCGGCCGCTCCATCCGCATCGGCCTGGAACCGGAACCCGGCTGCGTCGTCGAGACCACCCACGACGCCCTCGCCCCGCTGTCCGCGATCGCCCACGACCGCATCGGCGTCTGCGTCGACACCTGCCACCTCGCCACCTCCTTCGAAGACCCGTACACCGCGCTGAACGCCCTCACGGCCGCCCGGGTGCCCGTCGTCAAGTCCCAGATGTCCGCCGCACTGCACGCCGAACACCCAGCCGACCCCGCGGTCCGCGAAGCCCTCGCCGCCTTCGCCGAGCCGCGCTTCCTGCACCAGACCCGCACCACCACCCCGTCCGGCGGCCTGCACGGCACCGACGACCTCGACGAGGCCCTCGCGGACGGCGGCCCTCTGCCCGACACCGCGCCCTGGCGCGCCCACTTCCACGTCCCCCTGCACGCGGCCCCCGCCGCGCCCCTCACCTCCACCCTTCCGGTACTCAAGGCCGCGCTGACCCGGCTCGTCGGCGGCCCGCACCCGCTCACCCGGCACCTGGAGGTCGAGACCTACACCTGGCAGGCCCTCCCGCCCGAGCTGCGGCCCCGCGCCCGCGCCCAGCTCACCGACGGCATCGCCGCCGAGCTGACCCTCGCCCGCGACCTGTTGACGGACCTCGGCCTGAAGGAACTGCCATGACCCGACCCACCCCCTCCGACCGACCCACCCCCCTCCTCGTCCTGGACGTCGTCGGTCTCACCCCCCGTCTCCTCGACCACATGCCCCACCTCAAGCAGCTCGGCCAGTCCGGCTCCCGGGCCCCGCTCGGCACCGTCCTGCCCGCCGTCACCTGCGCCGCCCAGTCCACCTTCCTGACCGGCACCATGCCCTCCGAGCACGGCATCGTCGGCAACGGCTGGTACTTCCGCGAACTCGGTGACGTCCTGCTGTGGCGCCAGCACAACGGACTCGTCGCCGGCGACCGACTCTGGGACGCCGCCCGCCGCGCCCACCCCGGCTACACCGTCGCCAACATCTGCTGGTGGTACGCCATGGGCGCCGACACCGACTACACCGTCACCCCCCGTCCCGTCTACTACGCCGACGGCCGCAAGGAACCCGACTGCTACACCAGGCCCCCGGCCCTGCACGACGAACTCACCGACAAGCTCGGCACCTTCCCCCTCTTCCACTTCTGGGGCCCCGGCGCGGACCTGGTCTCCAGCCAGTGGATCATCGACGCCACCCGGCACATCATGGCCACCCGGCATCCCGACCTGACCCTCTGCTACCTCCCTCACCTCGACTACGACCTGCAGCGCTTCGGCCCCGAGGACCCGCGCTCCCTGGAGGCCGCCGCCGACCTCGACACGGCGCTGGCCCCGCTGCTCGACGACGCCCGTGCCGAAGGCCGCACCGTCGTCGCGCTGTCCGAGTACGGCATCACCCCCGTCAGCCGGCCCGTGGACATCAACCGCGCCCTGCGCCGCGCCGGACTGCTCGAGGTGCACACCCAGGACGGCATGGAATACCTCGACCCGATGGCCTCCCGCGCCTTCGCGGTCGCCGACCACCAGATCGCCCACGTGTACGTCCGCCGCCCCGAGGACCTCGACGCGACCCGTGCCGCCCTGGAAGGACTGCCCGGGATCGAGCAACTCCTCGACGACGAGGGCAAGAAGGCCCAGCACCTCGACCACCCGCGCGCCGGCGAACTGGTCGCCGTGGCGGAGCCGGACGCCTGGTTCACGTACTACTACTGGCTCGACGACGACCGCGCGCCCGACTTCGCGCAACTCGTCGAGATCCACCGCAAACCCGGCTACGACCCGGTCGAGCTGTTCATGGACCCGCTCGACCCCTACGTCAAGGTCAAGGCGGCCGGCGCCCTGGCCCGCAAGAAGCTCGGCATGCGCTACCGCATGGCGGTCGTGCCCCTGGACCCCTCACCTATTCGAGGCAGCCACGGCCGCCTCCCCGCGAGCGACGACGACGGTCCGCTCCTCATCTGCTCCACCCCCCGCGCTGTCGGAGACCGCGTCGCGGCCACCGACGTGAAACAACTCCTGCTCCGGCTGGCCGGACTCGGCTGACGCACCACCCGGTACGCCCTCCGACATCCGACTACCGAGAGTGAAACACACGGCACTGACAACGGCCCGCCCGAGCCGCATCGGCGCAGGCCACGACCCCAGAAGGCAGGCACCCGTGACCCCGTTCACCGACCCCTCCCGCACCGACGCCGGCACGGCCGCCGACGCCCCGGACGAGAGCCTGCGCCGCGCCCTCGGCGTGAACCGGCGCCGTTTCCTCAGCACCTGTACCGCCGTGGCCGCCGGAGCCGTCGCGGCCCCCGTCTTCGGCGCCTCCCCGGCCCTCGCCCACGACCGGGGCAGAGACCACGACCACGGACACGGCCACGGGCAGATCCTCGTCCCGGCGGACAAGCGCGGCATCATCCTCTACACCGTCCGTGACGCCACCGCCCGCGACCCCCTCGCCTCCGACCTGCCCTCCGGCTTCCGCGAGGTGTTCAAGCAGCTGTCCCGCCACGGCTACCGCCAGGTGGAGTTCGCCGGCTACAACCAGCACGCCAACGCACCGGGCGGCGCCAGCCTGGAATCCGTCCAGGGCGCCCGGCTGCTGCGCTCCTGGCTGGACGACTACGGTCTGCGCGCCCAGGGCAACCACGGCTTCATCCCGTCCTCCTGGCCGCTGACCACGGCGGACAAGGACACCTTCAAGAAGCACCTGGAGATCGCCAACATCCTCGGCATGGACCACATGGGCACCGGCGGCGACCCCACCGGCAGCTCCTACCGCGCAGACTGGGACGTGGCCGCCGACAAGTGGAACGCCCTCGGCGCGATCGCCCACCGCGAGGGCATCAAGCTCTACACCCACAACCACGACAGCGCCTACGGCTTCCTGCTCGACGGCGGCCCGCTGGACGACCAGGGCCGGCCGACCCGCAGTTCGGGCATCCGGAAGCTGGAGTACTTCCTCAAGGTCACCGACCCGAGGGTCGTGTGGCTGGAGATGGACATCTTCTGGGCGCACGTCGCCCAGTACAAGTTCCACGAGTACACCGCCCACGACGGCTCCACCAGGAAGAACGTCTTCGACCCGGCCGGGCTGGTCGTCCGCAACAACCGGCGCTACCCGCTCTTCCACGCCAAGGACGGCGTCGTCAGCACGACCAACGGCATGGGCTACGACATGGTGCCCTTCGGAACCGGGGTCATCGACTACACGACGTTCTTCTCCCGGGTCGGACAGCGGAACTACCACAACCCGATGATCGAGGACGACAACTCCCCGAGCGCGACCGATCCCTCGCAGTCGCTGCGGGAGGCCAAGATCAGCTACGACAACCTGGCCGCCCTGCGCAAGCGGCGTCACTGACCGGGGCACGGACCGGGCGGCCCCTCCCGCGCGCTGCGGGAGGGGCCGCCCGGTCCGTGCGGAGGAAGGATCGCCGGTTCACCCCTCTCCGAGCGGCTGGGGGTTGGGTGTGACGCGCTTGTCCTTCGAGCGTCCGGGCGGATGCAGGAACAGTGCCACGAACCCGGCGAAGATCGAGATGCTGCCCGCCAGGCTGAAGGCGCCGTTGTAGCCCCAGACGCCGACGACCACGGAACCCATGCCCGCGCCGAGACCGGAGACGAGCTTGGAGCTGTAGACCATCCCGTAGTTGGTGGCGTTGTTGTTCTCACCGAAGTAGTCCGCCGTCAGCGCCGCGAACATCGGGAAGATGGCGCCGCCGCCGAAACCGGAGACGGCCGAGAAGAGCAGGAACAACGGCAGGTTCTCGATCGCGGCCGACCAGATGATGCCGAACTGGGCGAGGCCCAGGATCGCGCACACGTAGAGCAGGCACTGCTTGCGGCCGTAGAGGTCGGAGAGCCAGCCGATGACCCCGCGCCCGGTGCCGTTGACGATCGCCTTCAGCGACATGGCGGCGGCCACGATCCCGGCCGCGAAGCCCGCCTCCTCGCCGATGTCGACCTGGAAGGCGATGCCGAAGATGTTCACGCCGGAGGTGCAGGCGAGACAGAACCACATCAGCGCCACCCGGCCGGTCTTCCACGCCTCCATCGGGGAGTACTGCTTGACGGCCGGGGGGTTCTTCTCCAGCGAACGCCGGGCCCGCGGGTCGGCCGGCGGGTTCAGCGGGTCGATGGCGGCCGGCCACCAGTTCTTCGGCGGGTCCCGGAAGTAGAAACCGGCGATCGCCACCATCGCCGCGAGGAAGACACCCGCGGAGATGAGCACCCAGCGGAAGTTGGAGGTGTCCATGTAGCCGTGGAAGATGAAGACGAACGGCACCGAGCCGTAGGCGAAGCCGCCGTTGACGAAGCCGGTCTTCCCGCCCCTGCGCTCCGGGTACCACTTGCCGACCATGTTGACGCAGGTCGCGTACACCATGCCCGCGCCCATGCCGCTGAACACGCCGAACCCGATGAAGGCGAGCGAGACGTGCGGCGCGAACGCCAGCGACAGATAGCCCAGCAGCGTGCCGGCCGACCCCAGCATCATCGCCCAGCGCGCCGGCAGCCTGCCGCTCTCCCGCAGCCGCCCCGCCGGGAACGCGACCGCGGCCTGGCAGAACACCCAGGCGGTCATCATCCAGTAGATGCTGCCGCTGGACCAGTGGTGGGCCTCGTGCAGCGTGTCCTCCGCGGACGCGAACGCGTACTCGGCGGAGGAGATGCCCATCATGCCGATCCAGGGCAGGATCACCATCCACTTGCGCTTGCGTCCCATGATGTCGATGTCGGACTCGCCCACGCGGTAGACGCGTCCGTTCCTGTCGGTCACCTCCCGGTAGGCGGCGACCCGTGTGACATCGGTGGTTGTCATGTCGTTTGCACCCCTAGCGTCGAAAGATCTGGCCAGCGCCCCCTGTCCCATGCCTTCCGTGCGCGCGCGGGTCCCGGGCCGGCCGACGCGCACCCGTCGGCCGGCCCTCGCCGTCTCACGTCATGAACCGCCCCCCAACACCCCCGCGGCACGGGCCCACCGGTACTTGGCGCCCAGGACGGCCACCGGCTTCTCGGTCGTGTACGGGTACGCCACGACCCCGCGCTCGAAGAGGTACTGGCACGCCTCCTCCACCTCCACGTCGCCCGCGAGGGAGGCCACCACCGGCTTCTCGATGCCGCGTTCGCGGAACTCGGCCACCACGCGCGCGGTGAGTTCGGCGAACACCATGGGCGGCGTGACGATGGTGTGCCAGTAGCCGAGGACCAGCGCGTGGATGCGCGGGTCCTCCAGGCCCAGCCGGATCGTCGCCTCGTACGTCGACGGCGGCTCGCCCCCGGTGATGTCCACCGGGTTGCCCGCCGCTCCGAAGGGCGGGATGAAGGCGCGGAACGCCGTGTCCAGGTCGGGCGGTATCTCCATGAGCGACAGCCCGTTGTCCGTCACCGCGTCGGAGAGCAGCACACCGCTGCCGCCGGCGCCGGTGATGATGACCACGTTGTCGCCCCGGGGAGCGGGCAGCACCGGCAACGCGCGCGCGTACTCCAGCATCTCGTTCAGCCCCGGCGCCCGGATGACACCGGCCTGCTTCAGCACGTCGTCGTACACGGCGTCGTCCCCGGCGAGCGCCCCGGTGTGCGATCCGGCCGCCCTGGCGCCCGCCGCCGTACGGCCCGCCTTGAGCACCACGACCGGCTTCCTCGGCACGGTCGCCCGCGCGGCCTCGACGAAGGCGCGGCCGTCCTTGAGGTCCTCCAGGTGCATCGCGATGCACTCGGTGTGCGGGTCCTCGCCGAACCAGGTGAGCAGGTCGTCCTCGTCCAGGTCCGACTTGTTGCCGAGGCCCACGATCGCCGACACGCCGGTCTTCGTGGTCCGGGCGAAGCCCAGGATGGCCATCCCGATGCCGCCGGACTGCGAGGTCAGCGCGACGCCGCCCTTGACGTCGTACGGCGTGCAGAACGTGGCGCACAGGTCCTGCCAGGTCGAGTAGTAGCCGTAGATGTTCGGGCCGAGCAGCCGGACGCCGTGCCGTTCGGCGACCGCCACGATCTCGTCCTGGAGCGCCTGCTCACCGGTCTCGGCGAAGCCGGAGGGGATGAGCACGGCGTTGGGGATCCGCTTGCGCCCCACCTCCTCCAGGGCCGCCGCCACGAACCGCGCGGGGATCGCGAAGACCGCCACATCCACCTCACCGGGAACGTCGGTGACACTCTTGTACGCCTTGCGGCCCAAGATGTCATCGGCCTTGGGGTTCACCGGGTGGATCTCGCCCGCGAAACCGCCGTCGACGAGGTTGCGCATCACCGAGTTGCCGATCTTCCCCGGCTCGCCCGACGCGCCGATCACCGCGACCGAAGAGGGCTGCATCAGGCGCCGCATCGAGGTGAGGATCTCCTCGCGCGTGTACCGGCGCCGCTCCTTCGGCGTGTCGGTCGCGAGGATCACCCGGATGTCGGCGGCGACCGCACCCCCGGGCGTGGCGATCACCGGGTTGAGGTCCACCTCGGCGATCTCCGGGAAGTCGGCGACCAGTTCGGAGACCCGGCGGATCTGCTCCGCCACCGCCCACCGGTCCACCCCGGCCTGCCCGCGCACCCCGCGCAGCACCTCGGCCGCCCGGATCGAGTCCAGCATGGACAGCGCCTCGTCGGCGTCCACGGGAGCGAGCCGGAAGGTGACGTCCTTCAGCACCTCGACCAGCACCCCGCCGAGCCCGAACGCCACCACCTTCCCGAACGTCGGGTCGGTGACCGCCCCGACGATCACCTCCTGCCCCTGCGGCAGCAGCTCCTGGATCTGCACGCCCTCGATCCGCGCGGAGGCGTCGTACGCGCGCGCGTTGTCGACGATCCGGCAGAAGGCCGACCGCACGTCCGCCGCGCCCTCCACGCCGACGACCACACCACCGGCGTCGGTCTTGTGCAGGATGTCCGGCGAGACGATCTTCATCACCACCGGCCCGCCGAACCGCGCCGCGCACGCCACCGCCTCGTCGACGTCCCGCGCCAGCTCCTCACCCGGTACGGCGATCCCGTAGGCGTCGGCGAGCACCTTGCCCTCGGGAGCGGTGAGCGCGGTGCGCCCCTCGGCCCGTACGGCGTCCAGGAGCCCGCGCACCCGCGCCAGGCGGTCCTCGGCCATCACGTCAGATCACCCCGCTCGACTTGAGCAGCCGCAGTTCCTCGTCGCCGAGGCCCAGTTCGCCGAGGTAGACCTCTTCGTTGTGCTCGCCGAGCAGCGGCGAACTGGTCACCTTCACCGGAGAGTCCGAGAGCTTGAGCGGACTGCCCACGGTCACGAACTCGCCCCGCTCGGGGTGCGGGACGGTGACGACCATCTCGTTGGCGACCAGGGAGTCGTCCTCGATGATCTCCTTGGTGGACAGGATCGGCCCGCACGGGATGTTGTGGGCGTTCAGCCGCTCCAGCACCTCCCACTTGGGCAGGGTGGACGACCACTCCTCGATCAGCTGGAACATCTTGTTCAGCTTCGGCAGCCGCGCCCTCGGGGTCGCCCACTCGGGATCGTCGGCCAGCTCGGGCCGGCCGATCAGCTCACTGAGCGGCCGCCAGCCGACCGGCTGGACGATGACGTACACGTAGTCGTTGGGGCCGCCCGGCGCGCACTTGACCGCCCACCCCGGCTGCCCGCCGCCGGACGCGTTCCCGGACCTGGGAACCTCGTCGCCGAAGTCCTCGTTGGGATATTCGGCGAGTGGACCGTGGCTCAGGCGCTGCTGGTCGCGCAGCTTCACCCGGCAGAGGTTGAGCACCGCGTGCTGCATGGCCACGTTCACCCGCTGACCGCGTCCGGTGTGCTCCCGCTGGTAGAGGGCGGCGAGGATGCCCGCCACGACGTGGACGCCCGTGCCCGAGTCCCCGATCTGGGCCCCCGTCGCCAGCGGCGGCCCGTCCTCGAAGCCGGTGGTGGACATCGATCCGCCCATGGCCTGTGCGACGACCTCGTACGCCTTGAACGCGGTGTACGGGCCCTCGCCGAACCCCTTGATGGAGGCGTAGACGATCCGTGGATTGATCTCCTTGATGCGGTCCCAGGTGAAGCCCATCCGGTCCACCGCGCCCGGCCCGAAGTTCTCGACCATGACGTCCGAGCGCCGGATCAGCTCGGTGAGGATCTCCTTGCCGCGTTCGGTCTTGGTGTTGAGGGTGATGCTCCGCTTGTTGCAGTTGAGCATCGTGAAGTAGAGGGAGTCGACGTCCGGCAGGTCGCGCAGCTGCCCGCGCGTGATGTCGCCGCTCGGCGCCTCCAGCTTCACGACGTCGGCGCCGAGCCAGGCGAGCAGCTGGGTCGCCGAGGGCCCGGACTGCACATGCGTCATGTCCAGGACGCGGATGCCCTCAAGGGCCTTCGCTGACGTGCCAGTCGTGCCAGTCGTGCCAGTCGTGCCGGTCGTGCCGGTCATGGGGGTCACCTCACTTGTACATCGTCTGGTTCATGGTTCCGGGGGCGTACGCGTCCGGATCCACCCAGACGTTGATCAGGGACGGCTTGCCGGACTCGCGGGCCCGGCGCAGCGCGGGGCCGATGTCGGCGGGGTCGCGGACCTCCTCGCCGTGGCCGCCCAGCATCCGGGCGAACTGGTCGTAGGGCACGTCGCCGAGCGTGTTGCCGACCCGCTCGCGCTCCTTGCCGTACTTGACGGCCTGGCCGTAGCGGATCTGGTTCATCGAGGAGTTGTTGCCGACGATGCCGACGAAGGGGAGGTCGTAGCGCACCAGGGTCTCGAAGTCCCAGCCGGTGAGCGAGAAGGCGCCGTCGCCGAAGAGCGCGACGACCTCCTTGTCGGGCCGCGCCTGCTTGGCGGCCAGCACGAAGGGCACCCCGACGCCGAGCGTGCCGAGCGGTCCCGGGTCCATCCAGTGGCCGGGTGACTTGGGCTGCACGACCTGCCCGGAGAAGGTGACGATGTCGCCGCCGTCACCGATGTAGACGGAGTCCTCGGTGAGGAAGTCGTTGATCTCGCTGACCAGCCGGTAGGGGTGGATGGGGGAGGCGTCCGACCTGAGCTGCGGCAGCCGCTTGTCCAGCGCCGTCTGCTCGGCCGCGCGCAGCTCGTCCAGCCACTCCTTGCGCTTGGACGCCCCGCCGTTGAGCCGCCCGGACGCGGCCTCGGTCACCGACTTCAGCACCAGTCCCGCGTCGCCGACGATGCCGAGGTCGATGTCGCGGTTCTTGCCGACGGTGCGGTAGTCGAGGTCGATCTGCACGACGGTCGCGTCCGGGGAGAGCCGCTTGCCGTAGCCCATCCGGAAGTCGAAGGGCGTGCCGACGATCACGATCACGTCGGCGTTGGAGAAGGCGTAGCGGCGGGAGAGCTGGAAGTGGTGAGGGTCGCCCGGAGGCAGGGTGCCGCGGCCGGCGCCGTTCATGTACGCCGGAACGTTGAGCGTGCGGACCAGCTCGGCGGCGGCCTCGGTCGCGCGGGTCGTCCACACCTGGCTGCCCAGCAGGACGGCCGGCTTCTCGGCGTGCACCAGCAGGTCGGCGAGCTTCTCGACGGCCTCCGGATCCCCGGCCGACCGGGTGGAGGCGCGGTAGGCCCCGGCCCGCGGCACCCGCGCCCTCTCCGTCGGCACCTTGGCGTCCAGCACGTCGCGCGGGATCTCCAGGAAGGACGGCCCCGGCGCGCCGTGGTAGCACTCGCGGAACGCCATCGACACCATGTCGGCGGCGCGCGCGGTGTCCGGCACGGTGGCCGCGAACTTGGTGATCGGCGTCATCATGTCGACGTGCGGCAGGTCCTGGAGGGACCCCATCTTGTGCTGGGTGTGCGCGCCCTGGCCGCCGATCAGCAGCATGGGCGACTCGGCGCGGAAGGCGTTGGCGACCCCGGTGACGGCGTCGGTCGTGCCCGGTCCCGCGGTGACCACCGCGCAGCCGGGCCTGCCGGTGAGGCGGGCGTAGCCGTCGGCGGCGTGCGCGGCGACCTGCTCGTGGCGCACGTCGACCACCTCGATGCCCTCGTCGACGCAGCCGTCGTAGATGTCGATGATGTGGCCGCCGCACAGTGTGTAGATGCGGTCGACCCCCTCGGCCTTGAGTGCCTTGGCAACGAGGTGGCCGCCGGAGATGACGTCCTGGGTGTCGTCGGGCATGGCGAAGTCCTGTCCCTTCACGAGGGGTTGGGGCGCTCTCGCGGTACATTGCATACAGTCGACGAATACTGTATGAAGCTTGTTATCCCGCATCCGGTGGGTGGTGTCCAGGGGGCGTGCGGCACTTTCAGTCAGGAGCCGAGATGGACCTGTACGAACACCAGGCAAGGGAACTCTTCGAGGAACACGGGATCGTGGTGCCGAGGGCCGAGGTCACCGACTCGCCCGAACGGGCCCGCGAGATCACCCGCGCGCTCGGCGGACGCGCGGTCGTCAAGGCGCAGGTGAAGACCGGCGGGCGCGGCAAGGCGGGCGGCGTGCGGCTCGCCGCCGACCCCGGCGAGGCCGAGGAGGCGGCACGGCACATCCTCGGCATGGACATCAAGGGCCACCGGGTCGACACCGTCATGCTCGCCGAACCCTGCGCCGTCGAGCGGGAGTTCTACGTCTCCTACGTCCTCGACCGGGCGTCCGGGGGCTTCCTCGCCATCGCCTCCGCGGAAGGCGGCATGGAGATCGAGGAGGTCGCCGCCCGGCGGCCCGAGGCCGTGGCCCGCATCCCCGTCGACCCCGCCACGGGCGTGCACACGGCCACCGCGGTGCGCATCGCCGACGCCGCGGGACTGCCCCCGCAGACCGTCGACACCCTGGTGCGGCTGTGGAAGGTACTGGTCCGCGAGGACGCCCTCCTGGTCGAGGTCAACCCGCTGGTCAGAACGGCCGAGGGCCGGATCGTCGCCCTCGACGGCAAGGTCACCCTCGACGACAACGCCCGGTTCCGGCAGTCCCGCTGGGGCGACGAGCGGCCGGCGGCCACCGACTCCCTGGAGGCCCGGGCCGGTGCCAAGGGCCTCAACTACGTCAAGCTCGACGGCGAGGTCGGCGTCATCGGCAACGGCGCCGGACTGGTCATGTCGACGCTCGACGTGGTCGCCGGCTGCGGCGCCCGCCCCGCCAACTTCCTCGACATCGGCGGCGGTGCCTCCGCCCGGGTCATGGCCGACGGGCTGTCGGTCATCCTCTCCGACCCCGACGTGAAGTCCGTCCTCGTCAACGTCTTCGGCGGCATCACCGCCTGCGACGCGGTCGCCGACGGCATCGTCCGGGCCCTGGACGAGGTCCGGCTCACCAAACCGCTCGTCGTCCGCCTCGACGGCAACAACGCCGCCCGCGGCCGGGCCCTGCTCGACGCACGCGCGCATCCCCTGGTCGAACAGGCCACCACCATGGACGGCGCAGCCCGCCGTGCCGCCCGACTCGCCACCGCGGCGCCCACCGCCGGATAAGGAGACAGGACGACATGGCGATCTACCTCACCAAGGAAAGCAAGGTCCTCGTCCAGGGCATGACCGGCGCCGAGGGCATGAAGCACACCCGCCGCATGCTGGCCGCGGGCACCGACGTCGTCGGCGGCGTCAACCCGCGCAAGGCGGGCCGCACCGTCGACTTCGACGAACGAGCCGTCCCGGTCTTCGGCTCGGTCCGCGAGGGCGTCGAGAACACGGGCGCCGACGTCACCGTCGTCTTCGTGCCGCCCGCCTTCGCCAAGGCCGCGGTCGTGGAAGCCGCCGACGCCGGAATCGGCCTCGCGGTCGTCATCACCGAGGGCATCCCCGTGCACGACTCCGTCGCCTTCACCATCCACGCCCGGGCCAGGGGCACCCGCGTCATCGGCCCCAACTGCCCCGGCCTGATCACCCCCGGCCAGTCCAACGCGGGCATCATCCCGCCCGACATCACCAAGCCCGGCCGCATCGGCCTGGTCTCCAAGTCGGGCACGCTCACCTACCAACTCATGCACGAACTGCGCGACATCGGCTTCTCCACCTGCGTCGGCATCGGCGGCGACCCGGTCGTCGGCACCAGCCACATCGACTGCCTCACCGCCTTCCAGGACGACCCCGACACCGAACTGATCGTCCTCATCGGCGAGATCGGCGGCGACGCGGAAGAACGCGCGGCCGCCCACATCCGCGAGCACGTCACCAAACCCGTCGTCGGCTACATCGCCGGCTTCACCGCGCCCGAGGGCAGGACCATGGGCCACGCCGGCGCGATCGTGTCGGGCTCATCGGGCACGGCGCGGGCGAAGAAGGAGGCACTGGAGGCAGCCGGCGTACGGGTCGGGAGCACACCGACGGAGACGGCACGGCACGTGCTCGCCGTACTCGACGGAGCGGCGCGCGACGGAGCCCGCGCATGACGGCGGCCGGCGCACAGGGCACCGAAGCCCTCACCCTCAAGTCCGGCACCGCCTGGGCCGACGCCTGGCGGCGCTGCCGCACCGTCGCGCCCGAGGCATTCCGCGACGACCGCGTCCTCAACCTCTGGGACGCCGGCTGGCGCGCGGACGGCCGGGTCCTGCCGGCCACCAGCCCGGTCGACGGCACCCCGATCGCCGGACCGCCCCGGATCGACGCCGCCACCGCCCAGCGCGCCGTACGCGCCTCGCTCGACCAGCACCGCGCCTGGCGCCACCTCCCCCTGCCCGAACGCCGCGCCCGCGTCGCGGCCACCCTCGACGCCCTCGCCCAGCACCGCGAACTGCTCGCGCTGCTGCTGGTCTGGGAGATCGGCAAACCCTGGCGGTCCGCCCGGGCCGACGTCGACCGCGCCGTCGACGGCGTGCGCTGGTACGTCGACGGCATCGACCGCATGCTCGACGGGCGCGCCCCGCTGGACGGCCCGGTCTCCAACATCGCGAGCTGGAACTACCCGATGAGCGTCCTCGTTCACGCCTTGCTGGTGCAGGCACTGGCGGGCAACGCGGTCATCGCCAAGACCCCGACCGACGGCGGCGTCGCCTGCCTGACCCTGGCCTGCGCCCTCGCCGCCCGCGAGGGACTTCCCGTCACCCTCGTCAGCGGCAGCGGCGGCGAGCTGTCCCAGGCACTGGTGCGCGCGCCCGAGATCGGCTGCGTCTCCTTCGTCGGCGGCCGGGACGCGGGCGCCGCCGTCGCCACCGCCGTCACCGACCTCGGCAAGCGGCACATCCTCGAACAGGAGGGACTCAACACCTGGGGCATCTGGAACTTCACGGACTGGGACGCGCTCACGCGGGTGATCCCGAAGCTCTTCGACTACGGCAAGCAACGCTGCACCGCCTACCCGCGGTTCGTCGTCCAGCGACAGCTGTTCGACACGTTCCTCGCGGCGTACCTCCCGGCCGTGCGCACCCTGCGCGTCGGCCACCCGCTCGCCGTCGCCGCACCGGACGCCCCGTACCCGGCGCTCGACTTCGGCCCGGTGATCAACGCGGCCAAGGCCAAGGAACTCCACGACCAGGTCGCCGAGGCCGTCGACCGCGGCGCCGTCCCGCTGCACCGGGGCAGCACGGCCGACGCCCGGTTCCTGCCCGGCCAGGACACCTCGGCCTACGTCCAGCCGGTCACCCTGCTCAACCCGCCCCGGTCCTCGCCACTGCACCACGCGGAACCCTTCGGCCCGGTCGACACCATCGTCCTGGTCGACACCGAGGCCGAGCTGCTCGCCGCGATGAACGCCTCCAACGGCGCGCTGGTGGCCACCCTGTCCACGGACGACCCGGCGACGTACGACAGGCTCGCGCCGCAGATCCGCGCGTTCAAGGTCGGCCACGGCGTACCGCGCTCCCGCGGGGACCGCGACGAGCTGTTCGGCGGGCACGGGGGGTCCTGGCGCGGCGCCTTCGTGGGCGGCGAGCTGCTGGTGCGCGCCGTGACGCGCGGCCCGGCGGGGGAGAGGCTGCCGGGGAACTTCCCGGACCACCACCTCATGCCCTAGGTGTGCTGTCGTTTGGATCTTGCCGGGGTCGCGGGGCCTGGCACGCACTCCCCCCACTGCCTGAAGGGCGTGGGAGGTGCCCCCAGCGGCGTTGCCGTCGGTTGCCAGGGCTCCGCCTGTCGCCCTCCTCCGCCATGCAGTTGCACGCACCAGACCCCACTCGGGTCGGCAACAAGGCACCGTCGCCTGGAGCCGGCCTGACCCAAACGACACCCGCTAGACGGGCCGGGACGGCGAACCGGCCCGTTGGGCGTGCCGGGCCGGTCAGCCGATGCCCTGCCGGTCCGGCCGCAGGGCGAAGGCCCGGTCCGCCGGGGTCGGCGCGGTCCGCTCGACGGCCTGCCGCAGCAGCTCGCGGTGGCGCAGCAGCGGCGCGCGCCGCTCCGGCGGCGCGAGCCGCAGCAGGTCGTCGAGACCGGCCATCAGGCGCCGCGTGACCTGCGGCGCCCCGGTGGCGCAGGCACGGACTTCGGCGAACCCCAGGTCCACCAGCTCGGCCCAGCCGGGCACCGGCTGCACCAGCCGGACCACGCCGCGCCGGTCCCGGTGCGGCACGGCGTCCAGCGGCCGCCGGGACAGCGTGGCCAGGATCTGCACCACCCGGTCCAGCGCCTGAACGGCGGTCGTCGGATCGTTCACCGCGGGGGACAGGGCACGCAGCCCGATGTCGGACAGCTGGCGCAGCCCGAACGCCAGGTCCTGGTGGAAGGTGCGCTCCACCCCCACGGACAGGGCGTACCGCAGCGCCCGGCGCGGCGGAGCCGCCCCGCCGTGCACCGCCAGGACCGGGGTGCCCGGCACCAGGAAGTCACCGATCCGCGGGACCAGCCGCAGCACCACCCCGTGCCCCCGGGCCACCCGCACCAACCGGGCGACGTGCACGTCCCGCAGCACACCGCCCCGCCCGTCGTGGGCGACCCACGCCGTCACGGGCCCCAGCCCGGGCACCCCGCCGCCCTCCGCCGGCACGGGCATCAGCGCCGCCACCCGGAAGGACTCGGCGGCGATACGGGCGATCACGTGGCTGACCCGCATCAGCCGCAGGGTGGCGTTCACGTACAGCACGAAGAGCAGCAGGCTCAGCGCGACCATGACCAGGGTGAGCACCGACTGCACCAGCGGGACGGACGTGGCGGTACGCGGGTCGGCCTTGCTGTCGTAGCTGGTCAGGACGAGCAGCGTCAGCACGAAGGTGGCGAGGAAGACGGCGAAGGTCGCCTTGGTGATCCGGCTGCGGACGAAGAGCCGCACCACCCGCGGGGTGAACTGCCCGCTCGCCATCTGCACCGCGACCAGCGAGATGCTGAACACCACACCGATGAAGGTCATCATCGCCGAGCCGACCGCCGACACCACCGCCTTCGCGTCGTCCGCGAACCGCAGCAGATCGGCGAGCGTGTCGTAGTCGCCGTCGTCCTGCAGCGAACGGACGAGCGCCGCGTCGAGCTCCTGGGCCACCAGCCAGACCACCAGGATCCCCACCATGGCCGCCGTGGGCGCGAACCAGAACGTGTCCCGCAGATGCTCCCTGAGCGGCGACAACGCCCGCGGCCGACGACGCGGGAGCGGACCCTGCGCAACCATCCAGTCACTCATGGTGCGACCCTAGGCGCAGCGGAGCCACCGGTCCCGGAACGCCGCTCAGGGGAAGGAAACGCAGGTGAAAGGCACCGCGAAACCTTGGTATGGTTGTCCATGTCGCCGCGGGGAGCACCCCCGCCCCGCGACAGACACCTGGTCCGGGTGGCGGAATGGCAGACGCGCTAGCTTGAGGTGCTAGTGCCCTTTATCGGGCGTGGGGGTTCAAGTCCCCCCTCGGACACAAGAACAAGAGAAGATGCAAGATCAGGCAGACGAGATGCCGGCCGGGAGATGTCCCGGCCGGCATTTCTCGTATCCCACGCCGCCGAAAATGCGGTGCGCGGCCGGTCCGGGCCTCCCTACACTCGCCGTGACACCGAGACCGAGTGAGGGGAGCAGGGCCGTGCGCATCCGCACCGCACCCGTCGTTCCCCCGTCCCGGCACGAGGTGATCCTGGTGTCTTCGGCCGTCCGGTGTCCGCTGCGCGGCCGACACCGGATGCCCGCCACGCACCTCTGACAGCCGACGTCCCTCACCGGGAGCGTCCGGCGCGTGCGTCGCGGGGGATCGCGCTGCCCTTTTCCGGTCCTCCGAAAGGCTTCGGGCCATGCGCACCAACCCGCTCACCACCGTCCGCAACCTGGGCATCCTCGCCCACGTCGACGCGGGCAAGACCACCGTCACCGAGCGGATCCTCTACACCACCGGCACCACCCACAAGCGGGGCGAGGTCCACGACGGCACCACCGTCACCGACTTCGACCCGCAGGAACGCGATCGCGGCATCACCATCTTCGCCGCGGCCGTCAGCTGCACCTGGGCGGGCCACCGGATCAACCTCATCGACACCCCGGGGCACGTCGACTTCGCCGACGAGGTCGAACGCTCCCTGCGGGTGCTGGACGGCGCCGTCGCCGTGTTCGACGCGGTCGCGGGGGTGGAACCGCAGAGCGAGTCCGTGTGGCGGCAGGCCGACCGGCACGGCGTGCCCAGGATCGCGTTCGTCAACAAGATGGACCGGGCGGGCGCCGACCTCGACACCGCCGTCGCCGCCATCCGCGAGCGGCTGCACCCCGTACCCCTGGTCGTGCAGCTGCCCATCGGCACGGAGGACGGCTTCACCGGCGTCGTCGACCTGCCGCGCATGCGCGCCCTGGTGTGGGCCGACGGCGTGGACACGGCCGAGGAGGGACCGGTGCCCGACGCCCTGCGCGAGGAGGCGGCACGCAGGCGGCGGCTGCTGGAGGAAGTGGTCGCCGAACGCCATCCGGGCGCGCTGGAGGAGTTCTGCGACCGGGAGACGCTCACCGCGGCCACCCTCACCGGCGCCCTGCGCGACCTGACGCGCACCGGCGACGGCGTGGTCGTGCTGTGCGGCTCGGCCTACCGCAACCGCGGCGTCGAACCGCTGCTGGACGCCGTGGTGGCGTACCTGCCCGCACCGCTGGACGTGCCCGCGGTGCGCGGCACCCACGACGGCACGGAGCAGGAGCGGCCCGCCGACCCGGCGGCGCCGATGGCGGCACTGGCGTTCAAGGTGAACGCCACCCCGACGGGACGGCTGACGTACCTGAGGGTGTACTCGGGCACGATCGAGAAGGGAGACACCGTGTGGGACGCGGGCGCGCGACGCACCGAGCGCGTCGGCCGCATCCTGCGGGTACGGGCCGACCGGCACGACCCCCTGGAACGGGCGGTCGCCGGGGACATCGTCGCCGTGGTCGGGCTGAAGTCGGCCCGCGCCGGCTCGACCCTGTGCGCGCCGGGCGCCCCCTTGCTCCTGGAGCCCCCGGGCGTGGCCGAACCGGTCGTGCACGTGGCGGTGGAGGCCCGGCGTTTTACCGACACCGACCGGCTGGCCTCGGCGCTCGCCCGGCTGACCGAGGAGGACCCCTCGCTGGCCGTGCGGACCGACCCGGAGACGGGACAGACCGTGCTGTCGGGCATGGGTGAACTGCACCTGGAGGTCGCCGTGGAGCGCGTCCGGCGCGAGCACGGGCTGGAGGTCACGGTCGGCCGCCCCGGTGTGGCGTACCGGGAGACGGTCGGCGAAGGCGTCACCGGCTTCGTCCACCGGCACGTCAAACAGGACGGCGGCGCAGGCCAGTTCGCGCACGTGGTGCTCGACGTGGAGCCCTGGGAGCCGGACACCGGGGGCGGCGACGGCTTCGTGTTCCGTTCGACGGTCGTCGGCGGACGCGTACCGCAGGAGTACGTCCGGGCCGTCGAGGCGGGCTGCCGGGACGCCCTCGCCGAGGGTCCGCTCGGCGGGCACCCGGTGACCGGCCTGAGGGTCACGCTCACCGACGGGCAGACCCACGTGAAGGACTCCTCGGACACGGCCTTCCGCACCGCCGGCCGGTTCGGTCTCCGCGACGCCCTGCGCGCCTCGGAGATGGTCCTGCTGGAACCGGTCGTGGAGGTCACGGTCACCGTGCCCGAGGACGGGCTCGGCGGCGTGCTCGGCGACCTCGCCGCGCGTCGCGGCCGGGTCACCGGCTCCGACGCGCGGGGCGGCGCGGCGGTGGTCACGGCCACGGTCCCGCTGGCCGAGCTGTTCGGTTACGCGACCCGGCTGCGCAGCCGCACCCAGGGCCGCGGCACCTTCACCGCCCGGCCCACCGGCTACGCGCCGGCGCCGACGACGGCCCCGACAGCCGCGCGGTAGGCATGCCCCGGTCATGCGCCACGCGTGCGTGGTGCCCCCGTCCCACCCGGGCGGGGGCACCCACGGCCGTCAGGGGTACTGCACCACCTTCGACGGCACGGTGTCCGTCCCCGACGTGGGCGAACCCGTGTCGTTGATGACGCACTCGTACTGTCCGTTGCCGCCGAGCGACACGACGAGCAGCCCGTGGAAGCGCACCCCGGAACGGTTCGGGGCGGCGAAACCGTGGTGCTGCACGATGGACGGGTTCACGTTGTAGTAGCAGTAGCTGCCCAGGCCCCAGCCTTCGTGCTCGGTGACGTCGTCCCCGACCTTGTAGGCGGCGTACCCCTTGACCGAACCGTTCTGGATGGCGGCCTGGTCGGGGGCGTCGTAGGCCTTCTCGTTCTGGAAGAAGACGGTGCGGCCGCGCTCGCCGTTCCACTGCACGTCGTACTTGTTGAAGTGCTCCACGAACAGGCCGGTCATCAGCACGTCGTCGCCGTTGACGACCACGCCGTAGTCGGCGCGGTTGGTCTCCCAGCCGACGCCGTCGCCGTGGTCGGCGCGCCACACCCAGGTGTGGTCGACGATGGTGTGCCGGCTGTTGACGACCAGGCTGGTGGTCGCCTTGCCGGGGCCCGCTCCGCCGATCCGGACGAACACGTCCTGCACGGTGGTCGGGTTGGCCGAGTGGTCCGCCGACGCGCCCTCGGGCCCGATCTCCAGCAGCGTCGGGGAGTTGACGGGGCCGGCGTCCACGAGGAAGCCCGCCAGTCGGACGCCGTCCACGTCGGCGACCTTCAGGGCGGTGACGCCGCCCTCGGGGATGAGCGTGGCGTAGCCGAGGCCCAGGACGACCGTGCCCGCGCGCTTCACCTCCACGGTCCGGTCGAGGTGGTAGATCCCCGGCGTCAGCAGCAGGTGCAGGCCCTCCTCCAGTGCCTGGTTGAGGGTGGCCGCCGGGTCGCCGGGCTTGGCGACGTAGAACTGGGACAGCGGGAGCGAGGTGCCGCGCGGGGTGCCGTTGCCCCAGGAGACGCCGCGGGCGTCGGTGCGCTTCTCCGGCAGGAAGACGCGGTACTCGTCGCCGTCCAGGTACAGGAACGGCTTCTCCCGGGAGACGGGCGTCGTCTCCAGCGTCGTGTAGGGCGGTTCGGGGAAGCTCTGCGCGGGCGCGCCCTCCACGCCGGAGAACACCATGTTCCACACGGCGTTGAGCCAGCCGCCGACCGAGCTGTCCCGGGTGTACCACTGCTGCTGGGAGTACGGGCCGACCGTGCCGTCGATCCGGCTGTCGGCGATATAGCCGCCGCTGGCCCAGCCGTAGCCGTCGGGGGCGAGGTTGAGACCGCCGCGCACGTGCATGCGCCGGAAGGGCGCCGCCTGCGAGACCGCCCAGCGGTTGGTGCCGCTGACCGGGACCAGGGCGAGGTTCTCCGCCGAACGCCAGAAGTTCTGCGTGGCGTTGCCGTCGAACCAGCCGGCGTCGACCGTGACGTCGCCGTTGATGGTGGTGTCGTCGGGGGAGAGGCCGAGGCCCGCGACGGAGGTGTAGAAGCCGAGCTGGGCGTTGAGCCCGTTGTAGGTGCCGGGCTTGAACAGCAGGGCGTAGCGGCCGGTGCCGAACTGGGCGGACTCCTGCTGCTTGAAGATCTCGTCCAGTCTGCCCTGGATGTTCGCCGTGGACGGGTCGAAGACGATGACGTTCGGCCCGAGGTCGCCACCGCCGGGCAGCGCACGCGGGCCGCCGGGGGAGTCGACGGCGGAGGCGGTGACGGGGGAGGCGGCTGCGGCTCCCGCACCGGCGAGGGAAGCCAGTACGGGCGCCGCCGCGGCCGCTCCGAGGATGCTGCGGCGGCGTACCCCGGAGGGCTCGGGCGCGGAGGAGGGTGTGGGGGAAGAGGGCATGCGGGCGGCTCTCCTTGTTCGGAAAGTGAACGAAGTGGGGGTGGGGGAGCGCTCTCTGGGTGTGCATGCTTCATCCGCTCGCCGCGGGACGTCAAGAGTCGCGACGGTTTCTTGTGTGCCGCGTTCAACAAGTGGGGGAACGAGGCGTGTTGGTCCACCCGCCGTCCCTTCTGCCGAATCCCTTGACACCCTCCCGCGTGCCCTCAACACTCCGACTTGGGAGAGCGCTCTCCGAGAATTTCCCCGACCTTCTCAGGAGGTCTCCATGCCACGGAGATCGAAAGTTCTGTCCGGCACCCTCGTCGCGAGCGCGTTACTGCTGACCTCGATCGGCATCGGCACGGTCGCCGCCAACGCGGACGCCCCCGCCGCCTCCGCCCCGGTGTCGGCCGCGCACACCGGGCACACCATGGCGGCCTCGACCGCCTCCTCGCCCGAGGACCCGGACGGCGACGGCTACATCCCCGCCAACCCGCCGGTCACCGGCGTCACCCCGTCCACGAAGGAGCCGCCGCACCGCTACTTCCACGAGTTCCAGGCCAACTGCGCGGTCAGCCACACGGCGCCCGACGACCCGATCGTCTACGCGCAGCAGCCCGGGAAGTCGCACGACCACACCTTCATGGGCAACACGACGACCAACGCGTACAGCACCACCGCCTCGCTCGACGCCGGGTCCACCACCTGTCTGGCGCCCGGCGACCGCTCGGGCTACTGGATGCCCACCATGTACGACGGCGACCGCCCGGTGCTCCCGGTCGGTCCCCAGACCATCTACTACAAGGCCGGCGTCACCGACTACACCAGCGTGCGGCCCTTCCCGAAGGGGCTGCGCTACGTCGTCGCCAGCCCGATGCAGAGCGCCCAGGAGTTCCGCGACCACCCGGGCTTCGTCGAGGGCTGGGAGTGCGGCGACAGCTTCTTCAACGTCGACTTCCCGGCCGACTGCCCCGAGCGGCAGGACGTCCAGGTCAACATCCGCTTCCAGGCGCCCAGTTGCTGGGACGGGAAGAACCTGGACACGCCGGACCACAAGAGCCACATGGCGTATCCGGTGGTCAACCCGGGGACCAACAACAACATCTGCCCGGCCGACCACCCGGTCGCCCTGCCGATGATCGAGTTCAAGATGGCCTTCCCGGTCAACGGCGACCTCTCCCGGGTGCGACTGGCCAGTGGCGCGAGCTACTCGTTCCACTACGACTTCTTCAACGCCTGGGACGAGCCGACCCTCGGCGCCATGGTCGGCCACTGCATCGTCGGCGGGCTGCAGTGCGACGCGCGCGGCTACGACCAGACACATCCGGAGGCCGGAGCGGCGCTCAACGAGGACTACGAGCTGCCCTGACCCGGCCCTCCCCGGCAGACCGGCCCGGCCGTCCATGCCCCGCCACGGCCGGGCCCCCGAAAAGAGGAGAGTCCGCCCCCCGAAAAAAGAGGACTCCCACCCCCCGACCCCGCAGACCGGAGACACACCCCGATGAGCCGACCCCACACCCCCACCCGCAGACTCACCCCCGCGCGCAGACTCACCGCCCCCCTGACCGCCGGCCTGCTCACGCTCGGCGCACTCACCGCCCTGCCCGCGGCGCAGGCGCACGCCGCCGGCAGCGTCGTGAAGGTCACCGGCGGCCAGGGCAACTGGCAACTGACCGTGGACGGCAGCCCCTACACGGTCAAGGGCCTCACCTGGGGGCCGTCCCCCGCCGACGCCGACCGGTACCTGCCCGACCTGGCATCCATGGGCGTCAACACCATCCGCACCTGGGGCACCGACGCGAGCAGCCGCCCGCTCCTCGACTCCGCCGCCGCCCACGGCGTCAAGGTCATCGCCGGCTTCTGGCTCCAGCCCGGCGGCGGCCCGGGCAGCGGTGGCTGCGTCAATTACCTGACCGACACCGCGTACAAGGACCAGATGCTGGCCGAGTTCCCGCGCTGGGTCCAGGAGTACAAGGACCACCCGGGCGTCCTGATGTGGAACGTCGGCAACGAGTCGGTGCTCGGCCTGCAGAACTGCTACGGCGGCGACGAACTGGAGCGCCAGCGCGACGCCTACACCACCTTCGTCAACGACGTCGCCAAGAAGATCCACGCCGTCGACCCGAACCACCCGGTCACCTCCACCGACGCCTGGGTCGGCGCCTGGCCCTACTACAAGAAGAACGCCCCCGACCTGGACCTGTACGCCGTCAACTCCTACGACGCCGTGTGCGACGTGCGCTCCGCGTGGGAACAGGGCGGCTACACCAAGCCGTACATCGTCACCGAGTCCGGACCGGCCGGTGAGTGGGAGGTGCCGGACGACGCCAACGGCGTACCGAAGGAGCCCACCGACCAGGCCAAGGCACAGGGGTACACCGACGCGTGGAACTGCGTCACCGGGCACCGCGGCGTCGCCCTGGGCGCGACCCTGTTCCACTACGGCACCGAGTACGACTTCGGCGGCATCTGGTTCAACCTGCTGCCCGCGGGACAGAAGCGGCTGTCGTACTACGCCGTGAAGCGGGCCTACGGCGGTGACACCTCGCACGACAACACGCCGCCCGTCGTCTCCGGCTTCGGCGTCGAGGGCGACGCGGGCAAGGTGCAAGCCGGCAAGGACCTGGTCCTCACCGTGCGCGCCACCGACCCGGACGGCGACCCGATCGCGTACGAGGTGCTCGCCAACAGCAACTACATCGACCAGAGCAAGCAGTTGACCCCGCTCCCCGTCACCGACCTGGGCGGCGGACGCCTCAAGGTCACCGCCCCCGACCGGCCCGGCGTGTGGAAGCTGTACGCCAAGGCCACCGACGGCAAGGGGAACGTCGGCGTCGAGACCCTCTCGGCACGGGTCGTGCCGCCCGCCGTGGACGGCACCAACGTCGCCCTCGGCAAACCGGCCACCGCCTCCTCCTTCCAGCCCAGCTACGGCGACTGCCCCTGCACCGCCGCCAACGCCGTGGACGGAAAGGCGGACACCCGGTGGGCCAGTGACTGGAGCGACCCGCAGTGGATCCAGGTGGACCTCGGCGCGCGCACCGCCTTCCGGCACGTCCAGCTGTACTGGGAGGCCTCCTACGCCAAGGCCTACACCGTCCAGACCTCCGACGACGGACAGAACTGGCGGACCGTGTCCACGGTGACCGACGGCAACGGCGGCGTCGACACCCTCGACGCGTCCGGCACCGGCCGCTACGTCCGCGTCAACGGCACCTCGCGCGGCACGGGTTACGGCTACTCGCTGTACGAGTTCGGCGTCTACAGCTGACGCCGGGGGACATGCCGGAGAAGGGGGGAGACCCGGGTGGGGACGAGTGACGAAGAGATCGACCGGCTGCTCGACAAGCTGACACCACGCGCCCGCGCACTGCTGCTCGGCGGCGCCACGACCTGGCGCACCCGGGCGGAACCGGCCGTGGGGCTGCGGGAGTTGGTGATGTCGGACGGTCCGGCGGGGGTACGGGGCGAGGTCTGGGACGAGCGGAACACCTCCGTCCTGCTGCCGTCGGCCTCGGCGCTCGCCGCCACCTGGGACGAGGAACTGGTCGAACGCCTCGGCGGCCTGCTCGCCGCCGAGGCCCGGCGCAAGGGCGTGGACGTCCTCCTCGCCCCCACTCTCAACCTGCACCGCAGCCCGCTGGGCGGCCGGCACTTCGAGTGCCTCTCCGAGGACCCCGAGCTGACCGGCCGCATCGGCGCCGCGCTCGTCCGCGGTGTCCAGGCCCACGGCGTGGCCGCCACCGCCAAGCACTACGTGGCCAACGACTCCGAGACCGACCGCCTCACCGTCGACGTGCGGGTGGGCGAGCGGGCGCTGCGGGAGGTCTACCTCGCCCCGTTCGAGGCGGCGGTGGCCGCGGGGGTCCGGCTCGTCATGGCGGGGTACAACGCGGTCAACGGCACCACCATGACCGCGAACGCCCTGCTCACCGATCCGCTGAAGAGCGAGTGGGGCTTCGACGGCGTCGTCGTCTCCGACTGGGGCGCGGTGCGCGGCACCGTCGACACCGCCCGCGCCGGTCTCGACCTCGCCATGCCGGGGCCCGACGGACCCTGGGGCGAGGCGCTGGCACGGGCGGTGGCAGACGGGGAGGTGCCCGAGGCGGCCGTCGACGACAAGGCGCGGCGCCTGCTGCGGCTCGCGGCATGGCTGGGCGCGCTGGACGAGCGCGCCGCGCCCCGACCGGGCACCCCGGGCAGGGCGTCCGGCGCACAGGGCCAGCCTCAGGACCCGCCTCTGCTGCCCGGCGCGGAGGAGGCATCGGGGCAGGCTTCGTCACCCGGTGTGGAGCGTTTGCCGGGCTGGGGCTTGCCGCCCACTGCGGGGGGCTGGTCGCCGTCGGCTCTCTCGCCCGGTGTGGAGGTTTCTGCGGGCGAGGGCGAGGACGCGGGCGCGGCGCATAGCCCGTGGGGTTCCCCGAGCCGGGACCCGGCGCATGGCGCGGAACCGTCCGCCCCCGAACCGTCCGCCCCTGAACCGTCCGCCCCCGAGCCGTCCGCCCCCGAGCCGTCCGCCCCGGAACCGACCGCCCCGGAACCGTCACGGACCCGCGACGCCCGGGCTCTGGTCCGCCGGGCCGTCGCCGCGGGTACCGTCCTGCTGGCCAACAGAGGCGTGCTGCCGTTCGACTCCGAGCGCCTCGGGACGATCGCCGTGATCGGCACGCACGCCGTGCGGACCCGTACCCAGGGCGGCGGGAGCGCGGGTGTCTTCCCGCGGGGCGAGGTGTCCGTCCTGGATGGCGTCCGGGCCGCCCTGCGCGGCCGGGCCCGCGTCGTCCACGTCCCGGGGCCCCGGCCGGACGGCCCCGCGCCCCCGCTGGACCAGGACACCTGCACCGACCCGCGCTCCGGACGGCCCGGCGTGCTGCTGCGGATGCTGGACGCGGCCGGCCGCGAGCTGTACGCCGAACGGCGTCGCGGCGGGCGCCTGCTGGAGCCCCGCCTGGTGCCGGGCGCGCACACCGCCGAGATCCGCGCCCGGATCGGCCCCCGTACCGGAGGCTCCTGGACCCTCGGCGTGGCCGGCTTCGGACGGATGAGCCTGGCCCTGGACGGACGCACCCTCCTGGCGGGCGACTTCCCGCCCCTGACCGACGACCCGGCGGTGGTGCACGTCAACCCGCCCGCCCAGTACGCCGCCGCCGACCTCTCCGTCGGCCGGGACGCCCTGCTGGTGGCCCGCCGCGAGCTGGCCCCCGGCACCGGACGGGCCACCGTCGTCGTCGCGGCGCCGCCCGCCCCGGACGTGGCCGCATCGCTGTCCGAGGCCGCCCGCACGGCGAGTGCGGCGGACGCCGCGATCGTGGTCGTCGGCACCACCGAGCACGGGGAGTCGGAGGGCTACGACCGTACGAGCCTGGCGCTCGGCGCCACCCAGGACGCGCTGGTCCGCGCCGTCGCGGCCGCCAACCCGCGCACCGTCGCCGTCGTCAACAGCGGCGGACCGGTGGAGCTGCCCTGGCGGGAGGAGACGGGCGCGGTGCTGCTGGCCTGGTTCCCCGGCCAGGAGGGCGGCGCCGGCCTCGCCGACGTGCTCTTCGGCCGGGCCGAGCCGGGCGGACGGCTGCCCACCACCTGGCCGGCCGCCCTCGCCGACGCCCCGGTCACCCGCACCCGCCCCGACGGTGGCCGCCTCGACTACGACGAGGGATTGCACCTCGGCCACCGGGGCTGGCTGCGCCACCACCGCACGCCCGCGTACTGGTTCGGTCACGGGCTCGGCTACACCACGTGGACGTACGAGGCCCTGACCGCCCCGCCGGTGACCCGCGCGGGCGACGACCTCACCGTGCGCGTGCGGGTGCGCAACACCGGTGCCCGGGAGGGCCGGGAGGTCGTACAGGTGTACCTGGCCCGGCCCGCGTCGGCGCTCGACCGGCCCGCGCGGTGGCTCGCCGGGTACGCGGCGGTGCGGGCGCGCCCGGGGGAGACGGCGACGGCGACAATACGGGTCCCGGCACGGTCGCTGAGCCACTGGTCGGTGGCGGACCACGCCTGGCGCACGGAGCCGGGGCCCTGCCGGGTGCTGGCCGGGAGGTCGGCGGGCGACCTGCCGCTGGTCGCGGACCTGGAGGTGGTGCACCCGCCTCCGGCGTGAGGCAGCGGTGGAGAGCGCTCTACCACGCGCCTGACCCCGCCGGTTAAGGTGCGGGCATGAGCAGACAGGCCCCGACGCTGGAGGACGTGGCCCGGGAGGCCGGCGTCTCCCGGGCCACCGTCTCCCGGGTGGTCAACGGCGTCCGCAACGTGGACCCGGCCATCCAGGACCTGGTCCGCCGGGCCATCGAACGGACCGGGTACGCGCCCAACCAGGCCGCCCGGCAGCTGGTCACCCGGCGCACGACGACCGTCGCCCTGGTCGTCTCGGGCGCGGGCGACGCCTCGGACTCGGAGCAGAACGCGTTCGCCACGCGGGTGTTCGCCGACCCGTTCTTCGGCCGTGTCGTCGGCGGTGTGGTCGGACATCTGCGGCCGCGCCGGATGCATCCGGTGCTGATGTTCGCGGAGACGCCCGAGGCCCGGCAGGAGGTCGTGGCCTATCTCAGACAGGGCGGCGCGGACGGTGCGCTGGTGGTGTCCACGCATCCCGACGACCCGCTGCCCGCCCTGCTCGCCGGCGCCGGACTGCCGGCGGTGCTGTTCGCCCGTCCGGGCCGCCCGGTGCCGCTCAGCTACGTCGACCTGGCCCACCGCGACGGCGGCCGGCTCGCCGCCGAGCACCTGCTGGAGCGGGGGTGCCGCCGGATAGCCACCGTCGCGGGCCCGCTGGCGGTCGCGGCCAGCCAGGAGCGCCTGGCCGGTTTCCGGGACACCCTCGCCCGGCACGGGCACCCCTGCGTGCCGGTGGCCGAGGGCGGCTTCACCGTGGACAGCGGCATGGCCGCGATGACCTCACTGCTCGCCGAACACCCCGACACCGACGGCGTGTTCACCGCCAACGACCTGATGGCCCAGGGCGCCGTCCAAGTGCTGCGCGACCACGGCCGCCGGGTGCCGCAGGACGTCGCGGTCGTCGGCTTCGACGACTCCAGCGTGGCCGTCACCTGCCGGCCCCGGCTGACCACCGTACGACAGCCGGTGGAGGAGATGGCGGCCACGATGGCACGGCTCCTCGACGACCACATCAGGGGCGCGCGCACCGAACCCACGTCGGTGATCTTCGACCCGGAACTGGTGGTACGGGATTCGGCGTAGCGCGTGGGCCCCGCGAGGGTCAGGGGAGCGCGGCCTCGATGTGGGCGAGGTGCGCGGCGAGGATCTCCTCGAAGGCGGCGCCCCGGTCCGCACCGAGCGGGCGGATCTCGCGGGCGAAGTGGGCCAGGGCGGGGAAGCGCTCGGGATCGGCGCCCAGGACCGCGACCCGGAACTGCTCCATGCCCTGCTCGTGCTCCTCGGCGCCGACGGCACCGAAGCCGCCCTCGGCGGTGATCAGCGAGGCGATCAGGATCACGAGCCGGTGGTAGCGCGCCGGGATCTCCTCGTCGGGCAGCCCCGAGGCGCGCAGGGCCTGCAGCACCTCTTCCATCATCAGCCGGGAACCCGTGCCGCCCGATCCGTGGCGGCCCCAGACCGCGGCGAGTTGGGGCTGCTGCCCGAAGGCGTCACGCAGACGCGCGGCCACAGCGGTGAGGCGCTGCTTCCAGTCGCCCTCGGGCCGGTAACCGTCCATGGCGGACAGCAGGATCCGGTCGGCTACCGCCCGCAACAGCTCCGTCTTGTTGCGGAAGTGCCGGTAGAGGCTGGAGGAGTCGGTCCCCAGCGCCGCCGCGAGCTTGCGCACGCTGAACGTCTCGGCGTCGCCCGCGAGCAGCAGCTCCGCCGCCGCGTCCAGGATCTGCTCGGTCGACCAACGCCTTCGGCCTGCCATTTCGCCGCTCTCCCTGTCGCTCTCGCCCGCCCCCCGGTCGGCCCAGCCTAGTCGACGCACCTGCCGGTGCACGCGCCGCGCGCATCCCGTCATCCCCCGCCCCACTGCCCCGCCAGCCTCCCCCCGAGCGCCGCCCGCCACGCCGGGGCCGGCGCGGGGGAGTCGACCGGCAGGCGCCGGCCGCCGCGGGCGAAGAACGCCGCCAGCGGCAGGATCGCGGCGCCCACCGTCACCGCGTCGGGGCCGAGGCGGCCCAGCGCGATGCCCACGCGTCCGGCGGGGTACCGCAGGGCGTGGGCCAGGGTGTGGGCGCGTACCGACTCCAGGAACGCGGGGCCGAGCTGGAGTCCGGCCCAGCCGCCCACCAGGATCCGCTCGGGCTGGAAGAGGTTGACCAGGTCGGCCAGTCCCGCGCCCAGGTACTCCGCGGTCTCCGCGAGCACCCGCGCCGCCACCGGGTCCGGTGCGCCCCCGTCCCCGGGCCGGGCCGCGGACAGCATGGCGGTCAGCGCGGCCTCCTCGTCGGCGCCGGGCGGCGGTTCACCGCCCGCCTCCCGCCACCGCGCGAGCAGCGCCTCCGCACCGGCGTACGCCTCCAGGCACCCCCGCGCACCGCACCGGCAGCGGCGCCCGCGCACCCGTACCGTCAGATGTCCCCACTCCACCGCACGCCCCTGCTCCACCTCGTCGGTGACGACGCACGCGCCGACCCCGGAGCCGAAGAGCACCACCACGGCGTTGTGCGCGCCGCGCCCGCCGCCGAACCACATCTCGGCCTGACCCAGCGTCCTGGCGCCGTTCTCGATGAACAGCGGTACGTGCGGGGGCAGCCGTCCCGAGCGGCGCAGCAGCGCCTCCAGCGGGACCGCGTCCCAACCGACGGTCTGGCCGTGCACCACGGTGCCCTCGGCGGTGCGCTCGACGATGCCGGGGACACCGATGCCGACGCCCAGCAGCTCGCCGGGGCCCGGCGCGGGACCGTCGGCGGCGAGCACCTCCGCGACGCCGTCCAGGATGTGCCCGGCGACCACGCCGACGTCGTAGGAGCGCGACCCGTGACCGGGCAACGCGCGCTCGGTGCGGGCCAGTTCGGACATCGACAGGTCGAACAGCTCCACGCGTACGCGGGTCTCGCCGACGTCGACCCCGACGAGGCGCCCCCGGTCCGCCGCGACCCGGACGAGGGTGCGCGGGCGGCCGCCGTCCGCGCCGAGGCTGCCCGCCTCCTCCACCAGTCCGTCGGCCATCAGCTCGGCGACCACGTTGCTGACGGAGCCCGAACTCAGGCCCGCCGCCGAGCCCAGTGCGAGCCGGCTCATCGGCCCGTCGAAATACAACCGTTGCAGAACGGCGCTGCGGCTCTCCCGCCGCAGGTCACGGACCGTACGCCCGCCGTGCCTGGCCATCCGGACCCTTCCTTCCGTGCCCTCGCGCGGCCGCCGACCCTGCGCGAGACCTTGACGAGTCTTTCTCTCGGGGTTTAACTCACGTCCTAAATTAAGCCATGAGGGGCTTCGGAAGGGAAACAGCCGAAGCCGCCGTCGGGACTCCCCGACCGACTCCCGGAAGGACCCAGGAGCCATGCGCAGCATCCGAGCCGCGGCCGTAGGCGCCGTCACCCTGTCTCTCGCACTCGCCGCCACGGCCTGCGGAGGGGGCTCCTCCTCGGGCGGCGGATCAAACGACTCGCCGAAGGAACTCACCTACTGGGCGTCCAACCAGGGCGCCAGCGTCGAGGTCGACAAGAAGGTCCTCCAGCCCGAACTCGACAAGTTCGAGAAGCAGACCGGCATCAAGGTCAAGCTGGAGGTAGTGCCCTGGTCCGACCTGCTGAACCGGATCCTCACCGCCACCACCTCGGGACAGGGCCCCGACGTCCTGAACATCGGCAACACCTGGAGCGCCTCCCTGCAGGCCACCGGCGCCCTGCTGCCCTGGGACGCGAAGAACTTCGACAAGATCGGCGGCAAGGACCGCTTCGTCGACTCCGCGCTCGGCTCGACCGGCGTCGAGGGGCAGGACCCCGCCGCGGTCCCGCTGTACTCGATGGCGTACGCGCTCTACTACAACAAGCAGATGTTCGCCGACGCCGGCATCACCAAGCCCCCGGCCACCTGGGACGAGCTGGTCGCGACCGGCAAGAAAATCTCCAAGGGCGGCAAGTGGGGCCTCGGCGCCGAGGGTTCCAACCTGTCCAACAACATCCACCAGGTCTTCGTCCTCGCCAAGCAGCACGGCGCCGACTTCTTCACCGCCGACGGCAAGCCCGACTTCACCTCCGACGGCGCCGTCGCCGCCGTCAAGCAGTACGTCGACCTGATGGCCGAGGACAAGGTCGTGGCGCCGGGCAACGCCGAGTACGCGCAGAACCAGTCCCTGAGCGACTTCGCCAAGGGCAGGACCGCGATGGTGCTGTGGCAGACCGCCTCCGCCACCTTCAAGACCATGGGCATGAAGGACGACGAGTGGGGCGTCGCCCCCGCCCCCGTCCCCTCCGGCACCCCCGGCGCCGGCAAGGCCACCAACTCCATGGTCGCCGGCATCAACATGGCCGTCTTCAAGAACAGCGACAACGTCGACGGCGCCACGAAGTTCGTGAAGTTCATGACGAGCGACGCCGAGCAGAAGCTCCTCAACAAGGCCTACGGCTCCATCCCGCCGGTCAAGGCCGCCCAGACCGACCCGGCGTTCAACACCCAGGCCACCGCCGTGCTGCGCGAGACCCTCGCCACCAGCGCCGCCGCGCTGCCCCAGGTGCCCGACGAGTCGCAGTTCGAGACCGCGGTCGGCACCGCCGTCAAGGAACTGTTCGCCGACGCCGCGGCCGGCCGCGAGGTGACCACCGAGTCCGTCAAGGAGAAGCTCGCCAAGGCACAGCAGCAGATGCCCAACAAGTGAGCGCCCTGACCAACGTCCAAGCCCCACCGACTCCGACACGGACACGGACCCAGCCATGACCACCACGACCGCCTCGGCGCGGCCCGGCGAGCGGACGGCCGGCGAGAGCTCCCCCGGGACGGCGCGCGGACCCCGCCGCCGTCCCGGGCGGATCCGCCGCATCGGCCTGCCCTACCTGCTGCTCCTGCCGGCCCTGCTGCTCGAACTCCTCGTCCACCTGGTGCCGATGGTCATCGGCATCGTGATGAGCTTCAAGGAACTCACCCAGTTCTACATCCGCGACTGGACCACCGCCCCGTGGACCGGCCTCGACAACTTCACGATGTCGATGGACTTCGACGCCCCCGTCGGCGAGGCACTGCTCCACTCCTTCCTCGTCACCTGCGCGTTCACGGTCCTCTCCGTCGGCCTGTGCTGGCTGATCGGCTCCGCCGCCGCGATCTGCATGCAGGACGCCTTCCGCGGCCGGGGCCTGCTCCGCGCGATCTTCCTGGTGCCGTACGCCCTGCCGGTCTACGCGGCCGTCATCACCTGGGCGTTCATGTTCCAGCACGACAACGGCCTGGTGAACCACGTCCTGCACGACCAGCTCGGCCTCACCGACAAGGCGTCCTTCTGGCTGATCGGCGACAACAGCTTCGTCGCGCTGCTCGTGGTGTCGGTGTGGAAGGGCTGGCCGTTCGCCTTCCTCATCGTGATGGCCGGACTGCAGAACATCCCCAAGGAGCTGTACGAGGCCGCCGCCCTGGACGGCGCCGGCGTCTGGCAGCAGATCCGCCGCATCACCCTTCCGTCGCTGCGCCCCGTCAACCAGGTTCTCGTCCTGGTGCTGTTCCTGTGGACGTTCAACGACTTCAACACACCGTTCGTCCTGTTCGGCAAGGCCGCGCCGGAGGCCGCCGACCTGATCTCCATCCACATCTACCAATCGTCGTTCGTCACCTGGAACTTCGGCACCGGCTCCGCGATGTCGGTCCTGCTGCTGCTCTTCCTGCTGCTGGTGACGGGCGTGTACCTGTTCCTGACCTCCCGGACCGAGCGGGTGCGCCGCAGCGCCCAGGAGAGGAAGACGGCCGATGCCTAGGTCCCCGATGGCGGCGCCGCGCTCCTTCATGTGGACCCGCCGCGTCTTCCTCACCCTGCTCACCGGCTTCGTCCTGCTGCCGGTGTACGTCATGGTCTCCAGCTCGCTGAAGCCGCTCGAGGACGTCGCCGGCCAGTTCCACTGGCTGCCGAGCGACCTGACCGTCCGCCCCTACATCGACATCTGGTCGACGGTCCCGCTGGCCAAGTACTTCGTGAACTCGCTGATCGTGGCGGGCGCGGCGACCGTCTGCTCCGTCGTCATCGCCGTGTTCGCCGCCTACGCCGTCAGCCGCTACGAGTTCCGCGGCAAGCGCGTCTTCTCGGTGACCGTGCTGTCCACGCAGATGTTCCCGGGCATCCTCTTCCTGCTGCCCCTGTTCCTGATCTACGTCAACATCGGCAACGCCACCGGCATCGCCCTGTTCGGCTCCCGCGGCGGTCTCATCCTCACCTACCTGACCTTCTCCCTGCCCTTCTCCATCTGGATGCTGATCGGCTACTTCGACTCGGTCCCCCGGGACCTGGACGAGGCGGCCCTCGTGGACGGCTGCGGGCCGCTGCGCGCCCTGTTCAAGGTCGTCGTGCCCGCCGCGATCCCGGGCATCGTCGCGGTCGCCGTCTACGCCTTCATGACCGCCTGGGGCGAGGTTTTGTTCGCCTCCGTCATGACCAACGAAGCCACCCGCACCCTCGCGGTCGGACTCCAGGGCTACTCCACGCAGAACGACGTGTACTGGAACCAGATCATGGCCGCCTCGCTGGTCGTGAGCGTCCCCGTGGTCGCGGGCTTCCTGCTCCTGCAGCGCTATCTCGTGGCGGGTCTGACGGCCGGTGCCGTCAAGTGACCGCCGCTCCCGCGCGCACCCTTCCCCAACCCGAAAGGACCTTCGTGACCATCGACTTCGCCGCACTCCCGGACGACTTCCTGTGGGGCACGGCCACATCGGCGTACCAGATCGAGGGAGCCGTGGCGGAGGACGGACGTTCGCCGTCGATCTGGGACACCTTCTCGCACACCCCCGGGAAGATCGACAACAACGACCACGGCGACGTCGCCTGCGACCACTACCACCGCACCCACGAGGACATCGAGCTGATGCGGCGGCTGGGCACCAACGCCTACCGCCTCTCCGTCGCCTGGCCGCGCGTCCTGCCGGGCGGCGACGGCCCGGTCAACGCCAAGGGCCTGGCCTTCTACGACCGGCTCGTCGACGACCTGCTGGCGGCCGGCATCACCCCGTCCGTCACCCTCTACCACTGGGACCTGCCGCAGGTGCTCCAGGACCGCGGCGGCTGGCCCGAGCGCGCGACCGCCGAGCACTTCGCCTCGTACGCCTCCGTCGTCGCCGAACGCCTCGGCGACCGCGTCGGTCACTGGGCCACCCTCAACGAGCCGCTGTGCTCGGCCTGGATCGGCCACCTGGAGGGCAAGATGGCCCCCGGCCTGACCGACCTGACGGCGGCCGTCCGCGCCTCCTACCACCTGCTGCTCGGCCACGGCCTGGCGATGGAGGCCATCCGCGCGGCGGCCCCGAACGCCCAGGTGGGCATCGTCAACAACCTCTCCACCATCCACGCCGCCACCGACCGCGACGAGGACCTGGCCGCCGCCCGCCGCATGGACGGCCACACCAACCGCTGGTGGCTCGACCCGGTCCACGGCCGGGGCTTCCCCGCGGACATGCGCGAGGTCTACGGCGTCGAACTTCCGGAGCAGCCCGGCGACATGAAGGTCATCGGCGCCGAACTGGACTGGCTGGGCCTGAACTACTACTTCCCCCAGACCGTCGCCGCCGACCCCACCGAACCCGCCCCGCACGTCCGCACCGTCCGCCGCGTCGGCGTCCCGCGCACCGGCATGGACTGGGAGATCGACGCCGGCGGCATCGAGGACCTGCTGCTGCGCCTGACCGAGGACTACGGGGCACGCAAGCTGTACGTCACCGAGAACGGCTCCTGCTTCCCCGACGTGGTCCGCCCCGACGGCACGATCGACGACCCCGAGCGCCAGGAGTACCTGACGGCCCACCTCGCGGCCTGCGCCTCCGCCGCCCGCAGGGGAGCCCCGCTGGCCGGCTACTTCGCCTGGTCGCTGCTGGACAACTTCGAGTGGGCGTACGGCTACGACAAGCGCTTCGGCCTGGTCCACGTCGACTACGCGACACAGGTCCGCACCGTCAAGGGCAGCGGGCACCACTACGCCGACCTCATCGGCCGGGCCCGGGGGAGGGAGCGCAAGGCCGCCTGAGTCCCCGTGGTGGGCGCGGACGCGGGAGTCCGCGCCCACCACGGCCGCCCGCCCCCCCCGCGCGTCAGGCGCCCTTGCGCGCCACGCCGCCGTAGATGCCGATCGGCGGGGCGTCGGGCCGCCGTGCCTCCTCGGGGCGCCAGTCGGTGACCCGGACCAGGCCCGGTTCGACGGGGCGCCAGTCGGTGACCCGGACCAGGCCCGGTTCGACCATCGAGAAGTCGCCGAACAGGTCGAGGACCGCCGCGTGCGTCCGCAGGTTGAGGGAGGCGGTGGCCTTGTTGTAGACGGCCGCCGCGTCCTCGCGCCGGTCCTCGTGGACGTCGCCCGTCGCGTGCGAGAGGACCAGGTAGGAGCCGGCCGGCAGCGCGTCGCGGAGCGTGGCGACGATGCCCGCCGGGTCCTCCGCGTCGGCGATGAAGTGCACGACGGCCACCAGCAGCAGTGCCACCGGCCGGTCGAAGTCGATGACCGCGCGCACCTCGGGGTGGTCGAGGATCGCGCGGGGGTCGCGCAGGTCGGCCAGGACGACGGCGGTGTCCGGGTCGTCCGACAGGGCCCTGGAATGGGTGGCGACGATGGGGTCGTTGTCGACGTACGCGACCCGGGTCCCGGGGGCGAGGGACCGCGCGATCTGGTGCACGTTGGGCTCGGTGGGCAGGCCCGTGCCCACGTCGAGTATCTGGCGGACACCGCCCTCGGCCACCACGTGCCGCACCGCGCGGTGCATGAAGTGCCGGTTGGCCAGGACCCCCTCGCGGACCTCGGGCGCCGCCTTCATGAACTGCTCGGCGGCCCGCTGGTCGACCTCGTAGTTGTCCTTCCCGCCGAGGAAGTAGTCGTACATGCGGGCGGGATGGGGCCTGCTCGTGTCGATCCGGTCGGGGTGGGCGGCGCTCTCGCCACTGCTCAGGGAGGTCATGCGGCCTGACTCCGTCCTCAACTCGTGGGCCACCCACGGCACAAGCGCGGTGAGCACCCGGGTGAGTGCCTGTCGGAACATCATCTTGGCACGGGAGTGAGGACCCGGCGGGCCCGGCCGGGCCGGAACCCGCCCGTGCGCCGTCAGCCCCGCGCCAGTACGGCCTCCCACGCCTGCGCCGATTCGGGGTGCCGTACCGTCAGTACAGAGCCGCCGCGCCCCGAGGGACCGCCGCTGTCCGTGGCCCACCCGCCGTCGCACCCGAGCAGGCCGGCCACCGCGTCGCAGGCCGCCGGGTGCGCGGCCAGCAACGCGACGCCGGACGCCCCGGCAGGCTCTACGGGGTCCGCCCACGTCGGCGCGCAGCCCAGCAGCTCCGCCACCGCGTCGCAGGCCGCCGGATGCAACGGCAGCAGGGCCGCGCCCCTCGGTGCGTGGCCGCCGAGGTCCGCCCGGCGGACGCCCGGCGCGACCGGGGGCGTCCGCCACGGCGGCACCCAGGCGTCCAGCGCCGCGAGCCGCCCCGGGAAGATCCGGCCCGCCTCGCGGATCAGCAGCGGGGCCAGCTCCGCGGCGTTCGACCGCAACGTCGTGATGAGCAGCGGCAGCCACGGCAGCAGCACCGCGTCCGGCAACCGCCCGAAGGCGTTCGACACCGCCTCCACCACGACGTCCGCCAGCCCCGGCACGGGTTCCAGCGCATGCACGAAACCGCTGAGGTAGCGCGGATAGGCGGGGACCACCAGCGGGTCGGCCAGCAACCCGTCGCAACGGGACCGCAGTTCGGCCCGCGACAGGGTGCCGAGCTGCACCTGCGCCGCCCACAGCAGGGCCGCCTTCGACGGGTCCTCGGGGTGCGACTGCCCGACCGCCAGCTCCAGCTGGGTCCGGTCGCAGCCCAGCGACAGCGCGAGACCCTCCATGCTGAACAGGAAGCCCAGCATCGCCGCGACCTGCCCGACCGTCGCGTCCTCGTCCCGGAACGCCGTCGGCAGCAGCGTGCAGTAGTGGGCGTAACCGGACTTGACGAACGACTCGATCCACGACGGCAGCACCGGCTCGCTCGTCCGGTAGTACGCGAGCAGCGCGCGCACCCGGCGCAGCACCTCCGGCGCGCCGTCGACCCCGCGCTCGGCGGCCAGCACCTTCAGCGCGTGCGTGCCCAGTTCGTCGGCGAGCCGACGGCTGCCCAGGTACAGGGTGGCGTCCTCGACCGCGGCCAGCACCGTCGCCGTCGTCGCTCCGGGACCGTAGGCGTCCCGCCGCAGCCGCTGCTCCAGGACCTGCTCGATGCTGACACCCTCGTAGCCCAGCTCGATCAGCGCCCGCTGGTGGGTGCCGAGCGCGAGGTCCCACGACTCCTGGATCGACCGCTCACCGAGCCGCCGTTCACCCATGATGGGCCGGGCAGCACCGTGCGGCAGCAGCCGACGCAGCATCCACAGCACGTCGGAGCAGGCCCGCAGCTCCGGCCGGGACGCCATGTCCAGCAGCGCCCGCCGCACACCGCGCTGCTGGAGCCGCAGCCCGAGCGGTTCCAGCCGGTCGTGAACGTCACGGGCGAGCGGCGGCAGCGCCTCGTAGCCGACCTGGCCGATCCGGTCGCCGCCCATCATGATCTCGACCAGGCGCCGCACGTCCCGCCGCCCCGGCACGACGTCCTTCTCGATACAGGTGACCGCCGCGTCCTGGAAGTCGTACGGCGTGGGCTTGGCCCGGTCCCGCATACCGGCCAGCAGGATCGACGTCTCGAAGACCGCGACGGCGTCGGCGGTGGAGGCGAGATAGCCGCTGCGCCGGGCCGCGCGCACGATGTCCACCGACCAGCCGAGCAGCTCCGCCTCGTCCAGCGAGTCCAGTACGGGCGGTCGGCGCAGGAAGCCCGAGAGCCGGTCGGCGCCGGCCGGTGCGGCGACCGGCGCCGCCGGGGCAGCGGCGGCGGCCTTCTTCGTCACCGCCTTCTTGGCCGTGGGCTTCTTCGCCCCCGCCTGGCCCGCCAGCCGGTACGGCTTGACCCGGGTCCGCTTCAGGCTCTTCGCCCACTCCGTCGACGCGATCGACACCGAACCCGCGGCCAGGCCGAACTGTGCCTCGATCGCCGCGTGGCTGGACGGGATCAGCCCGTACCGCCAGGAGGTGGCGGTGCGCGGGGTGATGGTGAAGGTGCCCGTCCTGCCCCCTACGCCGAACTCCTCGACCCGGCTGGCCGCGTGGAAGGCCCCGCACACGTACAGGCAGTCCGCCGGATCGGTGCCGGTCGCGTCGAGGTGCTCGCGCATCCGGGTCCACATGTACCGCTCGCGGTCCTCGTCCACGCGGACCCGGGCCCCGTCGCCGGGCGCCAGCCGCCGGAACAGACTGCCGACGAGGAACATGACCTGACGGTAGGTGTCGTGGTCGACGACGGCGTCCCCGCTGCTGTCGCCGAGCGGCACCTCCACGTACTGGTGCCACCACTCCGACCAGTGCCGCACCTTGCCGTGGCGCAGCAGGTGCTCCTCCAGCTCGGCGAAGCGCGGCCGCAGGTCACCGATCTTGACGCCGACCGCCTCACCGTGCAGACCGGCCTCGGGCACCCGGGGGTCCTCCTGGGCGCCCTCGGCGGTTTCCCCCTCGTCCGGCGCCACCTCCTCGTGCCGCCTGTCCCACTGGAAGACATGGTCCGAGGACCGGTCGACGAGGACCAGCTCCACCCCCGGGGTGTCCAGCGCGTAGGCGATGGCCTGGTACTCGGCGGACGCCTCGGTGATCGGCGCGACGACCGACAGCGGGGCCCACTCCCGCGGGAAGCCGTCCACGTCACCGGCGAACGCCTGCACCGCCACCGGCAGTCTGCAGTTGCGCAGCTCGGCCAGGAGCGGCGCCATGTCCTCGCACAGCTCCAGATAGACGACCTTGGGCTGCTTCTCGCGCAGTCGGCGGGCCATGGCGGTGGCCGAGGCGGGGGAGTGGTGGCAGACGGGGAAGATCTCCAGCGGCTCGCGCACCGCACGGTCGACGTCGTCGACCAGGCCGAGGAGGATGCCCTCCAGGGCGTCGGGCCCGCCCGCGAACGTGGCGGCGGCCTCCTGGAGCTGCCCGCGGAGCGCGGCGAACGAGGTGCTCTCCCGGCCCCCGCTCATGACAGCGTGGCGATCGCGTCGCGGCCGCCCTCCAGGAACTCGGGCCAGGAGCCGCCCTGTTCCTTGCTGCGCGGCTCGACCACACCGTGCAGGTACTTGTTGAAGATGGCGAGGTCCTCGGGCTCGCGCCGGGTGAGGGAGCCGACGAGCGAGGAGGCGAGGGTGCGGGCGGTCAGGGCGCTCTCGCCGAAGAAGTTGCTGTGCAGCACGGCGTCCTCCAGCACACCGATCTGCTCGGCCGTCGACAGCGCGGACTCCAGCCGCTCGTCGTCGCTGCCGGCCGCGGCGGCCGACTGGCGCAGGTCGGCGAAGCTCTGCAGCAGCACGTCGAGCAGGGTCGGCGGCACCTCCAGGTCGATCGAGTGCCGGCGCAGCAGCTCCTCGGTGCGGAAGCGGACGATCTCCGCCTCGCTCTTCTTGTTCGTCACGACGGGGATCCGCACGAAGTTGAAGCGCCGCTTGAGGGCGGAGGACAGGTCGTTGACACCCCGGTCGCGGCTGTTGGCCGTGGCGATGACCGAGAAACCCGGCTTGGCGAAGACGATGTTGTCGTCGCCGCCACCGCTCTCCAGTTCGGGAACGGAGATGTACTTCTCGGAGAGGATCGAGATCAGCGCGTCCTGCACATCACTCGTGGACCTGGTCAGCTCCTCGAAGCGGCCGATGGAACCGGCCTCCATCGCGGTCATGATCGGCGAGGGGATCATCGACTCCCTGGACTGCCCCTTGGCGATGACCATGGAGACGTTCCACGAGTACTTGATGTGGTCCTCGGTGGTGCCGGCCGTGCCCTGCACCACCAGCGTGGAGTTGCGGCTGATCGCGGCGGACAACAGCTCGGCCAGCCAGCTCTTGCCGGTCCCCGGGTCGCCGATGAGCAGCAGCCCGCGGTCGGAGGCGAGGGTGACGATGGACCGCTCGACGAAGCTCCGGTCACCGAACCACTTCTGCGACACCTCCCGGTCCAGCCCGTCGGAACGCTCGGAACCCAGGATGAACAGGCGGACCATCTTCGGCGACAGACGCCACGAGAACGGCTTGGGTCCGTCGTCGATCGACTCCAGCCAGTCGAGCTCCTCGGCGTACTTGATCTCGGCGGGTGCGCGCAGCAGTTCTGACATGAGGGGAGACCTTTCGGTGATCAGGTGAGAAACGTCTTGAGTTCGTGCACGAGCTTCTTGATGTGGCCGGAGATCACCGGCGTGCCGAGGTCCTTGAACCGCTCCCGGAACCACGGGTTGACGCTGCCGCGCCCTGAGCTGGTCACCGACCCGACGGGGATGAACTTCGCGCCGGAGCGGTGGACGGCGGCCATGGAGTCGAACAGCTCCTGGTGCCGCCACTCGTAGAAGTCGGAGATCCACACCACCACGGTGTTGCGCGGCTCGGCGATCTTCGGCTGGGCGAGAGCCATGGCGACCGTGCCGTCGGTGCCGCCGCCGAGCTTGGTGCGCAGCAGCGTCTCGAACGGGTCGTGCGCCCAGGGAGTCAGGTCCAGCGCCTGGGTGTCGTACGCGATGAGGTGCACGTCCACCTTCGGCAGCCCGGCGAATATGGACGCCAGGATGGTGCAGTTGACCATCGAGTCGACCATGGAACCGGACTGGTCCACGACCACGACGAGCCGCTGGGGCGTCGTCTTGCGGCTGGTGTGCCGGTAGTAGAGCCGGTCGACGTAGAGCCGCTCCTCCTCCGGGCTCCAGTTGGTGAGGTTCTTCCAGATGGTCCGGTCGATGTCGAGGTTGCGGAAGACGCGTTTGGGCGGCACGGACCGGTCGAGTTCGCCGACCGTGGACTTCTCCACCTGGGTGCGCAGCACCTCGGTGACCTCGTCGACGTAACGGCGGATGAGTGCCTTGGCGTTGGCCAGCGCGACACCGGAGAGGTTGTCCTTGTCGCGCAGCAACTGCTCCATCAGCGACATGCTCGGCGTCAGCCGCGCGGCGAGCGCGGGGTCGGCCAGCACCTCGCGCAGGTGCATCCGCTTGACGAGGTCGGCCTCGATCGAGCCGAGTTCGGGACCGATCGCGGGCACGAGACGACTGAGGTCCGGGGCTGGCCCGCCGACGCCGGTGCCCGTGGGACCGACACCGCCGCCGGAGCGGCCCGTCCCGCCCGCGGGCCCCCTCCCGCCGCGCAGCTCACCCGGCCGGCAGCCGAGGGCGCGCTCCAGCCAGTCCGCGTCGGACTGCCAGCGGGCCAGCCGCTCGGCGGTCACGTTGCCGGAGCCCGTCGCGAAGACGTTCAGCAGTACCTTGGACACGAGCGCGGCCCGCCGCACCTCGGCGGCCCGGTCCCGCGCGTCGTCCTCCTCCGGCTCGGGCACCATCAGCCCCTCTAGCTCGGCGGCCAGCTCCGGATGCCGCTGGACGACGGAGTCGACGGAGGCGCCTGGTTCGAGCAGAGCGGAGGGCAGGCCGATGTCCTCGACGACGGCGAGGCTCGCGGACTCCAGCGCGGCCTGCTCCTCGGGGTCGAAGAGCCGGGCCAGCAGGCGCCAGTAGAGGACCTGACGGCGGTTGTCCTGGGCATCGCTCCCGGGGCCGGCACCGTGTTCTTCGGCATGGGGTCGGTGGGTCATTTCCGCAGCAGCTTTCCGGCGCGCTCGCGGAGCACGGTGACGGCGTCGGTGGCGGCCTTCTCGGCCCGCACCCCGGCCTTGTCCGTGGTCCCCCCGGCCCAGGCCCCCGCATGCACGGCGACGGGCTTCTTGCGTACCGTCCGCTCGACGGCCAGCGGCTGGAGCAGGAACTCACCGGCGTCCCAGCGCAGCAGCCCCAGGCAGGCGCCGGACGACGCCACGGCCTCGGGGGTGAGCGGCCCTGCGGCCGGTATCCGGTCCGTGTCGACCCGCAGCCGGCACCCGGCGACGTCGAGAACGACCTCGCCCGCCACCTCCTCCGCATCCGCCACGCCGTACCCCTCCACCAGTACGGGCACCGCGATCCGAGCCGGATGCCGGTCCAGCGGCGACGCGGCGCACGCGGCGGCGGCGGGCAGGGCCACCCGCGCGGTGGTGAACGCGTCGGCGGGCTCACCCGCGCGGGCCCGGGCGTCGTCCCACAGCAGGTCGCCCTCGGCGGTGAGCGGCATCGCGTCGAGCTCGACGGCGCGGCCCTCGCCCACCGCCGCCAGCAGCGACATGTGCGGCCGCAGCAACTGCCACAGCCCGGCCCCGACGATCGTGTCCGGCTTCGGCGCGGACACCGAGGCCCGCACCAGCCGGGACGCGCCCCCGTCCGCGGGCTCGAACACCGCGTGCACCTGCGCCTGTACGGCGGTGGCGTGCTCCTGGACGTCGACGCCGAGCGGCAGCAGCCGCCCGCTGACCGCGTCCACCACGGGCGCGGACGCCGCCCCCGGCAGGGTCAGCAACAGGGCACGCGCCCACAGATCGGCCCAGCGGCGCACCGGCACCCGCTCCAGGGCCGCCCCGGGACAGCAGGCGGCCAGCTCGGCGGCGAACCCGTCGAGCAGCGTCGCGAGCCGACGCTGTGCCGGGTCGGGCAGCATCGCGGAGACGACGGGCGCTGCCCCGCCCACGAGTTCGTGGTCGATGCCCTGCCAGCCGGCCCGGGCCAGATCGCACAGCCAACCGCGCGCGGCGACGAGCAGATTCCCCGTCCGGTCCTCGCCGGCACCCGCCGCGGCGCCCGCCGTATCGGCGACGGGGCGGCCGGTGACCTCGTCCACCCGCGCCACCAGTGCATCGTGAACGGACCCGAGCAGTGCGGTGCGCGCGGCGGCGAGCGCGACGAAGTGCCCCTCGTCCCCGCCCCCGGCGGACGTCTTCTCGGCGGCCTCGGCGACCCGCGAGGCCAGCGGCGTCCCGGCGACGGCGTCGGCGAGCCCCGACAGCCCAACCGCCTGCGCGGGTTGCGGACGGAGCAGACCCCCGAGGAGCACCGCGTCGAACCCGTCCACGGCCGCGAGGGCCTCGTCGAGCCCTTCGACCTCGTCGAGCAGCAGGTCGGCGCGCATCAGGCGGCCACCGCCCCGGTCGTCGGGAACCAGTGCATCTCGGGCAACGGGGCAGTGCTGGGGGCCAGTTCGAGATAGGCGAGCTGCCGCAGGAACCGGCTGAACACCTGGGCCGCGGCCGAGGCGTCCCCCGCCCCGGGCCGCGCCGCCGTCATGGCGTGGGCGAGGGCCTGCGCGTCGGCGGCGTCCCCCGCCTCGACCTTCAGGTAGCGGGCCACGCGCTCGGCGCCGTACTGCAGCACGGCCTCGCCGACGAGGGCGCGGATGTGGTTGCAGAACGAGCCGCGCGCCCCGCCGCAGGGACGGTTGTTGTTGGTGCTGCACGAGAAGGCGTAGGACGACGCCGCGACCGAGGACACGTACACCCGCCCGATGTCCGACCCACTGGACACCACACCCTGCAACCGCCCGTCGGCCAGCTCCACGAACGGCACCTTGGCGAGCTTGCGCGGCCGCGCGGACGGCACCACACGCACCGTGCTCGACTTCTCCCAGACGGACAACGCACCATCTCCCATGCATGCGAAAGGGGGGCGTTCACGCCACCTCGGCGGAACGAGATCGAATCTATCGGCGACCACTGACAACGCCCTGTGACCTGGACCGAGTCCGGATAGGCTGGCGCCCTGACGGTGCCGTTCCGCGTACGGAGGAGTGCCACGTGACCGCCGGTATACCCAGACCCCGCATCGACACGAGCAAGCCGCACCCCGCCCGCGTCTACGACTGGCTGCTGGGCGGCAAGGACAACTACCCCGTCGACCAGCGGGTCGGCGAGACCCTCCCCGAGGAGGCCCGGGGCAACGCGGCCCGCAACCGGGCGTTCATGCACCGAGCGGCGGCCTGGCTGGCGAAGAACGGCGTCGACCAGTTCCTGGACATCGGCACCGGCATCCCCACCGCACCCAACCTGCACCAGATCGTGCAGGCGATCAGCCCGAGAGCCCGGATCGTCTACGCGGACAACGACCCGATCGTCCTCCGGCACGCGGAAGCACTCCTGACCAGCACCCCGGAAGGTGCCACGGACTTCCTCCACGCGGACGTACGGCAGCCCGAGACCATCCTCGGACGGGCGCGTGAGGTACTGGACTTCGACCGGCCGGTCGCCCTCTCCCTGATCGCGCTCCTGCACTTCCTGCCGGACGACGACGACCCGTACCGTCTCGTGCGCACCCTCGTGGACGCGCTCGCTCCCGGCAGCCACCTGCTCCTCTCGCACGGCACCGCCGACCAGCACCCGGAGCTGAAGCAGGAGACCGAGGCCGCGTACAAGAGGGGCGCCATCCCGCTGCGGATGCGCACCCGGAGCGAGGTCGAGCCCTTCTTCGCCGGTCTCGAACTCGTCGCACCAGGCCTGGTGTTCGCCACCGAGTGGTACCGGGAGGAACCGGCCCCCGTGCGGGAACGCAGCGGCTTCTACGTGGGCGTGGCACGGGTTCCCTGAGCCGGACCGGGGTGCGGCCCGGAGGAACCGCCGCCTCCCGAGGCCGCCTTGACGCGAGCCGGAACCGGCCGATACTTGTGCGCAGCACGGGTCGGTCGGTGTCCGTGGGGCGGCGCGAGGCGGGACGACGGATGAAGAAGAGACTGTGTGCCACGGGTGCCCTTCTCGGCGTCCTCACGACACTGGCCGCCCTTCCACCGGCCGCAGCGGCGTCCCCGAACCCGGGCGGGCACCCCTCGCCGACCCGGCACGTGCTCCCCCTGGGGCCCGCCGACCTCCCCGAGACACGCACCACGACCACCCTCCAGCCGGGCGTCACCCTCACCCGCATCGCGCGCGGCAACGCGGACGCCCCGGCGCTCCACTGGACCGTCGAGCTGTCCATCCCCGGCGGCGACGGCTCCCCGGACCCCGACGCGCCGCCGACGGCCCTCAAGGACCGGGCGAGCGCCGACGAACTCGCCGCCGAACTGCGACGGGACGGCTTCGAAGCCCGGGTGGAGGAGGTGAGGACCTCCGCAACGGCCGACTACCCGGGCGGCACCCTCGGCTGGCGGGTCCGAGTCGGACGCTTCGACTCGCAGACCGCCGCGACGGCCGAACGTACCCGCCTGAGAGCGGCGGGCCACACCGGATCGGCCGTCTACACCGGCTGGGACGGCGAGACGACGGCCCGCGGCCCGTGGCACGTCGACGTACTCACCATCGACCCGCGCACGTTCCGCGGCATGCTGGACGCGTCGTACGGCCCGGACCTGGAGAGGCGCGAGACGACCAGCGCGCTCTCGGCGCCGGCCGCCGCGACCGCCGCGGTCAACGCCGGATTCTTCGTCCTCGACCCCAAGGCGGGCGCACCGGGCGACCCGGCCGGAGTGGGCGTCTACGACGGACGCCTGCTGAGCGAACCGGTCGCCGGGCGCCCCGGCCTCGTCCTCCACGACGACGGCCGCCGCACGGAGATCACCCGCCTCACCTGGCAGGGCCGGATCACCACCGGTACCTCCTCCCTCCCCCTCAACGGCATCAACCGCGTCCCCGGCCTGATCAGGAACTGCGGCGGCACCGAGGGCGACACCCCGACCTCGCGCCCGCTGCACGACGTCACCTGCACCAACCCCGACGAACTGGTCGCCTTCACCCCGGACTACGGCGGCCGGACGCCCGGGGGAGAGGGTGTGGAAGCGGTACTGGACGCCCACGACCGGGTCGTGCGGCTGCGCTCCCCGCGCGGCGGAACGATCCCTCCGGGCGGCAGCTCCGTCCAGGCCACGGGCGACCGCGTCGCCGACCTGACCGCCCTGGTCCACGGGGGCGACCGCCTGCACGTCGGCGCGACTCTGCTGGACGCCCGCGGTCGCCGGATCTCTCCGTCCCCCCGCACCGACATCGTCAACGCCGGCCCGGAACTGGTCCGCGACGGCCGTATCCACGTCACCCCCGCCACCGACGGCATGGTGCACCCCGACGACCCGAGCTGGTACTACGGCTGGGTCCACAAGCGCAACCCGCGCACCCTGGCCGGGGTGGACGCCGCGGGCCGCACCGTCCTCGTCACCGCCGACGGACGCAGCACGGCCTCCCTCGGACTCAGCATCGTGGAGAGCGCCGAGGTCGCGAGGTCACTCGGCCTGCGCGACGCGGTCAACCTGGACGGCGGAGGCTCGACGACGATGGTGGCCGACGGCGCCGTACTCAACTCCCCGTCCGACGCCGAGGGCGAACGCCCGGTGGGCGACGCCCTGTTGGTCCTGCCGCACCGCAACGGCACCTGAACGCACGCCCCTCACCGACCGCCGCCCCCCCCCCCCCGCACGACCACCCACCCACCGCACCACCGCGCGTCGAACAGCAACCCACCCAGGGAGCCGCCGTGTTCGCGAACGTGCCCACCGTCCTGAGCCCGCTGCGGGTGAGAGTCCTCCTCGTCCTCGCCGTACTGCTGGCCACCCTCACACCGACCGCCCCGGCGCTGGCCGCCGGGAAGGGCGGGACCACCCGTGCCGGCGCGGAGGTCGTCGCCGTCACCCAGGTCGCGGACCGCCAGGTCGACCTGTCGGTACGGTCGACGGCCCTGGGCGGCCGCACGGTCAACGTCCGCCTGCTCACCCCCGACGGCTGGAACCCGCACGACCGGCGCCACCGGCAGCACTGGCCCACCCTCTGGCTCCTGCACGGCTGCTGCGGCGACTACACGTCGTGGACGAGCATGACCGACGTGGCGGAGACGGACAGTCTGCGCGACGTCCTGGTCGTGATGCCCGAGGCGGGCTGGAACGGCTGGTACAGCGACTGGTGGAACCACGGCGAGGGCGGCGACCCGGCATGGGAGACCTTCCACACCAAGGAACTGCGCCACCTCCTGGAACGCGACTGGGGCGCGGGCTCCGACCGCGTGGTCGCCGGCCTGTCGATGGGCGGCCAGGGCGCCCTGCTGTACGCCGCCCGGCACCCGGGGATGTTCAAGGCCACGGCGGCGTTCTCCGGCTCCGCCCATCCCCTCCTGAACGACGAGTCGGTCGACCGCATCATGGGCTTCTTCGCCGGTCAGAACAACGACCCGCTCCGCGTCTGGGGCGACCCGGTCGCCCAACGCCGGATCTGGCAGGCCCACGACCCCTTCCACCTCGCCAAGCGACTCAGGTCGATCCCGGTCTACCTGTCCTGCGGCGACGGCACCACCGGCCCCCTGGACCCACCGGGCGCCACGAGCGCCCTGGAGGCCGACTTCAACCGCCAGAACCACGCGCTCGCGGCGGAACTGAAGCGCGTGGGCGCGAGGCACGTGACGACCAACTTCTACGGCCCGGGGACCCACGGCTGGGCCTACTGGGAACGGGAACTGCACGCGTCACTGCCGATGCTGCTGGGAGCACTGGCAACGGACCGCTGACCGGGACCGCCTCCGTCGATGTCAGTGGCCCGGCCGCCGAGGGGGCCATGCGGGCGACGTCGGGTACGGCGGATGCCGCCCGTCTGGGAAACGGGGGAGGAGTGGTCGGGTAGTCCTGACGTCGATGTGGAGGATGGTGCGGTCATGAGCCGGATCCTGGTGACGGGTTCCGCCGACGGTCTCGGACGTGCGGCGGCAGAAGCCCTGCTGTCCCGCGGCCACCAGGTGGTGGTGCACGCCCGCAGCCCTCAACGGGCCGAGCAACTGGGCGATTTGGTGGCCCGCGGGGCCCAGCTGGTGGTGGCCGACTTCACCGACCGCGACGCCGTACGCCGCATGGCCGTCGAACTCGACGCGGCCGCACCGCTCGGCGCGGTCATCCACAACGCCGGGGTGTGGAGCGGACCGGCCGTCATGCCCGTCAACGTCGTCGCCCCGTACCTGCTCACGGCCCTGATGCCGGCACCGGGCCGGTTGGTGTACCTGAGCAGCGGCTCGCACTACAGCGGCCGGCCCGTCCTCGACGGAGTCGACTGGCAGGGGCTGAGCCCGGGCTCGTACGAGGACAGCAAGCTCTTCGTGACCACCCTCGCGGCCGCGGTCGCACGGCTGCTGCCCGGCACACCCAGCCATGCCGTGGACCCGGGATGGGTGCCGACGAAGATGGGCGGCCCGAACGCGCCGGACGACCTGGAGCTCGGTCATCAGACCCAGGAATGGCTCGCCGTCGGCGACGACCCGGAGGCGATGACCACGGGTGGCTACTGGTACCACCGACAGCGGCGACAGCCCCATGCGGCGGTGCACGACGAGGCGTTCCAGGACCACCTCCTGGAGGTGCTCGCCGAGGAAACCGGCACCGAACTCGGCTGAACCGGGCTGACGCGCACGGACGGCGGTCTGCGCGGTCTACCGGGCGTATGCCTCGGGGGCCCGCCTCCGGGGCCGGGCCGACGTCCCACGCGCAGGGTGGGTGTTCTCCGGCCAAGCGGTGGGGGATCAGTCGGTGGCGGGAGCGGCGCCGTACTCCTCGTCGGTGACGGGAGCCAGCCAGTGCACGACGTCGTGGTCGGCGTCCGCTTCGTTGATGGCCAGGTGGACCATGAGGCGGTTGGGCGCGGCGCACCACGTCCGCCGCCACGGAACCGGCACCCGGGCCACTCAGCACACCACCGGCTGACCCGGCTGTGACCTCAGCCGGCGTCGCAGTTCCAGGAGACAGAGACGGTGGTCGCTCCCTCGTTCGGGGCGTAGGCCTCTCGCACCTCTGCCGGGATCGCCGCTGAGCCCATGGTGATCTGCCAAGGAACTCCGTCTTGCCGAGGGGTTTCCGCGTGGGCACGGTGCCGTGCACGATGCAGGAGCCGCTCCGTTGTGGCTGCATCCGCAGTTTGGCGGGCGCCACAGCGAACTGAACGTCGCTCACGCCCCGCACCGTCCAGTACGCCGATCCGACCCGGCGATTCAGAACCCCCACCGCGTATGGCTGTAGACCCCGTCGTCCCGGCCGAACCCGTACGCGGTGACGGGGGCCACCGCGAACAGCACATCGTCTCCGCGCCGCATCGCGTCCCCGATGCCGTGGAAGGTGCCTTCGGCCGACGTGATGTGTGCCCCGTACTTCGCCTCGAACGCCGCGATCACCGCCTCCAGCACCGCCGGATCGCCGACCCGTTCCGCCTCGCCCTCGACGACGAGGTCGAAGCCCTCGGTCAGCGAGTTCCCGCCCGTGATCAGCGCGCAGTGCGCGTCCCGCGCCAGGTTCCGGGCCTTCTGTTCGCCCGGTCCGGTGGAGAAATACAGCACACCGTCGTGCCACGCCGCGATCACCGGCGTGAGGTGCGGCCCGCCGCCGGGCCGCACCGTGGCCACCCAGAAGATCTCGGCGGCCTCCAGACGCCGCTGGGCCTCGGCCCACTCGGTGGCGGTGACGCCTGCGGCGCCGGGACGAGGGTTCAGCGCGGAGCTGTAGCGGGCGTCGAGTTCGGTCGTGGGCCGCTGTGCGGCAGGTCGTTGCGTGGACATGGCGGATCTCCTTGTCGTCTTGACAGTAACGACCACCAGCCGGCCCGGAAATCATCGGTACGCCCGAGGGGAGTACCTCCGTCAGCCGGACCGGTGCGCGGCGAGGAACGGTTCGAGGAGGCGGAGCAGCTCATCGGGACGGTGCAGCGGGATGATGTGCCCGCAGTCCTCGATCACGTGGCCGACGAGGTGATCGGTGACCGGACGCAGCTGCCGTTCGAGAGCCCGGCCCACCGGATGCGCGCCGACGGCCATGGTGGGGACGGTCAGCCGGCCGTTAGCGACGGCCTCCTCGATCTGCTTGCTGCTCGTGGGCAGTGCGCGGTAGTAGGAGAAGGCGCAGCGTAGAGCGTCGCTTCCGGTGTAGGCCCGGACGAAAGCGTCCCGGACAGTGGGGTCGGTGCCCTCCCCGAGGGAGCCGGTGCCGAGGAACCAGTCGACGTACCGGTCCTCGTGCCCGGTCAGCACCGTCTCCGCGAGACCGGGCACCGCGTGGAAACCGAACCACCAGGGCGCCCCGTGGGCGAGGAACTCCTCGGCCCCCGGCAGGCCGCCCAGCAGTGATTCCATGACCACGAGCCGCCTGACGAGGTCCGGCCGGCGCATGGCGAGAAGGAACGCGGGTGGGGTTCCGGCGTCGATGCCCACGACGGCGGCCGAGCGCACTCCGAGGGCGTCCAGCAGGGCCTCGGCGTCCGACGCGAGCGTTCCGGCGTCGTAGCCGTCCGCCGCACGCGTGCTGGCCCCCGCTCCTCGCATGTCCGGTGCGATCACTCGGTGGCGTTCGGCGAGGGGGCCCATGACGTGGGTCCACAGCTGCCAGGTGTGCGGGAAGCCGTGCAGCAGTAGCACGGCCGGGCCCTCGCCGTGGAGAGCCACGTTGAATTCGATGCCGTTGACCGGTACGCGCCGAAGCTCGACGTCTGCGGGGCGGAGACCGGGGGAGCGACGGGAGGTGGCGGGCACAGGCACAGGGATCCCCTTGAAACGAAGCGGAGGTGGTTACCAATGGTGACAACAAAACGGTAGGTAATTAGGCTGGGGGAGCCAAGACCGCACTTCTGCCACAGGTGGTGAGCCACAGGTGACCCCCTCCTCGACCTCAAGGGCGTCGCGATCCCCGGACAGCGCCCGGGGAGACCTGTTCGACCCGCAGTGCCCCACGCGCCGCCTGCTCGACCGGATCGGGACCAAGTGGACGTCCATGGCCGTCAAGGTCCTGGCGGAGGCATTTCCGGAGGAGGTGAGGTTCGCGGAACTGCAGCGCAGGATGCCCGGCATCTCGCAGAAGATGCTGTCGGTCACGCTCCAGGGCCTGGCCCGCGACGGCCTGGTCGCCCGCCGGGTGGAGGCGACGGTCCCGCCGCGCGTGTACTACCGGCTCACCCCGCTCGGCCTGACCCTGGAGGAACCGCTGGCCGCACTCCGCGAGTGGGCCGAGAAGCACATGGCCGAGGTGGACCGCGCCCATCAGCGAAGCGCGGAGGACGCCTCCTCGGGCTAGGGCCTGTCGTTTGGATCAGGTCGGCTGAGAGTTACTGCGCTTTCAGCCCAGCCGCGCGTGCCACGCCCCGCGACACCGGCATGATCTAAACGACAGGCCCTAGGCCTCGGGAGCGGCCACTGACACCAACCTGCGCCCCTCGTGATCCGGCCGGGAGGGAGACCGCGTGCGGCGAGCCCATGGCGCCAGTCGCCAGGACCGCCCTACGCTGCTCGCTTCTCCTTGCGCAGCAGCTGCGTGAGTCGTTCGCCGAGCACCCGGTCGTCGACCCCCTCGTGCTCGATGCCCAGCGCGGTCGCCACGTCACGTACATGGAGGTCGGCCAAGGCCTCGGTGAGTTCGGCGAAGGCCTCTGCGGCCGCTCGGCCGCGCCGTACGCCCGAGGCGACGGCGACGACCCCGGCCAGTGCCGCGGGCCACCACCACAGGGCCAGCACCAGATACCCCGCTCCCCAGGCGCACAGGCGCGCCGACGCGGTCAACCTGAGTCGCGCAGCCTGCAGTTCGGCACGCGTGCCGTCGGAGGCCAGGAGCCACAGGTGAGGCCAGGCGGCCGCAAGGTCCAACCGGTGGGCGCGCCACAGCCGTTGCCCGGGTGCGGCCAAGCGGTCGCCCATCCCGAACGGGTGGCGGGGCGGAACCGCGCCGATGCGGTCGCGGTCGGCGTAACGACGTTCGGCGATGTCGGCGAGCCGGTCGGCGTCGTCCGCTCCTTCGATGCGTGCCCGGCCCGCCGCCACCAGCGCCGCGCGGAAGGTCGCGTCGGCCGCACGCCAGCGGCGCGACCGGCGGTCGGCGAGGTACCGCAGTACAGGCCCGTGCGGCTCCGCGCACCAGAGAAGCTCCACGCCCGTGCCCAGGGACTGGGCGGCCGCCCCGGCCACCGCGGCACCGGCCAGCACGCCCGCCGCCACCAGGACGACGGTCCCGGCGCTGCGGGACGCGGGGGAGCCGGCAAGCGTGTCGAGCCAGGTCCGCAGCCGCTCCAGGTCGGACCAGTGCTCGTGGCCGAGCACCATGGCCGTGGTGACGGCGGAGAGGAAGAGCAGCCCGGGCAGGGCCAGCGCGGCCAGCCACCGTTCGGCGATCCGGCCGCCCAGCGCGCTGAGGAAGCCGCTGGTCACCGGAGGGGCACCGCGCGCAGCGGCTGGTCGAAGATCCGGCAGCCGGGGTGCGGGCCGTCGTCGTCCGGCGCCTCCACACGCCCGCAGTGACCCCGCGGGCAAGCGAGCACGTGCAGCGGCGGACGGGCCTGCCCGGCGACCGGGAGTCGCTGGAAGCCGGGCGTGAGCGGCGTCGGTGTGGTGCGGTAGGAGCCCAAGCCGGCGCTGTGTCCGGCCGCGAGCAACTCTTCCTCCAACTCGTCGAAAGCGTCGTCGAGTTCTTCGGGAACCCGGCCGGCCCGCAGTTCGGAGGTGATGGATTCGATGAGCCGCAGCCCCCGCTCACCGAGCACCAGCGATCCCGGCGCGTCCGTCAGCCGCCGGCAGAGTTCCTCCAACCGGGCGTGACCGCCTCGCGGCCCGCTTCCCCCGTCAGCCTCGATCTCCACCGTTCCCCCTCGGACGCCGATGTCGGTCGGCCGCGATTGTACGTCGGCTGCCGGCATCCGCCCGTGCGGTCGGCCGTACGACGCGGTTCTCCGTACACGGTCGCATTCACGGCACGTTCGCTATCGTGAGTACGGGCCGCGCGGTGCCGAGGGACCTCGGCCCGGCGGTGTGACACCGGGGGGTGGGCGTGTTCAACGCGGGCCGCGCTCGAGCGGCGGACGGACAGGACGAGGAGTCGCGCGCCGATCACCTGCTCTCCCACCACCTCAGGACGGGCGACCGGCAGACCCTCGACCAGGCGATCGCGCTCTACCAGCAGGTACTCACCGCGGCGGCCTCGGACCCCGGACGGAGTGCCGCCCGAACCGCCGCCAACCTGATGGTCGCCCTCCAGACTCGTTACCAACTGCTGGGGTGGCCCGACGACCTGGAGGCGCTGGTCGCCCTGGGCCGTGAACGCGCGGCGTGCGAACCGGCTCGCCCGCAGGACGTACGGCTCCTGGGTCTCGCGTATCAACAGAGATTCGCGCTGTACGGGCGGCCCGACGACCTCGACCGAGCGGTGGACACGTTCGACCGGGCCGCCCGCCTCCCCCAGGAGACCGATACCGCGGCGCAGTCGCTCGGCGCCCTCGCGGAGGTGCTGCACATGCGGCACAAGATCGCCGTCGACCGCGCCACGGCCCGCGAGGAACCCCACGCCCCGCAACCTCGGCCCCCGGACTCCGCCGCACCCGCGCCCACGGACCTCCTGCGCGCGACGGACGCCCAACGGCGCGCGCTCCACGCACTGTCGGCCGGATCGGACGACCGACCCGGCTACCTGAGCAACCTGGCTGCGATGCGGCACGACGCGTATCTGTCCGAGGGAGACTTCAGCGCGCTGGGAGAGGCACTCGACCTGTGGAACACCGCACTGGAAGCCTTCCCCCGGGGTGGGCAGGGCCGCCCGCTCGTCCTGCGCAACCTCACCCAGGCCCTGCGTGAGCGGCACGAGCACGCCCCCGAGGAGGCCCACCGGCAGGAGATGCTGCGGATCCACCGCATGGCCCTGGCCGAATGCCCGCCGGGCCACCCGGAGCGCGCCGAACTGCTCGCCGGCCTCGGCGTCGCCCTGCGCATGGCCGCCGAGGACACCGACGAGCAGGCGTTGCTCGAGGAGTCCGCGGCCGTGCTGCGCGAGGCCCTGCCCCTCCTGCGTCCCGGCACCCCGCAGCGCGCCAGGAGGCTGAACAGCCTCGGAAACACCCTGCTCAGGCTGGCTCAGAGGACCGGTGACCCGGCGCTGCTGGACGAGGCCGTCACCACCCTGCGCAGCGCCCTCGCCGAGGAGGAGCCCGGCACGGACGCGTACGCCGGGACCCTGGCCAACCTCGCCGTCACCCTGCGCGAGCGCGCTCTCCAGACCGACGATCTGACCTCACTGAGGGAAGCCGCCCGACTGGCCAGGGAAGCGCTCCACGCATCACGGAACCCCCAGGTTCTCCAGGCCGGACGACTCGGCAATCTGGGCGTGGTCCTGCAGGACTGGCACGGCGCGACCGGCGACACCACGGCCGCCGACGAGGCGATCGACGTCGCCCGCCGGGCACTGGCACTGGCCCCTCCGGCCGGTCAGCCCCGCGCCGACCGGCTGAACCACCTCGCCAACGCCCTGCGGGCCCGGTTCGCGTCCACCGCCGACGTCGCAGACCTCGACGAGGCCGTCGGCCTCCTGGAGGACGCTGCCCGGCAGGTGCCCTACGGCGACCCGTCGCTCGCTCTGATTCTCTCCAACCTCGGCTCCGCCCGGCTCACCAAGCACCACGCCACCGGCGAACACAGCGAGTTGCAGCAAGCCGTCAGCGAACTGGGCCGCGCCGTATGGGCCGTCGCCGAGGGCACCTCGACCCGCGGCACCTACCTCAAGTCGTACGGCGACGCGCTGCGCGCCCTGTATCACCGCGACGGTGACCCGGGAGTACTCCGTGCCGCCGAGGACGCCTACCGGCAGGCTGCCGGAACCAGGTCCCTGCCCGCCCACGAACGGGTCCTCGCGGCCTGGGAATGGGGCGCCGCCGCCGGGGGCGACAACCGTTGGGACGAGGCTCTGCCGGGCTACGAACTCGCCCTGGAACTCCTGCCGTTCGCCGCGTCCGGCCGACTGGTCCGCAGCGACCAGGAACGCGGTCTGTCCCGGGTGCGGGGCCTGGCCGCCGAAGCCGCCGCCTGCGCCGTCAACGCCGGCCGGCCGGAACACGCGGTGCTGCTGCTGGAACAGGGCCGGGGCGTCCTGCTGGGCCGGACCATGGCCACCCGCGACGGTCTCGGACGGCTGCGCGGCGCCCACCCGGCCCTCGCCGACCACTTCTCCCGCCTGCGGAAACGGCTCGATGCCCTCGAGGCCGCGGACGCAGCGGACGCCGCTCAGGGCGGGCGGCCGTCCGACACCAGCGATCTGCGGCACGCCCTCGCCGTCGAGCTGGAGCACCTGGTCGCCGAGATCCGCACCCGGCCCGGCTTCTCCGACTTCCTCGGCCCACCGAGCATGGAGGTGGTCCTGGACTGCGCGGAGCAGGGCCCGGTGGTGCTCGCCTACTGCAGCGATTTCCGCAGCGACGCCCTGGTGCTGCGGGACGGCGAAGTCCTCCTCGTCCCACTGCCGCACGCCACCCCGGAGGCTGTCGGCGAACAGGCGGACCGCCTCGAGCGGGCGCTCGCCGACGCGGCCGACCCCGCCCGCGACCGGGCGGCCCAGCAGACCGTCGGCGAGGTACTGGCCTGGACGTGGGACCACGTCACCGGACCCGTGCTCGGCCGACTCGGGGTGCACGGACCCACGCCCGACGGCGAGTGGCAGCGGTTGTGGTGGTCACCGGGAGGCGCACTGGCCTCGCTGCCCCTGCACGCGGCGGGACACCACTACGGCACCCCCGGCGCCGTACCGAACGGCGGACCCGAACCCGACGACCCGGCGTCCGGCCCGGCGCCAGACCCGGCGCCAGACGCGCCGGGACCACGGACGGTACTGGACCGGGTGGTCTCCTCCTACACGCCGACCGTGGCCGCTCTCGGGTACGCCCGGGCCCGGGCCGCCGCCCCCCGCCCGCACGGCCCGGTGCTCGCCGTGGCGCTCCCCGACACGCCCGGTGCCCGGCCACTCCGCGGCGCACGGCGCGAGGTGGAGGTCCTGCGCGGACTCCTGCCCACCGAGGTACTGTCCGAGGAGCAAGCCACCTTCGAACAGGTGATGGACGCCCTGCCCCGTCACCCGTGCGTGCACTTCGCCTGCCACGGCGTCAGCGAGCCCGCCGACCCCTCGAACGGCCGGCTCCTGGTGCACGACCACGCCACCCGCCCGCTGACGGTCCGTGCGATCTCCCACCTGGAACTGCCGGCGGCGCGGCTCGCGGTGATGTCCGCGTGCGAGACGGCGCGGGGCGGCGGGGAACTGGCCGACGAGTCCATCCACATCACCTCCGCCTTCCAGCTCGCGGGGTACGCCAACGCCGTCGGGACGCTCTGGCCGGTGCACGACGCGGTGGCCGTCCGCGTCACCCGCTTCCTCTACCGGGAGCTGTGCACCGAAGGAGCCGGTGGCAGACCGGAGTTGGACGACACCAGGACGGCTCACGCCCTGCACCAGGCGGTCCTCCGATGCCGCGCCGCCTTCGCGGCGAGTCCCAGCCTGTGGGCGGCACACGTGCACGCGGGCGCCTGACGGCACCGGCAGCACAAGGAGGAGACCGGCAGCAACGAGGAGACCGGCAGCAACGAGGAGGCGGTCACGATGACCCGATGGTGGCGGCGACGAGCCGCGGAAGACGGCGAGGGCGTCGGCGCGCAGCCGCCGCCGGACCCGAACGCGCAGGCACCCGCGGGCGGCCCCGGGAACCCGCGACGACTGACCGGGGGACACATCACCATCACGGAGGTCACCGAGGGCCGGCCGGAGCAGGAGATCGCCCGCGTGGAGCTCTCCGCGGAGGAGATCCACACCATGCGGGCCCGGTCCGCCATCGACACCCTGGGCGCCGAGCACCCGGACGCCCTCACCGCCATACGCGAACTCGCCCAGGTCCTGGTGTCGCTCCCCGGACGGGGCGAAGAAGCCGTCGAGCTGTACCAGCATGTGGCCCGCACCCACTGGACCACGCTCGGCGACCGCCACGAGGAAACCCTGCGTGCCTCCGCCGAGTTGGCCGACGCGCTGCACACCACCGGTCAACTGAGCCTCGCCGAGACAGCGTGGCGTGACACCTTCCGTGCCCAGGCGGAGACGCTCGGCCGCGACCACCCCGACGCGCTGCGCAGCGCCACCCGGCTCGCGGCGGTCCTGGAGGACCTCGGCCGGGCCCCCGAAGCGGAGCCGCTGGCGAGGGACGTCCTGGAACGCCGCATCCGGCAGCTCGGCCGTGACCACCCCGACGTCCTGTCCGCCACCAACGCGCACGCCGCCTCCCTGCTCAAGTGCGGACGTCACGAGGAGGCCGAGCGCGCCCTGCGCGCCCTCGTGCCCCGACTGGTGGACCGCTACGGGCCGGACCACGAGAAGACGATCGCGGCCCGCAGCAACCTGGGCGCCGTCCTGGTCCGACTGGACCGCCATGCCGAGGCGGAGGAGCAGATCCGCGCCGTCGTACGGTCCACCGAGGCCACGCTGGGGCCGGACCACGAGACCACCTTCACCGCACGCAACAATCTCGCGGCCGTCCTGCACGCCCAGGAGCGCTACGAGGAAGCCGTGCCCATCCTGCGCGCGATCCTGAGCGGACGCGCCGCGCTCCAAGGGGACGACCATCCGATCACGGTCGCCACCCGGGACAACCTCGCCAACGTCCTGATCGACGTCGGCCACCACGCGGAGGCCGCCGAACTGCTCGACCGCTGCGTACGCGACTACCGCCGTCTGCACGGCCCCGGACACCCCCGCCTGCGGGCCGCAGAGGAGAGACTGGACTGGCTGCGCTCTTGAGGTAAACGTGCCGCACGTTCACCCTGGTGAAGTCCCGGCTGCCTGGACCGCCTCGCAGCCTTCGCGACGTATCCGCTCGGTGCCCCACGCGCCGAGCGGTCCGAGCGCGTGATTGAGTGTGCGGCCGTGCTCGGTCAGGGAGTACTCCACTCGCGGCGGCACCTCGGCGTACACCTCCCGGTGCACGAGCCCGTCCGCCTCCATTTCCCGCAGATGCTGGGTGAGCATCTTCTCGCTGACGCCCGGCAGCCCGCGACGCAGCTCGGCGAAACGGCGTACGCCATGGGCGTCGAGCTCCCAGAGGATCAGTCCCTTCCACTTGCCGCTCACGACGTCGAGCGCAGCGTCGATGCCGCAGATGTACGGCCCGGACCTCGGCGCCTTGGCCATCGCTCAGCCCCTTACGAAATGGTAAGTACCGCAGTAATTAGTGGGTACTTCCGAGACTACCGGCGCCCTCCGAGGATGAAGGAGTGAACGCACACAAGGACCGCACCACCAGCCGCAACACCCCTGTCTCCGTGATCGGGCTGGGCCCCATGGGCCAGGCCATCGCACACACCCTCCTCACCGCGGGCCACCCGGTCACCGTCTGGAACCGCACCGCGAGCCGCGCCGACGGCGTCGTCAACGCGGGAGCGACGCACGCGAAGACACCCCGCGAGGCCGTCGAAGCGAGCGAACTGGTGCTGCTCAGCCTGACCGACTACCGGGCGATGTACGACATCCTCGACGACGCCACCGAAGCGCTCGCCGGACGCACCCTGGTCAACCTCAGCTCCGACACCCCCGATCGCACCCGCGAGGCAGCAGCGTGGGCCACAGGCCACGGCGCCGCCTTCCTCACCGGCGGCATCATGGTCCCCGCGCCCATGGTCGGCACCGACGCGGCCCACATCTACTACAGCGGCCCCGAGGACCTGCTGGACAGGCACCGGGCCACCCTGCAACCGCTGGGCACACCAAAGTACCTGGGCGGGGACCCGGGCCTCGCCCAGCTGATGTACCAGGCCCAACTGGCGGTGTTCCTCACCACTTTGTCCAGCCTGATGCACGCCACCGCGATGCTGGGCACCGCGGGCATGGAGGCCGCGGAGGCGCTGCCGGAGTTGCTCTCCACCGCCGACTCCATCGGCGACATGCTGAGGGCGGGCGAGGAACGCCCTGGCGCCGCGCTCGACGCCGGCGAACACCCCGGCCACCTCAGCACGGTCACCATGATGGGCGCGACGTCCGACCACATCGTCGACACCAGCACATCACTCGGCCTCGACCTCGCCCTCCCGACGGCCGTCCAGAGCCACTACCGACGAGCAATCGAGAACGGCCACGGCGGCGACAACTGGACCCGCATCATCGACAGCATCCGAAAGCCACGCTGACCGGACGCGGGGCGGGGAGCCACTGCGGCACGCCCTGCTGGATGCGATCACCAGGGGCGAGAGTGACTGGTGCGGCCGAAGGCGAAGCGGTCGACGGGGCCGGTGATGCCCGGTTTCAGTTAATGCGTACGATGTGCAAGTGCGCACCAGTGACTACACCATCCGGACAGCAACCCCCGCCGACCTGGACTCCGCCCGGGCCGTCATGCTCGACACCGTCTACCGGGACTTCGGTACCGGGTATGTCCCGCGCTGGCATGCCGATGTCATCGATCTGGCCGGGGCCTATCTGACCCCCGCCCGGCATACGCTCCTCGTCGCCGTCGACGCGGACGGTGAGGTCGTGGGTACCGGTGCGCTCGACTCCCGGGGGCCCGCGCACCCGCCGAATCCCGCGCACGTCGCCGAGCGCTACCCCTCCGGTGTGACCGCGCAGCTGCGTCGCGTGTACGTACGGCCCGAGCACCGCAGGCGGGGGCTGGCGCGGAAGCTCGTCGACGAGTTGCTGGCGTTCGCCCTCGCCGACGGGGGATACCGGGCCGTCTATCTGCACACCGACCCCGCCGTCACCGGGGCGGAGCCCTTCTGGCGGTCGTTGGCCAAGGTCGTGCACGACGAGCGGGAGGACGCGGGCGGTGGGCAGGGGATCGTGCACTTCGATGTTCCCCTGGGGTGAGGTAGGCATGGAAATCGTTTTCATGTAGTCTCGGTTCGCTTTCGCGCCTACCTGCCTCGTCCGCCCGCCCGTCCCGAACCTGATCGATCCGAGGACCATGCGCTCCCACCGCCGCCCCCGGCTGCTCGCCCCGCTCCTGCTGATCCCGCTCGTATCGAGCTGCTTCGCCTCCGGAGGCGGTGACGATTCCGGATCCGGTGGCGGCAAGGACGGTGACGGCGCCCGTCTGCGCGTCGCCCTCGCCTTTCCGCCCGCCGAGAACCTGTCCCCGTACGGCGCCGACGCCACCCTGCTGAGCCGTCTCGGTGTCACCGAGGGCCTCACCGCGCTCGACGCCAACGGCTCCGCCGCCCCCGCGCTCGCCGAGTCCTGGCGCAGGGACGGGGAGAAGACCTGGGAGTTCAGCCTCCGCGACGCGACCTTCCAGGACGGCAGCGAAGTGACCCCCGCCTCCGTCGCCGACTCCCTCACGCACGCCACCGACGCCGCGCCGGCCCCCGCCGCCCTCGCCGGTGTCACCCTCAGCGCCGAGGCGAGCGGCGACCGGGTCGTGAGGATCACCACCGCCGAGCCCGACCCGGTACTGCCGCTGCGGCTCTCCAGCCCCAGCCTCGCGATCCTGTCCAAGGACGCATACGGCAAGAGCGACCGCGTCGACCCCGTCGGCCACGCCACCGGGCCCTTCGAGCTGACCGAGGTCAACGGCGCCACCTCCGCCTCCCTCGACCGGTTCGACGACTACTGGGGCGGTCGCGCGCAGGCCTCCGGCGTCGACGCGCGCTTCATCGCCGACGGCACCGCCCGTGCCAACGCCCTGCGGACCGGGGAACTCGACATCGCCGAGGCCGTTCCGGTCGCCCAGGCGGCGTCGCTCGACAAGGAGACGCGGCGCGACACCGCCACCACCCGGACCACCAGCCTGCTCCTCAACGCCTCCTCCGGGCCCTTCAAGGACGCCGGGCTGCGGGCCGCCGCCCGAAAGGGCCTCGACGCCTCCGTGTTCGCCAAGGACGTGTACGAGGGGTACGGCGATCCCGGTGCCGGTGTCTACGGGCCGGCCGTCACCTGGGCGGAGGGGAAGCGGAGCAAGCCGGTCGGGCGGGCGGCGGCCAAGAAGGCCGACGGCGACACCATCACCCTCGCCACCTACGACAACCGGCCCGAACTGCCCGAGGTCGCCCAGGTGGTCAAGCAGCAGCTGGAGAAGGCCGGGTTCACGGTCAAGCTCACCGTGCGGGAGTACTCGCGGCTCGAAGGCGACGCCCTGGACGGGAAGTTCGACGCCTTCGTGCTCGCCCGGAACACGCTCCTCGACACCGGTGACCCCGTCGCCGTCCTCGCCAGCGACTACACCTGCGACGGCGGCTTCAACATCGCCCAGCTCTGCGACAAGGGCGTCGACCGTGCCGTCGCCGACGCCGAGAAGACCGCCGACACCGCCGCGCGACAGGACGCCGCCATGGCCGCCGAGGCCCGCATCCTCGGCAGCGACGCCGTCGTGCCGCTCGTGCACCAGCGCATCATCACCGGCGTCGCCGACTCCGTGCAGGGCGTGATCCTCGACCCGTACGAGCGCACCCTCGTCGGCACCGGCACCCGGCGCTGAACCGTGCGGCAGCGCGTGGCCACCCTGGTGTGGCGGGTCCTGCTCGCCGGCGGGCTCGTGTGCGGGGTCGGGCTGTTGCCCTGGCTCACCCGCACCGACCCCGCGTACACCGTCCTCAAGGCGCGGTCCGCCGAGCGTGAGCCCACGCCCGAGGTGCTCGCCGACATCCGGCGGCAGCTCGGGATCGACGGCGGGCCCGCGCACGTGCTCACCGGCTGGCTGGGCGGTCTCGTGCGCGGGGACGCCGGGCGGTCGTGGATCTCCGGGGCCGACGTACTGCCCGACGTGCTCCGGGCGCTCGGTGCCTCGCTGCTGCTCATGTGTGTCGCGCTGCTCGTCGCCGTCCTCACCGCCGGAGCGATCTGCGCGCGCACCCTGCGGCTCGGGGCCCGGCGGCGGCTCGGTGGGCGGCGCGGGGGCGGGAGCCTGTCCGCCGTACTCGCCTCGCTGCCCGAGTTCCTCGTCGCCTCCGTGCTCGCCACCGTCGTCGGGGTGCAGCTGGGCTGGCTGCCCGCGCTGGGATGGTACGGCCCCCAGTGGACCGTGCTGCCCGCGCTCGCCCTCGGGCTGCCCGCGGGAGCCGTGCTCGGACGGCTGCTCGACGACCTGCTGCCCGGTGCCTTCGGCGAGCCCTGGGCGCTGGCCGCCGCGGCCCGCGGGCTGACCGGGCGGTCCATCGCCCGCCAGGCCGTACGGCGGTGCGTGCCCGCGCTGCTGCCCAACCTCGGACTGTTCGTCGTCGGGTTGACCGGTGGGGCCGTTGCCGTCGAGCAGGTCTTCGACATCCCCGGGCTCGGGCGCACCACCCTCCAGGCCGCCCTCGCCCAGGACCTCCCCGTCCTCCAGGCCGGCACCCTCGTCCTCGTCCTGCTCGCCGCGCTCGCGACCGGTGCCACCCGTGTCGCCGCCCGGCTGCTCACCGGGCCCGCGCTGCGTGACGGCGCCCTGTCCTCGCTGCACCGGCCCACTCCGCCCGCCGGCGGGCTGCTGCCGTTCCTCTACGGTGCCCTCCTGCTCGCCGTCGTCGGGTGCGGGCTGGCCCGTGATCCGCTCGCCCTCGACACGGGGCAGCGGCTGCGGGCACCCTCCCTCGACCATCCCTTCGGCACCGACGCCCTCGGGCGCGACCTGCTCGCCCGCGTCGGCCACGGGGCGCTGGACACGCTGCTCCTCGCCGCCGCCATCAGTGCCGCCGCCCTGCTCGCGGGCGTACTGCTCGGACTCGTGCCCCGGGTCTCCGCGCCGCTCGTCGACACGGTCAACGCCGTACCGCCGGTGCTCGTCGCGCTGCTCGTCACCGCTGTCGCCGGGAGCGGAGCGGCCACCCCCGCGCTCGCCGTGGGCGCCGTCGCCTGGGCACCGCTCGCCGCGCACACCTCCTCCCTGCTGCGCCAGGAGCGCGCCACGCTGCACATCACCGCCACCAAGGGGCTGGGCGCGGGGCGGGTCCATCTGCTGCGGTACGAGCTGTTGCCCGCCGTGGTGCCGCCGGTCCTCCGGCACGCCCTGCTGCGGCTGCCCGGTGTCGCCCTCGCGCTCGCCTCGCTCGGCTTCCTCGGCCTCGGCGCCCAGCCGCCGTCCCCCGAGTGGGGCCTGCTCCTCGCCGAGAACCAGCCCTACGCCGAGCGCGCCCCCTGGGCCGTCCTCGCCCCCGCCGCCGTCCTCGCCCTGCTCGGCGCGCTGGCCGTCAGCGCCGCGGGCGGAATACGCCGACCGGCCCGGCGACGCCCCGCACCGTCCGCCGGCGGGGCCGACAACGGCAACGGGGCCGAGCGGCGGCCCGTCCCGGCTGCCGAGACGGAACCGGCCGGAGCCCGGTGACATGACCTCCGCACCCGCCTCCGCCGGGCGATCCCGATCCCGGCGGGCATCCGGCCGCCGTACCGCCCCGCTCGGCACGCTCTCCCCGCTGCTCCGGCTGCTCATCCTCACCCAACTTGCCTTCAACATCGGCTTCTTCGCCGTACTGCCCTTCCTCTCCGAGCACCTGGGGCAGTCCGTCGGCGTGGCGGGGTGGCTGGTCGGGTTCGTGCTCGGGCTGCGTACCTTCAGCCAGCAGGGGCTGTTCGTGGTCGGCGGGGCGCTCGCCGACCGGTACGGCATCCGGCCCGTCGTGCTCGCCGGGTGCCTGCTGCGGATCGCCGGGTTCGTCTGGCTCGGGTTCGCCGAGCGGATCTGGACCGTGGTCGGTGCCGTGCTGCTGATCGGGTTCGCCGCCGCGCTCTTCTCGCCGGCCGTCGAGTCCGAGGTCGCCCGGCAGGCCGTCGTGTGGGAGGAAGAAAGGGGCGGGGACCGGACGCGGGTGCTCGCGCTGTTCACGGTCGCCGGACAGGCCGGTGCCTTCGCCGGGCCGCTGCTGGGAGCGCTGCTGCTCGCCGTCGACTTCCGCACCGCCTGCCTCGCCGGGGCCGGGGTCTTCGTGCTGGTCCTCGTCGGGCACGCGTGGCTGCTGCCGCAGCGCGTGCCGGGGCGGGCCCAGGTCCGGATGAAGGGCGGGGCGCGACTGGTGCTGCGCAACCGGCGCTTCCTCGCCCTGTGTTGCGCCTACGGCGCCTACCTGCTCGCCTACAACCAGCTCTACCTGGCCCTGCCCGCCGAGGTGGAGCGGGCCGCCGGTTCGCAGGCGCCGCTGGCCTGGCTGTTCGCGCTGTCGTCGCTGCTGGTGGTGACCGCGCAGTTGCCGGTGACCCGGTGGGCGGGGGAGCGGCTGGCGCCGCGCCGGTCGATGGCGGCGGGGCTGGTGCTCATCGCCGTCGGGTTCGCCGTGGTCGGCCTCGCGCGGCCCGCGGGGTGGACGGGGACGGGTGGGCTGGTGCCCGCCGCCGGGTTCGTCGTCCTGCTCACCCTCGGGCAGATGCTCGTCGCGCCCGTCGCCCGCGCCTGGGTGCCGGACCTCGCCGAGGACGGACGGCTCGGTCTGTACACCGGGGCGCTGTCCTCGGTCTCCGGGCTCGTCGTGCTGGCCGGCAGCTCCGCGACCGGTCTGCTGATGGACAACGGGCTGCCGGTCGCGGTGCCGTGGCTGGTGCTGGCCGCCGTACCACTGGGCGCGGTGGGGCTGCTGCCCCGCCGCGGCTGACGCGTACGGGTGGCGACACGGGGGACCACCGGCCCCCGCCGGACCTCACTGGACCACGAGTTCCCGCAGCGCCGTGACCGGCGCCGCGGGAACCCGCGACCGGCGCCACAGCCACCGCACATCCCGCCCGAACGACCACACCAGCAGGCCCAGCGCCACCGCGGCCACCCCGGCGTTCCCCCCGCGCGGCAGCAGGTCCGCGCCCGCGAGGAGCAGCAGGACGCCCTGCAGCGCGGCCACCGTCTTGCGGGCCGTGCTCGGCGGCAGCGCGGCGGTCAGCCACGGCCACACCCGGGCCGCCGCCACGAACACGTACCGCATGCCGCCGATCAGCAGCACCCACGGGCCCAGGTCCATCGCGACGTACACGCTGAGCACCAGGATCAGGAACGCGTCGACCTCCATGTCGAAGCGCGCGCCCAGCGGGGTGGACGTGCCGGTGCGGCGGGCGACCTTGCCGTCCACGCCGTCCAGGACCAGGGCCACGGCCGTCAGACCGACGAGCAGGGAGACCGGCGGCGCGCTGCGGAAGGAGTCGGCGACCAGGGCGGTGACCCCGCCGACCAGGGTGGCCCGGCCCAGGGTGACCCGGTTGGCCGGGCCGAACGCCGGCAGCCGGGAGCGGTGCAGGGCCCGGGAGAGCACCGCCCAGCTCGCGAACGCGAACACCAGGCCGGTCAGCCAGCCCGCCGTGCCCATGCCGATCGCGGTACCGAGCAGCGCCAGCAGCAGGACCTGCGCGCCGGCCCCCACCGCCGTCTCCTGCTGTACGGACCTCGCGGCACAGACGTCATACGCCTCGCACGCGTCGTACGTGTTGTTCAGGGCCACCGAACATCCTCCGGCCGTGTGACAGAGTCGATCAACGCCGCTACCTTGTGCGCGGCTCGTGCATCCCTCGGTACGTGAGTGGCTTCCCGATCGTTCAGGAGGACGTGAGATGACACGCAGGGCACGTGCGTTCTGGCTCGAAGCGCCGGGCCGGGGCGCGATCCGCGAGGTGGAGCTGCCGGCACCGGGCGCCGACGAGGTGCTGGTGCGCACGCTCTTCAGCGGGGTCAGCCGCGGCACCGAGACCCTTGTCTTCGACGGCCGGGTGCCCGGGAACCAGTACACGGCCATGCGCGCGCCGTTCCAGGAGGGCGACTTCCCCGGGCCGGTGAAGTACGGCTACCTCAGCGTCGGTGTGGTGGAAGAGGGGCCCGGGCGTCTCGTCGGGCGCACCGTGTTCTGTCTCCATCCGCACCAGACGCGGTATGTCGTCCCGGCCGCCGCCGTCACCCCCGTCCCCGCGGAGGTCCCCGCCGGGCGGGCCGTGCTCGCCGGCACCGTCGAGACCGCCGTCAACGCCCTGTGGGACGCGGCACCGCTGGTCGGCGACCGGGTCACCGTGGTCGGCGGTGGCATGGTCGGCTGCTCGGTGGCGGCCCTGCTGGCCCGTTTCCCCGGCGTCCGCGTCGAGTTGGTCGACGCCGACCCGACCCGGGCGAAGGCCGCCGAGGCGCTCGGCGTCGGTTTCGCCTCCCCGGGCGACGCCGTCGGCGACCGTGATCTCGTCGTGCACGCCAGTGCGACGGAAGCGGGGCTGGCCCGGTCACTGGAGCTGCTGCGCCCCGAAGGCACCGTCGTCGAACTGAGCTGGTACGGCGACCGGCGCGTCGCCCTGCCGCTCGGCGAGGCCTTCCACTCCCGGCGGCTGACCCTGCGCGGCAGCCAGGTCGGCACCGTCTCCCCGGCCCGCGCCGCCACCCGCGGCTACGCCGACCGGCTCGCCCTCGCCCTCGAACTGCTCGCCGACCCGGCGCTGGACGCGCTCGTCACCGGCGAGTCCGCGTTCACCGAACTGCCGGACCTGATGCCGCGGTTGGCCTCCGGCGAGGTCCCCGCACTGTGCCACCGGATCCGTTACGACCGGGAGGAGCCCGGCACCGGGACCGACCCGGGCGCCGACACCGGCGCCTGACCTTGCGGGAAACACGTACGGCCCACTGAACAGGGGAAGGCATCCAGCCGTAATAGACGGCACCCCGCGCAGCGACCGGCGGGGGACCAGACGTGCCACACCTGGAGGGTCGTCCGTTGTTCAGCATCACCGTCCGCGATCACATCATGATCGCCCACAGCTTCCGCGGCGACGTCTTCGGGCCCGCGCAACGCCTGCACGGGGCGACGTTCCTGGTGGACGCCACCTTCCGGCGCGAGCAGCTGGACGAGGACAACATCGTCGTCGACATCGGCCTGGCCACCCAGGAGCTGGGTGCCGTCGTGGGCGCACTGAACTACCGCAACCTCGACAACGAACCCGACTTCGCCGGCCTCAACACCTCCACCGAGTTCCTGGCCAAGGTCATCGCCGACCGGCTCGCCGAGCGTGTGCACAAGGGCGCGCTCGGCGAGGGGGCCAAGAGCCTGGCCGGGCTCACCGTCACGCTGCACGAGTCGCACGTGGCGTGGGCGAGTTACGAGCGTGCGCTGTGACCGGCGCGTCCGTGGAAGCGACGACCGGTACCTCCGTGGAGGCGACGACCGGCGCGCCCGCCGGGCGGGCCCGGCTCGCCTACGTCCCCGCGCAGTTGTCCGGGGCTGTTCCGGTCCCGGTCCCGGCTCCGAGGAACGGGGGGATCGTCCCCATGTCCCTGCGCTCCGTGCACTTCGTCATGCCGGGCGGGGTCGACGACCCGGCCGCGCCGAGCGGCGGCAACGCCTACGACCGGCGGGTGCGGCTCGACCTGCCCGGCTTCGGCTGGCGGGTACGGGGGCTGCCCGTGCCCGGCGACTGGCCCCGGCCGGACGACGCGGCCCGCACGGAACTCGCCCGCGTCCTGCGGCGGTTGCCGGACGGCGCGGTCGTCCTCCTCGACGGCCTGGTCGCCTGCGGGGTGCCGGAGATCGTCGTGCCGGAGGCCGAGCGGCTGCGCATGGCCGTCCTCGTCCACCTCCCGCTCGGCGACGAGACCGGCCTCGATCCCGCGGTGGCCGCCGAACTGGACGCCCGCGAGCGCACGGTGCTGCGTGCCGTCCCGGCCGTCATCGCCACCAGCGACTGGGCGGTGCGCCGCCTCGTCTCCCACCACGGCCTCGACCCGGGCCGGGTCCACGTCGCCGCCCCCGGCGCCGACATCGCGCCCCTCGCGCCCGGCACCGACGGCGTCTCCCGGCTGGTGTGCGTCGCCGCGGTCACGCCCCGCAAGGGCCAGCACCGGCTGGTGGAGGCGCTGGCGGCCGTGGCCGACCTGCCGTGGAGCTGTGTGTGCGTCGGCGGGCTCGGACAGGACCCGGAGTACGTCGACCGCCTGCGGTCGCTGATCGCACGGCACGGCCTGGAGGAGCGGCTGGTGCTCGCCGGGCCGCGAGCCGGAGCCGACCTGGACGCCACCTACGCCTCCGCCGACCTGATGGTCCTCACCTCCTACGCCGAGACGTACGGCATGGCGGTGACCGAGGCCCTCGCGCGCGGCATTCCCGTGCTGGCCACGGACGTCGGCGGCCTCCCGGAGGCGGTCGGGCGCGCACCCGACGGCGGGGTGCCCGGCATCCTCGTCCCGCCGGAGGACCCCGTCGCGCTCGCCGCGGAGCTGCGCGGCTGGTTCGGCGAGGCGGACGTGCGACGCCGGCTGAAGGCCGCCGCCCGCGGTCGCCGTGCCGCCCTGAACGGCTGGGCGAGCACGGCCCAGAGCCTGGCCGGCGTACTGCGCCGGCTGCCGGGCGAACCGGGGAGGGCGGCATGAACGCGAGGAAGCCCCCCGCACCGGCCCCGGGCGCCATCCCGGCCCAGCCGGGCCCCCAGGACGCCCCCGACACCGTGGACGCCGCCGTCCCCGGCGCGAGTGCGGCCCACCGGGTCGCCGCGGGTCCTGTCGAGGGGCTCGCTCCCGACGCCGGGGGCGGGTCGGGTGAGGGTCGGGCGGGTCGGTGCGCGGAGTGGTCCGAGGGCGGTGCCGGTCACTGTGGCGCGCGAGGGTCGGGCGCTCCCGACTCGGCGGGCGCCGTTGTCTCCGGTGCGGGCCCGGTTGCCGTGGGTCCTGTCGAGTGGCCTGCTCCCGGCGTCGGGGAGGGGTCGGGTGAGGGTCGGGCGGGTCGGTGCGCGGAGTGGTCCGAGGGCGGTGCCGGTCACTGTGGCGCGCGAGGGTCGGGCGCTCCCGAC
>NZ_JBVISR010000012.1:0-7629 GCF_055575415.1 Streptomyces sp. NPDC034099 | reverse complement strand
GACTCGGCGGGCGCCGTTGTCTCCGGTGCGGGCCCGGTTGCCGTGGGTCCTGTCGAGTGGCCTGCTCCCGGCGTCGGGGAGGGGTCGGGTGAGGGTCGGGCGGGTCGGCGCGCGGAGTGGTCCGAGGGCGGTGCCGGTCACCGTGCCGCGCGGCGGTCGGACGATCCCGCCCTGCGGACGGCGGCTCCGGCCGAGCGGCCTACCGTCCGACCGCTTGCGGACGGTCGTAAGGCGTCGCGGCATGACGGTCACGGGCGGCCCGACACCGAGGGGGCCACCGTCCGCCTGCGTGGAGTCCCGGCCCCCGAGCACCCCGACGAACCCCCGCGCTACGCCCCCGAGTGGCTGCGCCTGCGGGAGCCCGCCGACGCCGCCGCCCGGGCGCACGAGCTGCTCGGCCCGTTGCGGGCCAGGCTCGCCGATCCGCCGGGGCGGGCGGACGGGCTGGTGGTGCACGACGTGGGCTGCGGCACCGGGTCGATGGGGCGCTGGCTCGCCCCGCTGCTGGACGGCGCCCAGCACTGGGTGCTGCACGACCGGGACCCCTACCTGCTGCACTTCGCGGCCGTCGCCGCCCCGCGCACCGCCGCCGACGGCAGCCGTGTCACCGTCGAGACGCGGCGCGGGGACCTCGCCCGCCTCACCCCGGACGCCCTGACCGGCGCCGCGCTGGTGACGGCGTCCGCGCTGCTCGACGTCCTCACCGCCGAGGAGGTCGGCACCCTCGCCGCCGCCTGTGCCGCCGCCGGTTGCCCGGCGCTGCTGACCCTCTCCGTCGCCGGACGCGTCGACCTCACCCCGGCACACCCGCTGGACGCCGAGATCGCCGGGGCCTTCAACGACCACCAGCGGCGAACCGGCATGCTCGGCCCGGACGCGGTCGACGTGGCGGCCGAGGTCTTCGCCGGGCACGGCGCCGCCGTACGGGCGCTCCCCAGTCCCTGGCGGCTCGGTCCCGACGAGGCCGGGCTCACCGCCCAGTGGCTGCGGGGCTGGGTCGGTGCGGCCGTCGAACAGCGCCCGGAACTGCGGGAGCGGGCCGACCGGTACCTGGACGAGCGTCTCGCGGCCTGCGCGGCCGGGGAGTTGCGCGTGGTCGTCCACCACACCGACCTGCTGGCGCTGTGCCGGCCGACGGGCGGGGCCCCGTGAGCGCACCGACGCCGCCGACGGCACCGGCCGTACCGGCACCGGCCGTACCGGCGCGGGACCTGCCGACGCCGCCGTCCCCGGACACCCCCGTCGGCGCCCGGACTCCACGCCGCCGCGCCCTGCGCACCCACCTCGGCACGCTCGCCGGCACCGCCGTCCTCGCCGTACTCCTGTGGCGGCTGGGGACCGGCGCCCTCCTGGACGGGATCCGCCGCATCGACGGGCCCGCGGTGCTGGCCGCCCTCGGGATCGGGCTGGTCACCACGGTCTTCAGCGCCTGGCGCTGGGCCCTGGTGGCCCGGGGCCTGCGCATCCGGCTGCCGTTCGTGGCGGCCGTCGCCGACTACTACCGCGCCCTGTTCCTCAACGCGGCCCTGCCCGGCGGTGTCCTCGGTGACGTGCACCGCGCGGTGCGGCACGGGCGGAACGCCGGAGACCTGGGGCGCGGCGTGCGCGCCGTCGTCCTCGAACGGGTCGCGGGGCAGCTCGCGCTGATCGGGGTCGGGGTCGCCGTACTGCTCACCATGCCGTCCCCGGTGTTCGCCGAGGCCCGGCGGGTCGCACCGCTCGCGGCCCTCGCCCTGGCCGGAGCGCTCGCCGTCGTCCTCGCCCTGCGCATGAACCGGACGCCCGCACGCACAACCCCCGCACGCAGGACGCCCGCACGCCGGGGACCGGCCCTGCGGACGGCGCTCGGTGAGGCACGGGCCGGGCTGCTGTCCCGGCGGAACCTGCCGGGGGTCGCCCTCTCCTCCGGTGTCGTGCTCGCCGGGCACCTCACGATGTTCGTGCTCGCCGCCCGGGTCGCCGGCAGCGCGGCCTCCCTCGCCGCGCTCACCCCGCTGGCCGTGCTGGCGCTGCTCGCCATGGGGCTGCCGCTGAACGTCGGCGGCTGGGGCCCCCGGGAGGGCGTCACCGCCTGGGCGTTCGGCGCGGCGGGGCTGGGCGCGGGCACCGGGCTGGGCACGGCGGTGGTGTACGGCGTGCTCAGCCTCGTGGCGAGCCTGCCCGGTGCCGCCGTCCTCGTCGCCCGCCGGCGCACCGTGCGCTACCCGCGCTCCTCGTCGGACACGGTGACCTTCGCCGCCGTCAGCAGCGCGAAACATTCCGCGAAGGAATCCGCGAGGCCCGCCAGCAGTTCCTTCCCCTTTTCCGCCGATCCCAGTGAAGGACGCCCGATGACACCGGAAGCGGTATAGGCGGACATACCGAGGGAGAGCAGATGACGCCGGTCGTCCGCGACGAAATCGGCGGCCTCGTAACCGGGCCGGACCAATTCGGGGTGCGTGTGCAGAAGAATGGAGGTCTCGATTTCCCCCGCGTGCATGTCGGTGAGCAGCGAGGTGGCCACCCCCGCCCGCTGCCGAGCCGTCTCCCAGTCCTCGGCGGCCGGGAACAGCGCCATCCGCTCACCGCGCGCGGTGGACTCCTGGACGACGTTGCCCAGTACGTAGTTGCCGCCGTGCCCGTTGACCACGACCAGGGCCCCGACACCCGAGCGGCGCAGCGAGTCCGCTATGTCCCGCACCACCGCGTGCAGGGTCACGGCGGAGACGCTGACGGTCCCGGGCCAGTCCGCGTGCTCGTGCGAGCAGCCGATCGTCACCGGCGGCAGCAGGTGCACCGGATACGCGCCGGCCAGCTCGCGGGCGACGGCGCACGCGACGAGGGTGTCGGTCGCCAGCGGAAGGTACGGGCCGTGCTGCTCGTAACTCCCGACCGGCAGCACCGCGACCTTGGAGCCGCGTGCGCGCACGTCTTCGCTCGTGTCCGCCGGCACCAGTGAAACATCCATTTCCGCACGGCCTTTCATCTCGATTGAGCAATCTGTTGAGGAACGCGAAAATCATGACAGAAAAAATCGGTGTACTCGGCAAGAAGGCATCCCAGCGCACGGACGTGGAGCGGATCGTGGTGACACCGCTGCCCACCGTCTACGGGAAATTCCGGGCGTACGGCTATCTCGACCACGAACGCGGCGACGAGCAAGTGGCCCTGGTGCACGGCGACCCGGGCAGCGAAAGCGTGCTCACCCGGCTCCACTCGGAGTGCCTGACCGGCGACGCCTTCGGCTCCCAGCACTGCGAGTGCGGCGCCCAACTCACCTCCGCGCTGCGGCAGGTGGCCGACGCGGGCAGCGGGATCGTGGTCTACCTGCGCGGCCACGAGGGGCGCGGCATCGGTCTGCTCGCCAAGCTGCGCGCGATGGCGTTGCAGGCGGAGGGCCTGGACACGGTGGAGGCGAACCTCGCCCTCGGCCTGCCCGTGGACGCCCGGGACTACGGTGTCGCCGCCCGCATCCTCGACGACCTCGGTGTGCGGTCGGTGCGGCTGATGTCCAACAACCCGCGCAAGCGGGAGGCGTTGGTGCGGCACGGCATCGAGGTCGCCGAGCAGGTGCCGCTGTTGATACCGCCGTGCGAGTCGAACATCACCTACTTGCGCACCAAGCGGGAACGGCTCGACCACCACCTGCCCCACCTGGACGCCATGGCGCACGTGTCGTCCTGAGCCCGAGGCGCCGGGTCCGGCCGCTCCGGATCAGTCCGCGACGGCGTCGTGCACCAGCCGCTTCAGGTCCGGATAGACCGTGTGCGAGGACCTCGGCCGCACCTGGGTCATGAACTGCACCGTCAGTCCACGGCCCGGGTCGACCCAGAAGGTGGTCGTCGCCACTCCGCTCCAGCCGTACGTGCCGAGCCCGGAGGGCGACCTGGTGCGGCTCGGGTCGGTCACCACGGAGACGCCGAGGCCGAAGCCGACGCCGTCGTTGCCGGGCTCGTCGTGCGCAGGGTGGCTTCCGAAGGAACGCAGGTCGGCGCCGCCCGGGAGGTGGTTGCGGGTCATGAGGTCCACCGTCGCCGGGGCGAGCAGCCGGACCCCGTCGAGTTCGCCGCGGCGGCGCAGCAGTTCCGCGAAGCGGTGCACGTCGTACGCGGAGGAGACCAGGCCGCCGCTGCCCGACAGGAACCGCGGCCGGCCCCGCAGCGGCAGCCCGGGGACCGGTGTGATGCCGCCGTCCTCCGTCTCGCCGTACAGCTCGGCCAGGCGTCCCGCCTGCGCGTCGGTGACGTGGAACCCGGTGTCCGCCATGCCCAGCGGCCCGAAGATCCGCTCGGCGCAGAACACGTCGAGGGGCTGCCCGGACACCACCTCGACGAGCCGCCCCAGTACGTTGCTGGCCACCGAGTAGTTCCACTCGGTGCCCGGTTCGAACTGGAGGGGCAGGCTCGCGTACAGGTCGACCGTCTCGGCCAGGTCCGCGCCCGGCCGCACCGATGACTCCACACCGGCCGCCCGGTACAGCGCGTCGACGGGGTGGGTGCGGTAGAAGCCGAACGTCAGCCCCGCGGTGTGGGTCATCAGGTGCCGGACGCGCACCGGACCGGCGGCCGGCCGGGTGACGACGTCGTCCCCGGTCCCCCCGACGTACACCCGCGGCTCGGCGAAGGCCGGCAGGTACCGGTCCACGGGGTCCTCCAGCGCCAGCCGGCCCTCCTCCACCAGGGTCAGCACGGCCACGGACGTGACCGGTTTGGTCATGGAGTAGATCCGCCACAGCGTGTCGGCCGTCACCGGGAGCCCGGCCGCGACGTCCCGCAGCCCGTGCACCGTCAGATGGGCGACGCGGCCGCCGCGCGCGACGGCCACCAGGAACCCGGGCAGCCGGCCCTCGTCGACCTGCCGGGCGAAGTGCAGGTCGAGCCGGTCCAGCGCCGCGGGGTCCAGCCCGGCCGCACCCGCGTCGACCTCCTGCCGCAGGGTTGGCATCGCCATCGTTCTCCTTGATCGTTCGTCCGGGACGCGTCCGGCATACCCCGTTCACGCCTCCCCGGAACGCCCGGCCCCGGTACGAAGATCCTCACTGGCGGCTGACCGTGCGGGTCAGGCCGGTGATCACCGTCGTGGCCAGGATCCAGCCGGTGATGATCAGGACGTAGGAGAGCGTCTGGTACCCGCCCTCGGGCGAGAACGCGTTCTCCTGGCCGAAGGAGATCACCGGCAGCAGCAGGTCGAGGGTGTAGAAGACCGGGTTGAAGCCGGGGGCCTCCTCCGGCTTGAGCGGCGGCGGATGGTGCAGCCCGTACGCGACCGAGCCGACCGCCAGCAGCGACAGCAGCCAGCCGCCCGCGCGCAGCGGACGGAAGCCGTACCCGACCGCGACGTCCTGGAGATGCCCCCACAGGCGGCCGTACCAGGGCAGCGTGCGCCGGCGCCGCCGCTGCTTGGCGAGCTGGACGAGGCGGGCCGCGTCGTCGTCGCCGATCCGCCGGTAGGCGGCGGTCAACTGCTCATAGGTGAAGGGGAGATAGCCGTCGCCCTTCTCCAGCATCGGCAGCCGCCGCTCGGCGGGCTCGTGCGGGATGAGCGAGGTGTAGGTGAGGTCGTTGAGCTGGACCCAGTCCGGCACCACCTCCGGTTGCAGGAACAGCACGTCCACCTGGGCGCGGCGCAGATTGAGCGCGCCCCGCACCACCGGGCCCTCCCGCAGCCAGAGTTCGCCGATCACGCAACTGCTGGCGCGCAGCGCGGTGTCCCCGGCGTTGTCCAGCCGGGCGTGCGACAGGTCCAGCCGGCCGGGTATCCGGGCGCCGCGCAGCTCCAGGCGGCCCCGGACGTCCGCGCGCCGCATCAGCACGTCGGCCTCGGCCGCGAGTGTCTCGGCATGGACGGCGGTGCCGCCCGGCCGGTCCAGCATCGCGTCGTTGAGATTGACCGTGCCGGCCACCCTGGCACCGGTGAGCCGGACCTCGCCGCCCGCGCGCAGCCCCGGCGCCCACAGGTCGGCGCCGAGCACCGCCTGGTTCAGCTGGAGCACCGGCCCCTCGGTGTCCGGTGCCTCGATGCGGGTGCTCTCCAGGTACAGGCTGCCGGTGACCTCCGCACCCGCGAGCCGCACCGTCCCGCCGAACCGGGCCCGGGTCAGCCGCAGTACGCCCTCCACCCGGACCGCGTGCGAGATCAGTCCGGGCAGCACGGACTCGCTCAGGTTCAGCTCGCGCAGCCGGGCCCCGTAGAACCTCGGTGCCTCGTCGAAGTGGCAGTGCCGCAGCCGCACGGGATGGTCGACCGTCGCGTACTGAAGATCCAGCCGTCCGGTGACCCGGGCGCCGGCCAGACTGAGCGCCGCGACCCGGCCCTCTTCCCGGGGGCCGTCCAGGAGCAGGGCGCGCAGCACGCTCGCGCGCACGGATCGTTCCGGCCCCCAGGTACCGCCCCCGGCGGGGTCGTCGAAGTCCGGGGCGCAGGGGTCCGGGGCGGAGGAGTGCGCGGTGCGGAAGTCCACGGCGGTGCCCGAGGCGAACGCCCGCCACAGACGCGACTCGGCCGGTGTCAGGTCGTTGATCTCCATCAGGGAGGGACTCTGACCCGAACCGGCCGATCACGTCAACGCGCTTTCCGGACCGCCTGCTTCCCGGCGGCTACTTCTTGGCCGACTCCACGGCGTGCCCGCCGAACTGGTTGCGCAGCGCGGCGACCATCTTCATCTGCGGCGAGTCCTCCTGCCGGGACGCGAACCGCGCGAAGAGGGAGGCCGTGATGGCGGGCAGCGGCACCGCGTTGTCGATGGCCGCCTCCACGGTCCAGCGGCCCTCGCCGGAGTCCTCCGCGTACCCGCGCAGCTTCTCCAGGTGGTGGTCCTCGTCGAGGGCGTTGACAGCCAGGTCCAGCAGCCAGGAGCGGATGACGGTGCCCTCCTGCCAGGAGCGGAAGACCTCGCGGACGTTGTCCACGGAGTCGACCTTCTCCAGCAGCTCCCAGCCCTCGGCGTAGGCCTGCATCATGGCGTACTCGATGCCGTTGTGGACCATCTTGGCGAAGTGCCCGGCACCGACCCTGCCCGCGTGGACGTAGCCGTAGGGGCCGTCCGGCTTGAGCGCGTCGAAGACCGGCTTGAGGTCGTCGACGGTCTCCTTGTCGCCGCCGACCATCAGGGCGTAGCCGTTCTTCAGGCCCCACACGCCGCCGGACACACCGGCGTCGACGAAGTTGATGCCGCGCTTGCCGAGGTCCTCGGCGTGCCGCTCGTCGTCCGTCCAGCGGGAGTTGCCGCCGTCGATGACGGTGTCGCCGGGCTTGAGCAGCGTCGCCAGCTGGTCGATGACGTGCTGGGTGGCGCCGCCGGCCGGCACCATCACCCAGACCGCGCGCGGCCGCTCCAGCTGGTCGACCAGCTCGACCAGGCTGTCGACGTCGGCCCGCTCGGGGTTGGTGTCGTATCCGACGACGGTGTGGCCGGCGTTGCGCAGCCGCTCGCGCATGTTGCCGCCCATCTTGCCGAGACCAACAAGACCGATCTGCATGTCAGTGCACTTCCTTCAGTTCACGGTAGGCGGCCACCAGCGCGGCCGTGGACGGGTCGAGGCCGGGCACGTCGGCACCCTCGGTGAGGGCGGGTTCGACGCGCTTGGCGAGCACCTTGCCGAGTTCGACGCCCCACTGGTCGAAGGAGTCGATGTTCCAGATCGCGCCCTG
>NZ_JBVISR010000011.1:0-328010 GCF_055575415.1 Streptomyces sp. NPDC034099 | reverse complement strand
CCCCCGTTTTCCGAAAAACAAAACACAAGAAAAAAGCATCAACCCCCAACAAAACACAACCAACCCTTTGTTGGCGGGAACCCCCCAACAAGCGCCCTTCTCCTCCCCCCTCCCCCCCGCCCCCGCCCCTCGGTGCCTCGCCTGCCGCACGCTCTCAGACCAGCGCGGGCTCCTTCTCCTGCGCCGGGTCCTCCGCCCCGCCCCCTTCCACGTGCTGGGCCGGCCGCCTGGGCAGCGCGAACATCAGCAGGAAGATGACGGCCAGCACCGCGGCCACCCACCCCAGCGCGTTCTGGAAGGCGTCCACGTAGGCGGGGCCGATGCGGGCGGGGGTGAGGTGGTCGCTCATCGTGCCGAAGAAGACCACCGACACCAGCCCGAGTCCGAGCGCGTTGCCCATCTGCTGCACGGTGTTGATGAGCCCCGACGCCGCCCCGGCGTGCTCGCGCGGCACCTGGGAGAGCACCGCGTCGGTCAGCGGCGCGACGATCAGGCCCATGCCGAGCCCCATCACGACCAGCGGCGGCGCCATCTGCCAGGACGTGATGGCGAGCCCGTAGCGCCCGGACTCCCAGACGTAGAGGAGCACCCCGGCCGCCATCACCAGCGCGCCCGCCTGGAGCACCTTGCGCCCGAAGCGCGGGACCAGCTTCTGCACCGAGATACCGGCGGCCGTGGACACGGCGATCGAGAACGGTACGCCGGTCAGGCCGGCCCGCAGCGGGCTCCAGCCGAGCCCGTACTGCAGGTACAGCGTCCACACCAGGAAGAAGATGCCGAGTGCGACGCCGAAGACGGTCTGCACGGCGATCCCGGCCGCGAAGCTCTTCACCCTGAACAGCGACAGCTCCACCAGCGGCGAGCCGTCCCGCGCGCTCTTGCGCCGCTCGTAGGCGACCAGGACCGCGAGGACCACGACCGACCCGGCCATGGAGAGGAACCCCCACAGCGGCCAGCCCAGCTCCTCGCCCCGGGTGAGCGGGTAGATCAGCATCAGCAGTCCGAGGGTGACCAGCGCGACCCCGACCAGGTCCAGCCGCAGGGCGCGCGGCGCCTTCGACTCCGTGATGAAGCGGCTTCCGAGGACGAGGCCCGCGATGCCGACCGGCAGGTTGATGAGGAAGATGGGCCGCCATTCGAGCCCGAAGAGGTTCCACTCGGTGAGCAGGGCGCCCAGCAGCGGACCGGAGACGGCCCCGAGTCCGACGATCGCGCCGAACAGCCCGAAGACCTTGCCGCGTTCGTGCGCCGGGAAGGTGGCGTGCACGATCGACAGCACCTGCGGCACCATCAGCGCCGCCATGCCGCCCTGGAGGATGCGGGAGGCGACCAGCATCTCCGGGTTGGCGGCGAGCCCGCACAGCGCCGAGGCCAGGGTGAAGCCGCCGATGCCGATCAGGAAGACCCGCTTGCGGCCGTGGATGTCGCCGAGCCGTCCGCCGGTGATCAGACCGGCCGCGAAGGCGAGGGCGTAACCGGCGGTGATCCACTGGATCTGGCTGAAGGAGGCGCCCTCGTCCTTCTGGATGGAGGGGATGGCGATGTTGACGATGGTGACGTCCACCAGGTCCATGAACGCCGCGGTCATCACGATCGCGAGCGCGAACCAGCGACGCCGGTCGCCCGCGGCGGGCACGGCCGGCGCGGCGGGCGCGGCGGGCGCGGCGGGCGGGACGGGAGCCGGGCCGAGGGCCGGGTCGGGGGTCTGCTTGAAGGTCATGGAAGGAACCTAGGGGGCCAGTAGGTCGGATCGTGTCCTAGATCTGAGGCATCCTCGGACGCATGACGACGGACACTCCAGCCCGGCTGCTGACGCTCCTCTCGCTCCTGCAGACGCCCCGCGAATGGCCTGGCGGCGAGCTGGCCGACCGGCTCGGGGTCTCCCGGCGCACGGTCCGGCGGGACATCGACCGACTGCGTGAACTGGGCTATCCGGTCCAGGCGACGATGGGTGCCGACGGTGGCTACCGGCTGGTGGCGGGCAAGGCGATGCCCCCGCTCGTCCTCGACGACGAGGAGGCGGTGGCCATCGCGGTCGGGCTGCGGGCCGGCGCGGGCCACGCGGTCGCGGGCCTGGACGAGGCCTCGGTGCGGGCCCTGGCCAAGCTGGAGCAGGTGCTGCCGTCCCGGCTGCGGCACCGGGTCACCACGCTCCAGTCCGCGACCACGCCGCTGACCAGCGGGGACGGGCCGAGCATCGCACCCGAGACGCTGACCGTGATGGCCTCGACGGTGGCCGGGCACGAGCGACTGCGGTTCGCCTACCGCGCGGCGGACGGCAGCGAGACGCGCCGCGTGACGGAGCCGTACCGGCTGGTGTCGACGGGACGGCGCTGGTACCTGGTCGCCTTCGACCTCGACCGGGACGACTGGCGGACCTTCCGGGTCGACCGGGTGAGCGAGCCCTTCGCCACGGGGGCGCGGTTCGCTCCGCGGGAGCTGCCGACCGGGGACGCGGCCGAATACCTACGGCACTCGATGCAGCGCCGCAACGACTCCTACGAGATCGCGGTCGTCTTCCACGCACCGGCCGAGACCGTCGCCTCACTGCTGCCCCACTGGCTGGGAACGCCGGAGGCGGTGGACGGCCACTCGGCGTGCCTGGTACGGGCCACGGTGTCCGGCTCGGTGGAGTGGATCGCGGCCCGCCTGGCGACGACCGGCCTGGAGTTCCGCGTCCGCGAACCGGCGCAACTGGTGGACTGCGTACGGGAGCTGGGCGCCCGACTGGGCCGGGCGGCGGGGGCCGACTGACCGGCGGCGGGGCGAGCCCCAGGTCTCACCCCTGTTCCGAGGCGCCGTCCCCCCACGCGAACCCCCGCAGCACCTCCAGGTTGAGCAGTGCCTGGTCGAGGGGGCTGCGCGTCTCCTGGGAGGACGACGACGCCCAGTGCTCCGTCGCGACGCGTACGGCCGCGCCCGCCACCGCGGCCGCGAAGTGCAGCCGGGGTGAGGCGGCCAGCCGTGCGGCAACGTTGTCGTCGCCGCCGGACATCCGCGCGGCCAGCGCCTCCACCAGCCCCCGCTCCGTGGAGTGGCAGACCTCCGCCCACACCTTGCGCAGGGCCGGACTGCCCTCGGCGAGGCGGATGAGGACGCGGGCCCACTCCCAGGAAGGCGCCGACACACCGGCGCCGGGGGTCAGCGTGTGCCGCACGGCGTGTTCCAGGGCCGCGGACGGGGGCAGTTCGGCCGGGGCCTCGCGCACCGCCCGCACCCAGCGCTCGGCGCCCAGGGCGTAGAGCGGGGCGACCGCCTCCTCTTTGGCGGCGAAGTAGCGGTAGAAGGTGCGCGGGGCGACGCCCGCCGCCTTGGCGATGTCCTCGGCCCGGGTGGCCCGCAGGCCCTGGCCGGCGAAGAGGCGGGCCGCCGCGCGGGCGATCTCCATCCGGGTCTCGGCCTTGCGCCGCTCGGTCAGGGAGACCGACCCGACCGGGCCGACCGGGCCGACCGGCGAAACCGACCCCGGTCCGGGGTCGGGAAGTGCTGGAACCGTGCTGCTCACTTCGGCAGGCTATGCCGCTGTGGCAGAATCTGCCATCCGGCGGGCCACCCCGGGGTTCAGGTTCGGGGTGGCCCGCCTTCCGCTCCGCCCCGGCTCGCGGCCGGCCTCGTGCTCGCAAAAGAAGGAGCCGGGCTGCGGCACCCCGGGGGGGAGGGGCGCCGAGCCCGGCTCGGGAAGTCCCGGCGCCGGGGGGAGTGCGTCGGGACCTGGTCCAGTGTGCTGCGGTGGTGGCGCGGTGCGGGTGCGGGGTCGTCGCCCGGCCGCTGACCGGGGGGCCCGAACGTCTTGTTCCCGGCCCCCGCGAGTTGAAGCAGCGTTGTACAGCCATGTTTGCGCGGGGTTCGACCACCGGCGTACGCCCCATCCGCCACGTCACGCCCCCGCGTCACGCGGCGGCCGGGCCGCACGCCCGGCCGTCGTCCGGGCCACGTTACGCCGCGGCCTCGAAGCCGGTGTCGCGGGCCAGCTTCTTCAGCTCCAGCAGCGCGTGCTTCTCGATCTGGCGGATGCGCTCACGGGTGAGGCCGTGCTCCTTGCCGACCTCGGTCAGCGTGCGCTCGCGGCCGTCGTCGATGCCGTACCGCATCTTGATGATGGAGGCCGTGCGCGGGTCGAGGCGGCCGATGAGGTCGTCCAGCTCCTCGCTGCGCAGCAGGGTCAGCACCGACTGCTCGGGCGACACCGCCGAGGTGTCCTCCAGCAGGTCGCCGAACTGGGTCTCGCCCTCGTCGTCCACCGACATGTTCAGCGAGACCGGGTCGCGGGCCCAGTCGAGCACGTCGGTGACGCGCTCCGGCGTCGAGCCCAGCTCGGCCGCGATCTCGGCGGGCTCCGGCTCGCGGCCGTGCTCCCGGTTGAACTCGCGCTGCACACGACGGATCCGGCCCAGCTCCTCCACCAGGTGGACGGGCAGCCGGATGGTGCGCGACTGGTCGGCGATGGAGCGGGTGATGGCCTGGCGGATCCACCAGGTCGCGTACGTCGAGAACTTGAAGCCCTTGCGGTAGTCGAACTTCTCGACCGCGCGGACCAGGCCGGCGTTGCCCTCCTGGATCAGGTCGAGGAGCGGCAGACCGCTGCGCGGGTAGCGGCGGGCGACCGCGACGACCAGGCGGAGGTTGGAGCGGATGAAGACGTCCTTCGCCCGCTCGCCCTCGTCGATCAGGGCCTGGAGTTCCTCACGGGTGGCGTCCGCCCCGGTCTCCTCGTACCCTTCGAGGACCTGCCGCGCGAACACACCCGCCTCGATGGTCTGGGACAGCTCGACCTCCTTGGCGGCGTCGAGCAGCGGTGTCCGGGCGATCTCGTCGAGGTACATGCCGACCAGATCGCGGTCGGCGAGCTCGCCGCCGTTCGCGCGGACGCTGGTTGCCGAGCCGGAGGTCTCGCCGGTGGCGGACTTACGACGGGCGACGGCACGGGTTGCCATGCGTGCTCCCTTGCGATGGTGGTTCAGCGGGTGGTCCGGTGGACGCCCTGGCGCCTTGCGGGGTTGTCTCCGTGTCCCCAGCCCCTCTCGGGACTCTCCTCGGGTGCCCTGCATCCGATGGAAACAACGACTGGAATCCGGACAGAATTCCCAACCCGTCCCTCAATTTTTCTGATCATGCAGTACCCTGTGCCGCCACACGAGGAGGGGCGATGCTGTCAGGAACTGCGGAGGTCCAGGTCAGACCGGGAGGCGAGGACGATCTCAAGGCCCTCACCGCCCTCTACAACCACTACGTATGTGAGACGCCCATCACGTTCGACACCGAACCGTTCACCCCGGAAGAGCGCCGCCCTTGGCTGCTCTCCCACCCTGAAGACGGCCCGCACCGGCTGAGGGTTGCCACGGACGCGGACTCGCAGGAGATTCTGGGGTACGCCACATCCAGCCCTTATCGCGCGAAGCCCGCCTACGCGACCTCCGTGGAGACCACCGTCTACGTCGCTCCGGGGGCCGGCGGCCGCGGCATCGGCTCGCTCCTCTACACGTCCCTCTTCGACGCCCTGGCCGGCGAGGACCTCCATCGCGCCTACGCGGCCGTCGCCCAGCCCAACGAGGCGTCCGCCCGGCTGCACGCGCGCTTCGGCTTCCGGCACGTGGGCACCTTCCGCGAGGTGGGCCGCAAGTTCGGGCGGTACTGGGACGTGGCCTGGTACGAGAAGCCCCTGCAGTCACGGTAGGCACGTGGCCGGGCGGGGGCGCGCCCCGCCCGCGCTCAGCCGAACTGCACCGACCGCTTGGCCAGCCCCATCCAGAACCCGTCGATCACCGACCGCCGCGAGTCCAGCTCACCGGCCGCGTCCGCCGCGCCCATGGCCACGAACAGGGGGGCGAAGTGCTCGGTGCGCGGGTGCGCGAGCCGTCCCGCCGGGGACTTGTGGGCGAAGTCGAGCAGCCCGTCCACGTCCCCGCCCTCCAGCGCGTGCCGCCCCCAGTCGTCGAACTCCGCGGACCACGAGGGGATGCCGCCCTGGCGCAGTGCGGCGAGGTTGTGGGTGAAGAACCCGGAGCCGATGATCAGCACGCCCTCGTCGCGCAGCGGCGCGAGCCTGCGGCCGATCTCCATGAGCCGCGCCGGGTCCAGGGTCGGCATGGAGACCTGGAGGACCGGGATGTCGGCGCCCGGGTACATCTCGACCAGCGGGACGTAGGCGCCGTGGTCGAGGCCGCGGTCGGGGACGTCCTGGACGGGCGTGCCGGGGGCGCGCAGCAGCTTGCGTACGGACTCGGCGAGCGCGGGGGCGCCGGGCGCTGCGTAGCGCACCTGGTAGTAGTGCTCCGGGAAGCCCCAGAAGTCGTAGACGAGGGGGACGGTCCGGGTGGCGCCGAGGGCGAGCGGGGCCTCCTCCCAGTGGGCGGAGACGACGAGGATCGCCTTCGGGCGCGGCAGGTCCGCGGCCCACGCGGCCAGTTCGCCGGGCCAGACGGGGTCGTCGGCCAGGGGCGGGGCGCCGTGGCTGAGGTAGAGGGCGGGCATGCGCTCCGGGGCGGCGGTCATGGCCACCTCCAATGCTTGAACTCTCAATCTTTACGTGCCACCAATCTACGCCCAGTTTGTTTAACATTCAAGGAATCGTTTCGTACAGTGGGACCCATGAACGACGAACCCCGTTGGCTCACCGCCGAGGAGCAGCTCGTCTGGCGCTCCTACATCGAGGCCGCCACCCTCCTCGAGGACCACCTCGACCGGCAGCTCCAGCGCGACGCGGGCATGCCGCACGTCTACTACGGCCTGCTGGTGAAGCTGGCCGAGTCACCGCGCCGGCGGCTGCGGATGACGGAGCTGGCCAAGTACGCGAAGATCACCCGCTCCCGGCTCTCGCACGCGGTGGCCCGCCTGGAGAAGAACGGCTGGGTCCGCCGCGAGGACTGCCCCTCCGACAAGCGCGGCCAGTTCGCCATCCTCACGGACGAGGGGTACGAGGTGCTGCGCCGGACCGCCCCGGGCCATGTGAACGCCGTACGCCAGGCGGTCTTCGACCGGCTCACCCCCGAACAGCAGAAGTCCCTCGGCGAGATCATGCGGATCGTCGCCGAGGGACTTCAGCCGAGCGAAGCGGGTGCGGACCTGCCCTGGCTGCGCTGAGCGCGCGGCCGGGGCAGGTCCGGGGGAACCGTGCGTACGGGGCGTCCCCTCCCCGTACGCACGGGTGGAACAGGGGCCCGAGCGGGTATCGGGTACGGCGTCAGTGGGCGACGACCGGCACCCGCAGCTCGTCCTCGGCCCCGTCGCCCGCGCCGGAACCGGCGACGGCGTTGCCGCTGCCCGGCCGCCCGGCGTTGACGAAGGTCAGGGCGATCGCGGACGCCACGACCAGGATGCCGACGGCGAACCAGATCGCGCTGGTGTAGCCCTGCACCTGGCCCTGCAGCTGGACCAGCTGCTGCTGCGAGCGGGAGGACGCGCCCCCGATGTGGTCGGCGATGTACGACGTGGTGGCCGAGGCGGCGATCGTGTTCAGCAGCGCCGTACCGATCGCACCGCCCACCTGCTGCGAGGTGTTGACCATCGCGGAGGCGACACCCGCGTCCCGCGGCTCCACGCCCATGGTGGCCAGGGACATGGCCGGCATGAACGCCGTACCCATGCCGAGACCGAGCAGGAGCATGCCGGGCAGCAGCACGGCGGCGTAGGAGGTGTCGACCTCCAGCTGGGTGAGGAACAGCATGCCGAGGGCGGCGACCAGGAAGCCGGGGCCCATCAGCAGCCGGGGCGCGACCCGCGTCATCAGGCGCGTGCCGATCTGGGTGGAGCCCGTGATCATGCCCGCGATCATCGGCAGGAAGGCGAAGCCGGTCTTCACCGGCGTGTAGCCCTTCACGATCTGCAGGTAGTAGGTCAGGAAGAGGAACAGGCCGAACATCGCGATGATGGCCAGACCCAGCGAGAGGTAGATCCCGCCCCGGTTGCGCTCGGTGATCACGCGCAGCGGCAGCAGCGGGGCCTTGACCCGGGACTCGACGAGCACGAAGGCCAGCAGCAGCACGGCCGAGCCGACGAACATGCCGACCGTCAGGGCGTCACTCCAGCCGTTGGACTCGGCGCGGGTGAAGCCGTAGACGAGCGCGACCAGACCGAGGGTGGACAGGATCACGCCGGGGATGTCGAGCGGCGAGCGGTTGCGGCCGCCCTTGGGCTCACGGATGACGAAGTACGCGCCGGCCGCGGCGACGATGGCGAACGGAACGTTGACGAAGAACGTCCAGCGCCAGTTCAGGTACTCGGTGAGGAAACCGCCGAGGATCAGACCCACGGCGCCACCGCCACCGGCGATCGCACCGTAGATGCCGAAGGCCTTGGCGCGCTCCTTGGCGTCCGTGAACATCACGGCGAGCAGCGAGAGCGCGGCGGGCGCGAGCAGGGCGCCGAAGACGCCCTGGAGGGCGCGGGAGCCGAACATCATCGCCTCGTTGGTGGCCGCGCCGCCCAGCGCGGAGGCGACAGCGAAGCCGGCCAGGCCGGTGACGAAGGTGCGCTTGCGGCCCCACAGGTCGGCTATGCGGCCACCGAACAGCAGCAGACCGCCGAAGGCGAGGGCGTAGGCCGTGACGACCCACTGCCGGTTGCCGTCGGAGATGCCGAGGTCCTGCTGTGCGGAGGGAAGGGCGATGTTCACGATGGTGGCGTCGAGGACCACCATCAGCTGGGCGAGCGCGATGAAGACCAGCGCTCTCCAGCGACCGGCGTCCGGGGCGTCGGCGACGCCGGAGGCCTTGACGGCTGCTTGAGACATGGGGATACCCACTTCGGACTTCGTGACGGAAAAAGACGAGAAAAGGGACGACTGAACCCACGCCGACGGCCCGCTGTCAGCCACATCGCTGACGGCTCGGCCTCGGTGACGGAACTGGTGGAACTGGTGGAACTGGTGGAACTGGCTGATCTGACAGATCTGGCTGACCTGACGGAACTGGCTGCTCTGGCGGAACTACTGGTCGCTGAACTACTGGTCGCAGGGCCGGCGCAGATCCTCCATAGTCACGGCCGCCCCCGGGAGGACGGAGCGGGCGGGAGCCCGCAGCCCGTCCAGGAACAGCTGCAGATGGCGATGGACGAACCGGTCGGCGCTCACGCACCCCGTACCGGCCGGAGGCCGGCTGAGCTGGGCCGCGGCGATCATCAGATCGCCCACACCCACGTCGTCGCGGAGCTGACCGGCCGCCTTCGCCCGGTCCATGACCTCGGCGACGAGCCGCTCGCACCGTCCGCGCGCCGCCTCCAGGTCGGGGTGGTGCTGGTCGAACGTGCTGGCCACCATGGGACACAGGGCGCTGATCCGCTCGTCGGCGGAGGCGTGCACGAAGCGCTCCAGCGCCTCGAACGCGTCACCGGTCTCCGCGAGGGCCAGTTCGGCCGCCCGAGCCGTACGGTCCATGACCGAGCAGACGACCTCGCGGACGAGGGCGTCACGGTCGGGGAAGTTGCGGTACACCGTGGCGTTGCCGACGCCGGCCCGGCGGGCGACGTCGTCGAGCGGCACGTCCGGCCCGTTCTCGACGAACATCTCCCGGGCGGCGGTGACGATCCGCTCCCGATTGCGCAGAGCATCGGCGCGCGGCCGGGCCACCTTGCGCTGATCGGGGATCGCGGTCTGCACGGCGTACTCCTTGAGGTCAGTGGTGTCTGTGAGGGTGTCGGTCACGGGTGTGACGACTGGGTTCACGATCCGGGGAGGGAATCCCCGTTTCGCTCGGACACAGGTCTAAACGGGGAAACGATCCCCGGTTATTTCCCGCTTCCGAAGAACTTTCCGGTGACCTGGGTCACATCGCGGTTCCGGCCCGTCCCCCGGTCGGCGGCTACCGGCGAGAAACCCACGATCGGCCGCTCCAGCGCGCGCCCGCCCACCCCTCGGCACAGGGTGAGCGCATGGGTGCAGCCGGTGTCGGGCGGCTGCCGTGGCCGGGGAGGTCCGCATGCAGCCGCCGCAGGCGCAGCCGCCGAGCCGTCGCATACGCCCGCGCAGACTGGCCGCGGCCGGGACCGTCGCCGTCCTGACCCTCGCGCTCAGCACCTCGGCCGGCACCGGCCGGCTCGCGCCCGGCACCTCGACCGCGGGCTCCGGCCCCGCCGCCCTCTCCCGCTCCTCCGTGCACGGTCCCTGCATGATCAGCGGCGGCGCCGAGATCCAGATGTCCGAGGGCGTGCCGACCTCGACCGGTTACGCCCGCTCGACCGGCACCGTCCGCGCCCTCAACCTGATGGTCGACTTCTCGGACGCGCCCGGCGAGGGCAACGCGCTCGACCGGTATGCGGAGTTCTTCCCGCAGACCGAGGAGTGGTTCCGCACCAGCAGTTACGGCCGCCTCGACTACCACCCCGAAACCCCGATCCGGGACTGGCTCAGGATGCCCAAGTCCTTCGCGGAGTACGGCATAGAACGCGGCGCCCCCTTCGAACCCGGCTACCGCAAACTGGTCCAGGACCTGGTCGCGACGGCCGACGCGAAGGTCGACTTCCGCTCGTACGACCTCCTGAACGTCCTGGTCACCCCGAACGCGGGCCCCTCCGCCCTGGACACGGTCCTGTCCGTGACCTTCGCCGGGAACCAGGAGGCCCCGGTCGCCGACGGCGTCCCGGTGGCCAACGCCTCCTTCGTCTACTCCCGCCAGGACGACGGCTCCGGCTCCTACGGCGAGACCGGCTACCGCGTACTCCCCCACGAGAACGGCCACGTCTTCGGCCTCCCGGACCTCTACACCCAGGAGGGCGGAGGAGCCGTCGGCCACTGGGACATCATGAGCGAGGACTGGGGCGCCAACAACGACCTCCTCGGCTGGCACAAGTGGAAGCTGGGCTGGCTCGACCCGTCCCAGGTGCACTGCGCCTCCGCGCCGGGGACGACGGAGTACACGCTGACGCCGCTGGCCCGCAAGGGCGGCGACAAGCTGGTCGTCCTCCCGCTGAGCGGCACGTCCGGCTACGCGGTCGAGCTGCGCACCCGCGAGGGCAACGACGAGACGGTGTGCCGGCCCGGCGTACTGATCTACAAGGTCGACGCGGACGTCGACACCGGCATGGGCCCGGTACGGGTCTACGACTCCCGGCGCGACAGCGGCGGCTGCACCCGCAGCCCCAACGTCCACGCCGAACTCTCGGACGCCACCTTCACCTCGGGCGAGACCTTCAAGGACCCGCGCAAGGGGGTCACGATCAAGGTGTCGGAGAAGGACGGAGAGGGAGACGTCCGGGTCCGCATCACCCGGAAGTGACGGAGGGGGCAGGGGGCGCCGGGGGTCGCCGGGGGCACCGAACGGGATCGGGATGCTCGGAGTGCTCGGGGTGGTATCGGGCTACCGTAGGCGACCTGCCGTGATCGCCGTTCCGGAGAGCCGATGCCCGCCCACACCACTCACGACGCCCCCCGTGACGGGGCCGCCACCGCACCGGCGGACACGGTCGCACGGGCCGAAGCAGTCGCACGGGCCGAAGCGGTCGCACCGGCGGAGGCGGTCACCCCACTCCTCCGCGGCATCGCCGTACTCCGCCGGCTGACCGGGGCGAGCGACGGCACCCTCAGCCTCAGCGCCCTGGAGAAGACCACCGGCCTGGCCCGCTCCACGGTCGACCGCCTCACCGCGACCCTCGCCCGCATGGGATACGTCCGCCTGGACGGCCGCGACGTGACCCTGGCCCCCCGCCTGATGGAACTGGGCAACGCCTATCTGGCCGCCCTCCGCCTCCCCACCCTGCTCTCCGCCCGCGCCGACGCCCTGGCCGACGAAATGGACGAGTCGGTGTCGTTGGCGGTCGGCGACCGGGACGGCATCCGCTTCATCCACCAGGCCACCCGCCGCCGCGCCATGTCCCTGAGCTTCCGCATCGGCGACCTGCTCCCGGCCGAACGCACGGCCCCCGGCCCCCTCTTCGCCACGGAGTGGACGGACCCGGACTGGCACCGCTGGCGGAGCCGCCGGGCCACGGACCCGGCGGACCGCACCTTCCCCGCCGTACCACCCCGCGAACACCTCACCCCCGACGAGGACTTCACCCTCCGCACGGCGAGGGCGGCAGCGGACGACTACGCACTGGACGACCAACTCATCGAACCGGGCCTGGTGGCGCTCTCGGTCCCCGTACGGGACCCCGGCACCGGCCGGGTGGCCTGCGTGGCGAGCGTGGTGAGCCACACCAGCCGCCACACGGCACCGGACCTGCGGACGACCCTGCTCCCCCGCCTGCGCGCGGCGGTCGTGGCGATGGAGGACGACCTGCGCACCGCCCCGCCGCCGGAACCGGGGCCGCCCCGGGCGGGCCTCGCCACCTGGACGGGCGCGTCCAAACAGGAACTGGGCCGGGAGTTCGTGGAGTCCCTCGCCCGCGGCCTGACCGTACTGACCGCCTTCGGCGAGGGCCGCTCCGCGCTGACCCTGACCCAGGTCGCGCAGGCGACCGGCCTGGCCCGCGCGACCGCCCGCCGGGCGCTCATCACCCTCGGCCACGCGGGCCTGCTGACCCCGGCCCCCGACCACACCTTCACCCTCACCCCCCGGGTCCTGTCCCTCGGCTTCCCACCCCTCTCCCGCACCTCCCTCCCCGAGATCGCCCAGCCCCACCTGACCGCTCTGGCCGACCGCGTCCACGAGTCGGCGTCCCTGGCCGTCCTGTCGGAGTCGGGCGAGGAGATCCAGTACACGGCCCGGGCGTCCACGACCCGCGTCCTGAGCGCCCGCGTCACGGTCGGCACCCGTCTCCCGGCCCGGGCGACGGCACTGGGCCACGTCCTGCTGGCCCTCCCCGAGGCCCGGACGCAGGGTTACGCCCTGGTCGACGAGGAGCTGGAGGCCGGCCTGCGCTCCCTCGCGGTCCCGGTACGCGACCGCACGGGGAGGGTGGTGGCGGCCCTGAACGTCGCGATGCACGCGGCCCGCCGCACGGCACTGTCCTGCCGCACGGAAATCCTCCCGGAACTGTCCCGGACGGCCACCCGCATCGAGGCGGACCTCGCGGTGGCGGGCCGCTTCGTCCACGTCCCCCCGACCTGACCCGCACCGACGCCCACCTCCACCTCCACCCCGGCCCCCGATCCGCTAACCTGTTGTCACCGCCGCCCAGCGACGGCACGCCTTCGTAGCTCAGGGGATAGAGCACCGCTCTCCTAAAGCGGGTGTCGCAGGTTCGAATCCTGCCGGGGGCACAGAGAAACACCTGGTGAGAGGCCCTTCCGTTCATCCGACGGGAGGGCCTTCGTCCTCGCGGCACACATATGGCACACGCGCGGCTGCGGGCAGAGGTGGGGGCTGCGCGAGATGTCCGCAAAGGACGAGCCGGCCCGACGCCGGTACGAGAAGCTGGGACGTCGGGCCTCAACCGTTGCTGTGCCGGAGAGGGGCCGTCAGGCGGCCAGGGCACATCGGTTTTGCTGGGGGTACTGATGGATGCCCCGGGTGGCGGCCGTCCGCCCGCCCGGTTGACCCACCAGAGGGAACCATACGTCCTGCGGGCGTGAGCGGTGGCTGGAAAGCACCGGTGGTCAACAGACTGGGAGCCACGTCTGCGCTCGTCGCCCGAGAACGGGTTACCCCGGCGGCGCGAGTCCCCTCGGCCTCAGGAGGTACGCCCCATGACGTTCAATCCGCTGGAACAACGGGGTATCCCGTTGGACCGCCAGGTACGCAACTGGCGTGAGCTGAACGTGGCTCCGATCGACCCGGACCACTGCGACCCGTACACCCGGTGCCGGATCATCACGATGAACGGGATCGAGGTGGAGGCGATCATGTTCAGCCACCAGCTCGCCCGGAACACTGTCGATCCGGAGGTCAAGCGGCAGCTGGCGCGGGTGCGCTACATCGAGGCGCAGCAGCAGAAGGTCGTGAACTGGCTGCTCCCGGGCGTCTCCTCGGTGCTGGAGACGACCATCGCGTACGAGCAGGTCGCGGTGGACCTGACGGCGTGGGTGGCTCGTATGGAGCCGGACCCCTACCTGAAGCAGGCGTACCAGTTCGGCGTGCTGGAGGACTTCGACCACCTGTACCGGTACGCGAACCTGTACGAGATGATCGAGCACCGCAAGGCGGAGTCGATCGTCGACGGACTGACCGAGGTCATGCCGGGACGGCCCACCAGGCTCCACCACCGCAATCCGGTCGACAACGTCCGTGACCCGTACGCCAAGGACGAGACGAACCCGCTGTCCAAGCTGCACGCGCTGACGATCATGTCGGCTGAGCAGCAGACCATGAACTTCTACATGAACACCGGCCCTACCTACATGGAGCCGATCGCCCGCCAGCTCTACCAGGAGATCGGGCTGATCGAGGAGGAACACGTCACCCACTACGAGTCCCTCGTCGACCCGGGTGAGACGTGGTGGGAGCAGCTCGTCAACCACGAGTACAACGAGTGCTACCTCTATCACTCCTTCATGGAGCAGGAGAGCGACCCCAAGGTCAAGGCGATCTGGGAGCTGCACCTGAACATGGAGCTGGAGCACCTGCACGCCGCCTGCGACCTGATGCGCCGCCACGACGGCCGCGACCCAGCCTCGGTGCTGGCCCCCGAGCTGCCCAACGTGCTCACCTTCGAACCGAACAAGGGCTACCTGCGCGAGCTGCTCGACACCCAGATGGACCTCACGACCCTGGGCGCGGGCTACGTACGGGAGGCGCACGAGCGGTTCGAGCAGATGCAGGAGCAGATTCACGGCGGCGAGGCGCCCCCCAGCGACCGGGTGATGACCGAGCACGACGAGATGTTCGGCCGCGAGTACCGCGTCCAGTCCGAGGGCGAGCACCCCGACCCGACGCAGCGTGAGAAGTAGGGAGGCCGGGATGTCCGAGCTGAAGACCCCGCACGCCGGAGACGACATGGCCGAGGACGACGACGTCGTCTCCCTGCTGATGCGCCAGCACGGCGACATCCGCAACCTCTTCGACGAGGTCGAGGCCACCGAGGGCGAGGAGCGCCGGGACGCCTTCCGGCGGTTGGTGCGGTTGCTGGCCGTGCACGAGACCGCCGAGGAGGAGGTCGTGCACCCCTTCGCCCGCAAGGGCTTCCCCGGCGGAGAGCAGGTGGTGAAGGACCGTCTCGCCGAGGAGAAGGCGGCCAAGGAGACGCTGGCCGCGCTCGACGAGATGGACACCGACGACCCGAAGTTCATGCCGCGGCTGCTCAAGCTGCGCAAGGACGTCCAGGCCCACGCGCGGGCCGAGGAACGCTACGAGTTCACCCACATCCGCCGCAGCACCGACGTCACCAGCCTTGCCTCGATGGCCAAGGCCATCAAGGCCGCCGAGGCGATGGCACCCACCCGCCCCCACCCGGGCGTCGAGTCCGGTGCGAAGAACATGGCCCTCGGACCGGTCGCCGCGCTCATGGACCGCACCAAGGACACCGTCCGCAAGGCCATGGGCAAGTAGGTCCGAAACAGCCGCGTCCCGGGCCGGGCCCACGAGCCCGGGGCACGCGATCTGCGGACGACACCGGATGACGTCACGCGCCTGTCGGCGTCTGTGCGGGACGCCGTCGACAAACTCGGTGCCTGGCTTCACCCCGGGCCACCGCGGCATACGTCCACCGCCCCTGGGCTGCATGTGATACTCCCGCAGCCCGCGGACGTCAGTCGCTGAGCGCCTGGCGGAGCGTTTCGCGGCAGTCGATCACGGCGTCGACACCCACGAGGCTCAGCGTGCGCATCACCGCCTCGCCGGGCGCGGCCAGACGCAGCCAACCGTCGGCCTCACTGACCTTACGGTGAGCGGCGATGAAGATGTTGATGCCGCTGGAGTCCATGAAGGTGACCTGACGCAGGTCGACCACGATCCGGGGACGGGGAGTATCGCAGGCGGCCAACGCCCGGCTGAGGATGTCGCCGGAGTCGTGATCGATCTCTCCGGCCAGTGACACCACGCGGACCCCGTCGGTGGCCGTGGCCACGACCGACAATCGGCCAGCCTTCTCGGCACGTTCGGTACCCGTCTTCTTCCCCTCCGCCATGCCAGTGATCCTGGCACACCCAGACCCTGCCAGGGCGTCACCCGGAGCGGCAGAGGCCCCTTCGACGTGTGGCGTAGGCGACAGGAATCGTGTGGCATGGCTTGCGGCAATCCGGGTATCGGGCGAGAAGTGCGAACGGGGGAGCAAATGACGGCAGTCGTGGCGGGACCACATCCGCTGCAGGAAAACGAGGCGGCGCTGGACGGCCGATCGGCCCATTTCGCCGTGGCGCTGGCCGGCGAGGGACCGTGCATCGCCCAAGCCCGTCACAAGGCAGCGGCCTTCCTCGCCCGTGCCCAGGCCGAGCACGGTCTGCCGGTGTCGCAACGGGCCACGGACCTCACGCAGTTGGTGGTCAGCGAACTGGTCACCAACGCACGCAAGTACTCACCGGGCCCGATACTGATGACCCTGCGCATCACGGGGGAGACGGTCGAGGTCTCGGTGTGGGACTCCGATCCGGTGCTGCCGGTGGCCCGCGCCGCGGATGCCGGCCGGGTGGGACAGCACGGTCTGGAGATCGTCATGGCCGTCGCCCAGAGCTTCGAGGCGCGGCGCGAGCCGGTCGGCAAACGCATCAGTGTAGGCGTAGCCCTCCTGGACGCACCCATCCTCGGAAGCGCTGCCGCCTGACACGGCCCCTCGTACGGGTCGCAGCCGGCCACCTGCACTCAGGAACCGGCGCGTGGGCCGGCGTGGCGGGCCAGGACCGCGTGCGGCTCTCCGAGCAGCGCCCCGGGCAGATCCGCACCCTGCGCGCGCTTGAGGAGGTACTCAGCCACGATGGAGAGTCTGGGCGTGCCGCCCGTGTCCGTTCAGCGGGCCAACGTACACAGTGCACCGCTGACGCCTGCCGCGCAGGCCAGCAGGGCCGATGCCCAGGCACCGTGGCGTCTGAGCAGGTCGCGTCGCAGTCGGAGGTACCGGGCCTCGTACTCCCGTCTCAGCTCCTCGGCACGGGCCAGGCTTGCCTCGAACATCTGGCGGGAGAGGCGGAGACGGTGGGCGACGTAGTACCGCGTGAGGTCCTCCGCCTGCGCGGTGGTCAGCCACGGGAGGGCATCGCAGAGGGTCTGCGCCTCCCGGTGCGCGGCGCGCCGGTGTTCCTGTGCCAGGAGGAAACCCTCCGCCTCCGCCGCGATGCTCGTCGTGGCGTCGGGAGACGGAGACGGATGACGGAGGTGTCGGCCCGTCATCTCCGGTCGCCCTTGTGACCGCTCGTGTCCAGCGCGTCGCGTTGCCCGGTGTTCTCCGCCTGGTCGAGGCCGGCGAGGCCGGGGTGGTGCAGGTCGAAGGCGGGGGACTCGGAACGGACCCTGGGCAGGGTGACGAAGTTGTGGCGGGGCGGCGGGCAGGAGGTCGCCCATTCCAGCGAGCGTCCGTAACCCCAGGGGTCGTCGACCTCGATCCGCTCGCCGCGCTGGGCGGTCTTCCACACGTTGTAGAGGAAGGGCAGCGTGGACAGGCCGAGGAGGAAGGCGCCGATCGAGGAGATGGTGTTGAGCGCGGTGAAGCCGTCGGCGGCCAGGTAGTCGGCATAGCGGCGGGGCATGCCCTCGGCGCCGAGCCAGTGCTGGACCAGGAACGTGGTGTGGAAGCCCACAAACAGCGTCCAGAAGTGCACCTTTTCCAGCCGGTGGTCGAGCATGGTGCCGGTCATCTTGGGCCACCAGAAGCTGAAGCCGCCGAACATGGCGAAGACGATGGTGCCGAAGAGCACGTAATGGAAGTGGGCCACGACGAAGTAGCTGTCGGTGACATGGAAGTCGAGCGGTGGCGAGGCCAGGAGGACACCGGTCAGGCCGCCGAAGAGGAACGTGACCAGGAAGCCGGCCGCCCACAGCATCGGCGGCTCGAACGACAGGGATCCCTTCCACATGGTGCCGATCCAGTTGAAGAACTTCACCCCGGTGGGGACGGCGATGAGGAAGCTCATGAACGAGAAGAATGGCAGCAGCACCGCGCCGGTGGCGAACATGTGGTGCGCCCACACCGTCACCGACAGGCCGGTGATGGCGATGGTGGCGCCGACGAGTCCCATGTAGCCGAAGATCGGCTTCCGGGAGAAGACGGGGATGATCTCGCTGATCACCCCGAAGAAGGGCAGGGCGAGGATGTACACCTCGGGGTGGCCGAAGAACCAGAACAGGTGCTGCCACAAAATCGCCCCGCCGTTCTCCGGGTCGAAGACGTGCGCACCGAACTGGCGGTCCGCCTCCAGCACCAGCAGGGCGGCGGCCAGCACGGGGAAGGCCAGCAGGACGAGCACCGAGGTCAGCAGCACGTTCCACGTGAAGATCGGCATGCGGAACATGGTCACGCCGGGCGCCCGCATGCAGATGATGGTGGTGATGAAGTTGACCGCGCCGAGGATGGTGCCGAACCCGGAGAGAGCCAGCCCCATGATCCACAGGTCGCCCCCGGTGTACGGGGTACGCTCACCGCCGCTGAGCGGTGGATAGGCGGTCCAGCCGAAGTCTGCGGCGCCCTGCGTGGTGAGGAAACTGCCGAGCACGATCAGGCCACCGAAGGCGAACAGCCAGTACGACAGCATGTTCAGCCTCGGAAACGCGACGTCCGGCGATCCGATCTGCAACGGCATGATCGCGTTGGCGAACCCGGCGAACGTCGGAGTGGCGAACAACAGCAGCATGATCGTGCCGTGCATCGTGAAGGACTGGTTGTACTGCTCCGTCGACACGATCTGGAGACCGGGCCGCGCCAGCTCCGCCCGCACCACCATGGCCAGCGCTCCCCCGATCAGGAAGAACGCGAACGACGTGATCAGGTAGAGGTGCCCGATCTTCTTGTGGTCCGTCGTGGTCAGCCAGGTGACCACGACGTGGCCTCGGCCACGGCGCTCGGCCACGGGGACGGGAGCCACCGGCTCGGTATGGGTCGCCATCACGTTCCTCACTCGGCGGAGCGCCTGGTGGTCGGCCGTTGGACGGCGACTGTCCGCCTCTCCGGCCCTGTGTCTCGGGCAGCGTGTGTCCAGCCCTCGTGGAAGGTAGTCCGCTCCGGTACGGGACCGCGCCCGCACCCAGCCGATCGCAGGCCGAACGGCCCCATCTTCCAGTCGGACGGGTGACGACGGGGCAGCGCTGAGTACCGGCCTCGGTGCCCGCAACCGTTTCGTCCGCGGGGCTACGGAAACCCGGCGCCGGACGGTGACCGCCGGGACACCGGAAGCGGAGGGCGTTCGATGAGGAAGCTGTGGTGGGCGGTTCCGGTCGCGGCCGTCGGGGCGGCGGCCGTACGGCGGTCCCGGCCGGCGCACCGGGCCGACGAGCGGGCGGGCGACCGCTGACTCACCGTGACGGTCAACCGGCCGCCCACGGACGTGGGGTCGGAGGGGAAGTTGCCACCGCCTCTGGACGAACTGGCGGAACGGATCGACGTGCGGATCCGGCCGGCGCCGGGCGACCGCGGCACGGAGCTGGCCGCGCGCTTCAAGGAACCCGATTCTGCCGCGTCGGCCTCCGTGCCCGCGCGGCTGGCCGGCCAGGACCCGCGTCAGGAGCTGCGGCGCGCGTTGCGCGACGCCAAGTCCCTGCTGGAGGCGGGTGAGGTGCTGCGGCCCGACACGCCGCCCACGACCCGCCCCACGCCGGGCGGCAAGCTGGTCGAACTGTTCACCCGCCGCTCCGGTGGGGAGGGAGTGCTGTGAAGGCGCTGTGCTGGCAAGGCGTGAACAAGCTGTCCGTCGAGCAGGTCCCGGACCCCGGAACGGCGCAACGACCAGGATGTCATCATGCGGCTGATCGCGGGCACCACCTGCGGCTCCGACCTGCACCTCATCGGCGGCTACATCCCGGCGAAGCGCGCCGGTGACGTGATCGGCCACGAGTTCGTTGGCGAGGTCGTCGAGACCGGCTCCGCCGTGCGCAGGCACAAGGTCGGCGACCAGGTTGTCGTCTGCTCCTTCGTCGGCTGCGGGCGCTGTTGGTACTGCGCCAACGACCTGTGGTCCCTGTGCGACAACACCAATACCAACCTGGGCATCGGCCAGGCCCACTTCGGCTACGAGACCGCCGGCGTCTTCGGCTACTCGCACGCCATGGGCGGCCTGCGCGACAGCCACGCCGAGTACGTCCGCGTGCCCTTCGCCGACTACGGCGCCTTCAAGGTCCCCGAGGGCATCGACGACACCAGCGCCCTGTTCGTCTCCGACTCCGTGCCCACCGGGTGGATGGGCGCGCGGGGCGGTCGCCGGGGGTGGGCTCGGCGGGGGCGGCGCCCAGCAGCAGTGCGGCGATGGCGTCGGACCGGATCACCGGGTCCGGCGGGGCCGCACGGGCCGCCGGGTCCGTCGCGGATGCCGGGTCCGGTGGCGCAGGGGCGGTGGCCACGTCGAGGGGGTGGCCTTGCGGGAAGGCGTCCCACAACCGGCGCTCATGGGCGTTGAGTTCGTCGATGCGCACGAGTGACGATCTTCCTGGTGCGGCTGCGTGCCGGACAACCCCGTATCCCTCCGCTCCGTCCGCCTCCCGCTCAGGCCGGGCGACGTGCCCCGCGGGTCAGGCGGAGGGCGGAGACCAGGAAGAAGACGCCGCCGAGGAAGGCGTAGCCCGCGAGGCTGCCCAGCGACGGGTCGTCGGCGCCGGCCTGCGTGACGAACGAGAGGCCGGCGAGCGTCGAGATGGCGCCGCTGACGATCATCGGCCACTGCCCGCCCAGGTGGCGGCGGACGGCGCCCGCGACGAGCTGGACGATGCCCGCAGTGACGGCCCACGCGCCCCAGACGCGCAGGACGGCCGGGATGCCCGAAGTCGCGGCGAGCGCCAGGGCCAGGACCGTCAGGGAGCTGATCGCGATGTTCGCGTACAGGAGGGTGACCGGGCCGCCGTTGGCCTTCGCCGACCGGACGTCGACGACCGCGGCCGCCACGTCGAACAGCGGGTAGACCAGCAGCAGTGCCGTGCTCAGCGGGCCCAGCTCGTCGGCGGTGGTGAAGAGCAGGGCGGCCCATACGGCGGCGAACGCGAAGCGGAGGAAGTACAGCTTCCGGAGGGTGACGGGGACGCTGGCGGGCGGAGCGGCGACAACGGTGTCCACGAGTGGGGCCTTTCGTGAGGCGTGCACGGAGAGTTGCAATGAGGTAGAACGTTCGGTCTCTTCACGCAGTCAACGGCCTCCCCGCCACCGCTGTCAAGACCGAACGTTCTACCTCGCCACCTTGGTACGGTGGCCGCATGAGTCCGAGCGCAGAAGCCCGCCCCACCTCCGCAGCGCGCGCCCGCCTGCTCGGCACGGCCACGAAGATCTTCTACGCCGAGGGGATCCACTCCGTCGGCATCGACCGGATCACCGCAGAGGCGCAGGTCACCCGGGCCACGCTGTACCGGCACTTCTCGGGCAAGGAGGACCTCGTCCTCGCCTACCTCGACCAGGCCGACCAGGGCATCCGGGGGCAGGTGGCCGCGGCCGTGGGCAGTACTCCGTCGGCCGTCGGGCGGGTCCGGGCCGTCGCCCGGTCCATCGTCGACGGGATCCGGTCTCCCGGTTTCCGCGGCTGCGCCTTCCTCAACGCCGTGGCCGAGTACCCCGACCCCGCCCACCCGGTGCACCGAGCGGTACTGGCCCACCGGCAGTGGTTCCTGGAGACCGTCACGGAGCTGCTGGCACGGGTCGGCGACAGCGACAGCGACAGCAGTGACCGCGACCGCGACGTGCCCGCCGACGCCGCCGGGCGGCACCTCGTCATGCTCCGGGACGGTGCGATGGCCGCCGGGTGCCTCTTCGATCCGGAGCTGGTCTCCGAGACCTTCCTGCACGGCGTGGAAGGGGTGCTGAGGGAGATCTCGGCACCCGTCCCGGAAGAAGGCTGAGGAAGTTCCGGAAAAAAATTCCGTCCGGCCGTCCCGCCGTGTCGAGAACGCGCGTCCCGCTCCGTCCCAGGGGTGAACGAGGCCACAATGGGCCGCATCAGCACCTAGGAGACGATCATGGCCAAGTACCTGCTGCTCAAGCACTACCGCGGCGCCCCGGAGGCGGTCAACGGCGTGCCGATGGACCAGTGGACGCCGGAGGAGATCTCCGCCCACGTGCAGTACATGCAGGACTTCGCGGACCGGCTCGAGAAGACGGGCGAGTACGTCGAGGGGCAGGCGCTCGCCCCCGAGGGGGCGTGGGTCCGGTACGACGGCGAGGGCAGGCCGCCGGTCACCGACGGGCCGTTCGCCGAGACCAAGGACCTCATCGCCGGCTGGATGGTGATCGACGTCGACAGCTACGAGCGCGCCGTCGAGCTGGCCGGGGAGCTGTCCGCCGCCCCGGGCGCGGGCGGGAAGCCGATCCACGAGTGGCTGGAGCTGCGTCCGTTCATGGGCGCGCACTCCACCGTCACGGAGTAGACCACCGATGGACGAGGCCCTGATCAGGAGCCTCACGCCCAGCGTGCTGACCGTCCTCGTCCGCCGCGGAGCCGACTTCGCGGCGGCCGAGGACGCGGTCCAGGAGGCGCTGGTCGAGGCGGTCCGCGGATGGCCGGACGATCCGCCGCGGGACCCCAAGGGGTGGCTGGTCACCGTGGCCTGGCGGCGGTTCCTCGACGCGGCCCGCGCCGACACCGCCCGCCGTCGGCGCGAGGACCGCGTCGAGGAGGAGCCGGTGCCCGGCCCGGCGCCCGACGTGGACGACACGCTCCAGCTCTACTTCCTGTGCGCGCACCCCTCGCTGACGCCGTCCTCTGCCGTCGCGCTCACCCTGCGCGCGGTCGGCGGGCTGACCACCCGGCAGATCGCCCAGGCGTACCTGGTGCCCGAGGCGACCATGGCGCAGCGGATCAGCCGGGCCAAGCGCACCGTCTCCGGCGTCCGGTTCGACCGGCCCGGCGATGTCGCCACCGTGCTGCGCGTCCTCTACCTCGTCTTCAATGAGGGCTACTCCGGTGACGTCGACCTCGCCGCCGAGGCGATCCGGCTCACCCGGCAGCTCGCGGCCTCGGTCGACCACCCGGAGGTGGCGGGGCTGCTGGCGCTGATGCTGCTCCACCACGCGCGGCGGGCCGCCCGGACCGCGCCCGACGGCAGTCTGGTGCCGCTCGCCGAGCAGGACCGCGGCCGGTGGGACACCGCGTCCATCGCCGAGGGCGTACGGATCCTGCAGGCGGCGCTCGCCCGGGACCGGCTGGGCGAGTTCCAGGCCCAGGCCGCCATCGCCGCCCTGCACGCCGACGCGCCCACCGCCGGGGAGACCGACTGGGTGCAGATCGTGGAGTGGTACGACGAGCTCGCGCGCCTCACCGACAACCCCGTCGTCCGGCTCAACCGCGCCGTCGCCGTCGGGGAGGCCGACGGCCCGCGCGCCGGACTGGCGGCGCTCGCCGCGCTGGACGACGCGCTGCCCCGCCACACCGCGGTGGCGGCGTACCTGCACGAGCGCGACGGCGACCTGGACACGGCGGCGCGGCTGTACGCCGAGGCGGCCCACAAGGCGCCCGACCTCGCCGAACGCGACCACCTCACGCGCCAGGCCGCCCGCCTCAACTCGCGTCGCCGGCAGGACCGTTGAACGGGCCGTCGGGGGCCGCCGGGCGCGCACCGGAATCGTTGGCAGCGGAGTCCGCCCCGGCCACCCGGCCGCCCGGGTGCCGCAGCGCGCAGACGTAGCCGGCCGCGAGGGCGACTGCCATGCCGTAGAAGACCCACTGGTTGGCCTCGGCGAAGTCGAGGCGGACGGCGGACATCGCGTCCCGCATGGCCGTCTGGGCCGGGCCGTCGCCCGTCGGGGTGCGGGCGTCCGCGTTGCCGGTGATCGCCTCCGTGACGTCCCGGGCCATGGAGTGCCGGGCGTCGGGCGGTACTCCGCGTGCGCCGAGGGTCTCCTCGACCCGGTCGGTCATGGAGTGCGTCAACAGGGTGCCGAAGACGGCCAGGCCGACGCTGGCGGCGTAGTTGCGGACGGTCTGGGTGATGCCGGTGACCTCGCCGTACGAGGAGTTGATCGAGCGGTTGACGGCGTCCGTCGACGCGGGGGCGAGGACGAAGCCGATGCCCGCGCCGGCGAGGGCGGCGTACGGCCACTGGTCGTGCATGGACAGGTCGGTGAGTTTGCCGGCCCACAGGGCGAAGCCGATGGCGCCGAGGGCGCAGCCGATGCGCATCGCGGGCCCGGCGCCCCGCTTGTCGAGGATGCGGCCGCCCCACTGGGAGGCGAGGGCGAACCCCGCGAAGAAGTACAGCAGGTACAGGGCGGCCTGGTTGGGCGAGGCGCTGAGCGAGACCTGGGCGTAGACCGAGGCGAAGAAGAACAGCGGGACGAACGCCAGCATGGCGAAGAAGAGCACCAGCGCGTCCACGGTGAAGGCGCGGTCGCGGAAGACCGCGAGGTTGACCAGGGGGTGGCGGGTGCGCAGTTCGTAGCGGCAGAAGGCGTAGAGGATCGCCAGGCCGCCCGCGATGCAGGCCCAGGTCGCCGCGTTGTCCCAGCCCCAGGCCGCCGACTGCTGGAAGCCGAGCACGCTCAGGCCCATGCCGGCGACGATCAGGAGGGCGCCGCGCACGTCCAGCGACTCGTCGCGCCGGCGGTCGGGGATGCCGGCCAGCGCGGTCAGCACCAGCGCCGCGATCGCCACGGGGACGTTGACCCAGAAGATCGCCCGCCAGGTCCACGCGGTGAGCCAGCCGCCGAGCAGCGGTCCCACGGCGGTCAGGGCGCCGGTGAGGCCGAAGAAGAGGGCGAGCGCGCGGCCCCGGCGCTCGACGGGGAACACCGCGACGACCACGGCGAGCGCGGCCGGGAAGAGCAGCGCGGCGCCCAGGCCCTGGACGGCGCGGAAGACGATGAGCCAGGTCAGCGCGTAGTCGCCGGAGGGTACGCAGCCGCACAGGACCGAGGAGAGGACGAAGACCAGGGTGCCGAGTACGACCACGCGGCGTGGGCCCCACAGGTCCGCCAGACGTCCGCCCAGGGCGAAGAAGGCTGCCAGGGCCAGCAGGTAGGCGTTGATCACCCACTGCATGCCCGTGGCCGACAGGCCGAGTTCGGAGACGATGTCGGGGGCCGCGATCGAGACGATCGTCTGGTCGATGAACGTCATCGCCACCGTGAACATCATGGCGGCGAGGGCCAGTGACTGGGAGGGGGCGCGGCGTCCGGCACCGGGCGTGCGCCCGTCCCGCTTCGTGTGCGTTCGGCTCACCCGGCCAGTCTGCGTCCGCCCCGGTGGCCGCGCATCCGCACGCCGGACCGCGCCCGCACGGCCCGTACGACACCCCTACGCCGGGCGTCCGTACTCCGCGAGGGCCGGGGTCAACAGGTCGAAGGCGCGGGGGGCCTCCCGTGCCAGCACCTCGGCGATCTCCGGGTTGGTGCGCCCCGCCAGGGTCAGTTCCTGGATGCGGGTGAACAGGACGCGGTGGACGCCGCCCAGCAGGGCCGCGGCCGTGCGGGGGGTGATGTCGTCGGGCGGGGCGTCCGTCGCGTCGGCCAGGGCCGCGGTCAGCGCCTCCTCCCGCCGGTCGTGGAGGCCGCGCAGGCACGAGGTGAGCGTGGGGCTGTCGGCGATCATGCGGGTGAAGGCCCGGCCGGCGAAGCCCGCGACCGGGTCCTGGGCCGCCACGGCCGCCAGGAAGGCGCGGCGCAGGGCCGTCAGGGGGGTCTCGTCGGTTCCGCGCGCCGTCACGGTGGTGGCCAGGGCGGCGACGAACTCGTCCTGGTGGTCCAGGGCCAGGTCCTCCTTGCGCGGGAAGTAGTTCGTCACCGTCTTCTTGGCGACCCGTGCGGCGTCGGCGATCTCGGCGATCGTCGTCTGCTCGAAGCCGCGCTCGATGAAGAGCCTGGTGGCGTGGTCGGAGATCAGCTGCCGCGTCTCGCGCTTCTTGGCCTCGCGCAGGCCCAGCACCGGTGCGTCGTTCGGGTCCATGGGCGAATCTTACCTCGGTAGTATTTTTATGTTGACGGTCAGAGTAGCCCTTGCGTAAACTTACCCTCGATGAATGAATTCAACGAGAGGTACGACAGCACCGACTCCGTACGCGAGTTCACCGTGAGCGACGCGGACGCCGGCCCCTACGCGCTCGCCGAGGGTCCGGACGGCGCCCTGTGGTTCACGCTCGTCCACCGGGGCGCCGTCGCCCGCAGAGACCCGGACGACGGGCGGGTCACCGTCCACCCGGTCGGCGACGGGCCGACCGTGATCGCGCCCGGACCCGACGGCGCCCTGTGGTTCACCGAGTACCGGACGCACCGCATCGGCCGGATCACCCCGGACGGCGACTACTCCTCCTTCGCGCCCCTCACGCCCGGGGGCGGGCCGTTCGGGATCACGGCCGGGCCGGACGGGGCCATGTGGTTCACGCTCTCCTCGGCCGACCGCGTCGGCCGCGTCACGGTGGAGGGCGACGTCACCGAGTACGCGGCGCCCGGCGCCTTCCCGTCCGCCCTCACCACCGGGCCGGACGGCGCCCTGTGGTTCACCCTCAACCAGGGCAACGCCGTCGGGCGGCTGACCACCGACGGCCACGGCACCGCGTACCCGCTGCCGACGCAGGGCGCCGCGCCGGTGGGCATCGCCGCGGGGCCCGACGGCGCCCTGTGGTTCACCGAGATCGGCGCCGGGCGGATCGGCCGGATCACCGTGGCCGGAGACATCACCGAGTACCCGCTCCCCGACCCCGGGGCCAAGCCGCACGCGGTGACGGCGGGGCCCGACGGGGCGCTGTGGTTCACCGAGTGGGGCAGCGGCCGGGTCGGCCGGATCACCGTCGACGGCCGCATCGCCTCGTACGCGCTCTCCCGTGCCGACAGCGAACCGCACGGCATCGCCGCGCACGGCGGCGCCCTGTGGTGCGCCCTGGAAACCGGCTCCCTGGCCAGAATCGAGGTCCCGTCCTGACCGGTCCCGCGCCCGCTCCGGATGCCGTCCCCGACCCCGGCGTGCTGCACCCCCTCGCGCAGCACCCGCGCGTCGTCCTCCTCAAGCCGCTCGTCACGGACGAGCGCATCCAGGTGGGCGACTTCACCTACTACGACGATCCCGACGACGCCACCGCCTTCGAGACCCGCAACGTGCTCTACGCCTACGGCCCGGAGCGGCTGATCATCGGCAAGTACTGCGCGATCGCCACCGGCACCCGGTTCCTGATGGCCGGCGCCGAGCATCCCACCATGGGCGTGTCGACGTTCCCCTTCACCATGTTCGGCGGCGCCTGGGGCGAGGCCACGCTCGATCTGGTCACCGGCATGCCCAGCCGCGGCGACACCGTCGTCGGCAACGACGTGTGGTTCGGCTACGGCGCCACCGTCATGCCCGGCGTGCGCATCGGCGACGGCGCGATCATCGCCGCCGGGTCGCTGGTCACCGCCGACGTACCGCCGTACACCGTGGTCGGCGGCAGCCCGGCCCGGCCGATCCGTACCCGGTACGACGCCGAGGACGTCGCGCGGCTGCGGCGGGCCGCGTGGTGGGACTGGCCGGTCGAGCTGGTCACCCGCCACGTACGGACGATCATGTCGGGCACTCCGGCCGAGATCGAGGCCGTCGCGGCGAAGGAGCGCCCCTGACCACCGGACGTCCCAGAGGAAGCCGCGCGGAGGGCCGCACGAAACACCCGACGCAGCACCCCACTGAAGGCCCCACGGAAGGAAGCACCCGCTTGACCGACTCGACGCACTCCCCCGCCTTCGACGCCGCCGCCGAGTTCGACCGGCAGGTCGCCGGCCTGATCGCGCTCGACTACCCGGCGCTGTCCGGCCGCACCCCCGACCGGTTCGCCGAACTGGTGGCGCCGCTGCGCGCCGAGGCCGTGGCCCGCACGGACTCCTCGGCGTACGCGGGGCCGGCGGGGTCCGGCGGCCACGAGCCCGCCGTCACCGGCCGGATTCCCTTCGTCCTGGTCGTCGGACGCGAACTCGCCCCGGTCGAACGGACCATGGCGCTGACCACGCTGCACGGCGGCCGACTGCCCGGCTTCGTCGACCACAGCTTCGAACCGGGCTCCCTGGAACGGTTCGTCGCCACCGAGTCGACCCGGCCGCCCGGACCGGACGGTGTCCACCTGCTGTTCGACGTCGAGCGCGGGGAGGAGTTCTGCGGGGTCGTGCCGGGTGACGCGCTGGCCACGGTCGCCGAGCGGGGGCGGACGCCGCTCACCGTCGAGGAGGGCATCGCCCTGCTGACCCACGTGCCGGAGGTCCTGGTCAAGAACAAGTGCTTCTCGCTGGGCGGTTCACGGTGCGGCGACCGCCGGGTCCCGGCGCTCTGGATCAGCAAGCGCGCCCCGAAGCTCGGCTGGTGCTGGGAGGGCAACCCGCACACCTGGCTCGGCATGGCGTCGGCCGGTGCGCGCCACGCCTGAGCACCGTCACGCCGGGGTGGTCCGGGGCTCGGGACCCTCGGGGCGCCGCCGTCCCCTGCCTGGTGGCGCAGCAGCATCGCCGCGTCGTCGTGGTGGGGTCCCGCCGCGTGCCGTACCGGGTCCCCGCGCAGGGCTTCCAGGGCGCGGTGGACGTCGGGGTCCTTCAGGAGGTGGGTGCGCTCGGCGAGCGGGTAGCAGCCGCCCGGGTCGGCAGCAACCCGCCGTCGGGCGCGTCCCGCCGGCTCGCGACCGTCAGTGTGAGCGTCACCGCGAGCGAGGCGAGCGCCATCACCGACATGGCCGTCGCCGGTGAGGTGAACTGGGCCACCGTGCCGGCCAGGGTCGCGGCGACGCCCTGCATGGTGAGCATCCCGGAGGAGTGCAGTCCGAGGGCGTGCCCGGAGAGTTCGTCGGGGGTCACGGCGATCAGGCGCTCCTGCTGCACCAGAGTCGCGCCGAAGCCCACGGAGGCCACGGCGACCAGGACGGCCGTCAGCGGCAGCGGCGGGCGCAGGAAGAGGACGAGGTACGGCGTGGCCAGCAGCGCCAGGAGGGGAACGCCGAGGCGCGGACGCAGCCGGGCCGGGAGCAGCCGGCCGACCGTCAGGTCCCCGGCCAGCATGCCCAGCGCGGCACAGGCGAACAGCGTGCCCGCGCCCCGGGGGTCGTAGGAGACGTACAGGGACTCGCAGCCGACGACGAGGCCGTTGGGGATCCACAGGGCCAGGTAGAGGTGGCGGCGCGGGCGGGCGGACCACAGCAGGGAGTTGGTGTGCCAGGTGGCCCGTACCGAGGGGCGGCCGGCGGTGCGCGGCGGGCGGCGGCTCAGCCGGAGGGCGAGGCCGGCGGCCGTGGCGTACAGACCGGCCGCGAGCAGCAGGCACAGGCGTGGTGACAGCACCGCCACCAGGACACCGCCGACCGCGTACCCGACGATCTGCAGGAGGCCGTGCATCATGTTGAAGAGTGAACGCCCCGTCAGATACCCGTCCTTGGACAGGATCTCGGTCAGCAGCCCCCAGCGGACCCCGCCGCCGACGGAGGCGATCAGGCCCTTCACGAGGACGATGGCGAGCATCGCCCACACTGGCAGGCCGGGCAGCGCGAGAGCCGCGGTGGTGACGGTGAAGGCCAGCGAGAGCCCCGCCAGCGTCGCCCGCGGTGGCAGCCGGTCGGCGGCGGAGAGAAAGAAGGTGGCGCCCAGCACCTGGGCGAGCGCCGGGCCGAACATGCTGACCGCGGAGAGCAGCGGCGAGTTCGTCGCCCGGAAGACCAGGGTGCCGAGGGCGAGGCCGCTCACGGTCTGGGCGGCCACGTTGGCGGCGGAGGAGAGGAAGAGGGGGCTGAACTCGGGGGTGCGGAAGAGGTCCGCGTAGCTTCTGCGGCTCGTGTCTGGCATGCGGGGAGTGTGGGGTGGACGTCGGACCGGCCGTTAATGTTTCGCCCGGACGCGAAAGGTGGCAGGGGAGGGGACCGCATGGGCTGGTGGGAGGTCAACGCCGACACGCTCGCCCGCAGCCGTTTCGTCGTCTCGCCGCTCGACGAGGCCCTCGCCTGCCTGAAGCTGCTGCACGCCGGGGTGGCCGGGCATCCCGGCGAACGGGCGTGGCTCGACGCCCACCGGCCCGCCCATCTGCGCCGGATGGCGGCCGACCCGGTGACCGCGCTGCTCGTCGACGCGGGTCTCGGCCGGGGATGGAACGCCGACTTCCTCACCCCCGCGCCGGTCGAGGGCCTCAGCTTCGAGGAGGGCGTGGCCCGGATCCGGGCGGCCCGCCCCGACGAGGCCCGCGCCGGCCTGTCCGTCTCCGTCGGAGGCCCGCTGCCGGCCGCCCTGGACCGCGACGACCTGCCGGAGCGGGCCGCCGCGCTCCTCGAGCAGGTCTGGGACGAGGCGGTACGGCCGGACTGGGACCGGCGCCGCCGGGTCCTGGAGGCCGACGTCGTCGCGCGGACCGCGCAGGTGAGCCGGGGCGGCTGGGCGACGGTGCTGGACGCGCTGCGGCCCGGCACCCGCTGGCTGGGCGACAACCGGCTCCAGATCAACCTGAACCCGTACCCGCCGCGCGAGCTGTCCGGGGCGGAGCTGATCCTCGTCCCGATCACCCCGCAGCGGCACGGCTGGGTGGCGTGGGAGGAGCCCGAGCGGTACGCGATGGTCTACCCGTGCGCGGGCGCCCTCGCGGACGACGGTGCCCGGCGCGCGCCCGCCGCCCTCGGCGCGCTGCTCGGCCCGGCCCGCGCGGGCGTGCTGACGCTGCTAGGCACCCCGATGAGCACCAGCCAGCTGGTCGGTGTGACCGGGCAGGGCCTCGGCTCGGTCGGACGGCATCTGCGGGTGCTCCTCGACGCGGGTCTGGTGGAGCGGCGGCGCGCGGGCCGCTCGGTGCTGTACTCGCGGACACCGGCCGGTGAGGTGCTCGTCGAGGCGGGCGGCGGGGGCGGTGGGGTGCCGGACTAGCATCCGGTGCATGACGACCTCACCGAACACGCGGAACGACGACAGCCTCCCCCTCGACGTCGAGATCGGCGCCCTCCAGGGCGGGGCCGCGGACCTCTCCCAGTACGCCGGCCGGGTCGTGCTGGTGGTCAACGTGGCCTCCAAGTGCGGACTGACCCCGCAGTACTCCGGCCTGGAGCGGCTGCACGAGCGGTACGCCGAGCAGGGGTTCACCGTGCTGGGCGTGCCCTGCAACCAGTTCATGGGCCAGGAGCCGGGCAGCGCCGACGAGATCGCCGAGTTCTGCTCGGCGACGTACGGGGTCACCTTCCCGATGACCGAGAAGATCGAGGTCAACGGGGCGGGCCGGCACCCGCTGTACGACCGGCTGACCGGCTTCTCGGACGCCGAGGGCCACAGCGGCGACATCCGCTGGAACTTCGAGAAGTTCCTGATCGGGCGGGACGGCAAGGTCGCCGCCCGCTTCTCGCCGCAGACCGAGCCGGAGGCGGCCGAGGTCGTGGCGGCCGTCGAGGAACGCCTCGCCGGTTGACCTTGCCCCTGGGGGAAGGCCCAGCGTCTCCGTCGCCGGGCGGAACGGCCGCCCGGCGACGGAGGATGACGGCGTGGACGACTACGCGGACGACTACGTGGGCGGCGGCGTGGACGAGGTGGGCGACGACGAGTTGCTGACCATCGGCGCGTTCGCCACGCGGGCCCGGCTGTCGGCCAAGGCCCTGCGGCTGTACGACCGGCTGGGCCTGCTGGCCCCCGCCCACGTGGACGAGGCCACCGGCTACCGCTACTACCGCGCCGGGCAGGCCGAACGCGCCCGGCTCGTGGCCCTGCTGCGCCGACTGGACATGCCGCTCGCGCGGATCGCAGAGGTGGTCGGCGCGGACGGCGACCGGGCGGCCGGTCTGCTCGACGTCTACTGGGCGGACGTGGAGGCCCGGCTGGCCGGGCAGCGCACGCTCGTCGCGTACCTCCGTGGACGGCTGACGGGAAGGGATTCCGACGTGTACGGAAAGTTCGCGGTCGAGACGGTGGACGTGCCCGAGCAGGTGGTGATCAGCGAGACCCGGCACACGCTGGCGAGTGAGCTGCCCGCGTGGATCGGTGCCTCGCTGGGCCGCCTGGAGGAGGCGGCCCGGGGCTGCGGGGGCGTGACGGCGGCGCCGTACGTCGTCTACCACTCGGACGTGTCGATGGAGAGCGACGGCCCGGCCGAGTCCTGCGTGCCGGTCGCCGACGAGGCGGCGGCGCGGGCCTGGAGCGAGGGGCGGGGGCGGGCCCGGCAGACGCGGGTGCGGGTGGAGCCGGCCGGGCGGCTGGCCTACACCCGGATCACCAAGGCGCAGGTGGCGTACCCGCAGATCCTGGCCGCCTTCGGGGCGGTGGAGGAGTGGATCGCCGCGCGGGGGCTGACGGTGGCGGGGCCGTGTCGCGAGGTGTACTTCGCCGACTGGGAGGCCGCGGGTCCCGAGGACCCGGTGTGCGACGTGGCGTTCCCGGTGAGCTGAGCTGAGCCGGCCGGCGGGCGCCCTCTCGGCAAGGTCGGCGAACTGGTCGAGAGGGCTCCGCCGGTGGTCCCGGCGGGTGTTGCGTGGCGCGCTACTCCTTGACCGACGTCACGAAGGCGGTCCACGCGTCGGCGGGGAACGCGAGGACCGGGCCGCCGGTCACTTTGGAGTCACGGACGGCGAGCGCCGCCACGACCGGTGACCGGACCTCGACGCACGCGCCGTTCCCTCCGGAGTAGGAGGACTTGGTCCACGATTCCTGGGCGCCCTGAAGAATTGCCATGTCTGCTCCGATGGCGAGTCGCGAGTGTGGTTTACGCCAATGACGTTTGATCTTTGGCGTGATCGACGCTACTCGCTGGCCCTCCCGCACGGAGCAGCCATTCACTCGACCGGGTGGCATATTCCAGATGAGTCTTCCGGTACATCGTGGCAGGGGTGTACTCTCCGCGTTCGCCCGGCTTCTCGGGCTTCAGCGGCTCAGGCGCGCGTATTCCTTCGCCACGTCCTCGATGCGCTGCCGCGACTGCTCCACGTTCAGGGCCTGGGCCCGCAGGTGCTCGTACATCACCGTGTACTTCTGCACGTCCGGCGCCTTCTCCAGGTACAGGTCGCTGGTCACGCCCTCGATGTACACCACGCTGGAGTCGGCCGTGTCGGCGAACTCCAGGATGGAGTACTGGCCGTTGATGCCGGGGTGCGCCCCGACGTCGAAGGGCAGCACCTGCACGGTGATGTGCGGCAGCTGGGACATCTCGGCGACGTGCTCCAGCTGCTCCCGCATCACCTGCCTGCCGCCCACCACCCGGTGCAGGCACGCCTCGTCGAGGACCACCCACAGCCGCAGCGGGTTGTGGTCGGCGGAGATGCGCTCCTGCCGCCGTATGCGGACCTGCACCCGTTTCTCCACGTCGGCGACCGACGTCTCGGGCAACGCGCCCTGGATGAGGGCCTCGGCGTAGGGCCGGGTCTGCAACAGGCCGGTGATGATCTGGGGTTCGTAGGTCCGCAGCGACTCCGCATCGGTCTCCAGGCCGATGTAGACGCTGTACGGGATGTCCCCGAAGGCGTGCCACCAGCCCTGCTGGCGCGAGTCCTTCGCCATCTGCATCAGCGAGTCGACGATCCGCTGGTCCTCGACCTCGTACACCCCGCACAGGTCGCGGACGTCCCGCTGGCTGATGCTGCGCCGGCCGTTCTCCAGGCGGCTGATCTTCGACTGCGAGACCAGCAGCCGCTCGGCGACCTCCTCGGCCGTCATGCCCTTGAGCTCACGGAGCCGGCGCAGCTCCTGGCCCAGCCGACGCCGCCTTACGGTGGGATTGACACTCGACGCCACGGGACGTGCACCTCCGGCTGCGTGACTCATCCTTGCCACTTTGTGTATCTGCTGCTGAGCAGACTGCCACCAAGGTGCTTTCTACCGCTGGGAAACGGTCGATATGCGCCGCGTACACGCCAGTTCGGAACGCCACCCTCACATGCGGCCGCGCGGGGTGGCGGAACCTTTCCGCGGTCCGGGTGGGCCGGACATGCGAATCGTTCCGCCGCCCCGCGCGGACCTGCGGCTCCCGTGACCGGGCTTGGGGACTGGCGGTGCGGCGGTGCTGTGGTGCGGTCGTGCTGTGATGCGGTGCTGTGGTGCGGTCTTCGGACCAGTGGCTAGTGGGCCACCGCTCGCGCCATGGATCCGTGGCGCGGTTGCGCCGGAACACCGCGGGCGGGTTCCGGGGCGGGCCTGCCCCCCGGTCCCGGGGCCTGGCGGCCGGCCGGGGCCGGACTGCGGCGTGGCTGTGCCGCAGCGCCGTTCTGGACGTCCATCACCGCGTGCGCCACCAAGCCGCCCATGGGGTCGTGCCTGATGAGGTCCCGCAGCCGGGACCGCGACGAGCGTCCTTCGTTGCCCGGATAGAGGTGCTTGCCGAGTCCGACCGCGTGGGCCAGCGCGGCGAGCGCAGCGGTCCGCGGGTCCGGCGGGACGCCGGTGCGGATCGCCGAGTCCAGCCGGGCCTTGATCTCCCTGCTGATCGCCGTGTCCGTCGCCTGGTAGCGAGTCGTCGGCAGCACCCCGCACATCTGGCCCTCCACGGCATGCACCATGCCGCATCGCTCCAGATGCGAGAGGTAGGTCTGGCGCAGCCCCAGGCGGGGCCCGCCAATCCAGTTGACCGCCCGTACGGGAGCGCCACGCCTTCGCAGCAACTCCAACGCGCAGTCCAGTGTTGGATCTCCTGTCGGCCGTGGGGCCACCACGGCGATACGATCCCCGTCTGGGGCTATCCGTCCGGCCAGCGCCAGCTCCACCAGCTGTGCTCCGGCCAGACCGAGGTCGAGCGACTGCGGCTGTGCGGTGGTACCCGTGGTCGGGTCCAACGCCAGCAGCAGAAGCTCCTCCGGAAGTGTTCTGCGGCTCCTGCCCATCCATGCCTCCCCGCGTGGATGACAGACAGGGTGACCCCTCTCACATTGGTCTGTCGAGGGTGCGTGACCGCTTCGTAGTGGAACCAGTAGGTATGTCGTTCTCGTCTACCGCGTGGGTTCCACCCGTACACAGGACACTGGTAAATGGTTTCGGTACGGGTTCGGTAGCGCGCACAGGACGTGCGGCGCATGGAGGAGGCATCGGTGGCGGGCGAGTCCCCCGACAGGTCGAAGCAGCGCGAGTCGTCGGAAGAACCGACGTCGGGGAGCGCGGGTCCGGTTCCCGAAGCCAGGACCGAGGCGAGCGAGCGGAGTGATCCGCGGCTGGCGGTGGCACGGGAGGACGCGAAGCGCTCCGCGGGGTCCGGCGCCGGGTCCCCTGGCGGCGTCGACACGGCGACCCGCGTGCTGTCGGTCCGCGAGACGGAGGCGGAGGCCTCCGGCGGCGGCGACGGGACGCCCGAGGCGGCCGACACGTCGTCGGACGCGTCCGAGGAGTCCGGGGGCGACCGCGTGGCGCCCGCCCCCGGCAACGACGGCCGGCTCCGGGACGCCGTCGCGGCCTGGGTGGCCACGGCGGACGAGCGCGCCGCCGCCAACGCACGGCTCGAAGACCCCCAGGACGCGGAGGAGCCGTCCCGGGACGACGACGAGCCCGGCGGCAAGCAGCAGACCGCCGAGGGCGCCAAGGACGCCCCACAGGCCGACGAGAGGCCCGAGGCCCCCGACGGCACCGCCGACACGGACTCGGCCAAGGACTCCGACGGCGACACGGCCACCGCCTCCGGCTCGGCTCCCGACCCGGACGCGACCCCGGACACGGACTCCGACCCGGCCTCGGGCACCGGCTCCGACGCGGGCACGGGCTCCGGCACGGGCACGGCTTCCGGGTCCGGCTCGGCTTCCGGGTCCCACGCGGACGCAGGCGCAGACCCGGACACGAGCTCCGACACGGCCTCGGGCTCCGGCTCGGGCATGGCATTGGGCCACGGCTCCGCTTCAGACGCAGACCCGGGCACGGGCTCGGGCTCCAACACCGGCACCGGCACATCTTCCGGGTCCGGCTCGGCTCCCCGCCCCGAGGCAAGTGCCGGCACAGACGCAGGCCCGGGCGCGGCTTCCCGCCCCGCATCCGGCCAGGAGGCAGACTCCGGCTCGGGCGCGGGCGTCGGCACGGGCACGGAGGAAGCCTCGGGCTCGGACGCCGTGTCCGACTCGGGCACAGGCTCCGGCTCGGGCCCGGCCCCGGACCCGAAGCCGGTCGCGGAAGCGGACCCGGAGGCCGGGTCCGGGCGGGACGACAGCGGCGACGACGGCGACACCGGCGGTGACGGTGACGGTGAGGCGCCGGTTGATCAGCCCACTGCTGTGTTCAAGGCGCCGCGGCCCGCCGTGGACCAGCCGACGACCATGCTGAAGCTGGGCGATGCCGCCGCCGCGGCCAAGAAGGCCGGGAAGGCCGGGAAGGCCGGACCGGGCGACGACGCCGAGCGGACCAGCAAGTTCGTGGCGCTGCGGAACCCGGACGACCCGGCGACCCGCAAGCCCCCGCCGGGCCAGACGCCCCCCGCCGACGCCCCCAAGGCGTCCCAGGCGCCCCGTCCCGGCACCACCACGGCCGTGCCGCACGTCGGGCCCGACCGGACCACCCAGCAGCCGCTGCCGCCCAAGCCGCCGCTCGACCTGCTGGCGGAGCTGACGAACACCCCGCCGCCGCCGGAGACGCCGCTGCGCACGACGGTGCGCCGGGTCAAGATCTGGACGCCGCTGGTCATCCTGCTGCTGATCGTCTTCGGCGTCGTGCAGTCGATGCGCCCGCTGCCCGCGCCCACCCTCGACCTCACGGCGCAGGACAGCTTCACGTTCGACGGCGGCAAGCCGGAGATCCCCTGGCCGTCCAGCGGGCAGGCCGCGCTCGACGTGCAGGGCATCGGCTCCTTCGGCTCGTCCGGCGACCAGAAGCCGGTGCCGATCGCGAGCGTGGCCAAGGTCATGACCGCGTACGTCATCCTGCGCGACCACTCGCTCAAGAGCGGCGCCGAGGGGCCGAAGATCAAGATCGACGGGGCGGCGGAGGAGCAGTCGGAGGCGGGTGACGAGTCGACCGTCCACGTCTACGAGGGCGACTCGATCTCCCAGCGCGAGGCCCTCAAGGCCATTCTGATCGCGTCCGCGAACAACGTGGCGCGGCTGCTCGCCCGCTGGGACGCGGGGTCCGAGAAGGCGTTCGTGGAGAAGATGAACGCCGCCGCGAAGGACCTCGGCATGACCAACACCACGTACACCGACCCGTCGGGGCTGAACAACACGACGGTGAGCACGGCCGTGGACCAGGTGAAGCTGGCCAAGGAGGCGATGAAGGAGCCCGCGTTCCGCGAGGTCGCCGCGATGATGTCGTACGACGACTACAAGGGTGTCAACCACTCCAACTGGAACCACCTGGTCGGCCACAACGACGTCGTCGGCATCAAGACCGGCACCACCACCTCCGCCCTCGGCAACCTCGTCTTCGCGGCGAAGAAGGAGGTCGGCGGCGAGACCCGGACCATCGTCGGTGCCGTGGTGCGCCAGCCGGCGGGCGGCGCGGACAACACCATCCTCGGTGCCGCGCTGGACTCCAGCGACAAGCTGATCCGGGCCGCGCAGGACACCCTGAAGTCGTCGACGATCCTGAAGAAGGGCAGCGTCGTGGGGTACGTCGACGACGGCCTCGGCGGCCGTACGCCGGTCGTCGCCACGCAGGACGTCAAGGCCGTCGGCTGGGCCGGGCTGACCGTGAAGCTGACGTTCACGGCGGACGAGGTGCCCCACACGGCGAAGGCCGGGACCAAGGTCGGCACGCTCACCGTCGGCGACGGCGGCACCAGCGGCGCGGTCAAGGTGCCGGTGGCCCTGCGGGACGACCTCGTCGAGCCGGCCCTGTCGGACAAGCTGACCCGCGTGGGCTGACGGACGGCCCGTCCGGGCCGCAGCGACGCCCCGTGCCCCCGCGGTCACCCGGCCGCGGGGGCCTTCGTGTCCTCGGCGGCGCCGCGGCCTCCCGCGGGGCCGCGAAAGGGAGGAGGCAACGGTGCACGGGCGCGTGCTAGCGTCGCCAAACGGGGCAGTCGCCGGTCGCGGGAACGGGACACGGCCCAAAGGAGAAGACGGGACACGGGGAGTGCCTTCAGGTGGCCACTGCGGAGCCGACACGCGCCGACGACGCCGATCCGGGTTCGGGAGCCGGCCCGCGACCACGGGTGCCCGCGCCGCGCAGGGACGACGGTGAGCCCCGTCCCGCCGGGCAACGGCCTGCCGAGCAGAAGCCGCCCTCGGCGGTGAACGCCGCCTTCCTCGCCCTGCGCGAGCGCATGCTGCGCCACCCGGTGCTGTCCGTGACCGCCCTGGCCGGGGTGCTCCACATAGCGTGGTTCTTCACGTTCGCGAACAGTGGCGGCGACCTGGCGGCGCAGGACGCGTGGGCCGAGTTCGTCGGCCGGCACCCGGACTCGGCGTACAACCTCGCCTGGTACGGCGGCATGCATCCGGTGTCGTACAGCGTGATCTCGCCGTACCTGATGTCGGTGCTCGGCGTGCGCACCACGATGATGATCGCGGGGACGGTGTCGGCCGGGCTGCTGACGATGATCCTGATCCGCAGCCGGGTGGTCCGCAATCCGCTGTGGGCGTCGCTGGCGGGCCTGTTCGCGCTGCTGGGCAACGCGGCGTCGGGGCGGGTGACGTTCGGGCTCGGCATGATGTTCGGCCTGGGCGCGGTCGCCGCCGTGTTCTGCTGGCCGTACCGCTGGCGGCACGAGCGCTGGGCCAAGGGGCTGTGCGCGGCGCCGCTGGCCGCGCTGTCCACCATGGCCTCGCCGGTGTCGGGCCTGTTCGTGGGACTGGTGGCGGTCGCCCTGTTCCTTCAGAAGCGCCGCCCGGGTGCCTGGGCGCTGGGCGTCGCGCCGAGCGTGGTCGTCGCGCTGTCGGCGGTGCTGTTCCCGTTCTCCGGCACGCAGCCGATGGGGTTCGGCTCGGCGGTGCTGCCGATCGTGTACGCGGGCCTGATCTACTGGTTCGTGCCGAGCACCTGGAAGACGGTGCGGATCACGTCGGCGGTCTACGGCCTGTCCGTGCTGCTGGTCTGGCTGATCAGCTCGCAGATCGGCTCCAACATCACGCGTCTGCCGATGCTGTTCGCCGGGGTGGCGCTGGTGGCGGCGCTGCCGTTCACGGCGGTGAAGTCGCGCAAGTGGTACGCGCTGGTGGTCTCGATCGTCGGCTTCGTGGGCTGGATCGGCTTCAAGTCGGCCGACGACATCGTGCACACCACGCCCGCCGCGTCCTGGGCACGCGAGCTGGCGCCGCTCGTCAACGAGTTGCAGGAGGTCGGCGCGGAGCAGGGCCGGGTCGAGGCCGTCCCGGCGCGCTCCCACCGGGAGGCCTCGGCGCTCGCGCCGTACGTGAACCTGGCCCGGGGCTGGACCCGCCAGGCGGACATGGAGCGCAACCCGCTCTTCTACGACGACACGCTCAACTCGGCGAACTACCACGAGTGGCTGAAGCGCTGGGCGGTGCACTACGTGGTGCTGCCCAAGGACGAACCGGACGGCGACGGCGGCAAGCGCGAGCGGGAGCTGCTGCAGCGCGGCCTGCCGTACCTGAAGCAGATCTGGGGCGACGCCAACTGGCAGCTGTTCCAGGTGACCGATCCGACGCCGCTGGCGGAGCCGGACGCGGTCGTCCAGCGGGCCGAGCAGGACGAGTGGGTGATCGACGTGCGGCGGCCCGGCCGCGTCCTGATCCGGATGCCGTACTCGCCGTGGCTGAGCCTCGTCGACGCCGAGGGCAACAAGCTCGAGCCGCCCCAGGAGACGGAGACCTCCAAGGACGCCCCGGAGGGCACGCCGAAGACGTACGAGAACGTCAACGGGTGTCTGACGGAGACCGAGGAGACCGCCGACGGCGACGTGTGGACGACGCTCGTCGCCCCCGAGGCGGGCACGTACCGGCTGGCCTCGCCGTACGGGCTGAAGCGGGGCACTCCGTGTCCGGACGAGCTGAGGTAGCGGACCGACCGGCCGCCGCGGGCCTCCTCCGCCGATGTTCACGTAGATGAACGCAGGTCAGTAAGCCGAACCTTTTTACTCCCTCTTGACCTTCCGCTTCCTTGTCGTGCCCGCGTCGTCGCACCCACGATGAGCGGGCACTTCGCGGCCTGCCACGCCCCTACCCCGCTCGTGCGAAGTGCCAACCAGCTGAGCGGAGTTCACAAGGCGGACCCCGGAAGGGGGCACATGAACGGTCTCGACTGGTCCGTGCTCATCGGCTACTTCGCCGTCATGGTGGCGATCGGTGTCTGGTCGCACAAACGCGTCGACGACGTCAGCGACTTCTTCACGGCCGGCGGCAAGATGCCGTGGTGGCTGTCCGGCATCTCGCACCACATGTCCGGCTACAGCGCGGTGATGTTCACCGGCTACGCGGGCATCGCCTACACCTACGGCGTCACGTCCTTCGTGACGTGGTCGTTCCCGATCGCGCTCGGCGTCGCCATCGGCTCCAAGCTGTTCGCGCCGCGCATCAACCGGCTGCGCTCACGGCTGCACGTGGCCTCGCCGCTCGAGTACCTCAAGAACCGGTACAACCTGCCCACCCAGCAGGCGCTGGCCTGGTCCGGCATGCTGCTGAAGATCGTGGACGTGGCCGCGAAGTGGGCGGCCATCGCCACGCTGCTGTCGGTCTTCACCGGCATCACGCTCAACCAGGGCATCCTGATCACCGGCGTCATCACGGGCATCTACTGCACGATCGGCGGTCTGTGGGCGGACGCGCTGACGGAGCTGGGCCAGTTCATCATCCAGCTGCTGGCCGGCGTCGCAATGTTCGTGGCCGTCGTCATGAAGCTCGGCGACCACGGCGGCTTCTTCGGCGTCTGGGACGAACCCGCCCTCCAGGGCCATGGAAAACCGCTGGTCGGCCCGTACGGGACGGTGTTCCTGCTGGCGTTCCTCTTCATCAAGCTCTTCGAGTACAACGGCGGCATGCTCAACCAGGCCCAGCGCTACATGGCGACGGCGAACGCCCGCGAGGCGACGCGGTCGGCGCGGCTGTCGGCCATCCTGTGGCTGGTCTGGCCGTTGGTGCTGTTCTTCCCGATGTGGATGTCGCCGCTGCTGGTGGAGTCGCAGAAGCCGGACGGTTCCGACTCCTACGCCCTGATGACCGAGCAGCTGCTGCCGCACGGGCTGCTCGGACTGGTCATCGTCGGCTTCTTCTCGCACACCATGGCCATGTGCTCCTCGGACGCGAACGCCATCGCGGCCGTGTTCACCCGTGACGTGGCGCCGGTGCTGTCGAAGCGGGCGCGCGGCTGGGGGCAGCGGTCCGGGCTGCTGGCGGCCCGGCTGACCACGGTGATCTTCCTCGGTCTTTCGATGGCGGTGGCGACGCAGGTCGACTCGCCGACGTTCAAGGACATCATCACCGTCGTGATCAAGTGGGTCGCCGGGCTGATGGGCCCGATCGCGATCCCGATGATGCTCGGTCTGCTGCGGCCCTTCCGCCGCTCGGGCCCGACGGCGGCGCTCACCAGCTGGGGTCTGGGCCTGGTCGCGTTCTGGCTGGTCAACTACCCGATCAACTGGAACGTGGACGGCGGGGTGCCCCTGGAGTACCAGGTCTCCGTCCCGCTGGCGGTCTCGCTGATCCTGTACATCCTGGTCGGCTACCTGAAGCCGGAGGACACCCCGGAGCGGCTGGCGATCATCGAGCGCGTCAACACGGACGGGGACGGCGACGCCTCCGGCGCGGCGGCCGCCGTCCCGGCGCCCGCGGGCGGGGTGGACGACGCGGTGGGGCGCAGCCGGGTGGGCGACTGAGCCCCCGCCCGGACGGCGTACGACCGGTGTCCGGCCGGTGGCCACGGTTCGTGGTCACCGGCCGCCCCGGTCAGCGCAGTTCCTGGATGCGGATCTGGTTGCCCGCCGGGTCCCGGAAGGCGCAGTCCCGGACGCCGTACGGCTGCTCGGTCGGCTCCTGGACGATCTCGGCGTGCCCGGCGCGCACCTTCTCGAAGGTGCCGTCGAGGTCCTCGGTGGCAAGGAGGAGCCACCCGTAGGTGCCCTTGGCCATCATCTCGGCGATGGTGCGGCGCTCGGCCTCGGTGATGCCGGGGTCCACGGCGGGCGGCGACAGGAGCAGCGAGACGTCCGGCTGGCCGGCCGGTCCGACCGTGATCCAGCGCATCTTGCCGTTCCCGACGTCCTTGCGGACCTCGAAGCCGAGGACGTCCCGGTAGAAGGCGACAGACGCCTCCGGGTCGTCGTGCGGGAGAACGGTGGTGTGAATGCTGATGTCCATGGCTGCCACGCTAGCCGCGGCCCACGGGGCGGCGCTTCTCGAAACCTGACCGTCGCCGCCGGGGTCTTCGTGGGGCCTACGCCCGCGGGTACCGCCTCAGCCACCCGGGGGACGAGCCCGCCGGGCCGTGCAGGGCGGGGCCCTGGGTCATCTCCATGGCGAAGTCGTCGGCCAGTTCCAGGAGGGTCGGGCGGCCCTCCAGTTCGGCCAGCCAGGCCGGGGGCAGGGCCGTCTCGCCGTGCAGGGCGCCGAGCAGGCCGCCGGTCAGGGCGCCGGCCGCGGCCGAGGGGCCGTCGTGGTTGACGGCGAGCCGCAGCCCGTGCCGTACGTCCTCGCCGACGAGGGCGCAGTACACGGCGGCGGCGACCAGGCCCTCCGCCGTACCCGCGCCGATCAGCCCGGTCACCCGGTCCGGGACCGGCAGCCCCTGCCGTACCGCGCCGAGGGCGTGCTGCAGGGCGTCCGTCACGGGCTCGTGTCCCGGCCGGGCGACGAGCAGCGCCAGGGCCCGCTGCACGGCGGCGTCCAGGCTCTCACCGCGCGCCAGCCCGTGCACGATCACGGCGTACGCGCCCGCCGCCAGGTAGCCGGTGGGGTGGCCGTGGGTCTGCGCCGCGCACTCCACGGCGAGCTGGGCGACCAGCTGCGGCTCCCAGCCGACCAGGAGCCCGAACGGCGCCGAGCGGGCGGCCGCCTCGGGGCCGCGCTCGCCGGGGTTCTTGGGCGACTCGGGGGTGCCCATCGTCTCGTCGCCGAGGCCGAGCAGCAGCGCACGCGGCGGGTCCCGGCGGACGTACAGCCACTCCTCGTGGGCCAGCCAGCCGTCGTCCTTGCGCCGCAGGTCGGGGCCCCAGTCGCGCTGGGTGGCGGCCCAGCGCCGGTAGGCCCGGTGCAGGTCGGTCGGCGGGTGCCAGGCGCCGGTGTCCCGCCGTACCTGGGCGCGGATCAGCCCGTCCACGGAGAACAGGGTGAGCTGGGTGAGGTGGGTGACGGCACCGCGCCTCCCGTAGGCGGCGGCGAGGTCGGACAGTCCCTCCGCGCCGTGCGCCTCCCGGATCGCGTCGAGGCCGAGCCCGGCGACGGGTGCGCCGAGGGCGTCCCCGACGGCCGCGCCGAGCAGCGTCCCGCGCACCCGGCTGCGGAAGTCCTGCTGCTCGGCACGCCCCCAGACGGCGCCGGCTGTCCCGCCCACCTGGACCCCCCCTCGGCACTGTCCGTATGTACGACGTCCAGCACTGTATGCGAACGGAAGTGGTCGGTCAGGGCCGGAACCGTGTGGAAACGTTCACGAGCCGGCACACACCGCGCGGCACGGGCGGGCGGCCGCGAAGGGCTCCCCCGCCACGGGAGGGGAGCCCGGAACGCTTCGAAGAGATCACGTTCGCGGACCCTACCTACTCGCGGGGTTCCGGGCTTGGGGATAGTGCTGCCATGACCAAGAACCCCCGCAGCACCCTGTTACTCGCCTCCACCGTGCTCACCGCGGTCCTCGCCCTCTACATCGCCCTCGTCGCCCTCGGGAACATCACCGACTTCGACAACAACCAGCAGTACGTGCGGCACGTCCTCGCGATGGACACGACGTTCAAGGACGACGACCTGATGTGGCGGGCGATCACGAGCAAGGGTCTCCAGGACACCGCCTACGTGGCGATCATCGTGTGGGAGACCGCGGCCGCGCTCGTGCTGATCTGGGCGACCTGGCTCTGGATACGCCGACAGCACGCTCCCGCACGGCGTTTCACCACGTACGGCACGCTCATGCTGATGCTGTTGTTCGGGGCCGGGTTCCTCGCGATCGGCGGGGAGTGGTTTGCGATGTGGCAGTCGGAGGACTGGAACGGGCTGGACGCGGCGACCCGGGTGCTCCTCTTCAGCGGCGTCGTGCTGATCGTGGCGCACCTGCCGTCCGGGGAGGCGGAGGCCACGAGACCACAGTGACCTACGCGACCACAGTGACCTAGGCGACCACGGTGACCGTCGTGCCCGACGTGCCGAAATCCCAGAGCGCGTCGCCGTCCGCCTTGGGCAGCCGTATGCCGCCCGTCTTGGCGCCGTCGGCGGGCGGCGGCGGGGAGGAGCCGTCCACGGCGTTGGAGAAGGCGACCCAGACGCCGTCCTCCTGGGTGAAGTACAGGATCTGCTCGATCCGCACCCCGTCGGAGCCGGTCGTCGGGTCCTGGCGGCGGGTGCCGACGCTGTACTTGCCGGGGTCGGGGTCGACCGTGCCCGGCCAGACCTTGAAGGACCGCCGGGTGGCGTCGCTGGCGTCGACCAGCCACACCCGGTCCTGGCCGACCGAGTAGACGACACGCCGTCCGGTGCCGGAGCCCTCCGGTACCGGGGCGGGCGCGGTCTCCTTCGGCGTGGGGTGCGCGTCCGCCGACGCCGACGGCTTCGGCTTCGTCGCCACGGCGGTGGGGTGGGGCCCCTGGTCCGCCTGCACGGCCAGGACGGTCACCGCCGCGATCGCGCCCACGGTCAGACCGGAGACCCACGCCCATGAGGGAAGTCGGGCAGGCACGGGCACGCATCTCCTCAGCTACGAGAACCCCGACACACCGGGGGCCCGATCATCGTACTGCGCGTCCGCCGCACCCCCGAAGCGCGCGCCCGCGCCCACCGCTCCTCAGTCCAGCACCGGCAGCAGCTGAGGCAGGTGCCCGTCCGAGTCCCGCGCCGCGCGCTGCCGCTCCTCGGGCACCGGGCCGTAGAGCGTGGTGCGCGGCTTCGCCGGGCGGCCCGCCGCGTCCGCGACCGCGATCAGGTCCTTGACGGACTTGTACGACCCGTAGGACGAGCCGGCCATGCGGGAGATCGTCTCCTCCATGAGGGTGCCGCCCAGGTCGTTGGCGCCGGAGCGGAGCATTTCGGCCGCACCCTCCGTGCCCAGTTTCACCCAGCTTGTCTGGATGTTGGGGATGTGCGGGTGCAGGAGGAGGCGGGCCATCGCCGTCACCGCGCGGTTGTCCCGGAGGGTGGGGCCGGGCCGGGCGATGCCCGCCAGGTACACCGGCGCGTTGGTGTGGATGAAGGGGAGCGTCACGAACTCCGTGAAGCCGCCCGTGCGCTGCTGGATCCCGGCGAGGGTGCGCAGGTGGCCCAGCCAGTGGCGGGGCTGGTCGACGTGGCCGTACATCATCGTGGAGCTGGACCGGATGCCCAGCTCGTGGGCCGTCTCGATCACCTCGATCCAGGTGGCCGTCGGCAGCTTGCCCTTGGTGAGGATCCAGCGGACCTCGTCGTCGAGGATCTCGGCCGCCGTGCCCGGGATCGAGTCCAGGCCCGCCTCCTTGGCCGCGCCCAGCCACTCGCGGATCGACATCCCGGTGCGGGTCGCGCCGTTGACGACCTCCATCGGCGAGAAGGCGTGCACGTGCATGCCGGGCACGCGCTCCTTGACCGCCCGCGCGATGTCGAAGTACGCCGTGCCGGGCAGGTCGGGGTGGATGCCGCCCTGCATGCAGACCTCCACCGCGCCCACCTCCCAGGCCTGTTGGGCGCGGTCGGCGACCTGGTCCAGGGAGAGCGTGTAGGCGTCGGCGTCCGTGCGGCGCTGGGCGAAGGCGCAGAAGCGGCAGCCGGTGTAGCAGACGTTGGTGAAGTTGATGTTGCGGGTGACGATGTACGTGACGTCGTCGCCGACCACCGACTTGCGCACGTCGTCGGCGACGGAGCACAGGGCGTCCAGCGCCGGGCCGTCGGCGTGCAGCAGGGCGAGGGCCTCGTCGTCCGTCAGCTTCGTGGGGTCGTCGGCCGCCGTGGCCAGCGCCGCCCGCACGTCGGTGTCGATGCGCTCGGGCGCCATGCCGGGGGCGGCGGCCTCGCGCAGGGCGCCCCAGTCGCCGTACACCTCGTCGAAGTCGTCGCGGCGGTCCGACGTACGGCCCTCGGTGTCGATGGTGGCGTGCAGATCGGTGCGGCCGGTGGCGGCGAACGCCTCGTCCGGCTCCTGCCACGCGTGCCCCTCGACCACCGCGTCCTCGCGGGCCAGGCCGGTCTCCGGGTCGGCGAGGGCCGCCACGTGCGGGCGCAGCCGCGGGTCCAGCCAGGGCTCGCCGCGCCGGACGAACTCCGGGTACACGCAGAGACGTTCCCGCAGCTCGAACCCGGCTGCCCGGGACTTCGCGGCGAGTTCCTCGATCTGCGGCCAGGGGCGCTCGGGGTTGACGTGGTCGATGGTGAGCGGGGAGACCCCGCCCCAGTCGTCGATGCCGGCGCCGATCAGCCGCTCGTACTCCGCGTCCACCAGGTTCGGCGGGGCCTGGAGGCAGGCGGACGGGCCCATGATGTGCCGGGCGACGGCGACCGTGGCGACCAGCTCGTCCAGTTCCGCGTCCGGCATGCCGCGCATCGCGGTGTCGGGCTTGGCGCGGAAGTTCTGGATGATCAGTTCCTGGACGCCGTGGTAGGCGCGGGAGACCTTGCGCAGGGCGAACAGGGACTCGGCCCGCTCCTCGTAGGTCTCGCCGATGCCGATGAGGATGCCGGAGGTGAAGGGGACCGAGGAGCGCCCGGCGTCCTCCAGGACGCGCAGGCGTACGGCGGGCTCCTTGTCCGGGGAGCCGTGGTGCGGGCCGCCGGGCTCGGACCACAGGCGGGTCGCGGTGGTTTCCAGCATCATGCCCATGGACGGCGCGACGGGCTTGAGCCGCTGGAAGTCCGTCCAGGTCAGGACGCCCGGGTTGAGGTGCGGGAGCAGCCCCGTCTCCTCCAGGATGCGGATCGAGATCGCGCGGACGTAGGCGATCGTGTCGTCGTACCCGTGCGCGTCCAGCCACTCCCTGGCCTCCGGCCAGCGCTCCTCGGGCTTGTCGCCGAGCGTGATGAGGGCTTCCTTGCAGCCGAGGGCCGCGCCCTTGCGCGCGATGTCGAGCACCTCGTCCGGCGACATGAACATCCCGTGGCCCGCCCGCCGCAGCTTGCCGGGGACGGTGACGAAGGTGCAGTAGTGGCACTTGTCCCGGCACAGCCGGGTCAGCGGGACGAAGACGCTCTTCGAGTAGGTGATGACCCCGGGCCGCCCGGCCGCCTCCAGGCCCGCGTCCCGGACCCGGGCGGCGGACGCGGTGAGGGCGTCGAGGTGCTCGCCGCGCGCCTGGAGCAGCACGGCGGTCTCGGACACGTCGAGGGCGACGCCGTCCCGGGCGCGTTTGAGGGCGCGACGCATGGAGTTCTCGGTGGGGCCGGTGGGGTCGGCGGGTCCGGTTCCGGAGGTCGCGGAAGTCGTCATCCTTCGAGCATACGAGCGCCGTGATCAAGCCGGGTGTCCCGTCACGGCCGCCCACCGCACGGTTCCCGGCCCTCTACGCGCCGAACCCCTTTCCTTGCCCGGGAGTTCACGGCTCAATACGAGGGTTGCACGCACCACCCCCTGCACCACCGATGTCATGTCACCGATGTCATGTCACCGACGACACTGGGAGCAGCAGCATGTGCGAGGACGACAACGGGCACGACCACGGGCACGACCGCGCCGGGATCGGCAGACGCGCGGTGTTCGCGACGGGAGCCGCCGCCGCGCTTACCTTGGGAAGCGTGAGCTTCGCCTCGGCCGCCCCCCGGGAACAGCGGACCAGAACCGTGCGCGGCACCCTGCCGCCCGGCTCCCCCGACTTCGTGTACGTCCCGGTCGAAGTCCCCCGGGGCGTGCGCGAGATCCACGTCGCCTACACCTACGACCGCCCCGCCGTCCCGGCCGGCACCCAGGGCAACGCGCTCGACATCGGCCTCTTCGACGAGCGCGGCACCGAGCTGGGCGGCCGGGGCTTCCGCGGCTGGTCGGGCGGGGCGCGCACGGAGTTCTTCGTCCGCGCGGACGAGGCCACCCCCGGCTATGTCCCGGGACCGGTGCGGGCGGGCACCTGGCACATCGCGCTCGGCCCGTACACGGTGGCCCCGCAGGGCCTGTCGTACGAGATCACGATCACGCTGACCTACGGCGAGCAGGACGACGCCCCGCGGCCGGTCTACCCGCCCGAGCGGGCCAGGGGGCGGGGCCGGGCCTGGTACCGGGGCGACTGCCACCTGCACTCCGAGTACTCCGACGGCCGCTACACCCTCGCCGAGATCGCGGAGCTGGCGCGGGCGGCCGGCCTGGACTTCATCAACTCCTCCGAGCACAACACGCACTCGGCGCACGCGCACTGGGCCGGCCTCGCCGGGGACGACCTGCTGATCCTGCTCGGCGAGGAGGTGACGACCCGCAACGGCCACGTCGTCGCCCTCGGCACCGACCCCGGCACCTTCGTCGACTGGCGCTACCGGGCCCGCGACAACCGCTTCGGCCGCTTCGCCCGGCAGATCCGCCGCGCCGGGGGCCTGGTCGTGCCGGCCCACCCGCACGCCACCTGCATCGGCTGCAACTGGAAGTTCGGGTTCGGGGAGGCGGACGCGGTCGAGGTGTGGAACGGCGCCTACACGCCCGACGACGAGGTGGCGCTGGCCGACTGGGACGGCATGCTGGTCGCCTCGGTGCGCGACGGGCGGCGGGACTGGATCCCGGCGATGGGCAGCAGCGACTCCCACCGCTCCCCCGACGTGATCGGCCGCCCGCAGACCGTCGTCCTCGCCGACGACCTGACCCGCGAGGCGATCCAGGAGGGCATCCGGGCGGGCCGGTCGTACGTGGCCGAGTCCTCCAAGGTGTCCCTGTCCTTCACCGCGTCCGGCGGCCGGGGCGAACACGCCGGGATCGGCGAGCGGCTGCGCGTGGCCGCCGACACCCCGGTCACCGTCCGCCTGGAGGTGACGGGCGCCCCGCGCTGCACGGTGCGCCTCGTCACGGACCAGGGCGTGCTGTTCACCGGCGGTCCGCTGCCGGTGTCCGGCGCGGGCGTGGTGGAGTGGCGCACGACCGCCTCGTACGCGGCCTACGTACGGGCGGAGGTGCGGCACGAGGCGGCGGCGGGCCCGGTGCCGGGCGCGCTGGCGGCGTTCACCAACCCTGTGTTCCTGGGGAGTTAGTCTCCAGGAACACCGGACCACCGGGGCTCCCGGACCGACCGCGGAGCCCCCGAGCGAGACGGAGCGCGGACCCACGATGCCGAAACCGCCGAACCCCGAGCGGAAGTACCGGACCGTCACGGCCTTCCAGCGCCGGCTGAACGCCGTCGTGCGCCGGCTGCCCGGCCAGACCCTCCTGGAGACCACCGGCCGCGTCTCCGGTCTCCCCCGCCGCACACCGGTCGGCGGCCGCCGGGAGGGCGACTCGTTCTGGCTGGTCTCGGAGTTCGGCGAGCGCTCGCAGTACATCCGCAACATCCGGGCCGACCCGCGCGTACGGGTGCGCATCCGGGGCCGCTGGTACCCGGGCACAGCCCACCTCCTTCCCGACGACGACCCACTGGCCCGGCTGCGCCGCCTCCCCCGCCTCAACAGCATGGCGGTACGGGCGATGGGCGTCGGAACGGGGCATCTGACGGTACGGGTGGAGCTGGAGGGGCAGGGGTAGGGAAGCTCATGAAGAACCTGTGATCGGCGTCTCCCACGGCTGACGTGGTCGGCATGAACAAGGCAAACTGACGTGGTTGCTCAGGATGTCTAGGGGGACGGCATGGACGGTGGACCGCGGGTTCCGGAGCAGCGGCGTCCCGGATTCCCGGCGGAAGAGGAGGAATCGGGCGCGCTGCGCTTCGGTGTGCTCGGACCGGTGCGCGCCTGGCGGGGCGGGGAGACGTTGGCCACCGGCTCCCCCCAGCAGCGCGCGCTGCTGGCCGCCCTGCTGCTGCGCGAGGGCCGTACGGCCACGGCGGCCGAGCTGATCGACGCCCTGTGGGGCGAGGAACCGCCGTCGCAGGCGCTGGCGGCGGTGCGCACCTACGCGTCCCGGCTGCGGAAGGTCCTCGACCCGGGCGTGCTGGTCAGCGAGTCGGGCGGGTACGCCGTACGGGGCCTGGCCGAGGGGGCGTTGGACCTGGCCGCGGCCCAGGAACTGGCCGCCCGGGCCGAGAAGGCCAGGGCCGCCGGGGACCTCTGCCACGCCCGTGACCTGCTGCGCCGCGCGCTGGCCCTGTGGGACGGCGAGGTGCTGGCCGGGGTGCCGGGGCCCTACGCCCAGACGCAGCGCGTCCGGCTCGACGAATGGCGGCTCCAACTCCTGGAGGCCCGCCTCGACATGGACCTCGAACAGGGCTGCCACGCCGAGGCGGTATCGGAGCTGACGGCGCTGACGGCGGCCCACCCGCTGCGCGAACGCCTGCGCGAGCTGCTGATGCTGGCCCTGTACCGCAGCGGCCGCCAGGCGGAGGCCCTCGCCGTCTACGCGGACACCCGCCGCCTGCTCTCCGAGGAGCTGGGCGTCGACCCGCGCCCCGGCCTCCAGGAACTCCAGCAGCGCATCCTCCGGGCCGACCCGGGCCTGGCCGAGCCCTCGGCCCCGGCCGCGGAGACGGCGACGGCGACGGTCCGTCCGGCGCAACTCCCGGCGACGGTGTCCGACTTCACCGGCCGCGCGGCCTTCGTCCGTGAGCTGAGCGGCGTACTGTCCGCGGCGTCCGGGGGGCCGGCGAGGGGCCGCGTGATGGCGGTCTCGGCGCTGGCCGGCATCGGCGGCGTCGGCAAGACGACCCTCGCCGTGCACGTCGCCCACGAGGCGCGGGCCGCCTTCCCGGACGGGCAGCTGTACGTCGACCTCCAGGGCGCGGGCGCGCGGCCCGCGGAGCCGGAGGCGGTGCTCGGCTCCTTCCTGCGGGCCCTGGGCACGGCCGACTCGGCCATCCCCGACTCCCTGGAGGAGCGCGCCGCCCTCTACCGCTCCGTCCTGGACGGCCGCCGCGTCCTGGTCCTGCTGGACAACGCCCGCGACGCCGCCCAGGTACGGCCGCTGCTGCCCGGCACGGACGGCTGCGCCGCGCTGGTGACGGCACGGGTGCGGATGGTGGACCTCGCCGGGGCGCACCTGGTCGACCTGGACGTGATGTCGCCCGAGGAGGCGCTGGCCCTCTTCACGAAGATCGTGGGCGAGGAGCGGGTCGCCTCGGAGCGGGAGGCGGCGCTGGACGTGGTCGGCGCGTGCGGCTTCCTGCCGTTGGCGATCCGCATCGCCGCGTCCCGGCTGGCCGCCCGCCGCACCTGGACCGTCTCGGTGCTGGCCGCGAAGCTGGCGGACGAACGCCGCCGGCTGGACGAGCTGCAGGCGGGCGACCAGGCGGTCGAGGCCACCTTCGAACTGGGCTACGGCCAGCTGGAACCGGCCCAGGCCCGCGCGTTCCGCCTGCTGGGCCTGGCCGACGGCCCGGACATCTCCCTGGCCGCGGCGGCGGCGGTCCTGGACCTCCCGGTGGAGGACACGGAGGACCTCCTGGAGTCCCTGGTGGACACCTCGCTGCTCGAATCGGCGGCGCCGGGCCGCTACCGCTTCCACGACCTGGTCCGCCTCTACGCGCGTGCGTGCGCGGAACGGGACGAGGACCCGCCGAGCGAGCGGGAGGCGGCGCTGTCCCGGCTGCTGGACTTCTACCTGGCGACGGCGGCGGGGGTTTTCGCCATCGAGCGGCCGGGTGACCGACTTGTCGATCACCTGGAGCCGACGCAGTACGCGGGGCTGGGATTCGGCGACCGGCAGGTCGCCCTCGACTGGCTGTACTCCGAGGCGAACTGTCTCCTGTCCTGCGCACGGCAGGCCCTCGGCACCGGCCGCCTTCGCCGCGGCGTGGACCTGATGTGGGCCGCGAAGGACCTGGGAGAGTCGGGGGCGAACTCGAAGCAGTACGAATCCGCCGCGCTCGCGGCCAGGGACGCTGCTCGGGCGGCAGGGGACCCGCGGGCAGAGGGCCGGGCCCGTACGGCACTCATCAACGTCCATCTGGTGGCGGGCCGGTACGACGACGCCGAGGACGAGGCGAGGCGGGCGATCCGGCTCGCGGATTCCGTGGGGGACCTCATCCCGCTCTACTGGGCCAGCAACGACCGCGGAATCATCGCTCTGATCCAAGGACGCAACGAGGACGCCGAGAAGCACCTGCTCACCGCCATCGAAGGATCGCGGGACGACGGAAACGCTCCGCTTGAGGCCAGTGCCCTGTGCAACCTCTCCCGCGTCCATCTCGCCATGGGGAACACCTCCAAAGCGGTCAGGCTCGCCCAGGAGGGCATCCGGATCTACGACCGGCTGGGCCTGACCCTGCGCCTCGCCAACGCCAGATACGCCCTCGGCCTGGCCTTCACGTCCGCCGGTCGCGAGACCGAGGCACTGGACGAACTGACCGAAGCACTGGGCATGTTCCAGGTAAATCGGCAGCGGCTCTGGGAGGGCACCACCCATTTCCGCATCGCGCAGGCCTACTTCGCCGCGCGCCTGCCGGCCAAGGCCGCCCAGCACGCCGAGCAGGCACTCGCAGTCGGCTGCATCGGAGGCGACCGGATGAGGGCCAACGTCCTGACCACCCTCGGCCAGTCCCTCGACGCGTTGGGCCAGGTGGACCGTGCGTGCGCCTGCTGGCGAGAGGCGCTGTCCCTCTACGAGCAGACCGGCGCCCCGGAGTCCGAAGGCGTCCGAGCGCTGCTCGCCCCCGCGGCCGCGGCCTGAGGTCCTCTCCTGGGCGTTCATCGAACGTTTATGCCTCGCTGCCAGGCTGAGCGCACCAATCCGTCGCGACGGGGGGCAGACGGGTTGCCGGGACTCACCACCTAGGGTGGGGGTCCACAGGGCCCTTGCCCGGCAATACTCGGGGGAGTTGCCGGGCAAGGGCGGCCGGAACAGCCACTCGAACACGGGGAGACCTCGCAGCATGAGCGACGCCGAGACGAAGCAGGGCGAAGAGATCACCACGCTGGACAACCACGCACCCACTCCGCCCGCGGACGACACGATCGTCACCCTCGACAACCACGCACCCACTCCGCCCGCGGACGACACGATCGTCACCCTGGACAACCACGCGCCCGCTCCGCCGGCCCTGGGGCTGGACGGCAAGTAGACCTCATCCCAGCGGGGATCGGCCGCGGCGGCGCGGAGGGGAGCCGCCGCGGCCGAGGTGTGTCCGGCGTCAGCCGAGGAGGGCCTGGGTGATCTGCCGGGTGGTCTGCGCGGCGACCCGGCGATCGGCGGCGGCGTGGGCGACGTGGGCGTTCAGGCCGGTGGCCAGGGCCCAGCCCCGGCCCCGCGTCCAGGTGGCGTCGTCCACGCCGAGCGCGTCGCGGAAGACGGCACGAGTCGCGGGCGACAGCAGGGTGAAGGCGATCACCAGGTCGCGGGCCGGGTCGCCCCGGCCGAGCCCCTCGAAGTCGATGACGGCGCTGGGGCGGCCGTCGACGGTCAGCACGTTCCCGGTGTGGAAGTCGCCGTGGAACCAGACCGGGGGCCGGTCCCAACCGGGGGCGGCCATCGCCTCGTTCCACAGGTCCGTGAGGGCCTTGGCGTTGAACTCGCCGTCGGTGTGGGCGATCGCCTCCCGCGTCGCGCGGTCCCGCTCGGACAGGGGGCGGCCGGTGAGGTCGTCCCCGGTGCGGCCCGCGGGGGCTTCGAACCGCTGCAGGGCGGTCAGGAATCCGGCCAGTTCCACGGCGGCGTCGGCAGAGTCGCCGAGCGCCGCCACGGTCGCCACCTCGCCGTCCAGCCAGCGGGACACCGCCCAGGGCCACGGATACCCGAGGCCGGGCTCGCCGACCGCCACGGGCACCGGGACGGCCAGGGGAAGGTGCGGGGCGAGCCGGGGAAGCCACCGGAACTCCTTCGCGGCCTGCCCGACGGCGCCCGCGTGGCGGGGCAGCCGGACGGCCAGTTCGTCGCCGAGCCGGTGGATCACGTGGTCGGAACCGGCCGGGTCGACCGGTTCGAGCGGGAGGTCCGACCACTGCGGGAACTGCGCGTGGAGCAGTCGCCCGACCAGCGTCGCGTCGATGCGCGGACCGGGGTTCGCCGGGGTCACAGCGGTGCCGCCACGGTGTGGTCCAGCTCGCAGTGGTCCGGGTCGGCGGAGCCGTCGTAGGGGACGCGGACCGCGGCCGTACCGTCCGCGGGGACGGTGACCTCCTCGGTGCCTTCGTCGATCGTCGTGCCGCCCGCGTCCTTGAAGAGGACCGTGACGGCGAACGTGTACGCGGTGGCGTTCGGGTTGGTGACCTCGACGGTGGACCACGGCTGGTCCTCCCTGACGCAGGTGACCAGGTTCAGGACGGCCGCCTCGGCCTCGGCGCTGCCGCCGGTGCCGCCGCTGCCCGTGTCGTCGCCGTAGGTGTCGTCGTCGTAGTCGTGGTAGCCGCTGCCGCCGGTGCCGTACGTGTCGTCGTCGTCCTTGTAGGCGTCGCCGCCGCCCGACGTGGACGACGAGGTGTCGTGGTCCTGGCCGGAGCTGCTGCAGCCGCCGCCCCCGTCGCCGCCGTGACCGTGGCCGTGGCGGCCGGTCGAGAAGCCGGTCAGGCTGAGGACCACCAGTGCCGAGATCGCCGTGAACCTGAGTGCTCGCCCCCGTGTCGTCATGAAGATCACGCTAGTGCGCGGATGTCACGGACACGTCACCGGCCGGGCACGGCCCCTCACGCCGTACGGCCGCGCCACGCTCACGTCGTACGAGCCGTCCCCGTGCCCTTCTCCGCATCCAGGGCGTACACGCAGCGGTCCTTGCTGCACGCGTACACGATGCCGTCGCGGACGACCGGGGAGCCGGTGATCTCGCCGCCGGTGGCGAGCTTCCAGCGCAGGCGGCCGTCGTCGGCCTTCAGCGTGTAGAGCAGGTGGTCCGTCGAGCCGAAGTGGATGCGGCCCTCGGCGACCGCGGGCGCGCCCACGATGTCGCCGCCCGCCTGGAAGCGCCACTTGGGGGTGCCGGTGACCGCGTCCAGCGTGTAGAGGCCCTTGCCGCTGCCCACGTGGACGTGTCCGGCGGCGACCAGGACCGGGTCGGTCGAGGAGCGGGCCTCGGTCGCGATGCGCCAGCGGTCGCGGCCGTCGGTGGCGTCGAGGGCGTAGACGGTGCCGAGGTAGTCGGCCAGGTAGACGCCGCCGCCGGTCACGGCCGGGCCCGGCACGAAGGTGGGCGGGGCCAGGAAGACCGCCGGGGCCTCGAAGTGCCAGCGGACGTGGCCGGAGGCGACCTCCAGGGCGAGGACCCGGGTGCCGGCCGCGACGTACACATAGCCGTCGGCGGCGTGGCCGAGGCGGACCGGGACGCCGCCGCAGGAGGCCGCGTCGCCGATCGGGTACGACCATCTCTCCTCGCCGGTACGGGCGTCCAGGGCGCGCAGGCGGGCGTCCTGCCAGACGTAGGCCGTGCCGTCGTGCAGCGCGGCGCCCGCCTCTGCGGACTCGAAGTCGCTCTGGGCGCCGGTGACCTCCCACAGCTTCTGCCCGCCCGACGCCTCCCAGGCCTGGACGCCGCCGCCGCGGGTGGCCGTGAGGACGGTGCCGCGGTCGGCCTGGAGCGAGTACACCCAGGCGTCCGTCTGGACGCGCCAGAGGTCGGCGCCCTCGCGGGCGTCCAGGGCGAAGAGGGTGGGTCCGTCGGAGGCGTGGATGCGGCGGTCCGCGACCGCCATCGACCAGGCGACGTCCCGGGTCTTGAAGCGGCGCCGTCCGGTGCCCACGTCCAGGGCGTGCACCTCGAAGGAGGTGACGTAGACCAGGTCCTCGGCGACCCGCGGCGTGCCCCAGACGTCGTTGGACATCCGGAACCGCCAGGGGCGCCACCCGGCCGGCGAGGCCTCCGGGGGCGCCGGGGACGACGGGGCCGGTACGGCGGGGTCGGCGCCGTTGACGCCGGGGCGCGGGCGGGACCAGGAGGCGGCGAGGGCGGACTCCGGCGGGGGCGCGGCGACGGCGGCGACGCGCATGTCGGCGACGCGCGGGCCGGGGCCGATGGGCACCGCCGCGCCGGGCAGCCGGACCGGCCCGCCGTCGGGGGCGCCGACGGGAGCGGGCACCGCCGGACCGTGCGCGGGCGGCGCCGGTACGACGGGGTCGTGCGCGGGCGGGGGCGGCGGCGCGTGGACGGGGGCGCGGGCGCCGGACGGGCCCGGGCCGCGGCCGCCGCCCGTGGTGGCGGGCTTGACCGCGGGGCGGCCGTTGCGGCGTCCCTCGATGAGGCCCACGGCCCGTTCGGGCAGCCACGCCGACGCCGTACCGCTGTCGTCGGAGCCGGAGCCGAAGAGGTGCGGGGCGAGCTGGGACTGGAGGTCGGCCGGGTTGGGGCGGCCGGTGGCCTCCATCTGCATGCAGGACTCGATGAGCGGACGCAGCTCGTCGGGCAGGCCCTCCAGGTCGGGGCCCTCGCGCAGCAGCATGAAGACCGTCTCGACCGGGTTGGCACCGTGGAAGGGCGGGTGTCCGGTGGCGGCGAAGACCAACATCGAGCCGAGCGAGAACACGTCGCTGGCCCCGGTGACGCTGCGGGAGTCCTTGGCCTGCTCCGGGGACATGTAGGCGGGGGTGCCGACGGCGACGTTCGTCATGGTCAGACGGGTGTTCGAAACGCCGGACGCGATACCGAAGTCGATCACGCGGGGGCCGTCCTCGACGACGAGGACGTTGGAGGGCTTCAGGTCGCGGTGGACCAGGCCCGCGCCGTGGATCGACTGGAGCGCCTCCGCGACACCGGCGGCCAGCCAGCGCACCGCCTGGGCCGGCAGCGGCCCGCACTCGTTCACTATCTCCTCGAGGGAGGGTGCGGGCACGTAGGCCGTGGCCAGCCACGGCACCGCGGCGCGGGGGTCGGCGTCGACCACGGCCGCCGTGTAGAAGCCGGAGACCGCGCGGGCCGCCTCGACCTCGCGGGTGAAGCGGACGCGGAACAGCTGGTCCTCCGCCAGTTCCGTGCGCACCGTCTTGATCGCCACGCGCCGCCCGGACGCCGAGCGCGCGAGATAGACCAGCCCCATGCCGCCGGCGCCGAGCCGGCCCAGCACCTCGAACGGCCCGATCCGCCGCGGATCGTGCTGCGTCAGCTGATCCACCACTTGCCTGCCACCTCCCCGTACGGGCCGCGCCACCCACATATGTACGCGACCGAAGTGCAGCGTCTCACCACCGCACCTCCGTGGCGCCACGCACCCCGATTCTTCCTGTCCGAGGCGCTGGTGGCGAACCTGGCGACAATCGGGGTGTCTAGCCTGATTCCGGGCAAAGAACCCTCACGAGACCGTTCCCGCCCCCGTTCGGGCTCGCGGCCGCCGCTCAGCGTCGCAGCAGCGCGAACGACGCCCCCTGGTCGTCCGAGACCACCGCCACCCGCCCGTACGACGTCCCGAAGGGCGGCACCCGCACCCGTCCGCCGCGCCGGGTCACCGCGGCGAGGGCGGCGTCCACGTCCTCGACCAGGAAGTGGACGAGGAAGTGCGGCGGCATCTCGGCGGGGAAGACGTCCGAGACCCGGGCGCGGCCGAAGTCCGGGGACGCGTCCGGGCCGAAGAGCGCGTCGTGGAACAGGTCGCCGTAGAAGGCGTTGGCAGCCTCCGTGTCCCGGGTGTACAGCTCGGCCCAGGCGAAGGTGCCCGGCTCGTGCCGGCGCCCGAAGCCGGTACGGCGGCCCGGCTGCCAGAGCCCGAAGACCGCACCGTCGGGGTCGGCGGCGAGGGCGGCGGTGCCCAGGTCGCCGACCGGGTGCGGCGGGATGACGACCTGACCGCCGCCCGCCCGGATCCGCGCGGCGAGCGCGGCGGCGTCCGGGGTGTGGAAGTACACGGACCACACGGTGGGCATCCGGCCGTCCGTCTTGCGGACCAGCGCGGCGACCGGCTCCCCGTCCAGGCACGCCCGTACGGACTTCCCCGCCGCCCGGTAGGGGTTCTCCCCGGTCTCCCCCTCCTCTTCCTCTTCCTCCTGGAAGGTCCAGCCGAACAGCCCGCCGTAGAAACGCCTGCCCGCCTCGACGTCGGAGAGCTGTGCGTCCACCCAGCAGGGGATTCCCTCCCGGCGGGCGGACGGACGGTCCGACGACTTCGGCGACCTCTTCTCGAATGCCCCGTTTTCGGCCATGCCGTCAAAGTAACCGCGTCGCCCGCACCGCGCAGACCAGGCACACCAGCCTCTCTCCGCGCTCACACCCCATTTGCAGTCGGCCGAATCGCGCTCGGATCACCCGTCGGTAAGCTGACGGCATGACAGGACAAGTGCGTACCGTCGACGGCCGCGTGGCCGGTCGACGTGGGCAGGCGACCCGGCAGAAACTGCTCGACTGCCTCAGCGAAATGCTCAGCTCCTCCCCCTATCGCGATGTCAAAGTCATCGATGTCGCACGCAAGGCGGGCACCTCGCCCGCGACCTTCTACCAGTACTTCCCGGACGTCGAAGGTGCCGTCCTGGAGATCGCCGAACGCATGGCCGCCGAGAGTTCCTCGCTGGCCGAGCTGACGGCGGGCCGTTCGTGGGTCGGCAAGGCCGGCTGGCAGACGGCACAGGAACTCGTCGACGGATTCCTGGAGTTCTGGCGGAAGAACGACGCGATTCTGCGCGTGATCGATCTCGGTGCGGCGGAGGGCGACAAGCGATTCGCCAAAATCCGCATGAAGATCCTTAACTCGGTGAATTCCTCCCTCTCGGATTCCGTCGCCGATCTCCAGGCAAAGGGCAAGGTCGACAAGGACGTGAACCCGGCGGCGATCGCCGGATCACTGGTCGTCATGCTCGCGGCCGCCGCCTCGCACCAGAAGGGCTTCTCCTCCTGGGGTGTGAAACAGGCGGAACTCAAGCCGCATCTCGCCCTGTTGACGTATCTCGGCATCACCGGAAAGAAGCCCACCAAGTAGTTCGCCGCGCGGCAGCCTGTCATCTCCGCTCCGCCGCGTCGCCGCCCGCCGCACTTGAGCAGATCTCCGGGTCTCCCGGTCTCCAGCAGCCCTCCAGACCTTTGCCGCCCCGTCGGCCGCCCGCTCGAACTCGGCGACCGTGCCCCGGCCCTCCGGCCGCTCCGGCACGACGTCCAGCGCCTCGAAGTTCAGCCTCGCGACGGCCTCGGCCGGGGAACAGCCGTCCACCCGGCCGACGTTGTGTTCAGCATCCAGAACCGACCCGCACAGCATCCGCATCCGCTGGAGGAGACCGCCGTGGCCCTGACCCGCGAAGAGCGTGAGACGTTCCTGGCCGAGCCGCACATCGCCGCGCTCGCGGTCGACGCGGGCGCGGGCCGTGCCCCGCTGACCGTGCCGATCTGGTACCAGTACGAGCCCGGCGGCGAGGTGTGGATCATGACGGGCCTCGACAGCCGCAAGAACGAGCTGATCAGCAAGGCGGGCCGGTTCTCACTGATGGTCGACCGGCTGGAGCCCACCATCCGCTACGTGTCGGTGGAGGGTCCGGTCGTCGAGACGGTCCCCGCGACGGAGGAGCAGCTGCGGGAGATCTCCGCGCGCTATCTCCCGGCGGAGAAGGTCGACGGCTACGTCGCCTTCGCCTCGGCGAACCACGGCGAGCAGGTCGTCGTCCGGATGCGCCCCGAACGCTGGGTCTCCTCCGATCTCGGCTCCGTATGACGCCCCGGCGCCCCTGACCGCACGACAATCGGGGTATGGGAACCGATCTTCACGAACTGCTGAGGTCGCTGCGGGTGTGGGACCCCGCGGTCACCGAACTGCCGTCCCTCGACCCGGCCGGCGCGCCCGGCGACCCGCTGGAGCTGTTCACCCGGTGGTTCGCCGAGGCGGTCGCGACCGGTGAACGCGAGCCGCACACGGTGTCGCTGGCGACGGCGGACGCCGAGGGCCTGCCGGACGCGCGCGTCGTGATGCTGCACGGCGCGGACGCGGACGGCTGGGCCTTCGCCACCCACGCCGACAGCCGCAAGGGCCGCCACCTCGCCGCCCGCCCGTACGCCGCCCTCGTCTTCTACTGGCCGGTGCTGGGCCGCCAGGTGCGGCTGCGCGGACCGGTCGCCGCCGCCCCGGCCGAGGAGGCGCGGGCCGACCTGCACGCGCGGTCGACCGGCGCCCTGGCCGCCGCGCTCACCGGCCGGCAGAGCGCGGAGCTGGGCTCGTCGGACGAACTGGCCCGCGCCTCCCAGGCGGCCTGGGAGCGGGCCGAGCGGGAGCCGGATGCCCCGGTGGCGTCCTGGACGCTGTACCGGCTGCGCCCCGACGAGGTGGAGTTCTTCCAGGGCGAGGCCCGTCGGCGCCACGTACGGCTGGCCTACCGGCGGACGGAGGACGGCGGCTGGGACCGGCGGCTGCTGTGGCCGTGAACCGCGCTCACCGCGCGCCGGGCGGCGTCGGCTCCTCGTCCGTCGCCAGGCGCGCGTGCAGGTGCACGTCCCGGAACGCGTCGTGCCGGCCGGCCGCGAACATCGCCTCACGCAGGGTCCCCTCGGCGCGGTAGCCGCTGCGCTCGGCGACCCGGCAGGAGGCGTCGTGGCCCACGGCGTGGCCCAGTTCCAGTCGATGCAGGCCGAGTTCGGCGTAGGCCCAGCTGGAGGCGAGGAGCAGGGCCCGGGTGGCGACGCCCCGGCCGCGGGCCTCGGGGAGCACCCAGTAGCCGACCCGGGCCACCTTCATCTGCCGGCTGATCTCGTTCAGACCGATGTGCCCCAGCGTCGTACCGCTCTCGTCGTCGGTGATCCGGAACGACGCCGACCTGCCGTCCGCCGCGTCCCGCGCCCGTCCCCGCAGCGACTCGCGGGCCCCGGCGAGGTCGGTCCACAGCTTGAGCGGCGTGTTCCAGCGCTGGAACTCGGGGTCCAGGCAGCCGCGCAGCCACGTCTCCGCGTCGGCGTCCGAGGCGGCGTCCCAGGCGCGCAGGCGCAGTCCGTGACCGCGGGGTTCGGAGTGGGCGAGGGACGCGTCGAGGGTGTACATGCGTGTGTGGGCCATCCGGCCATTCAAGCGGACCCGTCCCGGTCGTGACCGATCCGCAACCGATTCCGGTCTTGACCGAGACCCATCAAGCGGGGGCGCGATTACGCTCGCCGCATGGCCGACTCCACCGTGTCCGCTGAACCGCAGCGGCCCGCCCACCCCGCGGGCCTGCCCGTGTACGTCATAGGCGCCGGTCCCGGCGGTCTCGCCGTCGCCCAGGCGCTGCGCGCCCGCGGTCTGCGGGCCGTAATCCTGGAACGGGCCGAGGGCGTCGGCTCCTCCTGGCGGCGGCACTACGACCGGCTGCGACTGCACACCACCCGCCGCCTGTCGGCGCTGCCCGGCCTGCCGATGCCGCGCCGCTTCGGCCGGTGGGTGGCCCGGGACGACGTGGTGCGGTACCTGGAGAAGTACGCCGAGTACCACCAGCTGGAGATCGTCACCGGCGTCGAGGTCTCCCGCGTCGAGCGCACCCCCGACGGGACCGGCTGGCTGCTGCGCGCCTCCGGGGGCCGGGAGCTGACCGGCGCCGCGGTGGTGGTCGCCACCGGTTACAACCACACCCCGCGCGTGCCGGACTGGCCCGGCCGGGACACCTACACCGGCGCGTTCCGGCACGCCGCCGAGTACCGCTCCCCGGCCCCGTACGCGGGCCGGGACGTCCTGGTGGTCGGGGTGGGCAACACCGGCGCCGAGATCGCCGTGGACCTGGTGGAGGGCGGGGCCGCCCGGGTCCGGCTCGCCGTGCGCACGGCGCCGCACATCGTCCGCCGCTCGACCGCCGGGTGGGCCGCCCAGTACACCGGCATCCTGTGCCGGCGGCTGCCGGTCGCGCTGGTGGACCGGCTGGCGAGGCCGCTGGCCCGGATCAGCGTGCCCGACCTGTCGGCCCAGGGGCTGCCGCGCCCGGACACCGGGCTCTACAGCCGGGTGGCCGCGGGTGCCATCCCGGTGCAGGACGTTGGCCTGATCGACGCGGTGCGCTCCGGCCGGGTGGAGGTCGTCGCCGCGGTGGAGGGCTTCGAGGACGGCAAGGTCCTGCTGGCCGACGGCACCCGCGTCGCCCCCGACGCGGTGATCGCGGCCACGGGGTACCGGCGGGGGCTGGAGGGCCTGGTCGGACACCTCGGCGTCCTCGACGGCACCGGGCGCCCGGTCGCGCACGGGGGACGCACCCCGGCCGCCGCGCCCGGCCTGTACTTCACCGGGTTCACCAACCCGATCAGCGGGATGCTGCGCGAACTGGCGATCGACGCCGGCCGGATCGCCGGAGCGGTGGCGAAGCGGGAGGCGGGCCGCGTGTCGCGGCTGCCGGGCTAGTCGCGGGTGAGGATCTTCAGGTCACCGGCGTCCGGGTCGCCGAACCGCACGAACAGCTCGGGGTCCCGTTCGGTGCCGCCGATCGTCCAGTACGTCTGCCCGCCGCACTCGCCGTCGATACGCAGGAGGACGCCGTCACGGTCGGTGTCCATGAACTCGTAGTCCCCTTCGAGCGTCCACCTGCCGGTCCCGTCGCACACGGAGAAGTCGCCCGCATCCTCGACGCCGGACTGGGCCGGGACCCGGGCCAGCTCGGCCCGCCCGCCCGGGGCGAGCCGCAGTACGGCCCCGTCATCGCCCCGCCACTCCCCGGCGAGCTGCCCTGCGGACAGCCGCGGGGGTTCGTACTCGTCGGCCAGGGAGGCCGCCGACGCTCCGCACACCACGAGGAGGACGAGGCTCGCTCCCGCCGAACGGAGCCAGACGCCGCCTCCTGACCACGGTCGTCCGCGCAGGGAGTGGAGGACCAGCACCGGCAGGACGCCGACCCCGGCGAACCACGGGAGGGAATCGTCGACCGGCCACCCCCACAGCACGCTTCCCAGCACCGACCAGCCGGCGCCGATCACTACCGACCCGGCCAGGTGCCAGACCCACTCGGGGCCGGGGGCGGCGCGGGGCCGCAGGCGGGCCAGGGCCGCGGCGGGTGCGATCTGCACGGCCGCGTGGAGGAGGCCGACGAACGGCAGGATCAGCGGCACGCAGCAGACGCCCAGGTAGCCGCCGCCCCCGTAGCCGTAGTCGTCCCGGCCCGCCTCCATGGCGAACCACCACACCAGCCACACCAGCGGCACCTGCCCCGCGCACAGCGCGATCGCCCGGTTCCAGTCGTCGTTCGGCCGGGCGGGCCGCTTGCCCCCGCCGAGCTTCCCCGTCCTTCCCCACCCCATGCCCGGGAGCTTACGACTCGCTCATGACAGGGCCGCCACCGGAGCCGGGCGCCGCCGGATCACCAGCGCCATCAGGGCCGCCGCCGCGCACAGCGCCCCGGAGGCGACCCACACCACGTCGTAGGAGCCGAAGTGGTCGCGGGCCACGCCGCCGAGGAAGGCGACGAGGGCGGCGCCCACCTGGTGCGAGGCCAGCACCCAGCCGAAGACGATCGCGCTGTCGTCGCCGTAGTGCTCGCGGCACAGGGCGAGGGTGGGCGGGACGGTGGCGACCCAGTCGAGGCCGTAGAAGACGATGAAGAAGACCATCGGCGGATGGACGCTCGGCGCGAGCAGCATGGGGAGGAAGAGGAGGGACACGCCGCGCAGGGCGTAGTAGACGGCGAGCAGGCGGCGCGGTTCGAAGCGGTCGGTGAACCAGCCGGAGGCGATCGTGCCGGCCACGTCGAAGACGCCGATGACGGCGAGCAGCGAGGCCGCGGCGGTGATCGGCATGCCGTGGTCGTGGGCGGCGGGCACGAAGTGGGTCTGGATCAGGCCGTTGGTGGAGGCGCCGCAGATCGCGAAGCTGCCGGCCAGCAGCCAGAACGGGCCGGTGCGGACGGCGGAGAACAGGACCGCGAGGGTGCGGCGGGCGGCGCCGGGGACGGGCGCGGGCTTGGGTACGAACTCCTGGGCGCCGTACGGCTTCTGGCCGACGTCGGCCGGGTGGTCGCGCAGGAGGAGCCAGACGAAGGGGACGACGGCCAGGGCGGCGAGGGCGACGGTGACGGCCGCCGGGCGCCAGTCGTACGTCTCGACGATCCAGGACAGCAGGGGCAGGAAGATCAGCTGGCCGGAGGCGGAGGCGGCGGTGAGGACGCCGGTGACCAGGCCGCGCCGCTCGGTGAACCAGCGGTTGGTGACGGTGGCGGCGAAGGCCAGGGCCATGGAGCCGGAGCCGAGGCCGACCAGCAGGCCCCAGCACAGGATGAGCTGCCAGGCGGAGTCCATCCACACGGTCAGACCGGAGCCGACCGCGATCACCAGCAGGGCGACGGCGACGACCCGCCGGATGCCGAAGCGGTCCATCAGCGCGGCGGCGAAGGGCGCGGTCAGGCCGTAGAGGGCGAGGTTCACGGAGACGGCGGCGCCGATCGTGCCGCGCGACCAGCCGAACTCCTGGTGGAGCGGGTCGATGAGGATGCCGGGCAGGGAGCGGAAGGCGGCGGCGCCGATGATCGTCACGAAGGTGACGGCGGCGACCCACCAGGCGCGGTGCACGCGCCTGCGGCGGGCCGGCTCCCGCTGGTCCTCGGTCACTGCGGCGGCGTCGGTTGTCTGGGTCACGTCACAGAGTCTCCGAGCGGGACCGCCGTCGATCCAGTGGCCCGAAGGACAGCGTTCGCTAGGATCGGGCCATGGCCTCAGACACCCCCGGCGCTCCCCGCACCGCCGACCGCCCGCACCGCGTTGTCGTGCTCGCCCTCGACGGCCTGCTCCCCTTCGAACTGGGCATCGCGCAGCGCATCTTCGGCCTGGCCCGCGACGAGCACGGGCACCGGCTGTACGAGGTCGTCACCTGCTCGGTCCGCCCGCCGGGTCCGGTCGCCACGGACGCCGACTTCGAGATCCTGGTCGGGAACGGCCCCGAGGCCCTGGCCGCCGCCGACACGGTCGTGGTCCCCGCCTCCTACGAGCTGGGCCCCGTCTACGAGGAGGGCGTGCTGACCGGGGAACTGGCCGCCGCGCTGGCCCTGGTGCGGCCCGGCACCCGGCTCGTCGCGATCTGCACGGGCGGGTTCGTGCTGGCCGCCGCCGGGTATCTGGACGGCCGCCCGGCGACCACGCACTGGGCCTCCGCCGAGCACTTCCAGCGGCTGTTCCCGCGGGTGAGGGTCGACGCCGACGTGCTGTTCGTCGACGACGGCGACGTGCTCACCTCGGCCGGGGTCGCGGCCGGGATCGACCTGTGCGTGCACATCGTGCGCCGGGACCACGGCACCGCCGTCGCCAACGAGGTGGCCCGCCGCACCGTCGTACCGCCGCACCGGGACGGCGGACAGGCGCAGTACATCGAGCGGCCGGTGCCGGATCCGCAGCAGGCGTCCACGACGGGGGCCCGCGCCTGGGCGCTGGGCCGCCTGCACGAGCCGATCCAGCTGCGGGACATGGCCGCGCAGGAGTCGATGTCGGTACGGACCTTCACCCGCCGGTTCCGCGAGGAGGTCGGCGTCAGTCCCGGCCAGTGGCTCACCCGGCAGCGCGTCGAACGGGCCCGGCACCTGCTGGAGTCCACCGCGCTCTCCATCGACCAGATCGCCCGGGACGCGGGGTTCGGCACGGCCCAGTCGATGCGGCAGCACCTGCAGGCGGTGCTCGGGGTCACGCCGACGGGGTACCGGCGGACGTTCCGCGCGGAGTTGTCCACAGCCTGTGGAGAATGATCGGGGTCCGTCCCGAACTCGTCGGCCGGCGGCGCGGCGTTGTCCGCCCCGAGCACGGCATCCCGCGCCGCCGCCCGACTCCGGCGCTCCCGCCCGGCTCCCGTCACCCCCGAGGGAACCGCCGCCGACACGACCCACGCTCGTCGAGGGCTCCGTCACCGAGCCCTCGTCGTCCCCTCGCGGCGAATCGTTGCCTACAAGCGTGAGGAAGCGGTCACGATCCGTCAACCGGCAAGGGGAGTTTCCCCACGTGCGTCCCGTTTCGCCGGGACGCGCACGGAAGCACACCCCGGCGCACGGCCGTTACACCACTTCGTACGCGAATCCCTCGTACGCCGCCACCGCGCCGCCACCGCTCGCGCAGGCCGGCGGGGTCTCCTCGCCCGCGGCGCACCGGTCCAGTTCGCACCAGATGCGCTTGCCGGTGCCCTCCCGGCTCCAGCCCCAGCGGTCGGCGAGGCCGTCCACGAGGGCGAGGCCCCGGCCGCCCGTCGCCTCGCCGCCCGCACAACGGGGCACGGGGGCACGGTCGCTGGCGTCCTCCACTTCGAGGCGGACGGTGGCCTCCTCGGTCTCCTCGGTCACCGCGCCCGGCAGCACCAGCCGCAGTACCGCCGAACGCCCGGTGTGCACCACGGCGTTGGTGACGAGTTCGGAGACGAGCAGGACCAGCGTCTCCGCGAGTGGTTCATCGGCCCGTATCCCCGAACCGGCGAGCCGTGAACGCGCCCAACGCCGGGCACGCCCCACTTCCGAGGGGTCTGGACGGACCTCCAGCTGCACTTGAAGCACCTGCACCGCTCACACCATCCGAACCGGCGGACACAAAGGCTCGCGCCTCATGAGGGCCACGATCGTAGCCATTTCCAGCATGGCCAGAACAACGGCCGGGGCAGGGATCACGGACCGTGAATCCCCTGCGGGACAGCATGGTTGACGTACAGTCACGCCAACAAGCGCTTCGGGCATATTCCAGCGCGAAGGAGTACGCGTGCGGCATACTGTGCGACGCGCTTTCCGGGGAGTCGAACAGGCGGTGGCCGACGGCCGTCGCACCCTGCGCGGCAAGGCGCACACCGCCGGTTCCGGAGCCGCCCCAGGGGCAACTCCGGCACGGCTGGCGCTCGGGACCACTCGCATCCCCCACAAGGTACCGGAGTGTGGCACCGACTCCGGGCCGTGACGGACCACTCGGCGGACACAACCCGGTATCAACGCTCCGTGATGCCTTTCTGCCACGATCCGCGGCATCCGGGCGCGTGCTCCTCCGGTACGAGCTACTCGGGCACGGTGAAGTAGCGGGCGAAGGCCGGGACGATCTCCGCCTCCCCGACCTTGCCGTCGCCGTCCGTGTCGAGCGCGGCCGCGGCCGGCCCGGCCAGGTCCTCAGGCACGCCGAACGCGGTCAGCGCCCGCGCGGTGTCCGCGACGGTGGCCGCTCCGTCACCGTCGGTGTCGGCGACGGCGAGTGCGGCGTGCAGGAAGGGGCGGGCGATCTCGGCGAACCGGTCCGGCTTGTCCCGCAGCCGCTTGACCGCTCCGGTGACGAATTCCTCGCGGGTGATGCGCTGGTCGCCGTCCCGGTCGGCGATGCCGGCCAGGCCCTGCCAGAGCGCCTCGGCTCCGCCGTACAGGGCCTGCCCCCTGTCGGAGCGGGCGGCGACGCCGAACTCGGCGAGCAGGGCCTTGGCCGCCCCGCTGAAGTCGGAACGGTCGATGTGGCCGTTGCCGTCCTGGTCGAAGGTGGTGAACCGCGCGGCGATCCTGCGCTCGTACTCGCTGTTGACCATGGTTCTCTCCGGCCGCCTCACGTCGGTGTTCGGGGTACGTCTCGCCGGGAGCGTACGTCGGCGGGCGCCGCCGCGGACGGGACTTGCCGCGATGGGCCGCGACGCGCCGTGCCGCTGCCCTCGTTGTCGCCGCTGCCGCTGCCGCCGCGCGGCCTACGCGGACAGGGGCCGCGGCTCGTCCCCGGTCGCCGAGGCGAGGTCGGGGTGGCACTCGAAGAGCCGGCGCACGCCCAGCGCGCCGAGGACGCGGTTGACGTGCGAGCCGTCGACGGCGCCCTGGGCGGGCAGTATCAGGCGCAGCCTGCCCTGGCAGGAGCGGATGAGCCGCCGCGACGCGATGAGGACGCCGACCCCGCTGGAATCGCAGAACAGGACGTCGGAGAGGTCCAGGACGAGGCTGTGCCGCCCCTCCGCGACCTCGTCGTGCACACGCTGCCGCAGCACCGGTGACGTCACCAGGTCCAGTTCGCCCGACACCTGGAGCACGGCCCACTGGCCCCGCTCGCCGCCGGTCACGTTGAACGTCACCACCATGCCCTTCATCCGTCGGAACGTCTGGAACTTCCGGGATTCGCCCGAAACGGAAGCCGTACTTACGCTTCTTGGCGGCGCGCCTGCCCACCGGCCGTTCCCGCAAACGCCGCGGCGGAAACGGCGACCGGTCGAAAGTGGCTTGTTCCAGACGCTTTCGATCCTGTTCGATCGAATTCGGTCGCACGATAGAGGGTAGTCGAGGCGCATATCACCTCCGGCCGACCGGGGGCGCGCATTGGAACAAAGGGGCGTGCGCTGTCGGACGTGCCGACTACATTCGGGGAGAGCGTGGCCGCAGGCTGGGACCGAGGAGGGGGTGGAGGGACCGCATGGCGAAGAGGGACGCACCACTGCGCTGGGACCGCAAGATGCAGCAGCGGCTCGCGCGCGGCGAGGCCGCCGCCCTGGGCGAGCTGTACGACCGGTTCGCCTCGCTGGTGCACGGCCTGGCGCACCGCGTGCTCGACGACGAGCGGGCCGCCGACCACCTCACGCGCGACGTCTTCGCGCACGTCTGGGAGCATCCCGACGCCTACGACCCCCGGCAGGGCCCGCTGCGCACCTGGATCGCCACGCTCACCCACCGTTTCGCCGTCCAGCGGCTGCGCGCCACCGAGACGGCGGCCCTGGTACGGGGCGGGCCGGGCACCGCGGAGGAGCTGGAGACCAAGGTGCGGCGCGCCTCGGTCGCCGCCCGCGCCGACTACATCGTCCAGTCCATGCCGGCTCCGCTGCGCGCGGCGCTGGAGCTGGCCTACTTCCAGCGCCGCGACTACCGCCAGACCGCCGCCGACCTGGGCGTCACGGAGGACGAGGCCCGCCGCCGCCTCCGCCTGGGCCTCCAGCTCCTGTCCACCGCCCGCGACGCCGGCACCGTCCCGCACCCGCCCGGGGCTCCGCCCGAGTACGGGGGTGCGGCATGAAGGCGTACGACGAGGACGACGGGGACAGCGGGCACGACGAGAAGGGGGCAGCCGACGACGCGGACACCGGCACCGGCACCGGCACCGGCACCGGAGCGCGTATCCCGCTGCCCCGTGCCTCCGTCGAGGACGGCGGGCGGGTACTGCCCGACCCGCCGCCGGTCGCGATGGAGCACCAGGTGCTGACGTCGCTGCTCGGCGCGTGGGCGCTGGCCGCCTGCTCGGCGCAGGAGGCGGCGGCCGTCGAGGAGCACCTCGGGGAGTGCGAGGCCTGCGCCGAGGAGGCGCTGCGCCTGCGCGAGGCCGTCACGCTGCTCCAGCGGCCGGAGAGCCTCGATCTGGACCCCGCCCTGCGCACCCGGGTCCTGGACGGGTGCCTGGAGCGGCGTCCGCCCCGCATCCCGGTGCCCGAGTGGGCCACCCCCTACGACGCCGAGACCGCGCGCCTCGACGCGCTGCTCCAGGACTTCGGGGACGCCGAGTGGCACGCCCCGGTCCGGCTGCGCTGGTTCGAGGGCGACGGCGCCGCGAGCCGCCGCACCACCGTCGCCGGGGTCATCGCCCACCTGCTGACGGTCGACGGGACGGTCGCCGTCACCCTGGGCCTGGACGACCCGCTGGGCGACATCACCGCGCCCTCCCGGGCACCGGCCGCCCGCACGGAGGCGTACTGGCGGGCCTCGCACTACCCGCCCACCCGAGCGGTGCGAGCCCCCTGGCGTGAGCAGAGTCACAGCATCGTGCGGACCGTGGCGTTCACCGGCGACGCGGGCGGGCTGCCGGTCTCGTACGGCGACTTCGAGCTGCCGCTGCGGGACGCGATGCTGGACCGGGCGTTCGAGTGCTGGGTGCATGCGGAGGACATCGCCGAGGCGGTGGACTATCCGTACGCGCCGCCGTCCGCGCGCCATCTCAACGGCATGATCGACCTCGCGGCCCGAATGCTGCCGGGCGTCCTGGCGGCCCGCCGCCGGGCCGGTCTGGCCACGCCCGGCGACCGTCCGCACCTGGTCGCCGCGGGCGAGCCGGGACGCAGCCTGCGGCTGGAGATCGAGGGCTCGGGCGGCGGCGAGTGGCTGATCCCGCTGGACTCCCCCGGCGCGGTGGGCTCCGCCGACCACGAGGTGGCCCATGTCGCGCTGGACGGCGTGGAGTTCTGCCGGCTGGCGGCGGGCCATGTGCCTCCGGCGGAGGCGGCGGCCGGCCAGGTCGGCGACCGCGAGGCGATCCGCGACGTACTGTTCGCCGCGGCGAGCTTGAGCCGGATGTAGGGGGCGGTGGCCGTTCGCCGGCGGCTGCGGGTCTGTGGGGGGCTCGCGCAGTTCCCCGCGCCCCTTGAGGGACGTGCAGTGAACGCCCTTGAAGGGGCGCGGGGAACTGCGCGACACGCCACGAGGCACCCGCAGCCGCCGACGGGACAGAAGGCCCCGCCCCGCTAGGCGAACACCACCGTGCGGCGACCGTTGAGCAGAATCCTCCGCTCCGCATGCCACTTCACGGCCCGTGCCAGCGCCTGGCACTCCACGTCCCGCCCGATCGCCACCAGCTGGTCCGGCGTGACGTCGTGGCCGACCCGCTCGACCTCCTGCTCGATGATCGGCCCCTCGTCGAGGTCGGCCGTCACATAGTGCGCGGTCGCACCGATCAGCTTCACACCGCGCGCGTGCGCCTGGTGGTACGGCTTCGCGCCCTTGAAGCTCGGCAGGAAGGAGTGGTGGATGTTGATGATCCGGCCGCTGAGCGCCTTGCACAGGTCGTCCGAGAGGACCTGCATGTAGCGGGCCAGCACGACGAGTTCGACGTTCTCCTCGCGCACGATCTCCAGGACCCGGGCCTCGGCCTCCGGCTTGGTGTCCTTCGTCACGGGGATGTGGTGGAAGGGGATGTCGTAGGACCCCACCAGCTCCGCGAAGTCGGTGTGGTTGGACACCACGGCGGCGATCTCCACGGGCAGCGCGCCGATCCGCGCGCGGAAGAGCAGGTCGTTCAGGCAGTGCCCGAACCTGCTCACCATGAGCACGATGCGCATCTTCGCGTCGGCCCGGTTGATCTGCCAGTCCATGTGGAAGGCGTCGCCGATCGCGGTGAAGCTGGCGCGCAGCTTGTCCACGGTCACCGGCTCGCCGGCCGAGAAGTGGACCCGCATGAAGAACAGACCCGTGTCGTGGTCCCCGAACTGCTGGCTGTCCTCGATGTTGCAGCCGGTCATGAACAGATAGCTCGACACGGCGTGCACGATGCCCTGCTTGTCGGGGCAGGACAGGGTGAGGACGTACTGGTCGGCCGGGACGTCGGCCGAGGGGACGGCGGCGGAGGACTGCGCGTTCATGCAGCACAGGGTCCCATATCCGGCCCCACGGGCCGCGAGCCGTCCCGTCAGGCGGACCGGGTCAGGATCTGCAGCACCTCGAGCGTGCGCGGCTCCGTCTCCGGGTCCTCGCCGTCACTGGTGGCCAGCCGTACGTGCGCGTCGCGCGCCGCCCGTACCGCCTCCGGCCAGTCGGCGTGCTCCAGGTACGCGGTGACCGGCGCGTCCGGCCCCACCTGGTGCATGATCCGCAGGACCCGCAGCACGGCGGTGTCCACCAGCGCCGCCTCCTGCGAGTCGCGGAAGACCGTGCCCACGTACTTCTCGGCCGACCAGTGGTCCAGCCAGGTGTCCTCCACCAGGCGGTACACGGCGTCGGTGACGTCCCCGTAGCCGTCGACGCCGGCCAGCCAGACGTCCCGCTGGAAGGCGGGGGAGGAGAGCATGTGCAGCGCGGAGCGCACCTGGCTGCGCCAGCGCCACCACGGCATGTCGTTGAGTGGCATGCCGCCCATGGTGGAGGAGCGACGGCCGCGACGGGAAGAGTTCTCCGAACCTTGCACGGTCATCGATCCTACGTTCCTCTTCCCCGCCCCCTTCCGGCGCCCGCAATTCACCTCCGCGTCACCACGCGTTGACCGCAGGTCACTCCCGGGTTGGCCGGGTGACGGAATCGTGCGGGTACATGACCGGCAGGCGACCCATCCGCAGCACCCTCCCCGGCGGCCTCGGCGGCCGCTCCCGGGCCACCCGCACCGGCGCCCTGGCCGCGGGCGCGCTGGTGGCGTGCGCGTCACTCGCCGTCGGTTGCGGGGTCGTCCCCGGTGCCACGGGGGGCTCCGGGGCCGACCCGATCACCGTCATGACCTGGGCACCGCAGGACACCGGCGCCACCAACAAGCCCGGCATGCCCGCCCTGGCCCAGGCCTACGCCCGCTGGGTCAACGCCGAGGGCGGCCTGGGCGGCCGCAAGCTCAACGTCCTGACCTGCAACGACCACAACGACAGCGTGGCCGCCGCGAAGTGCGCCCGCCGTGCCGTCAAGGAGCACGCGGTCGCCGTCCTGGGCTCCTACAGCCAGTACGCCGACTCCTTCTTCCCCGTCCTGGAGGGCGCCCGCATCCCGTACATCGGCGGCTACGGCCTCACCAACGCGGAGTTCACCAGTCCGCTGTCCTACCCGGTCAACGGGGGCCAGCCGGCGCTGCTCGCGGGGCTCGGCAGCGCCCTCGCCGGGTCCTGCGGGCCGGTCTCGCTCGTACGCCCCGACACCATCGCGGGCGACCAGTTGCCCGCCCTGCTGGACTCGGGGCTGGTCTCGGGCGGGCACGAGCGGGCCCACGACCAGCGGGCGGCGGAGGACGCCACCGCGTACGACGACCAGTCCGCGCGGGCACTGGCGCGGGAGGGCACCGGCGGGGGCGAGCCGGGGTGCGTGGTGCCGGTCCTCGGGGACCGCACCGGCACGTTCATGGACTCCTTCCGGCGCGCCCGCGAGGACCACCCCGGCGTACGGACCGCGACCGTGCTCGGCAGCGTCGACCAGACGACGGTCAACGCGAGCGGCGGGGCGTCCGGCCCCTACGAAGGGGCGTACGTCACCGGCTGGTACCCGTCGGTGGGCGACCCGGCCTGGGACGGGATGAAGAAGCTGATCAAGGAGCAGGCGTTCGGCGACAACGACGTCGACGCGGCGGACGCCGGAGTGCAGACCACCTGGATCGCCTACACCGTGTTCAAGGAGGTCGTCGAGTCGCTCGGCGACGGCGAGGTGAGCGCCGACACCGTACGGCGGGCCCTCGACGACGGTCTGGAGGTCGGCACCGGCGGGCTCACCCCCGACCTGAGGTGGACGTTCGCCGACAAGCTGGCCTCGGTCGGCTTCCCGCGCCTGGTCAACGCCGACGTCACCCTCCAGGTCGTGCGGGAGGGCCACCTGGTCTCGGCCCGCCGGGGCGCCGTGGACACCACCCGCACCCTGCAGAACGCAGACGTGGCCTAGGGGGCGTCCGGCGGACCGGACGGGCTCACAGCTGGGTCGGTCGGCGTTCGGTCAGGCCGTACTTCTTGGCGATGGCGTTCCAGAGCGCCGCGGCCTTGGCCTTCTCCTTGCTGGCCGTGCCGCTCGCCCGGTTGGCCTCCGAGGGCTGGGTGGCGGCCTTGCCCTTCTTGCAGCCCTTCTTGCCGGCCGTCCGGTCGGCCCAGGCCGCGTAGTGGTTGTCGGCCGACGCGGAGGCCTGCCACGCCTTGGTGAGCGCGGTGGTCAGCTCGGTGTGCCGGGGCAGCTGGTCCACCGACAGCCGGGAGAGGCTGTCGACCAGCCCACTGCGCTGCTTGGCGGCCTCGCGCAGGTCCTTGGCCGCCTGGGACAGGTTGTCGCAGGTCTTCACGTCGCCCACGGCGTTGATCACCGTGGTGCGGCCGGTGCCGCTGTCGGCGAGCAGCTTGTCCAGCTCGACGGCCTGCTGCCGGACCGGGTCGGCGGACGGCGAGGCCGGGGCGGACGCGGACTCGGAGGCGGGGGCCGTGGCGGACACCGTCTGGTTGCCGCCCTTGTCCTCGTCCTCTCCCCCGCCGGCCATCATCGCGCCGGCGCCGACCCCGACGACGGCGATGCCCACGCCGACGGCCGCGAGGAGCGGCAGCCGCGAACCGCCGCGACCACCGCGGCCGCCCCGGCCGCCGCCGTCATCGTTCCCGCGCCGCCTGCCGCCACCGCCACCGGGACCGGGACCCTGCGGGGCGTACCCGGGCTGACCGCCGGGGTGCTGCGGCTGCGGCGCGTCGAACCGGGGCATCTGCTGGGTGGCCGAGGCCGGGCCGTCGGCGCCGGGCGCGCCGCGGAAGAGGTTGTCGAACTCGGCCGGCGGCTGACGCCCCTCGTCAGCGCCGGGCCCGGCACCGAACGGGCCGCCGGCCGGGCCGCCGGGCACGGGCGCGATGTACTGCGTGGCCTCGGCGTCCGGGTTGGGCGCGGGCGCGGGGGGCGCGGGGTACTGCGGTGCCTGGCCGAGGTACTGCGTCGACTCGGCGGCGTGCGGCTGCACGGGTCTCTCCGGAGGCAGCGCACCCGGCCCCGCGGGCGGGACCGGCGGTATGTACTGGGTGGCGCCCTCGTCGGCGGGCGGCACGACCGGCGGCAGGTACTGCGTCGCGCCCTGGTCGGCGGGCGGCAGCGGCGCGGCGCCCCCGCCGTGCTGCTGATACTGCTGGTGCTGGTGCTGGTGCTGGTGCTGGTGATGCTGGTGCTGCCCGTACGTCGGCTGTGCGCCGTAGGACTGGTCGCCCGCCGGTGTCCCGTACGACGGCGGCGGCGCGCCCTCCGGCGGCAGCGGGCCGGGTCCGGCCTGCGGCGGGAGGGCACCGGGGGCCTGTGCCGCGGCGTCCTGCGCGTGCGGCCAGGCCTGCGGCGCCGACGGCGGCGCGGACTGCTGCGGAGTCTCCGGGACGCCCCACGGCTGGGCGCCGGGCGGCGTGGGCCAGCTCTGGGTGGCGGGCGAACCCTGCTGCTGGTCGGGGCCCCAGGGCCGGTCCCAGGCCTGACCGCCGGGCGGCGCCGAGGCGGGCGTCGGGCCACCGGCCTGCGGGCCGACGGGAGTGCCGGCCCGACCGGGCAGCAAGGGCTCGCCGCCGTCCGAGGGCAGCACGATGCCTTCGCGCGCTTGCCGCGGCGAGGGCTCCTCGCCCTGTCCACTCTGCGTCACCGGGACTCCTACGAATGGGGGACCTTCGGAATCGTCGGCTCACGCTACCGGGTCCCCCGAGCCCACTGCCACGCCGCCCGGGACGTCAACTCCTTCCCTGTGACCGCAGTAACAAAACCAGGCCGCGGTGCGCTGTTGATGTCTCTTTCCGCTCACCGCGGCGGAGTTTCACGCGTGTTCACTCATCCGCGCCCCGTCCGTTCACGCCGCGGCCTGGAGGTCGAGCCGGGCACCGAACTCCCTGACCACGGCTTCTTCCCGGTACGGCTCGAGCCGGGCCTGGAAGTCGTCCAGATACTCGGCGCCCCGGTTCGAGCGCAGCGTCTCCAGCAGCTCCACCGCCTTCGTCGCCGTGTTGCAGGCCTGTTCGATCTCGCGCTGCTGCACCTGCGCCGTGGCCAACAGCACATGGCCGATGGCCCGCCTGCGTGCCCGTGACTCGGGGTGCCCGTCCAGGGACTGCCGCGCGTACCGGGCGGCCGCGTCCGCCTGCCCCAGGTCCCGGTGGCAGTGCGCCAACTCGTCGGCGAGGTAGGCCTCGTCGAAGTGCGCGATCCACACGGGGTCGTCGCCGGAGGCCGGATCGGCCGACTCCATCGCACCGACCGCCCGTCCGGCCGCCTCGTGGGCCGCCCGTACGTCGCCGAGGAGCGCGTGGCCGCGGGCCTCGGCCGCGTGGAACATCGACTCCGCGCGCGGCGTCACCCGCCCGCGTGCGCCCTCCTGCGCCGCCCGCGCCAACTGGGCGATCTCGCGCGGGTTTCCGAGCTGTGCGGCGAGGTGGCTCATGGAGGCGGCGAGGACGTACCCGCCGTAACCGCGGTCCCCGGCCGCCTGGGCGAGCCGCAGCGACTGGATGTAGTACCGCTGGGCGAGGCCCGGTTGGCCGGTGTCGACGGCCATGTATCCGGCCAGTTCGGTCAGACGCGCGACCGTGGCAAACAACTCCCGCCCGACCGCCTCCCGGTAGGAGCCGGCCAGCAGTCCGGAGACGACGCTGTTCAGGTAGTGCACGAGGACCGGGCGCACGTGCCCGCTGCCGTACTGGTGGTCCAGGTCCACCAGGGCCTGGGTCATCGCGCGCACGGCCGCCACGTCGGACTGGCCCACCCGCGGCCCCGCCGAACGCGACACCTGCGGGTCGGGGGCGGAAATCAGCCAGTCCCGGCTGGGCTCGACGAGCGCCGAGGAGGCGACGGAGGAACCGGACAGGAAGTCCCGGCGCCCCACGTCGCTTCGCCACAGCTCGCAGACCTGCTCGATGGCTCCCAGTACCGTCGGCGAGAACTGGAGGCCGATGCCGGACGCGAGGTTCTTGCCGTTGGCCATGCCGATCTCGTCGATCGTGACCGTGCGGCCGAGCTTGCGTCCGAGCGCCTCGGCGATGATCGCCGGTGCCCGGCCGCGCGGTTGCTGTCCGCGCAGCCAGCGGGCCACGGAGGTCTTGTCGTACCGCAGGTCGAGACCGTGCTCGACCCCGCACACGTTGACCCGGCGGGCGAGGCCCGCGTTCGAGCAGCCCGCTTCCTGAATGAGCGCCTGCAGTCGTTCGTTCGGCTGCCGCGCGACGAGAGGCCTTGCGGCCATGGCGTAACCCCCATGCGATCTCATGCGGTCTCGATGCTGTCCCGGCGGATCGTCGGACGAGAGAGATCCGGCCGTGAAGATCAATGCCCCGTCGATGTGCCGACAATGCGAGACTTGCGAAGCTTGCGAGGATTGCCGGGGTAACGGCCGACGCCGGCCCCCCTGCTGGCTACCCAGCTCCCGCGGTGAATCCTCCTGCGCGCCCCCGCCTGTGCACCCATGCGCCCCGAGTGCGGTGCCGATGCACCTCCCCCGCGCGCACGGCGCCCGTAACCCCCGGTGAGCGCGGGAGTTGAGACCCACGTGGAAGAGACCATCCCCGGCACCGAAGCCGCCCAGATCCCGCAGCAGCGCGGCACGTCGCTGCTGGAGACCGCCGTTCGCTACGCCGAGGAGCGTCACTGGGACGTGTTTCCCGGCACCTGGCTGGTGCCCGCCGACGGGGTGCAGCGCTGCTCCTGCGGCGACCCGGCGTGCGCCGCCCCGGGCGCGCACCCGGCGCGCGAGGACTGGGCGGCGCAGGCCACGGGCAGCGCGACCGTCGCCCGGCGGATGTGGCAGAAGCAGCAGGGGGCGTCGATCCTCCTGCCCACGGGGCGGACGTTCGACGCGATCGACGTGCCGGAGACCGCCGGCTTCCTGGCGCTGGCGCGGATGCAGCGGATGGAGCTGACGCTGGGGCCGGTGACGCTGGCGCCGGACCGGCGGATGCGGTTCTTCGTTCTGCCGGGTGCGGGGGCGAAGGTGCCGGATCTCGTGCGGCGGTTGGGGTGGTCGCCCCGGGTGCTCGATCTGGGCGTGCTCGGGGAGGGGTCGTATGTGGCGGCGCCGCCGACGCGGTTCGGGTCGTGGGGTGCGGTGCAGTGGGCCTGCCGGCCTACGGCCGCGAATCGGTGGTTGCCGGATGTGGAGGAGTTGATCTCGGCGTTGGCGTACGCGTGCGGCCGGGATCGTTAGGGGCGCCTTTTCGTCTGCCTGGTTGCTCGATTTCGGCGGCTGCCGGCTGAGTGTGGCTGATCGCGCCCCCCGGGGCGGAGCCGCATACCGACACAGTCCCGCCCCCCTTCGGGGCGCTGCTCCCCCGTAGGGTTCGTGGTGACGGAGGGAGACGTGGTGAGTAACAGCGCCGTGCGGGTGCGAGGGCTCTGGAAGCGGTTCGGGCAGCAAGTCGCCGTGGGCGGGATTGATCTGGAGTTGCCGGCCGGGAAGTTCATCGGGCTCGTCGGGCCCAACGGGGCCGGGAAGACCACCACGCTCTCCATGGTGACCGGGCTGCTGCGGCCGGACCAGGGGTCGGTCGAGGTCGTGGGGCACGACGTGTGGCGCGATCCGGTCGAGGTGAAGGCCAGGATCGGGGTGCTGCCCGAGGGGCTGCGGCTCTTCGAGCGGCTGTCGGGGCGTGAACTGCTCGGCTACACCGGCCGGTTGCGCGGACTGCCCGGCGAGGAGGTCGACAAGCGCGCCACCCAGCTCCTCGACGTGCTGGACCTCGCGGGGGCCCAGCACAAGCTGGTCGTCGACTACTCGACCGGCATGCGGAAGAAGATCGGCCTCGCCGCCGCGCTGCTGCACAATCCGGAAGTGCTGTTCCTGGACGAGCCGTTCGAGGGCGTCGACCCGGTCTCCGCGCAGACCATCCGGGGCGTCCTGGAGCGCTACACCGCCTCCGGCGCCACCGTCGTCTTCTCCTCCCACGTCATGGAGCTGGTGGAGTCGCTGTGCGACTGGGTGGCCGTCATGGCCGCGGGACGCATCCGGGCCACCGGGACGCTCGCCGAGGTCCGCGGCGGGGCGGCGTCGTTGCAGGAGGCGTTCCTGGAACTCGTCGGTGCGGGGGGCCGGGACGCCGGGTCGGACCTGGACTGGCTGGGCGGCGGGTCCCGATGAGTGCGCCGACCTCACCGGCCGCGTCGGTCCCGTCCGGCTCGTCGGGCCGTCCACCGGCCGCCTCCGCCGCGTCCGTCACGTCCGTCTTCGTCCGGCTGAAGCTGTCGCTGCTGCGCAACGGGCTGCGGCAGTCCGGCGGGCGGCGGGCCGCCTACCTCGCCTCCGCCGTCCTCGTGCTGCTCTTCGCCGCGCTCCAGCTGGTCGGCCTGATCGCACTGCGCGGGTACGCGCACGTGGACTCGCTGGTCGTGCTGCTCGCGGCGGTACTCGCGCTGGGCTGGGCGGTGATGCCGCTGTTCTTCCCCGGCGGCGACGAGACGCTCGACCCCACCCGGCTGGTGATGCTGCCGCTGCGGCCCGGCCCCCTGGTGCGGGCCCTGCTCATCTCCTCACTGGTGGGCATCGGGCCGCTGTTCACGCTGTGCATGTTCGCCGGTTCCGTGGTCGCGGTCGCGCACGGCGGGGCGGCGTACGCCGTCGGGGTCGTCGGCGCGGTCCTCGCGCTGCTGGTGTGCGTGACCCTGGCGCGGGCCGTCGCCGCCGCCAACGTACGGCTGCTGACCAGCCGCAAGGGGCGCGATCTCGCGGTGCTGAGCGGGCTGGTCGTCGCGGTGGGCGCGCAGCTCGTCAACTTCGGCGCGCAGCGGCTGGGTTCCTCGGGGCTGGGCGAGCTTGACCCGGTGGCCGACGTGGTGCGCTGGGTGCCGCCGGCGTCGGCGGTCGGCGCGATGGACGCGGCGAGCGACGGGTCGTACGGCATCGCGCTGGCCCAGCTGGCGCTGACGGCCGCGGCGCTGGGGCTGCTGCTGTGGGTGTGGGCCCGGCACCTGACGCGGCTGATGACGGCGCCCGACGGTTCCACGATCCAGAGCGACACCGGGACGGTGCGCGAGCGCGGCTCGGCCGGACTCGCCCGGTGGCTGCCGGCGGGCCGTACGGGCACCACCATGGAGCGCACCCTGCGTTATGTGTGGCGCGACCCGAAGACCAAGGCGGCGTGGGTGACGTCGCTGGCCATCGGTCTGATCGTGCCGGTGTTCAACGCCTGGCAGGGCACCGGCTCGGTCTACTTCGCCTGCTTCGCCGCCGGGATGCTCGGCATCCAGATGTACAACCAGTTCGGGCAGGACACGTCCGCGTTCTGGATGGTCGCGATGACGATCTCCTCGACCCGGGACGCCTACGTCGAACTGCGGGCCCGCGCGCTGGCGCTGCTGCTGATCACGCTGCCGTACGCCACCCTCGTCACGGTGCTGACCACCGCGATGCTCGACGACTGGCGGGCCCTGCCCGAGGCGCTCGGCCTGTCCTTCGCGCTGCTCGGCGCGATGCTGGCGACGGGCGCGTGGACCTCGGCGCGTTTCCCGTACTCCATCCCGCAGGAGGGGTACAAGAACGTCGCCCCGGGTCAGGTCGGGCTGGCCTGGGTCTCGATCTTCGGCGGCATGATCGGCGCGGCCCTGCTGTGCGCGCCGGTGATCGCGCTGACGATCTGGCTGAACGTGAGCGAGCGGGCGGGGGACGTGGGCTGGGTGCTGCTGCCGGTCGGCGCGGTGTACGGCGCGGCGCTGACGCTGCTGGGCCTGCGGCTGGCCGCGCCGCGCACGGCGGAGCGGCTGCCGGAGATCCTCGCGGCGGTCAGCAAGGGGTGACGGACCGGCCCGCCCGCACGCGGGCGGCGCACGGTCGGCGGGCGGGCGCTCAGGCGTCCCCCAAGGGTGCTCAGGCGTCCCCCAAGGGTGCTCAGGCGTCCCCGAGGGTGTTCAGGAACGGCTCGATGGCCGCCCGCCATGCCTCCGGCTGGTCGTAGTGGACGAGGTGGCCGGCGTCGGCGACCTCCGCGTACTGGCCGTTCGGCAGGACGCGGACCATCTCCTGGGCCTCGGCGCGGCCCAGTTCGCCGTCGAGGCCGCGCACGACCAGGGTGGGGCAGCGCACCTGGGCCAGCTCCTCCCAGTGGGCGTCGTAGACCCAGGTCTCGCGGGAGCGCAGCATCTGCTCGGGTTCGAAGACGGGGCGCCAGCCGTCCGGGGACTCGGCCATCACCTCGGCGTAGAACTCGCCGCGGGCCGGGTTCGGCCGCTCCACCCACGGATCGTCCTCGCCGAACCACTTGCGGACGTCGGCGAGCGTGGCGAAGGGGACCGGCCAGGCGCGGAACCATTCGGTCCAGGTGTGCTGGGAGGCGGCGCCGAGGGCGGAGGCCCGCATGTCGCAGATGATCAGGCCGCGGACCAGGTCGGGGCGTTTGGCGGCGAGCTGCCAGGCGGTCAGCGCGCCCATGGCGTGGCCGATGAGGACGGCCGGGCCGAGACCGAGCTGCTCCAGGGCGGCCTCGACGTCCTCGACGTACGCCTCCCTGGTGTAGGCGGCCCGCGGGGGCTTGTCGCTGCGGCCGTGGCCGCGCTGGTCGAGGGCGACCGCCCGGTGGCGGGCGGAGAGCCAGCGGGCCGTGGCGGCCCAGTGCGAGGCGCGGCCCATCAGGCCGTGCAATAACAGCACGCCGGGCAGATCTACCGCGCCGGACCCGGAGGAGGCCGGGTCGGGCGCCCGGTCGGTCTTGGGAGGGTCGCCGAACTCCCAGGCGGCGAGGCGTACGCCGCCCGCGCCGGTCACGTCGATGCGCCGCGCCATAGGTCCTGGCACCCCCAAGCTCCGCTCGGACCCGCCCGCCCTCGCGGGCCGGCCGTCCTGTGAACCGTGTCCTGCCTGCCGTGCAGAGTAGCCAACTTATCGAATACGCATTCGAAAGAGCCGTTTCGACGAGCAACACCCCTCATTCGAGTGACACCGCTCAGGGATTGATCGCCGCCGCCCAGGGGAGATCTTCAACGGGAGGCGGACCGCTCGGGGAAAACGGTCCGAGGGGATTGACCTTGAGAGCTCGGGGCTCCAGGTCAGCACAGGGGAGGACAGGCCCCGGCGCCGCACGGCGCCGGGGCCCTCTCCGTCTCTCCGGCACGCCCCTCCCCCTCTCCGGCCGGGCGACATCGCTGTCAGCCACGGGCCAAGAGCCCCTCACGTCCGCTGCCTCACGCCACAGCCTTGCACGCGAAGCGTCCGGCCGCTGCGATTCCGCGCACTGGGATCCCGAATCGACGGGCCCCGGCCGGCGGGCCCCTCCGGGGCGCGCGGTCAGCGCTTGGCGACGAACACGTGGGAGGCGGTGTCCGCCTCCAACTCGGCGGCCTCGCCGCCGCTGCCCACCAGCACGCCGCCCGCCGACTCGGTCACGCTCACCACCGAGCCGGGCTGCACCCCGGCCCGGCGCAGCGTGTACATCAGCTGCGCGTCCGTCTGGATCGGCTCGCCGATCCGGCGCACGACGACCGTCTTGCCCTCGATCCCCGGGTCGAGGTCGGCGAGGGACACCATGCCCTCGTCCAGGAACGGGTCGGCCCCGTCCGTCTCGCCCAGCTCCTCCAGGCCCGGGATCGGGTTCCCGTACGGCGACTCGGTCGGGTGCCGCAGCAGCTCCAGCACCCGGCGCTCGACCGCCTCGCTCATCACGTGCTCCCAGCGGCACGCCTCCGCGTGCACCTGCTCCCACTCCAGGCCGATCACGTCGACCAGCAGGCACTCCGCGAGCCGGTGCTTGCGCATCACGCGCGTCGCCAGCCGCCTGCCCTCGTCGGTCAGCTCCAGATGCCGGTCCGCCGCCACGGACACCAGCCCGTCACGCTCCATCCGCGCCACCGTCTGGCTGACCGTGGGACCGCTCTGGTCGAGCCGCTCGGCGATCCGGGCGCGCATCGGGACCACACCTTCCTCCTCCAGCTCCAGGATGGTGCGGAGGTACATCTCCGTGGTGTCGATCAGTCCGGACATACGTGCCCCTCGATGAGATTGCCGGAGGCTGAGGCCCACCGGCGCGTGCGCTGGCCCTGCCACCAATTCTGACGCATACCACCGACAACCGTGCCTCGCCGCGAAAAGCCGGGCCCGGCCGCGCCCGCCCGGGCCCTCCGCGCCGCCCCGACGCCGTATTGACACCGCGCTGGTCCAGACCGCACCGTGATCCGCGACGCAGCCACTCCGAAGGGGTCCCGCATGAGCGACCACAAGCCGGCCGGTCAGTTCCTCGACGCGGCGATCGACCTCCTGCGACGTGTCCGCGACGAGGAGGCGGACAGCGTCGAGGCGGCCGGCACGCTGCTCGCCGACACCGTGCTGAACGGCGGCCGGCTCTTCGCCTTCGGCGCCGGTCACTCCTCCCTCGCCGCCCAGGACGTCGTGTACCGCGCCGGCGGACTCGCCCTGATGAACCTGCTCGCCGTGCCCGGCGTCGTCGGCGTCGACGTGATGCCGGCCACGCTCGGCTCCGCCCTGGAACGCGTCGACGGCCTCGCGAGCGCCGTGCTGGACTCCTCCCCGCTGCGCGAGGGCGACGCCCTGGTGATCATCTCCCTCTCCGGGCGCAACGCCCTGCCGGTGGAGATGGCCATGAACGCCCGCGCCCTCGGCGTCCGGGTCATCGGCGTGACCTCGGTGGCCTACGCCGCCGAGACGACATCGCGGCACGCCTCGGGCACGTTCCTCAAGGACCACTGCGACGTCGTACTGGACTCCAAGATCGCCGTCGGCGACGCGGAACTCACCCTCGACACCGTCCCGGCGCCCTTCGCCCCCGCCTCCACGGTCGTCACCAGCGCCCTCATGCAGGCCATGACGGCGACGGCGGCCGCGACCCTCGCCGACCGCGGCGTCGAACCCCCGCTGCTGCGCTCGGGCAACGTGGACGGCGGCCACGAGTGGAACGGCCGGGTACTGGAGCAGTACCGGGACCGGATCTTCTACCGTCGCTGAGCGAATCCGGCGGCTCCCCCGGCTACGGCCGCTCCAGCGTGCCGGCCAGGTCCAGCGCGGTGGCGATCCGGACCGCCACGTCCTCGGCGTACATCGCGTCCGGCCGCTCGAAGGCGCTGCGTCCCGCGCCGCGCAGGAAGGTGACGACGCCCAGCGTCCGGCCGCGGCTGCGCAGCGCCGCGCACAGGCCGTGCACGGTGTCCTCCGGCCACTGGCGGGCCTTGGCCCACCGGCGCACCTGCTCCGCCGGGACCGTCCGCACACCGGCGCTGGCCCGCACCGAGCCCGCCCGCTCCACGCACTGCACGGCGGGGTGCCCCTCGCCGTAGCGCACCGGCATCCCGGCCGTACCGGACGGCACGCTGGGCCCGGGGGCGCCGGACGGGGTGGCCGCGACCCGCACCAGCCGCACCGGCTCGGCCGCGTCGGTGTCCGGCGTCGCCCCGCCCACCACCCGGTCGATCAGCGCGTGGTCGGCGAACCCGGCCAGCGCGAAGTCCAGGTGGACGATCGCGGCCTCCGCCGGGTCCTCGCACTCGGCCGCGGCACGCGCCGCCCGGTGCAGCTGGTTGGCCCGGAAGCGCAGCAGCGACGCCTCCTGCTCGCCCTGCTTCGACTCCGTGACGTCCTGGAAGAGCCAGCCGACGCCCAACGGCACCGGCTCCTCCGCGAGCGGCGAGGCCAGCCGCACGAACCCACTGCGCCAGCACCGGCGCCGCTCGCCCTCCGGCGTGCGCAGACTCACCCAGACCTCGGCGGGGCCGGGCGGCGCTCCCTCGGCCAGGACGTGCGTCAGCGCGTTCTCCAGCTCCTCCACGCCCTGGGCGAGCAGATCGCCGAGCGGCCGCCCCAGCACGGACGTGCGTCCGGCCCCGAGCGCCCGGGCGGCGTGCGCGTTGACCACGGCGGGGCGCAGGTCCACGTCCACCAGGACGACACCCCAGCTGGCGTCCTCCAGCAGCGCCTCGCTCAGCGCGATGGAGCGCTCCAGGTCGATCTGCGCGTGCACCTCGCTGAACGCGCAGTACACCCCGGCGGGCTTCCCGTCGGGACCGCGGACCGCCGCGGACTGCGTCCGCACCAGCACCCGGCCGCCGTCCTTGGTCAGCAGCGCGAACTCGTGCACCTGGCGGCCCGGCGCCCGCATCGCGGACAGCAGCCGGTCCTCCACCTCACCGGCGTCCGCGCTGCGCACGGCCCATCCGGCGAAGCCCTGCCGCCCCACGGCCTCGGCCGCGCTCCAGCCGAGGATCCGCTCCGCCTCGCGGTTCCAATGGGTCACGACCCCGTCCGCGTCGAAGGCGCACAGGGCCGCGTCCATGCCGTCGAGGAGCGCGGCCAACAGGTCCGCGCCGTCCCGCTCGGGCTGCTCCGGCTCGTCCGGACCCAGCTCGTCGGTGGTCCCACTACGCCGCGAAGCACTCACCTGGACCCCCTGCAGGCTGCGTCCGCCGTACCGTACGTCGGTTCGTTCACTGGCCTTCATTCAACTCGAACGTGATGCGGCACACACCGGGTTCCCGCAAGTTCGCGGAAATCGTTGTACTGCGGAAACTCGGCATAAGCCCCCGTCATGACGGGGGCGCGGCGGATCCGGACGGGCGGGCCCCGGCGAGCCTCAGGTCGACCCACTCCTCGCGCTCGCCGTCGAGCACGTACCGCTCCTTCTCCACGAACCCACGCGCCCCGGCGAATCGCAACCCGTCGTCGTTGGCCGCCAGCACCACGGTCTCCACCGCCCCGGCGTCCAGCTCGCGCGCGTGGGCCAGCCCCGCCTCGTAGAGCGCCGTACCGATCCCCCGGCCCCGGTACGCCGGCAGCACCCGCGCGATCACGGTCGCCGCCCGCTCCTCGCCCCCGGGCGGCCGCACGGTGGAGCAGCCGACGAGCACGTCCCCGAGATAGGCGTTGGCCAGCCGGTTGCGCCCGGCGCGCTCCCGCGCCTCGTCGAGGGTCATGGCGGCCGGCGGCACGATCACGTTGTGCACGTGCCGCCACTCCTCCACCATGGCGTCGCCGTCCACCGGCTCGATCCGCAGCGCCGAGCCCGCACCGGTCGCGACCGTCCCGCGCCGCGCGTACACCTCGATCTCGATGCGCATCCGCTCGTCCGCGAGCCCGCACACCATCATCGTCGCGGCCGGCCGCACCCGCCCGAACGCCCGCCGCAGCGCGGGCCAGCAGGGCTCGAAGTCCTCCCGCGCGGGCAGCAGGTAGCGCACCCGCACCACGTCCGCGAACGTGCACCCCGCCTCGGCCAGCGCCGCCCCGACGTTGCGCAGGCACTGCTCGGCCTGTTCCACCACGTCCTCGGAGATGGTCATCAACGCGTAGTCGAACCCGGTCGTCCCCGACACGTGCACCCAGTCCCCGTCGACGACGGCCCGGGCGTACCCGATCCGCTCCTCGAACGTCGACCCGCTGACTATCGCCCGCCTGACCGGCGGCTCCCCCAGTCGTTTCGTCATGGGCGAAACCGTAGGTGACCAGCGCAGACGCGTCCATGGGAGATCGACGACGAATCCATCCGGAAATTCGATTGATCGGCGGCCGACCGGTTCTTAGGGTGGGCGCTACACGAGAAGGGAGGTGGTTCGGCAGATGTATGAGAACCGGACGCGTGAGGTGGCTGCGGGCTAGCGGCCCGGCACCACACGGAGTGCGGCGCCGGACCAGCGCGTGAGTGAAGCGTGCAGCCGGCCCAATCCCAAGCAGTCACCCGACCCGCGAGTCGCCGGTACGTCCGGCCGGCTCCTCCACGGAGGAACCAGACTCGCGGGTCGCCTGCGTTCAGGGCCGGGGCGGTCAGCCCGCGATGTCGGAGTAGCCCTCGATCTCGCGCGGGTCGCGGGTGCCGGGGCCCACGTAGCGGGCGGAGGGGCGGACCAGGCGGCCGGTGCGCTTCTGCTCCAGGATGTGGGCGGACCAGCCGGCGGTGCGGGCGCAGGTGAACATCGAGGTGAACATGGGGGCCGGGACCTCCGCGAAGTCCAGCATGATGGCGGCCCAGAACTCGACGTTGGTGGCCAGCACCCGGTCGGGGCGGCGGGCATGCAGCTCGGCCAGGGCGGCCTTCTCCAGGGCCTCGGCGACCTCGTAGCGCGGGGCGCCCAGTTCGCGGGCGGTGCGGCGCAGGACGCGGGCGCGCGGGTCCTCGGCGCGGTAGACGCGGTGCCCGAAGCCCATGAGGCGCTCACCCGCGTCGAGGGTCTTCTTGACGTAGCCCTCGGCGTCGCCGGTGCGCTCGATCTCCTCGATCATGTGCAGGACGCGCGAGGGGGCGCCGCCGTGCAGCGGGCCCGACATGGCGCCCACGGCTCCGGAGAGGGCGGCGGCCACGTCCGCGCCGGTGGAGGCGATGACGCGGGCGGTGAACGTGGAGGCGTTCATGCCGTGCTCGGCGGCGGAGGTCCAGTAGGCGTCGACGGCGGCGACGTGCTTGGGGTCGGGCTCGCCGCGCCAGCGGATCATGAAGCGTTCGACCACCGACTCGGCCTTGTCGATCTCGCGCTGCGGGACCATCGGCAGGCTCTGGCCGCGCGCGGACTGGGCGACGTAGGACAGGGCCATGACGGCGGCGCGGGCGAGGTCGTCGCGGGCCTGTGCGGCGTCGATGTCCAGGAGGGGTTTGAGGCCCCACGCCGGGGCGAGCATCGCGAGGGCGGACTGGACGTCGACCCTGATGTCGCCGGAGTGCACGGGGATGGGGAAGGGCTCGGCGGGCGGCAGGCCGGGGTTGAAGGCCCCGTCGACGAGCAGGCCCCAGACGTTGCCGAAGGAGACGTGCCCGACCAGGTCCTCGATGTCGACGCCGCGGTAGCGAAGGGCGCCCCCCTCCTTGTCGGGTTCGGCGATCTCCGTCTCGAAGGCGACGACTCCCTCTAGCCCGGGTACGAAGTCGGACATCAGGCGGCTCCTCGTGATCAGTGGTGTACGGCGACCTGGGCGGAGACGGTGCGGCGCCTCCATGGATCCACGGTCGTGTCCCGACTCGCGGTCCCGGCGGTCATCCCTGTGATGCCCCGTACGGCCGTCGGTCATCCGGCCGGAGCGGGACCAAGCACCATATCTCCGGGTGTCAGGTTTGGGGAGTGGGTGCGGCACTCGGTGCCACCCCGGTCGGGTGGTGGAGCGGATACGGCAGGATGGGCGGCGTGACCGATCGCGAAGCCGATTCCGGCCTCCCCGCCGCCTCAGTCCCCTTCGATCTCGCCTCGATGCGCAAGCAGTACCGGGCCGAGGGGCTGTCCGAGACCGAGCTGGCGGCGACGCCCGTCGAGCAGTTCGCGCGCTGGTTCAAGCAGGCGGCGACGGACGGCGGGCTGTTCGAGCCGAACGCCATGGTCGTCTCCACGGCGGACGAGCGGGGGCGGCCCAGCTCCCGCACGGTGCTGCTGAAGCACTTCGACGAGCAGGGGTTCGTCTTCTACACCAACTACGACTCCCGCAAGGCGCGCGAGCTGGACGCGAACCCGTACGTCTCGCTGCTGTTCCCCTGGCACCCGATGGCCCGGCAGGTCGTGGTCACGGGCGTCGCGCGCCGCACCGGGCGGGACGAGACCGCCGCGTACTTCCGGACCCGGCCGCACGGCTCCCAGCTGGGTGCCTGGGCGAGCGTCCAGTCCTCGGTGGTGGCGGACCGCCGTGCTCTGGACGCGGCGTACGCCGAGCTGGCGGCGCGGTACCCGGAGGGCGAGCAGGTGCCGGTGCCGCCGCACTGGGGCGGGTTCCGGGTGGTGCCTCAGGCGGTGGAGTTCTGGCAGGGCCGCGAGAACCGGCTGCACGACCGGCTGCGGTATGCGGCGGAGGACGGCGGGGGCTGGCGGGTGGAGCGGCTGAGCCCGTAATCCGGTGACAGATCGCTGGCGGCGGGACTAAAATGCTTGCATGGCTACGATCCACGTGAGGGACGTCCCGGAGGAAACCCTTCGGACGTTGAAGACGAGGGCCGCGCGAACCGGACAGTCACTGCAGTCCTACGTCCTGCAACTGCTCGCCGGTGAGGCGGCGACCCTGACCCCGGCCGAGGCGGCGCTCGAGGCGCGGGCGATCGCCTCGCGCGGACGGGTCACCGCGGACGACGTCACCGATGCCCTCCACGACCTGCGTGAGGCCCGCGCGTGAGCGTGCTCGTTCCGGACACCTCCGCGCTCGTGGAGTTCCTCGTCGGCGGCGACGCACTCGCCGAACGGGTGCGGTCTTACGTCACGGACCACCGCCTGGCCGCGCCGCACGCCGTCGACCTGGAGTGCGCTTCGGTACTGCGCGGCCTCGTGCGGGGCGGGAAGCTCCCCGAGGACGAGGCCGAACGCGCCCTCCACCTCCTGGGGCGCATGCAGCTCAAGCGGTACGACCATGCTCCGCTGCTCCCCCGCATCTGGGAACTGCGGCACAACATGTGGCCGTACGACGCCTCGTACGTGGCGCTCGCCGAAACGCTGGACGCCGAGCTCGTCACCGTGGACGCCAAGTTCGCCGGAGCTCCGCACATCCGCTGCAGGCTGAGCAACCTCCGCACCGCCTGACCGGCCGCCTCAGGCCAGCGCCGCGTCCAGCAGCCGCGCCCACTGCTCCACCACCCGTTCCCGCCGCGCCCCGTCGTCGGTGAGGAGGTTGGCGAGGCCCAGGCCGCGGGCCATGTCCAGGAGGCCCTGGACGGTTTCGCGGGCGCCGGGGCGGGTCTCGTCGGCGCCGAGGAGGTCGACGGCGATGCGGTGGCTCTCGCGGCCGACGCGGGCCTCCAGCTCGGTGACCCGGCCGCGCAGCTGCTCCTCGTTGGAGGCGGCCACCCACAGGTGCAGGGCGGCGCGGAAGAGCGGGCCGGTGTAGAGGTCGACGAGGGCGGCGACCACCGCGCGCCGGTCGTCGGCGGCGGCGCCCTCGGGGAACAGGGCGCGCAGCGCCTCGGAGCGTTCCTCGGCGACGTACTCCACGGCCGCCGTGAAGAGGTCCTCGCGGGTCGGGAAGTGGTGCTGGGCGGCGCCGCGGGAGACTCCGGCGTGTTCGGCGACGACGGAGACCGTCGACCCGGCCCAGCCGCGTTCGGCGAGACAGGCCACGGCGGCTTCCAGGAGCCGCTGCCGGGTGGCCCGGCTCCGGTCCTGCTTGGGAACGCGCTCCGCGCGGTCGGCCGTGTTCACGGCGCCGCTCACACCACCCATTCCGGATCCCGTCGTTCGAGGAAGGCCGTCATCCCCTCGCGGGCCTGCGGGGAGGCGAACAGCCGGGCCGAGAGCGCGGTCAGGTCGGCCGCGTCCCGGTCGAAGGCCTCCAGCACCCTAGCCGTGAGCAGCCGTTTCGTCTCGGCCAGACCCTGCGGTGAGGCACGGCGCACACCGTCGAGGACGGGTTCGAGTACGGCGTCCACGTCGTCGCCCGCCGCGGTGACCAGGCCGATGCGGGCGGCCTCGGCGGCGTCGAAGCGCTCGCCGGTGAGGTAGTAGCGGGCCAGCGCGCGGGGGTCGGTGCGCGGCAGCAGGGTCAGGGAGACGACCGCGGGCGCCACGCCGATGCGGACCTCGGTGAAGGCGAAGGTCGACTCCGTGGACGCCGCCGCGATGTCGCAGGCGGCGACCAGGCCGAGGCCGCCCGCGCGGACGTGTCCGGCGACGCGGGCGATCACCGGTTTCGGCACCTCGGCGATGTGCCGGAGCAGGCCGACGAGGGCGTCCGGGGCGGGCGGGTCGCGCAGGTCGGCGCCGGCGCTGAAGGTGGTGCCGGTGTGGGTGAGGACGACGGCGCGGACGCCGGGGTCCTCGGCCGCGCCGGTGAGGGCGGCGGCCAGGTCGGCGACGAGGGCGGCGGACAGGGCGTTGCGGTTGTGCGGGGAGTCGAGGGTGAGGATCTCGACGCCCCGCGCGCGTGTGCGGTCGACGTGGGCGGTCGGGGTCACCGCTGCTCCCTCAGTTGTCGGCGGAGGATCTTGCCGGACGCGGCGCGGGGGACGGCGTCGACGAAGGTGACCCTGCGGACGCGTTTGTAGGGGGCGACGCGTTCGGCGACGTACATCATGATCTCGCCCTCCGCGAGGCCCGGTGCGGCCGGCTGGCGTACGACGAAGGCGTGCGGTACTTCGTTGCCGTCGTCGTTGTAGGCGCCGACGACGGCCGCGTCGGCGACACCGGGGTGGGTGAGCAGGAGCGCCTCCAGTTCGGCGGGGGCCACCTGGAAGCCCTTGTACTTGATCAGTTCCTTGACGCGGTCGACGACGAACAGCCAGCCGTCGCTGTCGGCGTGTCCGACGTCGCCGGTGTGCAGCCAGCCGTCGGTGTCGATCATGGCGGCGGTGGCGTCGGGGCGGCCCAGGTAGCCCTTCATGATCTGGGGCCCGCGGATGAGGATCTCCCCGGACTCGCCCGCGGGGAGGTCCTTGCCGGGGTCGGTGAGGGAGACGATGCGCATCTCGGTGCCGGCGATGAGTTTGCCGACGCTGCCGGGCGGCGCGTCGGTCATGGCGTCCAGGGGGACGACGTGGGTGCCCGGGGACAGTTCCGTCATGCCGTAGGCCTGGCCGACGGGCGGCAGGCCGAGCCGCCGGGAGCAGGCGGCGGCGAGGCGCGCGTCCAGCGGGGCGGCGGCGCTGACGATGTACTTCAGCGAGGACAGGTCGTAGTCGGCGACCAGGGGGTGCTTGGCGAGGGCCAGGACGATCGGCGGGGCGACGTACAGGCTGGTGATGCGGTGGTTCTGGATGGCGGCGAGGAACTGCTCCAGGTCGAAGCGGGGCAGGACGACGACGGTGGCGCCGAGCCTGAGTGGGGCGTTCATCAGGGCGGTCAGGCCGTAGATGTGGAAGAACGGCAGCACGGCGAGGACGCGGTCGCCGGGCGCGGCGGGCATCGCCGGTTCGAGCTGGGCGAGGTTGGTGGCGATCTGCCGGTGGGTGAGCATGACGCCCTTGGGGGTGCCGGTGGTGCCCGAGGAGTACGGCAGGGCGGCGACGTCCTCGGCCGGGTCGATCGCGACGGACGGTTCGGGCGCGGCCGAGGCCAGCATGTCGACGAGTGAGCGGTGGCCGGGCGCGCTGTCGCAGACCAGGATCTCCTGGACGCCGCCCGCGAGTTCGGCGGCCCGGCGGGCGGTGGCCAGGAGCGGTGAGACGGTGACGATCCAGCGGGCCGCGCAGTCCTTCAGCTGCTTGGCGAACTCCTCCGCCGTGGCGAGCGGGTGCACCGTGGTGACGGAGGCTCCCGCGCGCGTGGCGGCGTAGAAGGCCAACGGGAAGGCGACGGTGTTGGGGCTGTGCAGAGCGAGGACGTCGCCCTTGCGCACGCCGGTCTCGGCGAGGGCGGCGGCGACGCACCGGTGGAACCGGTCCACCTGCTCGTAGGTGAGGGTGGTGCCGTCGGTGCCGTCGATCAGCGCCGGGGCGCTCCCGAAGGCGGCGGCCCCGCCGAGCACCGCGTCGTGGATGGGCAGGTCGACGGGCGGGACGTCTGCGTACTCGCTGCGGAACACGGTTCCTCCAACGCCGCTCGGAAACGGCCTAGTACGGCTAGTACGACTTGGGCAGGCCCAGGGTCTGGTGGGAGACGTAGTTGAGGATCATCTCCCGGCTCACGGGGGCGATACGGGCGACGCGCGACGCCGTGATCAGCCGGGCGAGGCCGAACTCGCGAGTGAGGCCGTTGCCGCCGAGGGTGTGCACGGCCTGGTCGACGGCCTTCACGCAGGCCTCTCCGGCCGCGTACTTGGCCATGTTGGCGGCCTCGCCCGCGCCGACGTCGTCGCCCGCGTCGTAGAGGTGGGCCGCCTTCTGCATCATCAGGCGGGCGAGTTCGAGGTCGATGTGCGCCTGCGCGAGGGGGTGCGCGATGGCCTGATGGGCGCCGATGGGCGTCTTCCAGACGGTGCGCTCGCGGGCGTACTCGACGGCTTTCGCGAGAGCGTGGCGGCCCATGCCGATCGCGAAGGCGGCCGTCATCACGCGCTCGGGGTTGAGGCCGGCGAAGAGCTGGAGGAGGCCCGCGTCCTCGTCGCCGACCAGGGCGTCGGCGGGGAGGCGTACGTCGTCCAGTGTCAGCTCGAACTGCCTCTCCACGGCGACCAGTTCCATGTCGATGGGACGGCGCTCGAAACCCGGGGCGTCGCGCGGGACGATGAACAGGCAGGGCTTGAGACTGCCGGTGCGGGCGTCTTCGGTGCGGCCGACGATCAGGGTGGCGTCGGCGATGTCCACGCCGGAGACGAAGACCTTGCGTCCGGTGAGGATCCAGTCCCCGGTGGCCGCGTCGCGGCGGGCGGTGGTGGTGATGCGGTGGCTGTTGGAACCGGCGTCGGGTTCGGTGATGCCGAAGGCCATGAGGCGGGTGCCGTCGGCGAGTGGTGGGAGCCACTCGCGCTTCTGTTCCTCGGTGCCGAAGCGGGCGATGACGGTGCCGCAGATCGCCGGGGAGACGATCATCATGAGGAGGGGGCTGCCCGCGGCGCCCATCTCTTCGAGGACGAGGGAGAGTTCGGTGATGCCGGCGCCGCCTCCGCCGTATGCCGCCGGCAGGTTGACGCCTATGTAGCCGAGCTTGGCTGCGTCTTGCCAGAGGCGGGTGTTGTCCTCGGGGTTGGTGGTGTGGGGGTGGGTCCGGGCGAAGGTGGATACCGCTGCGCGGAGGGACTTGTGCTCTTCGGATTCGAGGAGGGGGGTCATCTCTGTGCTCCTTCGGGTGCGGGCTTCGTCGTGGTTACTCGCGCAGTTCCCCGCGCCCCTGACCGGCGTCTCCCGCTACCACGGCCAAGAGGGCGCCGACCTCCACCTGCCGTCCAGGAGCCACCGGTAGCGCGGTCAGCTGCCCCGTCACCGGGGCCGTGATGCGGTGTTCCATCTTCATGGCCTCCAGCCACAGCAACGGCTGGCCCGCCTGGACGGTGGTGCCCTCGGTCAGGCCCTCCGCGACGCGGACGACCGTGCCCGGCATGGGGGCCAGGAGGGAGCCGGGGGCGTGCTCGGTGGCGGGGTCGGGGAAGCGGGGCAGCGCGGTCAGTGCGGTGGCGTTGACGTGGATCCGGTCGCCGTGGCGGGCGATGTCGAAGCGGCGTCGGACGCCGTCCGTTTCGAGGACGACCCGGTCGGCGTCGGCGTGGACGACGCGGACGCCGTCGGCGGTGAGGCCGGTGCGGGTGTGGTGGTAGCGGACCTCGTGTTCCTCGCCCGCCATGGCGTAGCGCTTGACCTGCGGTTGCGAGGGCAGGTTGCGCCAGCCGCCGAAGCGGCCCGCGCGGGTGCTCGCGTCGGCGAGGGCCGCAGCGAGCGGGGCGAGGGGGTCGGGGGCCGACTCGGTGAGGGCGGCCAAGTGGCGGTCGTAGAAGCCGGTGTCCATGCGGCCGGAGGTGAACTCCTCGTGGCGCAGGGAGCGGACGAGCAGGTCGCGGTTGGTGACCGGGCCGTGGATCGCCGCCCGTTCCAGGGCGCCGGCGAGGCGGCGGACGGCCTCCGCGCGCGTGGGTGCGTGGGCGACCGCCTTGGCGAGCATCGGGTCGTAGTGGACGCCGATGTCGTCGCCGTCGGTGAAGCCGGTGTCCAGGCGGATGCCGTCGGGCACGGTGAGGCGGTGCAGGCTGCCGGTCTGCGGGGCCCAGCCGTTCGCCGGGTCCTCGGCGTACAGGCGGGCCTCGACGGCGTGGCCACGCGCGCGCGGGGGATCGTTCTCGAGGGCGTGGCCTTCGGCGATCCGGAGCTGGAGGGCCACGAGGTCGATGCCGAAGACCGCTTCCGTGACGGGGTGTTCGACCTGGAGGCGGGTGTTCATCTCCAGGAAGTGCGCCTTGCCGTCGGCGACGAGGAACTCGACGGTGCCCGCGCCGACGTAGTCGACGGCGCGGGCGGCGCGAACGGCGAGGTCGTGGAGTTCGGCGGTGAGTCCGGCGGTCAGGCCGGGTGCCGGGGCCTCCTCGATCACCTTCTGGTGGCGGCGCTGGAGGGAGCAGTCGCGGGTGCCGAGCGCCCAGACGGTGCCGTGGGTGTCGGCGAGGACCTGCACCTCGACGTGGCGGCCGTTCTCCAGATACGGCTCGACGAAGACCTCGCCGTCGCCGAAGGCGCTCGTGGCCTCCGCGCGGGCGGCGGTCAGTGCCGCGTCGAGGCCGGCGAGGTCGCGTACGACGCGCATGCCGCGTCCGCCGCCGCCCGCCGCGGCCTTCACCAGCACCGGCAGGTCGGCCTCGGTGACGTCCGTGAGGGGCGCGATGCCCATGAGTTCCTTGGCGCGGGTCTTGGACGCCATCGCCTCGATGGCCTCGGGCGGCGGTCCGATCCACACCAGGCCCGCGTCCCGCACGGCGCGCGCGAAGTCGGCGTTCTCGGAGAGGAAGCCGTAGCCGGGGTGGACGGCGTCGGCCCCGGCGGCGACGGCGGCCTTCACGATCAGGTCGCCGCGCAGGTAGGTGTCGGCGGGGGACGCGCCCGGCAGGCGTACGGACGCGTCGGCCACGCGCGCGTGGAGGGCGTTATCGTCGGCGTCCGAGTGCACGGCGACGGTCCGGATTCCCCACGCGTGGCAGGTGCGGAAGACGCGGCAGGCGATCTCGCCCCGGTTGGCCACCAGTACGGAAGCAATCATGTGGTTCCTCACATCCGGAAGACGCCGAAGCCGCCGCGCGCGCCCTCGTAGGGGGCGGTGTGGAGGGCGGACAGGCACAGGCCGAGGACGGTGCGGGTGTCCCGCGGGTCGATGACGCCGTCGTCGTAGAGCCGCCCGGACAGGAACATGGGCAGCGACTCGGACTCGATCTGCTGCTCCACCATGGCGCGCAGGGCGGCGTCGCCCTCGTCGTCGTACGGCTGTCCCTTCGCGGCGGCGGACTGGCGGGCGACGATGGAGAGCACGCCGGCGAGCTGCTGCGGGCCCATGACGGCGGACTTGGCGCTGGGCCAGGCGAAGAGGAAGCGGGGGTCGTAGGCGCGGCCGCACATGCCGTAGTGGCCGGCGCCGTACGAGGCGCCCAGCAGGACGGACAGGTGGGGGACGCGGGAGTTGGAGACCGCGTTGATCATCATGGCGCCGTGCTTGATGATGCCGCCCTGTTCGTACTCCTTGCCGACCATGTAGCCGGTGGTGTTGTGGAGGAACAGGAGCGGGATGTCGCGCTGGTTGGCGAGCTGGATGAACTGGGCGGCCTTCTGCGACTCCTCGCTGAACAGGACGCCCTGGGCGTTGGCGAGGATGCCGACCGGGTAGCCGTGCAGGCTCGCCCAGCCGGTGGTCAGGCTGGTCCCGTACAGCGGTTTGAACTCGTCGAAGTCGGAGGCGTCGACGATCCGGGCGATCACCTCGCGCGGGTCGAAGGGGGTCTTGAGGTCGCCGGGGACGATGCCGAGGAGTTCCTCGGGGTCGTACTTGGGCGGCTCGGCCAGCGGCGGGTCGGCGTACGCCTTGCGGTGGTTGAGGCGGGCGACGACGCGGCGGGCCTGGCGCAGGGCGTCCGGTTCATCGACGGCGAAGTGGTCGGCGAGGCCGGAGGTGCGGGCGTGCATCTCGGCGCCGCCCAGCGACTCGTCGTCGCTCTCCTCACCGGTGGCCATCTTGACCAGCGGCGGCCCGCCGAGGAACACCTTGGCGCGCTCCTTGACCATGATCACGTGGTCGGACATGCCGGGGATGTAGGCGCCCCCGGCGGTCGAGTTGCCGAAGACGACGGCGACGGTGGGGATTCCGGCCGCCGACAGCCGGGTGAGGTCCCGGAAGATCGCGCCGCCGGGGATGAAGATCTCCTTCTGGGAGGGCAGGTCGGCGCCGCCGGACTCGACGAGGCTGATGCAGGGCAGCCGGTTGGCGAGGGCGATGTCGTTGGCGCGCAGGGCCTTCTTCAGCGACCAGGGGTTGCTGGCGCCGCCGCGCACGGTCGGGTCGTTGGCGGTGATCAGGCACTCGACGCCCTCGACGACGCCGATGCCGGTGACGAGCGAGGCGCCGACCGTGTACTCGCTCCCCCAGGCCGCCAGCGGGGACAGTTCCAGGAAGGGCGTGTCGGGGTCGAGGAGCAGTTCGACGCGCTCGCGGGCGAGGAGCTTGCCGCGTTTGCGGTGCCGGGCGACGTACTTCTCGCCGCCGCCCGCGAGGGCCTTGGCGTGTTCGGCGTCCAGGTCGGCGAGTTTGGCGAGCATCGCCTCGCGGTTGGCGCGGTGGTCGGGGTCGGTGGGGTCCAGGGCGGAGGCGAGGACGGTCACGGCAGGACCTCCGGGGCGGGGGCGTACGGCGGGACGGTCACAGCAGGCTCTCCGGGATGTCCAGGTGCCGGGCGCGCAGCCATTCGCCGAGCGCCTTGGCCTGCGGGTCGAAGCGGGCCTGCGCGGCGACGCCCTCGCCGAGGATGCCCTCGACGACGAAGTTGAGGGCGCGCAGGTTGGGGAGCTGGTGCCGGGTGACGGGCAGGTCGCGGGCCTCGGGGATCAGCTCGCGGAAGCGGTCGGCGGTCAGCTCGTGGGCGAGCCAGCGCCAGGCGTCGTCGGTCCGCGCCCACACGCCGACGTTGGCGTTGCCGCCCTTGTCGCCGCTGCGGGCACCGGCGACGAGTCCGAGGGGGGCGCGGCGGACGGGTCCCGGCGGGAGCGGCGGCGGCAGGGGCGGTTCCGGTACAGGTGCGAGGACGGCGGTGTCCTGGGCCGGGGGTGGCGCCACGGTCACGCGCCGCCCGTCATGGAGGACGGCCACATGGTCGACGGCCCCATGGGGGACGTACACATCCTCGAAGACCCCATAGGGCGCGCCCTTCCCGGGTGGCGCCAGCACATGGAACCCGGGGTAGCCGGCCAGGGCCAGTTCGATCGCGGCGCCGCTCAGCGCCCGCCCGACGACCTGCTGGTCGGCGTCCCGGACGACGAGCCGCAGCAGGGCGCTGGCCGTCTCCTCGGTGGGGGCGTCGGGCCGGTCGGTGCGGACCAGGTCCCAGCGGACGTCGGTGATCTTGCCGAGGGCGGGTTCCAGCTGGGCCCGGGCCAGGTCGGCCTTGGCCTCGATGTCCAGGCCGGTGAGGACGAAGGCGACCTCGTTGCGGAAGCCGCCGAGGCGGTTGAGGCCGACCTTGAGGGTGGGCGGCGGTGCCTCGCCGCGCACGCCCTCGACGCGGACGCGGTCGGGTCCCTCCTGGCCGAGCCGTACGGTGTCCAGCCGGGCGGTGACGTCGGGTCCGGCGTACCGGGCGCCGCCCGTCTCGTACAGCAGCTGGGCGGTGACGGTGCCGACGTCGACGAAGCCGCCGGTGCCGTCGTGCTTGGTGATGACCGAGGTGCCGTCGGCGTGCAGTTCGGCGAGCGGGAAGCCGGGCCGCCGTACGTCGCCGTCCTGGAAGAAGGCGTAGTTGCCGCCGGTCGCCTGCGCCCCGCACTCCAGCAGGTGCCCGGCGACGACCGCGCCCGCGAGCCGGTCGTACTCCGTGGGCTCCCAGCCGAAGTGCGCGACGGCGGGCCCGGTGACCAGCGCGGCGTCGGTGACGCGGCCCGTGACCACCACGTCCGCGCCGGCCCGCAGGCATGCGGCGATGCCGAAGCCGCCGAGGTAGGCGTGCGCGGCCAGTGCTCCCGGGTGGGCGGCGGTGAGGTCGTCGCCCTCGACGTGCGCGACCCGCACCGGGATGCCGAGCCGCTCGGCCAGTGCCCGTACGGCGTCGGCGAGTCCGGCCGGGTTGAGGCCGCCCGCGTTGGCGACGATCCGCACGCCCCGCTCGTGGGCGAGCCCGAGGCACTCCTCCATCTGCCGCGGGAAGGTGCGGGCGTATCCGGCGCCGGGGTCCTTCAGCCGGTCCCGGCCCAGGATGAGCATGGTCAGCTCGGCGAGGTAGTCGCCGGTGAGGACGTCCAGCTCGCCGCCGGTGAGCATCTCGCGCATGGCGGAGAAGCGGTCGCCGTAGAACCCGGAGGCGTTGCCGACGCGGAGCACGCTCACCGGGACTCCCCCTGCGGCGGGCGCCCGGCTCCGGGCGGTCCGGCGAAGGCCTGGGCGATGTCCAGCCAGCGGTCGGCGTCCGGGCCCTCGGCGGTGAGGGCGAGATCGGCGCGGTGGGCGCGCTGGGTGGCGAGGAGGCAGAAGTCGAGCGCGGGGCCGGTGACGCGCTGCGGGGCGTCCTCGGGGCCGTACGTCCACAGGTCGCCGCCCGGTCCGGTGAGTTCGACGCGGAAGGGCTCGGCGGGCGGGGTGAGTCCGTGGGCGGCGTAGGCGAAGTCCCGGGCGCGGACGCCGATGCGGGCGACGTGCCGCAGGCGGTCGGTGGGCGGGCGGGACACGCCGAGGGTCGCCGCGATGTCGAGGCCGTGCGCCCAGGTCTCCATCAGGCGGGCGGTGGCCATGGAGGCGGCGGCCATGGGCGGGCCGTACCAGGGGAAGCGGGCACCGGGGGCGGCGGCGCGCAGTGCCTCGTCGAGGGCGGTGCGGTCCTGCCGCCAGGCCGTCAGCAGCGCGGCGGGCTCCTGCTCCGCCCCCTCCTCGGCGCCCTCGTCGACGTATCGGTCGGGCGCGGCGAGGGCCTGCTCGACCAGTGCCTTGAACCCGTCCTCGTCGGTGACGGCGACCAGGGCGGCACGGTCGGTCCAGTTCAGGTGCGCGATCTGGTGGGTGATCGTCCAGCCGGGCGCCGGGGTGGCCAGCCGCCAGTCCTCCGGTCTCAACCCGGCGACCAGGGCGTCGAGTTCCTCGCCCTCCTCGCGCAGGTCCTCGATCACGGGCGTCGGGTCGGACACGGTCGCTCCCCTCGGGCACGGCGATGTGCGGCGCGGTGTGGGGAGGAGCATGGCAGGGCGGCAGGTAACAATCAAGCACGCTTGCATGATTTTGACCGAGGGCGGCCCCCAGGGCCTCGCCGCCCCGGGGCGCTCACCGCGTCCGTTATCTCACTCCGCCGGCCAGACCGTCAGGTCCATGGCGAGGAAGCCGATGTCCGGCAGGGCGGTCGACTTCGTCTGGATGACCATCAGCGCGATGTCGCCGTTGCGGTGCTTGACGCAGATCTCGCTGCCCGCCGCCTTGTCGGCGAGCAGGAGCGTGCGGGAGGCATCCGTCTCGGAGGTCAGCTGACGGCACGTCTCGTATGTGGCGCCGGGGCCGAGGGCGTTGTGCACCATGACGCTGGTGTCGCTCGTCAGCTCGCAGCCCGCGTTCTGGCAACCGAAGCGGATGTCTCCCTTGCGGTCCTTGCTCTCCTCGCCGTCGTGCAGGATCAGCGAGTTGTCGTGGGTCAGCAACGGGGTGAGGTGGACGTGGGCCTGCGGAGCAGTGGCCCCGGCCGTGCGACCGTCGGCTCCCGTGTCCGACGCGCCGCCGGACGAGCGGGCACCCGGCCCGGCCGACGACGCGGCGGCCTCTCCGGCCGACGCCGACCCCTCCGCCACCGGACGAGGTGTACCGGACACGGAATCAGACGGCGCGTCAGACGCCGAGCGGGACGCCGCCGCGGAGGCGGCCGCGTCCCGGGCCCGGTCGATGCCGCGTCCCGCCGCGTCCAGGAGCACCGACCCCGCCGCGATCAGCAGGCCGCACGCGACGACGGCGGAAGCCGATACCAGGACGGCGCGTCTCCTGCGCCGCTTCCGCTCCTCCGGCCCGGTGGGCCGCTGCGGCACGGTCGGTCCCCACGGTCCGGCGGCGCCCGGCCAGGGCGCCGGGGCGGTTCCCTGTGGTACGGCCACCGGCTGCGGGGCGGTCCACGGCGCCGTGTGCACCGCGGTCGGGCCCAGGGCAACGAGCGGAGCCGCGGCGGTCGCCGGTCCGGTGGCCGCGACCGGCGGCGGCACCGTCACCGGCGGCCCGGCGATCTCCCGCCACACGGCCGGACCGGTTTCCTCCGCGCCGTCCCGGCCCAGCTCCCGGCGGCACCATTCGACGACCTCCGCCGGGGTGGCCCGTTCCTCGGGGTCGGCGGCCAGGCACCGGCCGAGCAGGCCGCGCAGGCGCTCGGGCAGCCCGGACAGGTCGGGCTCCGAGTGGACGATCCGGTACAGCACGGTGGCGGCCGGGCCGTCGCCGTACAGCGGCTTGCCCAGTGCCGCGAAGGCGGCCGTCTGCCCGAGCGCGAAAACGTCGGTGGCCGCCGTGATCTCACCCGCGGACGCCTGCTCGGGGGCCATGTACTGGGGCGTGCCGATGGTGGCGCCCGTGGCGGTGTGCGCGGTGCTGTCGGCGGCGAGCGAGATGCCGAAGTCGATGACCCGGGGCCCGTCGGCGGCCAGCAGTACGTTCGCCGGCTTGAGGTCCCGGTGCACGATGCCCGTGTCGTGGATGGCCTGCAGCGCCTCGGCGACCCCCGCCATCAGCCACAGCACCGCGGGTACCGGCAGCGGCCCGCTCCGGGCGACGGCTCCCGACAGGGAGGGCCCGGGCACGTACAGCGTGGCCAGCCAGGGCGGGGCGCCGTCCGGGTCGGCGTCGATCAGTTCGGCGGTGTAGGCGCCCTTCACCCTCCGGGCGGCCTTGATCTCCCGGCCGAAACGCCGCCGGAAGGTCGCGTCGTCGGCCAGTTCCGACCGTACGACCTTGAGGGCCACGGGCCGGCCGCCCCGGGTGTGCGACAGGTAGACCCGGCCCATGCCGCCCGCTCCGAGCCGTGCCGCGAGTCGGTAACCGGCCACCGTGCGCGGATCGTCGTCCTGCAAGGGCTGGAAGACCTCGGCCGTGTGATTCATCGGTTCCCTCCCCGTGATCCCGATGAGCTGACCAGGTACGCAGCCTATGCGGTGCGACCGTCACCGGGCTCCGGAGGGGGCACCCTCCCACGCGGCCCCGCGGTCATCCGTCCGTCAGCGCGGCGAACTCGGCGTCGGCCCGCTCGGTGACGAGCGCGAGGACGCGGCCGGCGGCGGCCAGGTCCTCGGCGGGTATCCCGCCCCAGATGCGGGCGCTGACGGGCGCGACCGCCGCGCCGACGGCGGCGAGCAGTTCGCGCCCGGCGTCGGTGGCGGGCAGGCACGCGCCGTCCGCGGCCAGCAGCCCCTTGTCCAGCAGCTCGTCGACGAGGGTCCGGATGGCGGCCGGAGCGGCCTTGAGGATGCCGCGCACCTCGGCGACGAGTTCGTCCGGCGTCGGCGGGGTCTGGGCGGTGGCCGCGGCACGCAGGACCATGTGCTGCTGGAAGGTGACGCCGTGCCGGGCCAGGATCTGCTCCAGCACCCCGCGGGCGGCGTAGTGGGCCAGGCCGAGGGCACGGGCGTCCGCCGGCGGCGCGTCCGTGGTCGCCGCGTCGGCCGTGGGTGTGGTGGGCGTGGTGGTGGTCATGACGTTGTCCTCCGGGTGCTCTCGTCGTTCGGTACGGGTGGAGCGAGAGGTGCGTCGAGCAGGGTCGTCAGTTCGTCGGTGAAGGCACGCGTCCGTGCGGCGTCGAGGCCGCCGAGCGGTTCCAGCAACCGCTGGAGCAGTTCCCGGACCACCGTGACGGCCTCCCGCGTGACGGACTCGCCCCGTTCGGTGAGAGCGAGCTGCACGGCCCGCGGGTCACGGGGGTCCCGGGTGCGCTCGATCAGCCCCGCCGCCTCCAATGCTCGCGCCAGCTTCGAGACGTACAGCGCCTCCAGGCCCGTGTGGTCGGCGAGCCTGCGCTGACTGGGCCGCTCACCGGCGCGCTGCATGCCGTACAGCGAGGCGACCACCGAGTACTGGGCGTGCGTGAGGCCCAGGGGAGCCACCGCGCGGTCGACGGCGACCCGCCACTTGTTGGCGAGCCGCCACACGAGGAAGCCGGGCGTCGCGTGCCGTGAATCCTTGCTCATGGGAATACAGTACATGGCTACTATGTACATGGCTACTAATGACCCACCGTGACGGGCGTCCGTCGGCGGGACGACGCCTAGGACGGCTCGGGAAGCGTCGCCATCTTCCGCCGCCCCACCTGGGTCCGCACCGCGCCCATGCTCGCCACGACGACCAGCGCGACGGCGGCGGACTGGGTGGCGGTCAGGGCCTGGTCGAGGATGAGGAAACCGGCTGCCGCGGCGATGGCGGGCTCCAGACTCATGAGGACGGCGAAGGTCGGCGCGGGCAGGCGGCGCAGGGCGAGCAGTTCGAGGGTGTAGGGCAGGACGGAGGAGAGCAGGGCGACCCCGGCGCCCAGCGCGAGCGTCACCGGATCGATCAACTTCGCGCCCGACTCGACGACACCCAGCGGCAGGAACAGCAGCGCTCCGACCGCCATCGCCAGGGCCAGTCCGTCGGCCTGCGGGAAGCGGCGTCCGGTGCGGGCGCTGAAGACGATGTACGCCGCCCACATGGCGCCCGCCGCCAGGGCGAAGGCGGCACCGGCCGGGTCGAGGCCGTCGAAGCCGCCACCGCCCAGCAGGAAGACGCCCGCCAGGGCGAGCGCGGCCCAGAGCAGGTTGACCGCGCGGCGGGAGGCGACCACGGACAGGGCGAGCGGGCCGAGCACCTCCAGGGTGACGGCGGGGCCGAGCGGGATGCGGTCGACGGCCTGGTAGAAGAGGCCGTTCATCCCCGCCATGGCGATGCCGAAGACGACGACCGTGCCCCAGTCGGCCCGGGAGTGTCCGCGCAGCCGGGGCCGGCACACCACGAGCATGACGACGGCGGCCACGGCCAGCCGCAGGGTCACCACGCCGAGCGCTCCGGCCCGCGGCATCAGGCTCACCGCCAGCGCGGCACCGAACTGCACGGAGACGCCACCGGCGAGGACCAGGCCGACCGGGCCGAGGGCACCGAACCGTCCGCCCGGCGCACCGTCCGGCACGGACGCGTGGCCGACGGCGGGCGCGGCGGCCGGGGACGAGGTGCCGGGGGTGGCGCTGGGGGTACTCACGGGGGCTCCGGGACGGTGTGCGGGTGGGCGGCGTTCAGCATGCTGCACTGCACGGTCCAGCATAATGGACTCTGTCAGGCATGTAGTGCTTTTACGCAACTGTCAGGGCCGGGGCGTACGGCTGTCAACGCCCGTCCGCCAGGCGAGCCGGGACCGCCCGGTCCCGGCCGCGGAGCGAGCGGGTACCGTCCACCGGGTGAGCCGACTCCTGACCCGCCTCTGGCGCCTGCTGCGCCCCGTCCAGAGCCGCCTGATGTGGCTGGTGAACGCCAAGTTCGTGGTCGGTGTGACCGGCGTCGTACGGGACGGCGAGGGGCGGGTCCTGCTGCTGAAGCACCGGATGTGGGCGCCGGGCCGCCAGTGGGGTCTGCCGAGCGGCTTCGCGCACAAGGGCGAGGACTTCCGGCAGACCGTCGTCCGGGAGGTCAGGGAGGAGACCGGCCTCGACGTGGAGGTGGGCCGGCTGGTCATGCTGAACAGCGGCCTGCGCACCCGCCTGGAGGTGGCGTACGAGGCCCGGCTGGTCGGCGGCGAGCTGCGCCTGGACCCGTTCGAGATCCTGGAGGCCCGCTGGTGCCGCCCGGACGAACTCCCCGAGGACGTCCAGCCGGTGTGCCGCCCGCTGGTGCGGGGCGAGACAGTGCCCTGAGCACCGGTGGTGGAAACGGTGTCACAGCGACCGCGAAGTGATCCGGCCGACGCGCCACGGCGCCCGTGCCCCGGCCGATGGGGGAGTCCCGGCAGTGCTTTTCGACGTCACCCGCGCCGAACTCGTCGACGTCTTCGGCGAGTCCCGGCTCGCGACCCTGCCCGCCGCCGCCTTCCCGCCCCTCGCCGCGGACACCGAGGGCGCCCGCATCCTGCGGACCGTCGGTGTCCCCACCGGGACGCTCTGGCTGCGTGAGCCGGACGAGGACACCGGACGGCTGCCCGCGGTCGGGTCCGTCGTCGACACCGGGGACTTCGACGACGCCCCGCCGGACGCGGACGACTGGCCCGTCTTCGGCTGGCTCCTCAACGCCCACCTCGCCCTCGACCCGGGCTCCGGCAAGGTGTACGCCTTCGACGCCGACGCGGAGACCGTGCGGGAACTGCACACGGACGTCTCCTCCCTCGTCCGGGTCGCCGTCCGGTTCCAGCGCCTGCTGGCGGAGTTCACCTTCGACGGCGACGACGAGGAAGCAGGCTTCGAGCGGCTCGACCGCGAGGTCGAGCGCATCCGCCGGGAGACGAGCCGCATCGACCCGCTCCCCTTCCGGGACGAGGAGGACGAGGAGACGGTCTGGTCGGTGGTCGGCGAGGAGATCGCCATGGGCCGGCGCTTCGAGGACGGCAGCCCGGGGGCCCGCTCGCTCTACGGGTGATCACCCCGACGCGCCCACCGGATCCCGCTCGACCGGACCGCCGCCGGTCACCCCATGCTCTTGGCGCCGTCCAGGGACTCCCGGATGATGTCGGCGTGACCCGCGTGCTGGGCGGTCTCGGCGACGATGTGCATCAGCACCCGGCGCGCCGACCACTCGGCGCCGGCCTCGAACCACGGCGCCTTCGGCAACGGCTGCGTGGCCCCCAGGTCGGGCAGCGTGGCGACCAGTTCCTCGGTCCGGCGGGCCACCTCGGCGTAGTCGTCCAGCACACCGGCCAGCGTCTCGCCGGGCAGCATCTTGAACTCGTCGTCCCGCCGGGCCCAGTCGGCCTCGGTCATGGCGGTGAAGTCACCCATCGTGGAGGGGCCGTCCACGATGAAGCCGGCCCAGTTCCGCTCGACCGCGGTGACGTGCTTGATCAGGCCGCCCAGGCACAGCTCACTGGCGGTGGTCCGCAGCCCGGCCTGCTCGTCGGTGAGGTCACGGGTGGTGAACCGCAGGAAGTGCCGGTGCTTGGCCAGCGTCTCCAGCAGGTCCGCGCGCTCGCCGGTGAGGGCCGGGGCCTCGGTCGGCTCGCGGGGGGTCGGCTCGCTGGTGATCGATGCGTCGGTGGTCATGGTCTCCGCCTTCCGGTGTCCTGCTCCGTCGGTCGAGGACCACGCTATGGACCATGTAGGTCGGTTCAGGTCCTACATGGCGGCGCTTTTCGAGGCAGGCCGGAACCGGAAGCAGCCGCAAGGGACGGGCTGCCTAGTGGGCCAGCTCCCCGCCGCCCAGCAACAGGCCCAGCCCCTCGGTGTCGTCGAAGACGTCCCCCGACAGCCGGGTCACGCCCGCGGTGGAGGGACCCTCCGCGGTACCCGGCAGCAGGTGGACGACTCCGTCCACCGTGTCGCTCCCCGGCGCGGTCACCACGAGGTCGGCGTGTCCGTCGCCGTCGAGGTCGGTGAGGCCCACGGCGCCGCCGAAGTCGGCGTCCCCGCCCGGCGTGGCGTCCAGATCGTCCCCGTCGAACAGCCGGGCGCCCGCACCGCTGAGCCCGTCCGGCCCGCCCTCCAGGTACAGCACCTGCTCCGGTCCCGGCTCTCCGTACACGTCCCACCGGGGAGCCCCGGCGACCACGTCGGCGTACCCGTCGCCGTTGACGTCGCCCGTGTCCAGGCCGGTGAAGGCGGCGTCCTCGTCCTGGGGTTCCTCGCCGGGTACGCCCGGGGTGTCCCGGTCGACGGTCGTCGTCCTCTCCCCCGGGCCGGTCTTCGACCCGTAGACCACCGTCACCGAGCTGCGGCTCGCGTCGCCGCCCCGGGGACTGAGGACCAGGTCGTCGGTGCCGTCCCCGTCCACGTCGCCGATCGCCCCCTCGCCCGCGTCGGGGAGCCGGGTTCCCTCGGGCTGCGTGAAGCCGGCCCGGCCGCCGCGCAGGTAGCTCACCGGCTGGTTCCTCTCGCGCCAGGGCACCTCGGGTCCGGTGTCGGCGTCGTGGAAACTCACCAGGTCGTCGACGCCGTCGCCGTCGAGGTCACCGGCGAGGAGGTCGTCGTAGTTCGCGGCGGCGACGTCCGGGGCGGGACGGCGCGGGGCGGGGACGCGGCCCGTCCCGGCGGGGGTGCCGTCCCGCCCGAAGGGCCCCTTGAGCAGCCCCTTGTCGGAGCCGAGCCCGAAGACCAGGTCGGGGTGCCCGTCCCCGTCGAAGTCACCGGCGACGAGCTGCTCGTCCAGGATCGGGTCGTCGCCCCAGGCGACGTGGCTGCCGTCCGTCCCCGGCACCCGGACGGCACGCGAGAGCCCGTCCTCGGACCCCCACAAGATGATCACGCTCGGCTTCCAGTCGAAGACCGAGGCGGCGAGGTCGGTGTACCCGTCCCCGTCGAGATCGCGGGCCACGACATCGGTCCCGAAGAAGGCCTCGTCCCGGTTGCCGCCCGGTATCCCGGGGTCGTCCTGCGTCAGGTACTGGCAACGGGCGATCCCCGTCCCGTCCCCCGCCCCGTACGCGACCTCGATGCTCCCCCCGCCGGCCCCGTCCGCCACGCTGCCCATCGAGCCGAGGGCCAGGTCGGGGTGCCCGTCCCCGTCGAAGTCGGCGGCACCGTCCGGCACGGGTGCGGAGGCCGCGGTGCCGCGGGCGCCACATCCGTACGGCGCGGCGATGTCCACCGGCCCGCCATCGGCGATCACCACCCCCGCGGCGACCGCCAACGCGACGACGGCCGCACCGCCCCCGATCACCCACGGCCGCTTGCCACCCCGCCGCCGTGACGCCGCCTCCACCTGATCGCCCGAACCGTCCATACGAACGATCACGCGTCGACCGCTCCACCCGGTTCCGCCACCTCAGCCGGGCCGACGCCCAACGGCCAACAGATGCGAATGGGGCTGAACTGATCCCACGGTGCCATCCGGGACGCCGGGGATCAGTCTCCGGGCCTACGCCCAAGTACCGCTCAGTGCTGACGCGTTGGGCGGTGCCCGGCGCCTAGCTTCGGCTGCATGTCCGAGAGAGCAAGCACCTCACGCAGGACCGTTCTGACCACGCTGCTCGCGGGAGCCCTGTCCGTCCCCCTCCTGGGAGCCGCGCCCGCGTCGTCGGCTCCCGCCGCAGCGCTGGAGCTGCCCACCCCCACCGGTCCCCGCCCCGTCGGCCGCCGCACCCTGCACCTCGTCGACCGGCACCGCACCGACCCCTGGATGCCGGCGGCGCGCGGGAGGGAGCTGATGGTGTCCGTGTCCTACCCGGCACGCTCGTCCGGCGGGGCCTCGGCGGGGTACATGACCGAGAGCGAGGCGCAACGGCTCCTGGAGGTCAAGGGACTCGCCGGGGTCGTACCGGCCGCGACGGTCGCGGGCACGCGTACGCACGCGCAGGTCGACGCGCCCCCTGCGCCGGGGCGCTTCCCCCTGGTCCTGCTGTCCCCCGGCTTCTCGATGCCGCGCACCACGCTCACCTCGCTCGCCGAGGAGTTGGCGGCTCACGGTTACGTCGCCGCCGCCGTGGACCACGCCTACGAGTCCGTCGGCACGGAGTTCCCCGGGGGTCGGGTCCCGCCGTGCGCGGCCTGCGACCGCGTCGGCGTCGATGTCGAGGAGGCGACCGTCGTGGAAGGCCGGGCGGCGGACCTGTCCTTCGTGATCGACGAGCTGACCGGCCGCCGGAGAGCGGGGGCGCTGGCGCGCGTGATCGATCCGCGCCGTGTCGGCATCGCCGGGCACTCGATCGGCGGAGCGGCCGCCATGGCGACGATGGAGGCCGACCGCCGGGTGCGGGCGGGGGTCAACCTGGACGGGGGCTTCTTCGTACGGGACGCGGGGGCCGGGCTCGGACGACGCCCGTTCATGATGATCGGCGCCGAGGCCGTCCATGGTCCCGCCAACACCGGCAGCGACTGGGCCGCCACCTGGAACCGCCTGGACGGCTGGAAACGCTGGCTGACCGTAACGGGGGCCGGGCACTTCTCCTTCACCGACATCCCCTGGCTGGCCGAGCAGCTGGGGCTCGCTGATCCGGAGGTTCCACTCCCGGGTGAGCGGGGTTGGTACATCACCCGCGACTATGTCCGAGCCTTCTTCGACCTCCACCTGCGGGGCGTCCCCCAGCCGCTCCTCAATGGTCCTACGGCCTCCCACCCGGAGGTCGTTTTCCACCAGCCGTAGAAGCCCCCCGGCAGCCTCACTCCAGCCCCTCCGCCAGCACCTCCGCCAGATGCCGCCCCCGCACCCCCGCCAGCTGCTCCAGCTGGGTCCGGCACGAGAAACCGTCCGCCAGGACCACCGCGCCCCCGGGCGCCTCGCGCACCGCCGGGAGCAGCTGGTCCTCCGCGCAGGCGGCCGACACCTCGTAGTGACCGGCCTCGAAACCGAAGTTGCCCGCGAGACCGCAGCAGCCGCCGCTCAGCTCGCCGGTCAGGCCCGCCGACGCGCGCAGCCGACGGTCGGCCGCGTCGCCCAGGACCGCGTGCTGGTGGCAGTGGGTCTGGCCGGTGACTGGACGGTTCACGGCGGGCGGGGTCCAGTCGGGGGCGTGGCGTTCCAGGGCCTCCGCGAAGGTCAGGACGCGCGAGGCCAGCCGGGCCGCGCGCGGGTCGTCGTGCAGCAGCTCGGGCAGGTCCGTGCGCAGGGCGGCGGCGCAGCTCGGCTCCAGGACGACGACCGGCGCGGACGTCTCCAGCACCGGGGCCATCAGGTCCAGCGTGCGGCGCATCACCGCGCGGGCGCGGTCCAGTTGGCCCGTGGAGACGTACGTCAGACCGCAGCAGACCCGGCCCCGGCGTGCCGTCAGCGAAGACAGGAGCGGGGCCGCCGACCTCGACCTACCGTCCCCGACCACCGCCCGACCCCGCAGCGTCGGCGGCAGCACCACCCGCAGCCCCGCCGCCTCCAGCACCCGTACGGCCGCGCGGCCCACGGAGGGCGAAAGGTGGTCGGTGAAGGTGTCGGGCCACAGGACCACCAGGTCCCCTCCCTCGACCGGTCCGCCCCGCCCCCGCCACCACCTGCTGAACGTCTCCCCCGCCAGCCGCGGCACCTCCCGCTCCCCCGCGATCCCGCCGAGCCGCTTCGCCACCGCGGCCAACGGCCGCACCGACGCGAGCGCGTTGACGACCGGCGCCATCCGCGCCCGTGCCGCCCAGCGCAGCCACACCGGCAGCCGGCCCATCGTGTAGTGGGCGGCGGGCCGGCGGCGCCCCTCGTAGTGGTGGTGCAGGAACTCCGCCTTGTACGTGGCCATGTCGACCTCGACCGGGCAGTCGGAGCGGCAGCCCTTGCAGGACAGGCACAGATCGAGGGCGTCCCGGACCTCCGGCGAGCGCCAGCCGTCCGTCACCAGCTCACCCGCGAGCATCTCGTGCAGCAGGCGGGCCCGGCCGCGCGTGGAGTGCGCCTCGTCCCCCGTCGCGCGGAACGACGGGCACATCACCGCCGGCCCGGACACGGACGTCGTACGGCACTTGGCGACCCCCACGCAGCGGCGCACCGCGGCCGAGAAGTCCCCGCCGTCGGACGGGTAGCCGAACTCCACGTCCACGGGCTCCCGCGGCAACACGGCAAAGCGCAGGTTCGCGTCGAGCGGGGCCGGGCGGACCAGCATGCCGGGGTTGAGGAGGTCGTCCGGGTCCCAGACGGCCTTCGCGCGTTCGAAGAGGGCGACCGTCTCCGCGCCGTACATCCTCGGCAGCAGCTCGGCCCGCGCCTGCCCGTCGCCGTGCTCCCCGGAGAGGGAGCCGCCGTGCGCCACGACCACGTCCGCCAGCTCCTGCGAGAAGCGGCGGAAGCGGGCCACCCCGGCCTCCGTCAGCAGGTCGAAGTCGATGCGTACGTGGATGCAGCCGTCACCGAAGTGCCCGTACGGCGTGCCGCGCAGGCCGTGAGCCGACAGCAGGCTCCGGAAATCGCGCAGATAGCCGCCCAGCCGGGCCGGTGGCACCGCGCAGTCCTCCCACCCCGGCCACGCCTCCGAGCCGTCCGCCATCCTGGTCGCCGTACCGCTGGCGTCCTCCCGGACGCGCCACAGCGTCCGCTGCCCGGCCGGGTCGGTGACCACGAGGGCGTCCACGACGTCCGCCGCGCGGACCACCGCCTCCGCACGCGCGCGGGCCTCCGCCTCCGTGTCGCCGCCGGTCTCCACGAACAGCCAGGCCCCGCCCCGCGGCAGCCCCTCCGTGGACGGCACCAGGTCCACCGCCATGCCCTCCACGGTCAGCGGGCCGAGCGGCAGCAACCCGGCCGCCGCCTCGGCCGCGCCCGCCTCGTCGGCGTATCCCAGCACCGCCAGCGCTCGCGCGCGGGGCGACTCGACCAGCCGCACCACCGCCTCGGTCAGCACGCCGAGCGTGCCCTCCGAGCCGCAGAAGGAGCGGGCCACGTCCGCGCCCTTCTCCGGAAGCAGGGCGTCCAGCGCGTAGCCGGAGATGCGGCGGGGGAGGTCGGGGAAGCCGGTGCGCAGGCGGGCCAGGTCGCCGTCCACGAGATCGCGCAGGCCCTCCGGGGCTCCGGCCCACTCCTGCCCGAGCCGCAGCCGCCGCCCGCGCGCGGTCAGCACCGACAGCTCGCGCACGCTGTCGGCCGTCGTGCCCCAGGCCACCGAGTGGGAGCCGCAGGAGTTGTTGCCGATCATGCCGCCGAGGGTGCAGCGGCTGTGGGTGGAGGGATCGGGTCCGAAGCGCAGCCCGTGCGGGGCGGCGGCGTCCTGGAGGCGGTCCAGGACCAGCCCCGGCTGGACGACGGCCGTACGGGCCTGCGGATCGAGGGCGAGCAGCCGGTTCATGTGCCGGGTGAAGTCCAGCACCACGCCCGTGCCCGTCGCCTGCCCGGCGATCGACGTCCCGCCGCCCCGCGCCACGACCGGTACGCCGTGCTCCCGGCACACCTCCAGTACCGCCGCCACGTCGTCGGCGTCCCTCGGCGCCACGACACCGAGCGGGACCCTCCGGTAGTTCGAGGCGTCCATGGTGGTCAGCGCCCGGGAGGTGACGTCGAACCCGACCTCGCCGCGGACGGCCCTGCGCAGTGCTGCCTCCAGATCGGTCATGCCCTCCAGCATGGGCTCTCGTGGGTCCGTACAGGTCCGCACGGCGGAGATCTCGTCTCATCGGACGGACATGTCTTCGCCCGGTTTGGCCGAGGCGATACCCTCCGGCTCGTGGCTGAGATCCAGATTCCTGCTGACATCAAGCCCGCGGACGGTCGATTCGGCGCGGGCCCCTCCAAGGTGCGGGTGGAGGCGCTGGACGCCCTGGCCGCCACCGGTACGTCCCTGCTCGGCACCTCCCACCGCCAGGCGCCCGTGAAGAACCTGGTCGGCAAGGTCCGCGAGGGCATCCGCGACCTGTTCCGGCTCCCGGACGGCTACGAGGTGATCCTCGGCAACGGCGGCTCCACCGCGTTCTGGGACGTCGCGACCCACGGCCTGATCGAGAACAAGTCGCAGCACCTGAGCTTCGGCGAGTTCTCCTCCAAGTTCGCCAAGGCCGCGAAGCTCGCCCCCTGGCTCGCCGAGCCGACCGTCGTCTCCTCCGACCCGGGCACCCACCCCGAGGCGCGCGCCGAGGCCGGCGTGGACGTGTACGGCCTCACGCACAACGAGACCTCGACCGGCGTCGCCATGCCGATCAAGCGCGTGGCCGGTGCCGACGAGGGCGCCCTCGTGCTGGTCGACGCGACGTCCGGCGCGGGCGGCCTGCCGGTGGACATCACCGAGACCGACGTCTACTACTTCGCCCCGCAGAAGTCCTTCGCCTCCGACGGCGGCCTGTGGATCGGCGTGTTCTCCCCGGCCGCGATCGAGCGCGCCGAGCGGGTCCACGCGTCCGGCCGCCACGTCCCGGAGTTCTTCTCGCTGCCGACCGCGATCGACAACTCCCGCAAGAACCAGACGTACAACACCCCGGCGCTGGCGACGCTCTTCCTGCTGGGCGAGCAGCTGGACTGGATGAACGGCCAGGGCGGCCTGGACTTCACCACCGCCCGCACCAAGGACTCCTCGTCCCGCCTGTACACGTGGGCCGACGAGTCCAAGTACGCCACCCCGTTCGTCTCGGACCCGGCCAAGCGCTCACAGGTCATCGGCACCATCGACTTCGCCGACGACATCGACGCCGCCGCCGTCGCCAAGGTGCTGCGCGCCAACGGCGTCGTCGACACCGAGCCGTACCGCAAGCTCGGCCGCAACCAGCTGCGCGTCGCGATGTTCCCGGCGATCGACCCGTCGGACGTCGAGGCACTCACGAAGTGCGTCGACTACGTCATCGAGAAGCTGTAGCCGCACCTCGTCGTACGACGACGAAGGCCGCCCGGCAGACCATCTGCCGGGCGGCCTTCGTATGTCCGCACGTTCTACTCGCCGACGAACAGCTCCTCGGCGTGCGTCGCGCTCAGCGAGCGGTCGAGCCAGGTGCCCAGAACATCGAGGTCGGTGCAGCCGACGACCCGCTCCCGGACGGAGTCGGAGATCTCGACACCCCGCGCATGGAGGATGTGCAGAATGGCCTCGGCCTTGCCCTCGCTCTGCCCCTTGGCGCGGCCCTCAAGCCAGGACTCCTCAACAATCGAGTTGCTGCCCGGAAAGTTCGGGGTATAAGTGGCCATCAGATGCCTCCAATAGTCACGACCCGGGCCCTCACCCAGACCGATTTCGACGATCTCCGCCCAGTCGACACGGTCGACGTCCCCAGACCCGGACTTCTCGGCGTCGTCCGCCACTCCTGACGCCAGCGCGTCCAGTATGGCAGTCAGCCCCGGGTCCGTGGCGTAGGCGAGTGCGGAGAAGACGGCGACTCCAAGATCCCGGGCCGCCTCGCCCGGCTCCGTGATCACGGGGAGAATTCCAGGTCCCAGGACCAGCGGAAAGACGACCATGCTCGTGTGGAACCCGCGACCAACACGGATCGGTTCCGCCGCCCATGACGCGGTCACCTTGTCCTTGCACACCACCAGAAGAAACGGCGGCAACCGGTACTTCGCGTACATGTGGGCCAAGTAGTACGTCCAGCTGTTGTACTTGTCCGGATCCGGCTTGCCCTGCGACTCCACGGCGAGCACGAAGCCGCCCTCTTCGCCGGGCACATGCACCCGGAACACGCTGTCCACTCGCCGCTCAAGTGGTCTGATCTCGGTGAGATCGGTGTCCAGGGGCTCGATCGCGGTGTGCTCCGGAAAATCAATGCCGGCCCGTGGCAGAAGCCGGGCGAACAGCCCCGGGTCCACCCGGAAGATCCGGTGCAACGCCTCATGCGGTGAACTGACCATGCGACGGAACGTAATCGCACGAGCACCAGACGTATGGTCATCCGACTCGAAGCTCAACCGGACGAGTGAAATTGCCGTTGGCCTATGCCAAACCCGGGGCGCGGGAGACGGCCGACGCCCCGGTGCGGGGGGACCATACGGCCTGGCGCTGGCTGCGGTTGACGATGCCGACCACGACCGGGACGCCGGAGGTGAGACCGAGCACCCAGGGCAGCTCCGGGTGCGAGCCGACCTTCCCGCAGCTGCCGGAAGACGACGAGGTCGACGTCGGGATCCACTCGGTCGTTGCTCCGACCAGGCGCTCAGCACCTGGACCCATGGGTGGAGCCGGGGGTGGAATTCCCCCGGCCCCCGGCTCCACCCCCAGACCGGCCGTGGGTCTCCACCGCCGCCCGGCCAGCCCGGACGCCATTACCTGCCGAGCCGCTGGAACCTGCGTACCGCCAGCGGCAGGAAGACCGCCGTCAGGACCACCGGCCACACACCCGCCATCAGCAGCGCGTGCTGCTCGACCCACGAGTCGCCGCCGCCGACCGGCGTGCCGAACAGCTCGCGGGCGGCCGCCGCCGTGGAGGAGATGGGGTTCCAGGCGGCCACCCAGCCCAGCCAGTCGGGCATGAGCTGCGGGGCGACGAAGATGCTGGAGATCATCGTCAGCGGGAAGGCCACGGCGAACAGGCCGCCCGCCGCCTCCGGGTTGGGGACCAGCAGGCCCAGCCACACCCCGATCCAGATCAGCGCGAACCGCAGCCACAGCAGCAGCCCGAACGCGGCCAGGAAGCCCCAGCCGCCGTCCGGACGCCAGCCCATGGCCATCGCCGTCAGCATCATGATGGCCAACTCCGCGCAGGCGACGAGCAGATCGGTCACCCCGCGTCCCGCCACCACCGCGGACGACGCCATCGGCATCGAGCGGAACCGGTCGATGACCCCCTTGGTGGAGTCGTACACGACGACGGTCGCCGTGTTGATGAAGCCGAACGCCATGGTCATCACGAACATGCCCGGCATCAGGAAGTCCTTGTAGTCCCCGCCGCCGGGCACCGTCATCGCGCTGCCGAAGACATAGCCGTAGAGGAGGACGGACAGGATCGGGAAGCCCAGCTGCCAGGCGATGTTGACGGGCTGGCGCTGGTAGTGGGTCAGGCCGCGGCGGACGATGTTGCCGCAGTCGGCCAGCAGCCAGTACAGCCACCCGCGCTCGGGCGGGGCCGTCGCCGGACCGGCGGCGCCGTCGAGGCCGAGGGTGCTCATGCCGCCACCGCCTCCTTCTCCGTGCTCTCCGGGTTCTCCGCGTTCTTCGCGTTCTTCGCGTTCTCCGCGCCCGTGCGGTGGCCGGTCAGACGCAGGAACACGTCGTCGAGGCTCGGCCTGCGCAGTCCGATGTCCTCCACGGCGACGCCCTCGTCCTGGAGGGTGCGCGCCACCTCGGTCAGGGCCGGCACCCGGTCGGTGACCGGGGCGTGCACACGCAGCGCCTCCTCCTCCACCGCGGGTTCGCCCTTGCAGACCCGGGCGACCGCCCTCACCACCCGCGGGATCTCGGCCCGGTCCGCGACCACGACCTCGATCCGGTCGCCGCCGACCAGGTTCTTCAGCCCGTCCGGGGTGTCGTCGGCGATGGCCCGGCCCCGGTCGATGACGGTGATGCGGGAGGCGAGCCTGTCGGCCTCCTCCAGGTACTGCGTGGTCAGCAGGACCGTCGTGCCGCCCGCCACCAGCGCCCGGACCGACTCCCAGACCTCGCCGCGGCTGCGCGGGTCCAGGCCCGTCGTCGGCTCGTCCAGGAACAGGACGGACGGGGCGAGGATCATCGACGCGGCGAGGTCCAGGCGGCGCCGCATGCCGCCGCTGTACTTGCCCACGCCCCGGTCGGCGGCGTCGGTCAGGTCGAACCGCTCCAGCAGCTCGACCGCACGGGCCCGGGCCCGCCTGCCGCCCAGGTGGAACAGGCGCCCGAACATCTCCAGGTTCTGCCGGCCGGTGAGCACCTCGTCCACGGCCGCGTACTGGCCGGTGAGGCCGATCCGCGCCCGCACCTCACGGGCCTGCCGGGCGAGGTCGAGGCCCGCCACCTCGGCCCGTCCGCCGTCGAGCCGGATCAACGTGGACAGGATGCGCACGGCCGTGGTCTTGCCCGCGCCGTTCGGTCCGAGCAGGCCGTGCACGGTGCCCTCGCGGACGGTCAGGTCGAAGCCGTCCAGGGCGCGTTTGTCGCCGTACCTCTTCTCCAGGCCCTCGGCCCGTACCGCGTACGTGTCGCTCATGGGTCCCAGCCCCCTTTCGCTTCCCAACTGAGTACACCGTACCCGATTGCGCGTACGCCGTACTCAGTTTTTCGGCGCGGACTTAAACTGACCCCATGGCGAGCGGTACGGAGACCAGCGGCAGCGGCGACATCGGCCGCACCCTCGAACTGTTGTGGGACACCGGCCGGCGCCCCAGCCGGGGCCCGAGGCCGGGGCTGACGCTGGAGCGGATCGTGGAGGCCGCCGTCGAGGTCGCGGACCGGGAGGGTCTCGGCGCGGTCTCGATGCGCCGGATCGCCACCGAGCTGGGCACCGGCACGATGTCCCTGTACCGCTACGTCCCCGGCAAGGGCGAGCTGCTCGACCTGATGCTGGACCGCGTGCAGCGCCCGTCAGAGAACCCCGCCGACCTGGGCGACGGCGGCTGGCGCCCGGCGCTGGAGGCCCTCGGCCACGCCACGCTCGCCCTCTACCGCCGCCACACCTGGCTGCTGGAGGTCAACCAGTCCCGCCCGATCCTCGGCCCGGCCGCCCTGGACGGCATGGAGAGGGTGCTCGCCCGGATCAAGCCGATGGGCCTGACCGACCCCGAGCTGGTCTCGGTGATCGTCATGATCGACGGGTACGTCGTCGGCGCCGCCCGCACGCAGGTGTACGAGCGGGAGGCCGAGCGCAGCTCCGGACTGACGGACGCGGAGTTCTGGCAGGCCCAGGAGCCGGTGCTGGTGAAGGCCATGAGCAGCGGGCGCTACCCCGTCCTGTCCTCCCTCTCCGAGGACGCCTTCGGCACCGGCTTCGACCACTTCGAGTTCGGGCTGCAACGCATCCTGGACGGGCTGGAGGTCCTGGTGACCGCACGCCGGGCCGCCGACGCCCCGGCCTCGGGGGACGACCCGGCCGCGGCGGACGGTCCGGCCGTGGCGGACGGCTCAGCGGCGGCGGGCGGCCCGGCGTAGGCCGAGCAGGGCCGCGAGCGCGACGAGCAGTCCGACCGCGCCGACCTTGAGCGTGATCCCGCCCGGGCCGTCGGACCCGTCGGAGTCCCCGCCCGAGGAGCCGGAACCATCCCCGCCCGAACCACCGCCCTTTCCGGGCACGTCCTCGGCCTTCACGGGGCTGTTCGCGCCCTCCATGCCGAGCAGCAGCTTCCTGCCGTCGGTGGTGTAGGTGGCGGACTCGCCCTGCCCCAGGGGCACGCTGATCCGGTCCTGGCGCTGGATCTTCCCGCCGTTCCAGCCGTACCAGATGCCCCCGAGGTAGCCGCGCACGGCGAGCTGCTCGCCGTCCGGGGAGAACGCGGCGTCCGTCGCCCAGAGGTCCACGGGGACGGTGGGCCTGAAGACGTTGGTGCCGGAGGACGACAGCTTCGCCGGGCCCTCGTACAGGTGCCCGCCGTCCTCGTGCTTGTCGATGATGTAGACCCGGCCGGTCCTGGGGTGGACGACCATCGACTCGGCGTCGCGGGAACCGTCCGCGTACTTCACCACGTACTGCGTCGCCCTGACCGTCTGGTCCTTCAGCTCCTTCGGCTCGGGCAGCTCGTAGATCCACACGTACGGCCAGGTCACGCCGTCGTTGTCGCCGATGTCGCCGACGAAGATCTTGTTGCCGGGTCCGATGGCGATCGCCTCGACGTCCCGGGGGGTGCCGACGCCGGACAGCGCGACGCGGGCGACGGTCTCGCCGGTGGCGCCGTCCACGGCGTAGAGGTAGGGCCCGGTGTCCTGGTCGTTGTGCGTCCAGTAGACGCCGGGGTGCAGGCGGGACGCGGCGAGGCCGCTGGACTCGGTGATGCGCGGGTCCTTGATGGTAAACCCGTCGCTCCCGGCGGGCCCGTCGTCCCCGTCCGCCGCTGAGGCGGGCACGGCGAACGCGCCCACGAGAAGGGCCGAGACGAGGAGGGCGAAGGGTCGGCGCATGCGCCAAGCCTGCCATCCCGCGCGGGCGTTCACGTCGCCGGTCACCCCGCCGGTCACCCTGCGTGGTCGGGCTCACATCGCGCCGGTCGGACCGATCGTCCATGATGAGCGGATGCTCAGGTTCATGTTCGTCGGTGACTCCATGACGATCGGAAGCGCCGGCGAACACACGTGGCGCTACCGGCTGTGGCAGCACCTGCGCGACTCCTACGGCCGCCTCTTCACCTTCGTCGGCCCGCGCGAGACCCTCCACGACCAGGTGACGGACGCCCCCACCTCGCACGCCTACGCCGAACCCGACTTCCCCCGCGCCCACCTGGCCGGCTGGGGCGAGGGCTGGCACCACATGGCCCCGCTGATCGAGGAGACGGTACGGACCTGCCGCGCGGACGTGCTCCTGGTCTCCCTGGGCCTGATCGACCTCGGCTTCTACACCAACGCCGAGCAGACCGCCGCCAACGTCCGCGCCTTCGTGGCCGCCGCCCGGTCGGCGAACCCGCGCGTCCGCGTCGCCGTGATGCCGGTGCTCCACAACATCCGGGGGGAGGCCGACCCGTCCTTCGCCGAGCAGGTCGCCCACTTCAACGAACTCCTCGCGAAGACCCTCACCGACCTCGACGACCCGGGCTCCCCGCTGCTGTTCGTCCCGCCGCCGGTGGCGTACGACTTCCACGCGGACACCTACGACGGCACGCATCCCAACGAGAGCGGCGAGCACCGCATCGCGGAGGCGTTCGCGACGGCGATGGACGAGGAGTGGGGGCTGGGCGGGCCCTACTCCCCCGCCCCGTAGGCCGCCCGGATCTCCCGGACCAGCCGGTCGGCACAGGACCGCACGGCCCGGCCGCTCCAGTCCTCCGTCTCCTGCCCGAGGTAGACGGCGCGCGCGTGGGCCAGCGGCGGACGGTACGAGGCGGGCAGCCGCCCCAGGGCCCAGTCCGCCGCCGCGTCCTTGGACCGGATGTCACCGGTGGCGAGCGTGGTCCAGACGCGGGCGAGGGTGAGCAGGACGTTGCGCGTGTCCGACTCCCGTTCCGCCAGCAGCCCCGGCACCCCGGCGGCGATCGCCCGGCGCAGGTCGCCGCGGGGCACGGGGTCGAGGAGGGCCGCGGGCGGCGGGCCGTACAGCGGGGCGTCGGCGCGCAGCACCATCGTCAGGAGCGGGGCCAGGTCGGGGTCGTCCTCCGGCTCCGGGACGGCGCCGCGTTCGTAGGTCTCGCGCAGCCACTCGCCGTACAGGTACTCCCGGCGGGGCGGGTACCGCCAGGGCCGGACCTCGTCCCGTACGACGGCGATCAGCTCGACGGGGCGTCCTTCGCCCCCTGACACACCGGGCAACTCCCGGGTGAGCCCTTCGCGTTGCCCGTGCGTCGTCGGACGCGCCAGCACGACGAGGAGATCGAGGTCGCTGTAGGGGCGCAACCCGCCGAGGGTGGCGGAACCGTGCGCGTAGACGCCGAGCACGGTGCCGTCGCCGAGGTGACGCCGGACGAGGGCGACGAGGTGGTCGGTGCGGTCCCGGTCCCGCTCTGGCATATGCGCGTCCTCCCGTGTCCAGGTCGCCGTGCGTATCGTTGTACCGCGCGGCTGCACTCGTCGTTGGTTCGGCCGGGGAGGATCGGCTCGGTGGATGCGAACACTCGGCGGCTGGACGCGTGGTTCGAGCAGTTGGAGCGGGTACCCCTCGCCGAGAAATTCAGAGTCGAAGTCGTCGGTGGCAACGTCCACATGACACCGCAGCGAACCACTCACTGGGAGATCATCCGCACGATCGCGCACGCCGTCGAGGATCGCTTCGGCAGGGACGCCACGATCTTCTCGAACGTCCGGATCGACTTCCCGGGTCCCGAGAACGGCTTCTGTCCGGACGTCGCCCTGCTCAGCGCGGCAGCGGAGGCCGTCGACGACGGCCACTGGCGCCACCAGGACGTCGAGTTCGTCGCCGAGGTCATCTCCCAGGGCACCGCCGCCAACGACTACGGCCCCAAGAAGCTCGCCTACGCCGCCGCCGAGGTCCCCCTCTACCTGATCGCCGACCCGTACCAGGGCCGCTGCCACATCTTCACGCACCCGAAGGACGGCGACTACACCACCGAGACCAGGGTCGTCTTCGGGGAGGACCTGGACCTCACCGGCACCGGCACCGTCCTCGGCCTCACCCTCAGGACCGACGTCTTCCCCCGCGACTGAGCGGGCCCGCTTGCCTGGAGCGCACTCCAAGTCGTTGGCTTGGGGACCATGAAGTACACGCAGCTCGGACGCACGGGACTCAAGGTCAGCCGGCTCGTCCTCGGCACCATGAACTTCGGTCCGCAGACCGACGAGGCCGACAGCCACGCCATCATGGACGCGGCGCTGGACGCCGGCATCAACTTCTTCGACACCGCCAACGTGTACGGCTGGGGCGAGAACAAGGGCCGTACCGAGGAGATCATCGGCAACTGGTTCGCCCAGGGCGGCGACCGGCGCGACAAGACCGTCATCGCCACCAAGGTGTACGGCAACATGGGGGCCGACGGCGAGGCGTGGCCCAACCACGACAAGCTGTCCGCCGTGAACATCCGGCGTGCCGTCGACGCCAGCCTCAAGCGGCTCCGGACCGACCACATCGACCTGTACCAGTTCCACCACATCGACCGCGCCACCGGATTCGACGAGATCTGGCAGGCCATCGACACCCTGGTCCAGCAGGGCAAGATCCTGTACGCCGGGTCGTCCAACTTCCCCGGGTACAAGATCGCGCAGGCCAACGAGACGGCCGCCCGGCGCGGCGGGACCATCGGGCTGGTCAGCGAGCAGTGCCTGTACAACCTGGCCGAGCGCCGCGCCGAGATGGAGGTGATCCCGGCCGCGCAGGACTACGGCCTCGGCGTCATCCCGTGGTCGCCGCTGCACGGCGGGCTGCTCGGCGGGGTCATCAAGAAGGAGGTCCAGGGCGGACGCCGGGCCTCGGGTCGCGCGGCCGACGCCCTGGCCGACCCGGCGAAGCGGGCGCAGATCCAGGCGTACGAGGACCTGCTCGACAAGCACGGGGTGGAACCCGGCGAGGCCGCGCTGGCCTGGCTGCTGACCCGGCCCGGCGTGACCGGCCCGATCGTGGGGCCGCGCACCGCCGAGCAGCTCGCGTCGGCGCTCAGGGCCGTGGAGCTGGAGCTGCCGGACGAGCTGCTGAGCGGGCTCGACGAGGTCTTCCCGGGCCCTGGGCCCGCTCCTGAGGCCTTCGCCTGGTAGCGGGGTGAGGTGGTGAGCGGGGCGGCGGCCGCCCCACGGGCGGGTCAGCCGAGGGCCGCCGCCACCGCCACCACCACGAGCATCAGCACGAGCACACCGGCCATGATCCGGTTACGGGTCTTCGGGTCCACGCCCCCGAGCCTAACCGGCGGCGCCGAGCGGGCTGCGGGCGACCGCCTCGTAACGGGGCTGCTCGCCCGGCACGCCCGACTCCGGCAGGTTGCTGCGGACCAGCGCCAGGTCGGTCACGGTCCAGGTGGGCCCGGTGAAGCCGGCCAGCGCCTCGACGTAGGGGCGGACGTCGCACGCCTGTCTGCTGCGGGCCAGGGTCAGGTGGGGCCGGTAGCGCCGGTGCTCGCCCATCGGGACGCCCGCCCTGCGCCCCGCCGCCTCCGCGCGGTCGGCCAGCAGCCGCAGTGTCGCGAGCCCGCCCTCCGCTCCCGCCCACAGGGCCCGCCCGCGTCCGAACTGGCCGCCGCCGCGCAGCGCCAGCTCGAACGGCGGCGTGCGGTGGGCCGCCCGCTCCAGGCGGGCCGACAGGTCGGGTACGAGTTCGTCGTCGACCTCACCGTAGAAGGCGAGCGTGAGGTGCCACCCGGGACGGCCGGTCCAGCGCAGCCCGTCCGCCCCGGGCAGCCCCCGCAGCACGCCCACCTCGTCGGCGAGCGAGGCGGTGACGTCCTCGGGCGGCAGCACGGCGGCGAAGAGTCTCATGCCGCCAGCCTGGCAGAGCCCCACCGCCCGGACCCCGGATTCCCACCCCTACGCCGCCGGTGCCAGCGCCTCCCGGCGGTCCCGCGGCACGAAACGGACCTGGGGGTGGCCGCGGTGCCAGCCGACCGACAGGCGCAGGTTGCCGACGCGGGCCAGGACCAGGCCGATGACGAGCGCGGCGGTGGCGGCCACCGCGCCGCCCGCGGCGAAGCCGACCCGGGCGCCGTAGGTGTCCGTGACCCAGCCGACGATCGGGGCGCCGACCGGGGAGCCGCCGAGGAAGACCATCATGTAGAGGGCCATCACGCGGCCCCGCATGGCCGGGTCGGTGGACATCTGGATGCTGGTGTTGGCGGTGACGTTGACCGTCATGCTGAAGACGCCGATGGGGACCATGAGCAGCGCGAAGAGCCACAGCTCGGGCGCGGTCGACGCCACGATCTCCAGGGCGCCGAAGCCGAGCGCCGCCGCGATCAGGACCCGCAGCCGGGCCGTGCCGCGACGGGCGGCGAGCAGCGCGCCGGCCAGGGAGCCGACGGCCATCAGGGTGTTGAAGAGGCTGTACGCTCCGGCACCCGCGTGGAAGACGTCGTCGGCGAAGGCGGACAGGAAGACCGGGAAGTTGAAGCCGAAGGTGCCGATGAAGCCGACCAGCACGATGGTCCAGATCAGCTCGGGGCGCCCGGCGACGTAGTGCAGACCCTCGCGCAGCTGGCCCTTGCCGCGCGGGGCGCGCTGGACGGTGTGCAGCTCGCGGGCGCGCATCAGCAGCAGGCAGCTGAGCGGCGCGACGAAGGACAGCCCGTTGGCGAGGAACGCCCAGCCGGTGCCCACGCCGGTGATCATCAGACCGGCGACGGCGGGGCCGACGAGCCGGGCGGACTGGAAGTTGGCCGAGTTCAGGCTGACCGCGTTCTGCAGCTGGTCCCGCCCGACCAGCTCGGAGACGAAGGACTGGCGGGCCGGGTTGTCCATGACGGTGGCCAGGCCCATCGCGAAGGCGGCGACGTAGACGTGCCAGACCTGGACGTGGCCGCTCAGGGTGAGGACGGCGAGGGCGAGCGCGGTCAGGGCCATCGCGGACTGGGTGACCAGCAGCGTGGGCCGCTTGCGCAGCCGGTCGACGAGGACGCCGCCGTAGAGGCCGAAGAGCAGCATCGGCAGGAACTGCAGGGCGGTGGTGATACCGACGGCGGCCGAGGAGCCGGTGAGGCTGAGCACCAGCCAGTCCTGGGCGATGCGCTGCATCCAGGTGCCGATGTTGGAGACGACCTGGCCCATGAAGAACAGGCGGTAGTTCCTGACCTTCAGGGAGGCGAACATCGACGTCTTGCGAGGGGCGTCGCAGGTGGTGGTGGTCGGGTTGTCGTGGCCGTCAGGTGCGGGGGCGGAAGCTGCTCCGGGTCCCGTACTCAAAAGGGTTCGCCTCCTCGCGAGAACTGCTTACTTGTGTGCGAGCTTCTCCAGTACGGGGGCGGCGGCGCGCAGTTTCGCCCACTCGTCCTCGTCGAGCCCCTCGACCAGGGTGGCCAGGAACGCGTTCCGCTTGCGGCGGCTCTCCTCGAGCATCACCACGGCCTGCTCGGTCTGCGTCACGACCTTCTGGCGCCGGTCCTCGGGGTGCGGCTCCAGCCGGACCAGCCCCTTGGCCTCGAGGAGTGCCACGATGCGGGTCATCGAGGGCGGCTGGACGTGTTCCTTGCGGGCCAGCTCGCCCGGGGTCGCGCTGCCGCAGTTGGACAGGGTGCCCAGCACCGACATCTCGGTGGGGCTGAGTGACTCGTCGACCCGCTGGTGCTTGAGCCGACGGGACAACCGCATCACGGCGGAGCGCAGGGAGTTCACGGCGGCGGCGTCGTCGCCATGCTTGAGGTCCGGCATGTTCCTTAGCGTAACTCATTAGTCTCGCGAAATACCACCGCTCAACCGCCCGTCTCCCCGTGACACCCGCCACTGAAACCCGCAGTTCACCCGTACGAGTGAGTCGTTTCCGGAAATCGGAGCATCACCCGGTGCGGCGGGGCGACCCTCGTGCTCATGGGGACCAGCGTGCTCAGCCTGCGGATAGACGGGGAGCTGCTCGACCGGCTCCGGGACCATGCCGCCAAAAGGGGAATGAGCGTCCAGGACTATGTCGTCCGGACGCTCATTCGCGATGACTTCGACGAGCGGTTCCAGTCCGCCGTGGAGGAGACGGAACGGTTCTACGGGGTGCCGTGACCCCGCGGGATCACGTCAGACCCAGGGCCGGCATCAGGTAGTAGAAGGCGAAGACCGCCGACACCACGTGCATCGCCACCGGCACCTCGCGGCCCCGTCCGGCCGCCAGGCGCAGCACCGAGAAGGTGATGAAGCCCATGCCGATGCCGTTGGTGATCGAGTAGGTGAACGGCATCATCAGCATCGTCACGAAGGCCGGGATGGCGATCGTGAAGTCCGACCAGTCGATCTCCCTGATCGAACCGGCCAGGATCAGGAAGCCGACCGCGATCAGCGCCGGGGTCGCCGCCTGGGACGGGACCATGGTGGCGACCGGCGTGAGGAACAGCGCCACGGCGAAGAGCCCGCCGGTGACGATGTTGGCGAAGCCGGTGCGGGCGCCCTCGCCGACGCCCGCCGTGGACTCCACGAAGCAGGTGGTGGCGGAGGCGGAGCTGGCGCCGCCCGCGGCGACCGCGATGCCGTCGACGAACAGGACCTTGTTGATGCCCGGCATCTGGCCCTCGCCGTCGGTCAGCTTCGCCTCGTCGCCGACGCCCATGATCGTGCCCATCGCGTCGAAGAAGCACGACAGCAGCACGGTGAAGACGAACAGCACGCCGGTCAGGACGCCGACCTTGTCGAACCCGCCGAACAGGCTGACCTCGCCGACCAGCCCGAAGTCGGGCGTGGCGACGGGGTTGCCGGGCCACTCGGGAGTGGTCAGGCCCCAGGACGGGATGTCGGTGACCGCGTTGATGATCATCGCGACGCCGGTCATCACCACGATGGAGATCAGGATGGCGCCCGGGGTCTTGCGGACGATCAGCGCGAGGGTCAGCAGCACGCCGAGGACGAAGACCAGAACCGGCCAGCCGTGCAGGTGGCCGCCCACGCCCAGCTGAAGCGGGACGGTGGTCTGCGCGGCGTCGGGCATCCGGGTGATGAAGCCCGAGTCGACGAGGCCGACGATCATGACGAACAGGCCGATACCGATGGAGATGGCCTTGCGCAGGCCGTAGGGCACCGCGTTCATCACGCGCTCCCGCAGACCGGTGGCGACCAGCAGCATGACGATGAAACCGGCCAGCACCACCATGCCCATGGCGTCCGGCCAGGACATCCGCGGGGCGAGCTGGAGGGCGACGACCGAGTTGACGCCGAGGCCCGCGGCGAGCGCGATCGGGACGTTGCCGATGACGCCCATCAGGAGGGTGGTGAAGGCCGCCGTCAGGGCGGTGGCGGTGACCAGCTGGCCGTTGTCGAGCTGGTTGCCGTACATGTCCTTCGCGCTGCCCAGGATGATCGGGTTCAGCACGATGATGTAGGCCATCGCGAAGAAGGTGGCGAAGCCGCCGCGGATCTCACGGGGCAGGGTGCTGCCGCGCTCGGAGATCTTGAAGTAGCGGTCGAGGCCGTTCTGCGGGGGCCGCCGGTCTTCCGGCGGCTCGGGGGACGGGGGGACCTTGGCGGAGGCCGAGGTGGACATGCGGGGACCTCATCACCAACAGGTTCCCCCACGGCCTTGTCGGTGTTCCTATTGGTGTTTTCTACGAATGAAAGCGGTCAGAGACAAACGGGTTCAGTATGAACGTATGAGCCACAGATCGCTATCTCCGCGCGTAGACCCCGGGTGGCGCCGCGCCGTCAACCCGTTCGCCCGCTCCTCGTAAGCTGTACGCATGACGAAGTGGACACCCACGCACGAGGCGCCGGAGCCCCTGGAGGGCCCCGTGGTTCCGACCGTCGTCGGCGGCACCATCCTCTGGTTCGTCCTCTTCCTGGTGCAGCTGCCCTTCTACGGCTGGTTCGACGACCACGGGCACACCTGGTGGGTGTGGACCTGCCTGGCCGGCGCCGGCCTCGGCCTGATCGGCATCTGGTACGTCCGGGGGCGCGACGCCGCGATCAAGCGGGACGCCGCCGCACAGGGATCGCGGGACGCCCGGACGGACCGGCCCACCGCCTAGTACCTGGGCAGCACACCGCGCCGGTACGCCTCGTACCCAGGTCGGATCTTCTCCGCACTCGGTGGGTGAAGCCGTAAAACCGCACGTACCGTCGATTGCATGACGCATCTCGACGCGGACAGACGCGATCCCGCGCACCCCGCGCACGCCGTTGACACCCCTTCGCCCGCGACCGGACTCACGGCGGCCGGGGTCGCCGAACGCATCGCCCGCGGCCAGGTCAACGACGTGCCGGTGCGCAGCAGCCGCTCACTGGCCGACATCGTCCGCGCCAACGTCTTCACCCGGTTCAACGCGGTCATCGGCGTGCTCTGGGTGATCATGCTGTTCGTGGCGCCGATCCAGGACAGCCTGTTCGGCTTCGTGATCCTCGCCAACACCGGTATCGGCATCGTCCAGGAGTGGCGGGCGAAGAAGACCCTCGACTCGCTGGCCCTGATCGGCGAGGTGCGGCCGACGGTGCGCCGGGACGGGAAGCCCGCCGAGATCAGTACGTCCGGGATCGTGCTGGACGACGTCATCGAGATCGGCCCCGGCGACAAGGCCGTCGTCGACGGGGTGTGCGTCGAGGCGGACGGGCTGGAGATCGACGAGTCGCTGCTGACCGGTGAAGCCGACCCGGTGGTCAAGCAGCCCGGCGACCAGGTCATGTCGGGCAGCTTCGTGGTCGCGGGCGGCGGCGCCTTCCGGGCCACCAAGGTGGGCCGCGAGGCGTACGCCGCCCAGCTCGCCGAGGAGGCCTCCCGCTTCACGCTGGTCCAGTCCGAGCTGCGCTCCGGCATCTCCACGATCCTCAAGTACGTCACGTGGATGATGGTCCCGACCGCGATCGGCCTGATCCTCAGCCAGCTGCTCGCCAAGGACAACGAGCTGGACGACTCGATCGCGCGCACCGTCGGCGGCATCGTGCCCATGGTCCCCGAGGGCCTGGTGCTGCTCACCTCCGTCGCCTTCGCGATCGGCGTGGTCCGCCTCGGCCGCAAGCAGTGCCTCGTCCAGGAGCTGCCCGCCATCGAGGGGCTGGCCCGGGTGGACACCGTCTGCCTGGACAAGACCGGCACGCTCACCGAGGGCGGCATGGACGTCACCGGCCTGCGCCTGCTCGACGGTGCCGACGAGGCGTACGTGCGCGCCGTGCTCGGCTCCCTCGGCGCCTCCGATCCGCGTCCCAACGCCTCCCTCCGGGCGATCATCGACACCTACCCGGTCGACGGGTCCGCCGGGGCGTGGCGGCGCACGGGGGCGCTGCCCTTCTCCTCGGCCCGCAAGTACAGCGGCGCCGCGTTCGACGAGGGCGACGGCGTCTCCCGTACGTGGCTGCTGGGCGCACCGGACGTGCTGCTGGCCGAGGACGACCCGGCACTCGCCGAGACCGGGCGGCTCAACGAGCAGGGGCTGCGGGTGCTGCTGCTGGCCCGCGCGGAGGGAGAGCTGGACGGCCCCGAGGTGGCCCGGGGGGTGACGCCCACCGCCCTGGTCGTCCTGGAGCAGCGGCTGCGCCCGGACGCCGCCGACACCCTGCGCTACTTCGCCGACCAGGACGTGCGCGCCAAGGTCGTCTCCGGCGACAACGCGGTGTCGGTCGGCGCGGTCGCCGCCAAGCTGGGGCTGTCCGGAGCCACCGTCGACGCGCGCCGGCTGCCGGCCGAACGGGAGGGGATGGCCGAGGCGCTGGACGAGGGGACGGTGTTCGGGCGGGTCACCCCGCAGCAGAAGCGGGACATGGTGGGCGCCCTCCAGTCACGCGGCCACACGGTCGCGATGACCGGCGACGGCGTCAACGACGTCCTCGCGCTCAAGGACGCCGACATCGGCGTGGCGATGGGCTCCGGCTCGGAGGCGACCCGGGCGGTCGCGCAGATCGTGCTGCTCGACAACAGCTTCGCCACGCTGCCGTCGGTGGTGGCCGAGGGCCGCCGGGTGATCGGCAACATCACGCGGGTGGCGACCCTGTTCCTGGTGAAGACCGTGTACTCGGTGCTGCTCGCGATCCTGGTGGTCTGCTCGCAGGTGGAGTACCCGTTCCTGCCTCGCCACCTGACCCTGCTCTCGACCCTCACCATCGGCGTCCCCGCGTTCTTCCTGGCCCTCGCCCCGAACAGGGAACGGGCCAGGCCCCACTTCGTCCGGCGCGTGATGCGGTACGCGATCCCGGGCGGCGTGCTGGCCGGGGCGGCGACCTTCGTGACGTACCTGGTCGCGCGGCACCACTACTCGGGGCCGGACGCGCTGGACGCGGAGACGAGCGCGGCGACGCTGACGCTGTTCCTGATCTCGATGTGGGTGCTGGCGATCATCGCCCGGCCGTACACCTGGTGGCGGGTGCTGCTGGTGGCGACGATGGGTCTGGCCTTCGTGGTGGTACTGGCGGTGCCGTGGTTGCAGGACTTCTTCGCGCTGAAGCTGGTGGGCGTGACGATGCCGTGGGCCGCGGTCGGCGTCGCGGTGGCCGCGGCGGCCGTTCTGGAACTCCTGTGGAGGTGGGTCGGCCGCCGCTTCCCCGCGTAGCGGGCTACTTCACGTCGACGAAGTCGGAGACCGAGGTGATCGCCCCGGACGCCGAGTTGCCGGCGAAGACGTAACGGTAGTAGCCGTCCGCGCCGGCCTTGACGGTGGTGCTGAGCTTGCCCGCCGAGTTGCTCTTGACGGTCTTCAGCACGGTGTACGCCTTGGTGCCCTTCTTCAGGTACTGGAGCTGCACCGACTGGCCGGAGTACGCCCCGTACTTGAGGGTCTCCCAGTTGGCCCGGCTCAGCTTGCCGGTGACCGTGAGGGTCTTGCCCTTCTTCACCGGCTCCGGCGCGGCGTTGGTCGTCAGGGCGCTGCCGCGCTGGAACTTGAAGGACCCGGCCTTGTCCTTCCACACGTAGTCGCCGTCCTTGGCGTCGACCCAGACGCCGACGTACCAGGTGCCGGCCATCGCGTTGCCGAGGTAGTCCGTGCGCGGGTCGATCTTCACCGAGGCCGTGCAGGTGGAGGTGGTCGCGCTGACCTTCTTGCAGGTCGGCTTGCCCGTCGTCTCGTATCCGTACCCCGGACCCTTCAGGTCGAAGGACTCGGCGCCCAGGATGCCGGAGTCGTCCGTGGCGGTCACGCTGACCGAGAAGGTCTTGGCGCTGCCGGTGCCGATGGACACCTTGTTGTCGCCGTCCACGACGACCTTGGTGATCCGGATGTCGCCGCTTCCGCCGTCGGCCTGCGCGGCCGGGACGGCGAGGGCGGTCAGGGCCAGGGCGCCGGTGGCGGCCGCCACCAGGACTCGTGTGCGCATGTGTTCCCCACGTGAGGACAAGGGGCCCCGGCGGTCGTCACCGCGCCGGGACCCGGAGGGTCGTGAGTCTGCTGACTCGAAACTCATAGATCCACGACGCGGCGCGATGGTTGTACGGAACGTGAAGAAAATGTGCCCACACCTTCACATCCGGCGGTCCGGGCGGAGCGGTTCAGTCGAACCAGCGGTCCCGGGCCAGTTCCTCCGTGCGCGACTCGTCCTCCAGCAGCGCCGCCACCTCGAAGCGCCGCGGCCACTGGCGCGCCGCCCAGGCGAGGCCGGCCGCCACGCCCTCCAGCGTCGCCGCGTGCAGAACACCGTCGTCCGTCAGCCGCCAGTCGATCTCCACCCCGTCGACGACCAGTTCCTCGTGCTCCACATACGTCGCCGGGGTCCGCGCCCCGAGCAGCACCCGCACCGGCTCCGGTACGCCGTGCTCGGCGCCCTCGGAGTCGACGCGCCCGGTGACGGACTCGCTCAGCCGGCGCACCTGGAACAGCTCCGCCAGTTCGGCGGCCCGGGCCGGGCGGACCGGCAGCAGCGGCACGCCGGACGTGAAGGGCAGCAGGTCGGGCGAGTCGACCACGACGGCGTCGGCGGCGTCCACCACGCGCACCTCGCCGTCGACCACGGCGCGTACGTCGTCCGGCAGAGTCACCCGCTCCGGGTCCAGCTCGGCCAGCGCCCCGTACAGGGCGTGCAGTTGGGCGGCCGTGACCGGGCGGTCGGGGTCGGCGAGGCGGTCCAGGAGTTCGGCCGCGCCGCCGGGTTCGTCGAGGAGCGCGGCGACCGAGGTGCGCACGCCCAGCGCCCGCAGCACCTGCTCGTCCTCGAAGCCGGTCGCGTCGGCCTCCTCGTACAGGCCCCGCAGCAACGGGTCGCCGCCCGCCGCGCGCAGACCGGCCGGGCGGCGTCCGCCGAGCACCGGGTGCCCGCGCAGCCACCACGCGGTGTACGGCCGTACGACCTCGTGGGTGCCGTCGGGCAGCAGGATGCGCACGGGCTGGACGAGCGCGTCGCGCAGCGGCGGCCGGGACAGCAGGGCGAGGGCCTCGGGCCAGTGGTCGTCGTCCACGAGGTCGAGGTCGCGCACGGCGACGATCTCGGTGGCCACCGGCGGGACGGGGGTGTCCGGGAAGCGGTCGAGGACGTCCTCGCTCCACACGTCGACGGCGTCGAGCAGTCCGGCGTCGTCGGGCTCGGCGAAGTCCCCCTCGCGGGGCTCCAGTTCGTCGGGGTCCAGGACCACGTCGGTGGCGCGGACCAGGGCGAAGGTGACCAGGACACCGCAGGCGGCCAGCGGCTCGGGGCCCCACCTCTCGGCGAGTCCGGCGTCCACGGCGGCGAGTTCGTCCTCGCGCATGACCCGGGCGAACGGGCCGCCGGGGAAGACGAGTTCGCCCGCCGGGGAGAGTTCGCCGTCCTCGTCGGTCAGGGCGAGGGCGCCCAGCCAGGGCTCGTCCCCGGGGTCGAGTCCGGCGTCGCGGACCAGGCCGAGCACGGTGTCGGCCAGTTCCTCGGCGTCGAGGGCGTCCTCCTCCCAGTTGGCGGCGCCCTCGTCGTCCAGGGAGGCGGCGACGGCGGCCCGGACCTGCGGGGTGGTCAGCACGGCGCGCGGGGTGGCCGGGAGGGCGCCGAGCTTCTCCAGGAGCGGGTGCGCGGCGTCCGGGTGGGCGACCTTCAGGCCGAGGCGGGTGAGGACCTCCGGGTCGAGCGAGGCGGCCTCCGGGGAGGGCAGCAGCACCTGCCGGGGCCCGATGGTCGTACGCCCGTCGGCGAGCGGCACGGGCAGCCCGGACAGCCGGTCGGGGTCGACCCCGGCGAGGCTGTCGTAGAGGCCGCGCCACCAGGCGGGCGCCTTCTCCAGGCCCGCCAGCCGGTCGATCGCGTCGGTCAGCGGCACCCGGGCCACGCCCAGCGTGCGCAGTTCGGCGCGGCGTTCGAGACCGGCGGGCAGCAGGGTCGGCAGCACCTCGGCCAGGACGCGCACGGTGTCGGCGCCCGCGCCCTCCACCACCTCGGCGTCGCGCGGCCGCAGGGACTCCGGAAGGTCGTCCTCCGCGTCCTGGCCCGCGGAGGGGGCGGCGGGCGGCAGGAAGGACGTACGCGGCAGCCGGTCGAGGATCGCCTGGCGCAGCGCGCCGTCCAGTTCGCCCCGGCCCAGCGCGCCGGGCACCAGGTCGATGAGGCCGGTGGTGACCGGGCGCCAGTCGGCGAGCAGTCGGGCGTAGGCGTCGGCGGCCCGCTCCGTCAGGAAGTCGGTGAGCGGTCCCGGCGCGGTGTGCCGCCGGGTGGCGTCCAGCGGGAAGGACGCGATGAGCAGGGCGGGCACGCCGAGGGGCTCGTCGCTGGGGGTGGGCGCGTGGACCACCGGGCTGGTGCGGGGGCGTTCGGGGGCACCGTCGGCGTCCACGGGCACCGCCCAGGTCACCGACCAGTGGGGGCGCAGCCGCTCCTCGACCGGCCGGTCGGCGAGGAGGCCGGCGGTGAGGGGGCCGTGCGCGGCGGCGGTGCGCCAGCGGGTGACGCCCTGCCGGGAGTCCTCCACGACGGTCAGGGCGTCCTCGGTGCGGCGCGTGAGGGTGCGTACCTCGTCGCCTGCCTCGATCACCACCTCCGCCAGGCCCGGCAGGGCGAGGAGCAGGGCGTCGTCCACCCCGTGCAGGAGCCGTTCGGCGAGGTCGGCGGCGGCCGTGTCGCGCAGCGGCAGGATGACGGCCGTGTCGTAGGGGGCGGGGGCGCTGCCCTCGGCGGGGAACGGCAGCCGCAGCAGCGGGACGTGCCCGTCGCGCCGCCGGATCTCGTCGCCCAGGCCGGGGCTGTGCCGGGCGGTGTCGGCGGCCAGGTCGCGGGCCTCGGCGAGCGACCAGCGCACCCCGCCGTGCCGGCCGACGACGGCGGGCTCGTCGGTGACGGCCAGGACGGCGGCGAAGCCGACCCCGAACCGGCCGACCGAGCCCTCCACCGCGTCCCGCTTGGCGGAGGCGCGCAGGGTGGACAGCGACTCGACGCCGGTCGCGTCGAGCGCGGCGCCGGTGTTGGCGGCGACGAGGACGCCGTCGCGCAGGGTGAGCCGGAGCCGGCCGGGCACGCCGGACCGCGCGGCGGCGTCGGCGGCGTTCTGCGCGAGTTCGACGACCAGCCGGTCGCGGTAGCCGCCGAGGACGAGGTCCTCCTCCGCGTTGGCGTCCTCACGGAACCGGGCCGGGCTCGTCGCCCAGGCGTCCAGCACCCCGCGCCGCAGCCGCGCCGTCCCGAACGGATCGGCACCCTCGGCGGCAGGCCGTACGAACATGCTCACGGTGACTCTCCTCATCGACGGACCACGAAGGTACCGCCCCGGCACTCACCCGTTGGACGCCGGCGACGCACCATCATGCCGACGGCGCCCTGCCGGCCCGGTCGGCATCATCCAGCCCGTTGGGGGTGCCCCCTCTGGGGGAGCTTGAGGACGAGGCCGTCAAGGCCGAAGGGGGGGTCCGGGGGCACGGCCTCCGGGGACGCGAGCCACGACGCACCCGCACCCTACGAATGCCCCAGCTCCGCCGAGGCCACGTCCTCGGCCACCGGCACCGAGCCGGAATCCGCGGCCGGCCGCAGCGGGAACGGGTCCACCCGCGTCTCGTCGATCACCGGCGGAGCCACCCGCGGCGGCTTCGGCATGACCGCCGCCTCGGAGTGCCCCCCGCACCCGTAGGCCAGCGACACGACATGCCCGTCGGCCGGGGAGAACTCGTTGGCGCAGACCCCGAAGGCCTGCCCGAGCGAGCCGCCGATCCTGGCGAGGAAGCCGCAGCTGACGCAGGAGGCGGGGGCCGCCTGGGCCATCGCGGTCTTGGGGCCGTAGCCCTCCTCCCAGCGGTCGGCCGCGACGTGCAGGCCGTACCGGGAGAGCACCCGGGTGCGGCGCAGGCCCAGCTCCTCGGCGACCGCCGAGATCGTGCCGCGGGCCGGGACGGCCGACAGCTCGGCGGGCGGCCCGGAGGTCACCTCGGCGTCCTCGGCCTCGACCAGGTCGGCCATCTCGTGGGAGACGGCGGAGTTCGGCGGCGGCTCGTCCTCGCCGGTCCAGCCGGGCTCGAGGCGCAGATCGTCCGCGTCGGTGGGCAGCAGGTCGCCGGGGCCCATGTCGCCGGGCCGCAGCCGCTCGCTCCACGGCACCCACTCGGGGGCCAGCAGCGCGTCGGGGCCGGGCAGCAGCACGGCCTCGTCCACCGTGACGATCTTGGCCCGGGAGGCGCGGGCCACCGTCACGGCCCAGCGCCAGCCCCGGTATCCCAGCTCCTTGCAGGCGAAGTAGTGCGTGACGACCCGGTCGCCCTCCGACACCATGCCCTCGTGCTCGCCGACGACGCCGGGTGCGGCGGCCTCCTCGGCTGCGGCGCGGGCGAGGTCGACGGCCTCGGCGCACAGACGGTCAGGGGTGCGGCTTCGCGTTGTCGCTGCGCTCACAGGTATCGCTTCTCTCCATACGCCGTCTCACGAGTGCGCCGCTGCCTGCGAGGGACGGACGGAGCGGACCTGTGGACCGCGTCGACGTCCGCGCCCGATCGCGCTCGGGCGCACCTACGTCATCCATTCTGCGGGATGGCCGTACGGCGCGCGGCCGAGAACGTTCGCCACGACGCGCTACGCACGCTACCTGCTCATGTGCCCTGGGCCTACACCGACGGGAGTTTCGGCGGGGTACGACCCGGTGTTCCCCGGCGGCGCGTGCGCCGGAGTCACTCGACCCGATCACCGCCATACGCGCCGTATCGACGCTACAGCGGCCGCTCTCGGGGCACTATGACGGGGTGGCAACCGCACGGACGGAGTTCAAGCGCGGGAGCCGGCGGCGCGGCCCCGGCTCCCGGTTCCGTGCGGTCGGCCGGGTTCTGCGCCTGCCGGTGACCGGCACCGCGCGCGGCATCCGGCGGGCGACGCACGCGCACGGCGCGGGCGAGTCGGGCCTCGGCAAGCTGATCGAGCTGCACGGGGTGAACGGCGCCGGGGACGTGATGATCACCGTCGCGCTGGCGTCCACCGTCTTCTTCTCCGTCCCCACCGACGAGGCGCGCGGGCGGGTCGCGCTGTACCTCGCCATCACCATGGCGCCGTTCACGCTCCTGGCGCCGGTGATCGGCCCGCTCCTCGACCGGCTGCCGCACGGCCGCCGCGCGGCGATGGCGACCGCGATGGGCGCCCGCGCGGTGCTCGCGCTGGTGCTGTCCGGCGCGGTCGTCACCGGCGGCATCGAGCTGTACCCGGCCGCGCTGGGCGTGCTGGTCGCCTCGAAGGCGTACGGGGTGGTCAGGAGCGCGGTGGTGCCGCGGCTGCTGCCGCCCCGGGTCTCCCTGGTGAAGGCGAACTCGCGGGTCACGCTGTGCGGGCTGCTGGCCACCGGCGTGGCCGCGCCGATCGGTGCGGGGCTCCAGCAGGTGGGGCCGCGATGGCCGCTGTACGGTGCCTTCGTGATCTTCGTGGCGGGCACCGTGCTGTCGTTCACGCTGCCGCGCAAGGTGGACTCCGCGCGCGGCGAGGACCGGGCGCTGCTCGCCGCGGACGAGGGGCACCTGCCGGGGCCGCTGCGGAAGCGGGGCAAGCGCCCCGGCCTGCGCACGGTGGGTCCGGCGGTGACGCACGCGCTGGCCGCCAACGCCGCCATCCGCTGTCTGACCGGCTTCCTGATCTTCTTCCTGGCGTTCCTGCTGCGGGTGCACCCGATGACCGGCCAGAGCGCGGCGGTGTCGCTGGGGATCGTGGGCGTCGCGGCCGGAGCGGGCAACGCGCTGGGCACGGCGGTCGGGGCGTGGCTGCGGGCCCGGGCCCCGGAGGTGATCATCGTGACGGTGGTCGTGCTCGTGCTGGGCGCGGCGGTGGTCGCCGCGGTGTTCTTCAGCGCCTTCCTGGTGGCGTGCCTGGCGGCGGTCGCCGGGTTCGCGCAGGCGCTGGCCAAGCTGTCCCTGGACGCGCTGATCCAGCGGGACGTGCCGGAACTGGTGCGCACGTCGGCGTTCGCGCGCTCGGAGACGCTGCTCCAGGTCTCCTGGGTGCTCGGCGGCGCGGTGGGCATCGTGCTGCCGCTCAACGGCACGCTGGGCCTTTCGGTGGCCGCCGCGATCATCGCCGCCGGGTGGCTGACGACCGTACGGGGGCTGCTCGACTCGGCCCGGCACGGCGGACGGACTGGGCCGAGGGTGGCGTGACCACGCCACGCCGTACCCAGGTGGGGAGCGGGACAGGGGCGCCGTATAGCCTTCCGCCATGACCACGTTGCCCCGCGGCACCGCCGCTCTCGGACACCGCGTTGTGCGACGCCGCCGCGCCGTCGCCGCCGTAGGCGCCGTGTCCGCCGGACTTCTCCTGCTGTCCGCCTGTGACGAGCCGACCCCGATCTCGACGATCACGGTCGGCAGTGACTCGGTCAGCTCCGAGGCCACCTGCGGCGGAGAGGGCAAGACCCTTTCGGCCGACGAGATCGACAAGTGCCTGAAGGACAAGGACGCGAAGTCCATCACCGTCGACCAGGACGAGACCGTGCGGTTCGGCGTCGACCCGGACGTCGCCGACAAGCACTGGACGATCCTGATGAACGGTCAGCAGCTGGTCGAGGACAGCGACAAGACCTACCGCACCGTGCCGGGCAGCGTGTTCTTCAACGCGCAGTACGGCGCCCAGGGGAACTCGACGAACGTCGCCGTCGCGGCCCGGGACGGCAAGGACGACAGCCAGAACGTCACCGGTGTGTGGGTCTTCAAGCTGAAGAAGGACTGACCGCCCACGTCCTCCGTGCACCTCCTCGTGGCCACCGCGGTCCCCGCCGAACGGGACGCGGTGGCTCGGGCGTTCCCGGCGCCGGGCGCCGAGGTGTCCCGTCCCGGGATCGTCCTGCACCGGCTGCCGGACGGCTGGGACCTGCTGGCCGCCGGGGTCGGCCCGGCCCTGGCCGCCGCCTCCACGGCCGCCGCGCTGACCGCCGCGGCCCTCGACGGCACGCCCTACGACCTGGTCGTCTCGGCCGGCATCGGCGGCGGCTTCGCCCCAAAGGCGCCCGTCGGCTCGCTCGTCGTCGCCGACGCGATCACCGCGGCGGACCTGGGCGCCGAGACCGCCGACGGCTTCCTGCCGGTCACCGACCTCGGCTTCGGCACCGTCACCCACCTCCCGCCGGCCGGACTGGTCCGCGCCGTCGCCGCGGCGACCGGGGCCCGGCCCGGCACCGTCCTGACCGGCTCCACCGTCACCGGCACCGCGGAACGCGCCGCGCTGCTGCGCGCACGCCACCCGGGCGCCCTGGCCGAGGCGATGGAGGGCTTCGGCGTCGCCGAGGCGGCCGCCGCGCACGGCGTGCCGGTGCTGGAACTGCGCGCGGTCTCCAACCCGGTCGGCCCGCGCGACCGTGCCGCCTGGCGCATCGGCGAGGCCCTCGCGGCCCTGACGGACGCCTTCGGGAAGCTCTCCCCCGCCCTCACGAGTTGGAACCGACATGACGACTGAGCCCTTGCAGATCGCGTACTCCCCCTGCCCGAACGACACCTTCGTCTTCGACGCCCTGGCCCACGGCCGCGTCCCGGGCGCCCCCGCCCTCGACGTGACCTTCGCGGACATCGACATCACCAACGGCATGGCCGAGCGCGGCGAGTTCGACGTGCTGAAGGTGTCGTACGCCGTGCTGCCGTACGTCCTGGACGACTGGGCCCTGCTGCCCTGCGGCGGTGCGCTGGGCCGGGGCTGCGGTCCGCTGGTGCTGACCCGGGAGGCGGGCGCGGACCTGCGCGGACGCACGGTGGCGGTGCCCAGCGAGACCTCGACGGCCTACCTGCTCTTCCGCCTGTGGGCGGCGGACACGGTGCCCGGCGGGGTCGGCGAGATCGTGGTCATGCCCTTCCACGAGATCATGCCGGCCGTGCGGGACGGGAAGGTCGACGCGGGACTGGTGATCCACGAGGCGCGCTTCACGTACCAGAACTACGGGCTCCACAAGCTCGCCGACATGGGCGAGCACTGGGAGCGGACGACCGGGCTGCCGATCCCGCTCGGCGCGATCATCGCGAAGCGCTCGCTGGGCGCCGAGGCGCTGAACGGCCTCGCCGACGCCGTCCGCCGCTCGGTCCGCGCGGCCTGGGACGACCCGGAGGCGTCCCGGCCGTACGTGATGGAGCACGCGCAAGAGATGGACCCGGCCGTCGCGGACCAGCACATCGGGCTGTACGTCAACGAGTTCACCGCCGACCTCGGCGAGGACGGCTACGCGGCGATCCGGGGCCTGCTGACCCGCGCGGCGGCCGAGGGACTCGTACCGGCCCTCGGCCCGAACGCGCTGGCGTTCCCGTAACGGGGCGCCCCTGGCGGGACGGCGGTCAGACGTCGAGCTGGTCCGCGACCGCGCGGAGCAGCCCGGCGATCTTCTTGCCCGCCGTCTTCTCGGGGTAGCGGCCGCGCTCCAGCATCGGCGTGATGTTCTCCAGGAGCGTCGTCAGGTCCTGCACGATGGAGGCCAGCTCGTCCGGCTTCTTGCGCTGCGCGGCCGCGACCGAGGGAGCCGGGTCGAGGAGGGCCAGCGACAGTGCCTGGTCGCCGCGCTGTCCGGCGACGACACCGAACTCGACGCGCTGTCCCGGCTTCAGGCTCTCGACTCCGGCGGGGAGGACCGAGGAATGGACGAAGACGTCACCGCCGTCGTCGCGGGAGAGAAAGCCGAAGCCCTTCTCGCTGTTGAACCACTTGACCTTGCCGGTAGGCACGTCTGTCCTCGTCCTCGTACTCGTCGGAAAACTGCTCGGAAACATGCTCGGAAACGGCTCTTGATAGCACTTGGGCGGGTCGTCCTGACCCGCCGGTACCAAGGCTAATGGTCTTCGACCCGGTGACAAGACGTCCCCGGGTCGTTCTCCAGGCCTGGGAACTACCCTGGTCGGGTGCGTGAACAAACCCAAACGAATTCCGCCGCGCCCGGTGACCGGCTGGTCCGCGCCGGTGCGATCGTCTTCTTCGTCGGCGCCGTGGCCACTCTGGTCACGGTGACCCCGCTGCTGCTGGGCACGACGCCGTTTCCCACCTACATGTTCGGACTGAGCATGCTGATGGGAGTGGGCTTCCTGGTCGCCGGTGCCGGAGTGCTCCGGTCGATCGCCGCCGGGCGGCGTCAGGCGCGCGCCGCGTCGAGCCCCGCGGCGTCGCCCTCGCCGTCCCGGTAGGCCGCGAGCCACGCCGGGAACCGGGTGAGGTCGGCGAGGACCACGTCGGCGCCGGCCGCGCGCAGTTCCCCGGCGTCGCACGGCCCGCTGGCCACGGCCACCGAGCGGGCACCGGCGGCGCGGGCTCCGCGTACGTCGCCGACATGGTCGCCGACGTAGACCTCCGCGTCGTGCTCGCGCAGCGCGACGGCCTTCTGCTCGGCCCACAGACCGCCGATCACGGCGTCCGGCTCGATGCCGAGGTGCGCCAGGTGCAGCTTGGCGTTCGGCTCGTACTTGGCGGTGACGACGACGGCCCGTCCGCCGGCCTCGCGGACGGCGGCGACGGCCTCACGGGCGCCGGGCAGCGCGAGCGTCGGCTCGATCGCGTACGCCGGGTAGATCTCCCGGTACAGGTCGGCGACGGCCTCGATCTCCCCGGCCGGGAACCAGTTCGCCAGCTCCTCGGCCAGCGGCGGCCCGAGCCGGGTGACGGCCAGGTCGGCGTCGACGTACGTCCCGGTGCGCGCGCTCAGCTCGGTGTAGCAGGCACGGATGCCGGGCCGCGAGTCGATCAGCGTCATGTCGAGGTCGAAGCCGACGGTGGGCGCGGGGCGGGTCGTGGAAGCCATGGCCCCCATTGTGCCGGGCCCCCCGCGGGCCCGGCCGGCCGCCGGTGCGGTCAGCCGCGGAGGCGGCGGGTTCGCCAGAGGAGGTAGAGGGCGGTGGCCACGGCGGCGGTGCGCAGCACCCAGGGCCAGGTCTCGGCGATCGCGTCGTTCATGTGCCCCTCGGCTACCGGGTCGCCCCAGCGGCCCTCGGTGCGGCCCCACAGCCAGACGACGCCCGCGGCGGCCACCGTGCCGGGCAGACCCAGGACGGCCCACTTCGACTGGGCCGGGGTCAGCCGGCGGGAGAGGTAGGCGATCAGCCAGCCCAGACCGAGGGGGACCAGGTTGCCGAGCACGGCACCGACGATCAGCAGGGCCGCGGCGCACAGCAGCAGCGGGTTGTTCCAGCCGCCCTCGGGCCACAGGCGGGGCAGGCGGCGGGCCTTGCTCTCCCCCGCCGTCCCGGCCGCCGGGCCGTCGGTCTCCACCAGGGCCGCGGCACCGGGGGCCTTCTCGGTGGGGGTGTGCTTCCTGTCCGCCTCGTCCTCCGGGCCCGGCGGTCGCCTGAGCAGCTCCGGGATCTCCACGCCGCCGACGAACCCGGGCACGCTGTCGCCGAGGCCCCCGCCGGCGAAGGGGCCGTCGTCGACGCGCCACCAGTCCGGTTGGCCGTCGCCGACGTCCCCCAGTTCCCGCGCGCTCGCCAGGTGGGGCGGGGAGGCGGCCGGACGCGCGGCCGGGGGTTCGGGTGCGGGGCGCCGCCGGCCCTTGCGCGGCTCGGTGTCGCGCGGCCCGGTCTCCCGCTGCTCGGGCACGGCGGTGGGCGACGGCGCCGCCTGCTGCCGTACGCCGCTCGCGCCGCCCGCCGCGGTGACGATGTCGTCGGGGTCGCCGAGCCGGTCCAGGATGCGGCGGACCGCGGCGGGACTGTCCACGGTGGTCTTCGCCCGGTGCCGGTCGATCTCGTTGCGCAGCTCCGACACCAGCCGCATCCGGGTGGCCGACGGCAGCTGCCGCTGCTGGGCCACGTCGCCGACGCGGCTCAGATACTCGAAGACGACCTGGTCGCTCTCGATCCCCACGTTCCCCTCCGGGGCGGTGCGTCGCGGTATCCGTCGTACCCCGTCGGACGACGGTACCGAATCTTCCCCGTCCGGCCGACGGCACCGCACCGTCGCACGCGCACCCCCGCCGTCCGACCCACCCGCTAACGTGGACCGGATGAGCACCGAGGAGAAGTCCGCGGCCCCCCGGTCCCTCGCGGAAGCGCTCCGCGTCAGGGACGACGTCTCGCTGGCCGCCCTCCTGCGCAGCCGTCCCGACCTCATCACCCCCGTGCCGACCGACCTCACCCAGCTCGCCGCCCGCGCCGGCACCCGGGCCTCCGTCGTGCGGGCGCTGGAGCGGCTGGACCGGTTCACCCTGCAGACGGCCGAGGCGCTGGCCGTGGCGCCGGACCCGGCGTCGTACGGCGAGCTGCTCGCCCTGATGGGCGGTGACGAGGAGGACCCGGCCGTCGCCGCCGCGCTGCCCCGGGCCGCCGCCCTGCTGCGCGAACAGGCACTGGTGTGGGGCGCCGACGACCAGCTGCGGCTGGTGCGCACCGCCCGCGAGCTGCTCGCGCCCTCCCCGCAGCATCCGTCCCCGACGGGGCTCGGCCCCACCGTGCGGGAGGCGACGGCGGGGATGTCCCCGGGCCGGATCCAGGAGATCCTCCGCGCGGTCGGTCTGCCCTCGACCCACGACTCCGTCTCCGCCGTGTCCGCGCTCGCCGCCCTGTTCTCCGACCGCAGACGCATGTCGGCGCTCCTCGCCGAACTGCCCGAGGAGTCCCGGGAGGTGCTGGACCGGCTGGTGTGGGGGCCGCCGTACGGCCAGGTCACCCACGACCCCGCCGCGCACCTGCGCGCGCTCCTCGGCCGCGGCCTGCTGCTGCCGACCGCGCCCGGCACGGTCGTCCTGCCCCGCGAGGTCGCCCTGCACCTGCGCGCGGGCCGCGCGCACCGCGTGCCCGAGCCGGTGCCGCCGCCGGTGGAGGCGGCCGCCACCCACCGTCCACAGGTTGTGGACGCCACCGCGGCCGGCCAGGCCCTGGCGGCGCTGGCGACCGTCGACGAGCTGCTGAAGGAGTGGGACGAGGGGGGTCCCTCGGTGCTGCGGGCCGGCGGTCTGAGCGTGCGCGACCTGAAGCGGACCGCCGTCGCCCTGGACCTGCCCGAGCCGGTCGCCGCGTTCTGGGTCGAACTGGCCTACGGCGCCGGTCTGATCGCCTCCGACGGCGGTGGGGGTACCTCCCACGCCGTCAAGGCAGTGGGGGACGACGAACGGTACGCGGCGACCCCGGCGTACGACGAGTGGCGCGAGCTGCCGCCCGCCGAGCGCTGGGCGCGGCTCGCGGGGACGTGGCTGACGGCCACCCGGACACCGGGCGTGGTCGGCGGGCGGGACGCGAAGGACCGCACGCTCTCGGCGCTGGGCCCCAACCTGGACCGTTCGGCGGCGCCGGAGGTGCGGCACCGGGTGCTGGCCCTGCTGGCGGGGCTGCCCGAGGGCGCCTCGCCCGTCGAGGAGTCGCTGCTGGCCCGGCTGCGCTGGGAGCGCCCGCTGCGCGGCCCGCAGCGGGAGCAGCGGGAGCACCGGGAGCACCGGGAGCCAGGGAAGGCGCGGGACGACGATCTGCGGAGCCGGATCGCCCGGTGGACGCTGTCCGAGGCCGAGCTGCTGGGCGTCACCGGGCGCGGCGCGCTGGCGGCACCGGGGCGGGCCCTGATCGGCGCGCCCGAGGCACCCCGTCCGGCGGCGGAGGAGGAGGCGGGGGAGCCCGAGGGGCCGGGCGACAAGCTCCCCGTCCACCACCACCGCACGCCCCCGGTGACCGCTCCCCCGACCCCCGCCGAACGGGCCGCGGCCACCGCGAGGGCCGCCCGGCTGCTCGCGCCGCTCTTCCCCGAACCGCTGGACCACGTGCTGCTCCAGGCCGACCTGACGGCGGTGGCGCCGGGGCCGCTGGAGCGGGAGCTGGCCGACGTGCTGGGGGTGCTCGCGGACGTGGAGTCCAAGGGCGGGGCGACCGTCTACCGGTTCACGCCGGGTTCGGTACGCCGTGCGCTGGACGCCGGGCGGAGCGCCGCCGACCTGCACGCGTTCCTCGCCCGGCACTCCCGTACGCCGGTGCCGCAGCCCCTGACGTACCTGATCGACGACGTGGCCCGGCGGCACGGGCGGCTGCGGGTGGGCGCGGCCTCGGCGTACGTGCGCTGCGACGACGACGCGACGCTGGACGAGATCCTCGCCGACAAGCGGGCCGCCGGTCTCGGCCTGCGCCGTCTGGCGCCCACCGTGCTGGCCGCGCAGGCCGACCCGGTGGCGCTGCTCGACGGGCTGCGCGCGATCGGGTTCGCCCCGGCCGCCGAGTCCGCCGCGGGCGACGTGCTGATCGCCCGCGCGGACTCCCACCGCACCCCGCCGCGGGCAGCCCCCGAGCCGGTCCCGGACGGTCCCCCGCCGCCCGACGACACGCTCCTGGCGGCCGCGATCCGCGCCGTGCGCGCCGGTGATCTCGCCTCCACGACCCCGCGCAAGCCGGGCCCCGGCGGCGAGGAGAGCGGCGGCGAGGGCGGGGCGCCGGGCGGCAGCCTGCCCCGCACGGGCGCCGCCGAGACGCTGGCCACGATGCAGGCGGCGGTCCTGACCGGCGAGGCGCTGTGGATCGGCTACGTGAACGCCGAGGGCGCCGCCAGTCAGCGCGTGATCGCGCCGATCCGGGTCGAGGGCGGCTTCGTCACGGCGTACGACCACACGGCGGACGAGGTGCGCACCTACCCGCTGCACCGGATCACGGGCGTGGCCGAGCTGGCCGACGACGCGGGCTGAACCGGCGTACGACGCGCGGCGCACTTTCGGGTGTACGCCGTGGTTCATGCACGCCACGCCGGGTGATTCGCACCTGCGGGGGAGCTTTTTTCATATTCCGCATCGGGTCACGGGCGGTCGGGCAGCCACCGGGTGCCCCGCAAACCAACCGAAAGGAAGAACCCGATGCGTACTGCCGTTCGCCGTGTCGCCACCGTCCTGACCTCCACCGCGGCCCTGCTCGCGGCGTTCGCCGCCGAGGCCGCCGCGGTCGGCATCGACCTCGGCGGAGGCCTCACCCTCTGACCGTTCCGCTACCGCGTTCCCTCCGGCGGGCCGGACCCCCCAGCCCTTCCGGGTCCGGCCCGCCGCCCTCCCCCTCGGCTCCTCGAAAGGCCTCCCGTGCGCGACACGACCACCGACCCCGACCGTTCCGCCGCCCGCTCCACCGCCCGTTCCGCCGTCGCCGTCTCCGTCGCCGCCCTGATCACCGCCGCGGCCCTGTTGGGGGCTCTCGCGCCCAAGGCCGCCGCGCTGGAGGGGCCGCTCATCAACAACATCACCATCGGTCTCCGGTAGGCCCGGCCCCGCGATCAGGCACACTGGACGTTTGGCCGAGCCGTCGTCCGGCCGTACGCACGCGAAAGGGTGCCGCCCGTGAATGGTCCGCTGATCGTCCAGTCCGACAAGACCCTGCTCCTCGAAGTCGACCACGAGCATGCCGCCGACTGCCGTCGGGCCATCGCGCCGTTCGCGGAGCTGGAGCGGGCGCCGGAGCACATCCACACCTACCGGGTGACCCCGCTGGGCCTGTGGAACGCCCGGGCGGCGGGCCACGACGCCGAGCAGGTCGTGGACGCCCTCGTCGAGTACAGCCGCTACCCGGTGCCGCACGCGCTGCTGGTCGACATCGCCGAGACGATGGACCGCTACGGCCGGCTCACCCTCTCCAAGCACCCGGCGCACGGCCTGGTCCTGACGACCACCGACCGGCCGGTGCTGGAAGAGGTGCTGAAGTCGAAGCGGATCGCGCCGCTGGTCGGCGCCCGCATCGACGCCGACACGGTGGCCGTGCACCCCTCCGAGCGCGGGCAGATCAAGCAGACGCTGCTGAAGCTGGGCTGGCCGGCCGAGGACCTCGCCGGGTACGTCGACGGCGAGGCGCACGCGATCGAGCTGGCCGAGGACGGCTGGGCGCTGCGCCCGTACCAGAAGCAGGCGGTGGAGAACTTCTGGCACGGCGGCAGCGGTGTCGTCGTACTCCCCTGCGGCGCGGGCAAGACGCTGGTCGGGGCGGGTGCGATGGCGCAGGCCAAGTCGACGACGCTGATCCTGGTCACCAACACCGTCTCCGCCCGGCAGTGGAAGCACGAGCTGGTCAAGCGCACGTCGCTGACCGAGGAGGAGATCGGCGAGTACAGCGGCACGCGCAAGGAGATCCGGCCGGTCACCATCGCCACGTACCAGGTGCTGACGACCCGGCGGAAGGGTGTCTACCCGCACCTGGAGCTGTTCGACTCCCGGGACTGGGGGCTGATCGTCTACGACGAGGTGCACCTGCTGCCCGCGCCGGTCTTCAAGTTCACCGCCGACCTCCAGGCCCGGCGGCGGCTCGGCCTGACCGCGACTCTCGTCCGCGAGGACGGCCGTGAGTCGGACGTGTTCTCCCTGATCGGCCCGAAGCGGTTCGACGCGCCGTGGAAGGAGATCGAGGCGCAGGGCTACATCGCGCCCGCCGACTGCGTGGAGGTCCGGGTCAACCTCACCGACTCCGAGCGGCTCGCGTACGCCACCGCCGAGACGGAGGAGAAGTACCGCTTCTGCGCGACGACCGACACCAAGCGGAAGGTGACGGAGGCGATCGTGCGGCGGTTCGCCGGGCAGCAGATCCTCGTCATCGGCCAGTACATCGACCAGCTCGACGAGCTGGGCGAGCACCTGGGCGCGCCGGTCATCAAGGGCGAGACGTCCAACGCCCAGCGGGAGAAGCTCTTCGAGTCCTTCCGGCAGGGCGAGATCAGCGTGCTGGTCGTCTCGAAGGTCGCGAACTTCTCGATCGACCTGCCGGAGGCGACGGTCGCCATCCAGGTGTCGGGCACCTTCGGCTCGCGGCAGGAGGAGGCCCAGCGCCTGGGCCGGGTGCTGCGGCCGAAGGCCGACGGCCACCAGGCGCACTTCTACTCGGTCGTCGCCCGCGACACCCTCGACCAGGACTTCGCCGCCCACCGCCAGCGCTTCCTGGCGGAGCAGGGCTACGCCTACCGGATCATGGACGCGGACGAGGTCCTCGGCTGACGGTCAGTGGCGGCGGACGCCGGCCTCCTCGCCGTACTCACCGAGGATGACCACGTCGAAGGCGGCGCCCGCGAACACCCTGACGGCGCGCAGGGTGTCACCGAGCCGGTGCCGGTGGCTGCCGGCCACGGGCGTGGCACCGGACACGCGGCCCGGTGCCGGGGCGGGGGAGATGGTTGCTGCGCTCATGTCTCCATGGTGCGACCGCCACCCCCCGACCGGCATCGGTCTACGGACCCAACCCTCCTCCGCCTCCGCTACGACCCTGGAGGGAGCGCATCCCCCGGAGCGGATGACGTGATCCCCTAGGGGTCGGGCGGCAGGGCTCGGGCGGCCGGAGAAAAACGGTTGGCCCGCGCCGCGTCCGCTCCCCTAGAATCTCCGCTCTTGCCCGCCTCCCCACGGAGTGCTGCCGTCCGGACGGAAACCGGTCGGCCCACCGCGCGCGTCCCGCGCCCACCGCACCGCAGGTCATCCGGAGGCACCCCCTTGTCCACGCCCGTCCACGACGACCCCCTCTCCAAAGAGCGCTCCCACCTCGCCGCTTCCCGTTCCGCGCTGCGCGCCATGCGCGAGGACGTCGAGTCCCTGGACATCACCGACGTCACGGCGAACTGGGTCAACGCCGCCGTCCTGGAGAGCCAGATCGAGCAGCGCATCAAGGCGCTCGCCGACCTCAGCGAGACCCCGCTGTTCTTCGGGCGGCTCGACTACCTGCACGCCCCGGGCGCCGAACAGGCCGAGGGCGGCGAGGGTGAACGCTTCTACGTCGGGCGGCGGCACGTGCACGACGCGGACGGCGACCCGATGGTGATCGACTGGCGGGCGCCGGTCTCCCAGCCGTTCTACCGGGCGTCGAAGAAGGACCCGCAGGACGTCTCGCTGCGCCGCCGCTTCGGCTACACCGGCGGCGACCTGACCGCGTATGAGGACGAGCACCTGCTCGACCCGGCCGAGGCGGCGACCACCAGCAGGCTGCTCCAGCAGGAGATCGAGCGGCCCCGCGTCGGACCGATGCGGGACATCGTGGCGACGATCCAGCCCGAGCAGGACGAGATCGTGCGCGCCGGACTGTCCGGCTCGGTCTGTGTGCAGGGCGGCCCCGGCACCGGAAAGACCGCCGTCGGCCTGCACCGGGTGGCCTACCTCCTGTACGCCCACCGCGAGCGTCTGGCCCGCACGGGCACGCTGGTCATCGGCCCGAACCGGTCCTTCCTGCACTACATCGAGCAGGTCCTCCCGGCACTCGGCGAGCTGACGGTCCGCCAGGCCACCGTCGACGACCTGGTCGCCCACGTCGAGGTGCGCGGCACGGACGAGGCGGCGACGGCCGTGATCAAGGGCGACGCGCGGATGGCGGAGGTGCTGCGCCGGGCCCTCTACTCCCACGTCACGCCGCCCACCGAGGGTGTCGTCGTGGTGCGCGGCTCGCGCCGCTGGCGGGTGCCGGTGTACGAGGTGGAGGAGATCGTCCGGGAGCTGCTCGCCCGTGACATCCGCTACGGGGCCGCCCGCGAGGCGCTCCCGCAGCGGATCGCGCACGCCGTGCTGGTCCAGATGGAGCGGGCGGGCGAGGCGCCGGACGACCGGGTGCAGAACGCGGTGGCGCGCGACGCGGCCGTGAAGGCGCTGGTGAAGTCGGTCTGGCCGCAGGTCGACCCCGCCAAGCTGGTGCTGCGCCTGCTCGCCGACGCGGACTTCCTCGCCGAGCACGCCGAGGGCGTCCTCACCGAGGACGAGCAGAAGGCGGTGCTGTGGGTGAAGCCGGCCCGCTCGGTCAAGTCCGCCAAGTGGTCACCGGCCGACGCCGTGCTGATCGACGAGGCGACCGACCTGATCGAGCGCACCCACTCCCTCGGGCACGTGGTCCTCGACGAGGCACAGGACCTGTCCCCGATGCAGTACCGCGCGGTGGGCCGGCGCTGCACCACCGGTTCGGCGACCGTCCTGGGCGACCTGGCGCAGGGCACCACGCCGTGGGCGACCCGGAGCTGGTCTCAGGCGCTGGGGCACCTGGGCAAGGGCGATGCGGTGGTCGAGGAGCTGACGGCCGGTTTCCGCGTGCCGACGGACGTCATCGCGTACGCCTCCCGGCTGCTGCCGCACATCGCGCCGGGTCTGACGCCGGTGGCGTCGATCCGCGAGAACCCGGGCTTCTTCGACATCCGTACGGCTCCGGGCGGGGCGGCCGACGTGGTGGCCGCGTGCCGTGAGCTGCTGGGGCGGGAGGGCTCGGTCGGCCTCATCGCCGCCGACGCGAGGGTGCCGGAGCTGGCGGCGGCGCTTGCGGCGGCCGGGATCGGCCACGTCGGCCCCGGCGAGGAGACCACCCACGCCACCCGCCTGACCCTGGTCCCGGCCTCGCTGGCCAAGGGCCTGGAGTACGACTACGTGGTCCTGGACGAGCCGCAGGCCGTGGTCGACGGCGAACCGGACGAACGGACGGGACTGCGCCGCCTGTACGTCTGTCTGACCCGAGCGGTCTCGGGCCTCATCGTGACCCACGCGACGGGGCTGCCGCAGCAGCTCACCTAGCTGCGGGCAGTCGTGCCTCCCCCAGTGCCTGAACGGCCTGGGAGGTACCCCCAGACGGCACGGGTGGGCGCAGCGGCACCCTGCCACGCCGGCTGCGCTCCCCACCCCCCGCGAGCACCAGCGCAGGCTCAGGGACCAGCCGAACGCTCAGTGTCCGAGCACCCGCCGCCACTGGGAAACCGCCTCCGCCGACACCGGCCCCTCCCACCCGGAGGGCCGCGCAGCGCCGCCGATGTGGAAGCCGTCGATCCCCGCGTCCAGCAGCCCCGGCACGTGGTCAAGGCGCAGACCGCCGCCGACCAGCAGCTGCTGCTCGTACCCCGGCTCCCCCCGCCGCCGCGCCTCCGCGAGCAGCACGGTCAGGCCGTCGTCCACACCCCCGGCCGCCCCGGCCGTCAGATACGTGTCCAGGCCCGGGAAGTCCGCGAGCTGCTTGCGCAGCGCGTCCCGGTTCGCGGCGCGGTCGATCGCCCGATGGAAGGTCCACCGGCATCCGTCCAGCACCTCGGCGATCCGCTCCACCGCGCCGAGGTCCACGTCGCCCTCCGCGTCGAGGAATCCCAGCACGAACTGCGTGGCCCCGGCCTCCCGCAGCTCACCGGCGGCGCGTGTCAGCCGCTCGACGTCACCGGCGGCGAACCCGTCCGCGAGCCGCAGCATCACCCGTACGTCGATGTCGACGGCGGAGCGGATCGCGGCGACGGTCGCGGCCGACGGGGTGAGTCCGTCGGCCGCCATGTCGGTGACCAGTTCGAGGCGATCCGCGCCTCCGGCCTGGGCGGCGACCGCGTCCTCGACGTCGAGGGCGATCACCTCCAGGACTGCACGCTTGCTCATGGGACCCCATTCGTCGGCCTGCTACAGGTCTAGTCCAATCCAAGACTACGCGCCCGACGGCAGGCCCGGCTCCCCGCGTCGCCGCTCAGCCGCCGAAGATGTTCAGTTCCTTCGCCTCCACCCCGGCCAGCTCGTACCCCGCCGCTCCGTCCAGGGGGCGGCCCGAGTAGAGCCGTACGAGGGTGGGGCCGTCGCCGATGAACCGGCCCGGCGGCCGCTCACCGCTCGCCCCGCCCAGCTTCAGGGGCTCGTCCAGGTCGTCCAGGTCGGCGTGGAGCGGCACGTGGCCGCGCGCCCGGGTGACCGTGCCGAGCAGCGCGAGCGCCTCGGGGAGCCCGCGCCCCGCGTACGCCCCCGGCTCGCCGAAGGTCACCCGTACGTCACCGGCGTGCACCCACTCGCCCAGCGCCACCGCGTCCAGCCTGCCGTCCGAGCGCGCGATCACCGGGCCGGCCTCGGTCATGCCGCGTTCCAGTTCGTCGATGACCCGGGCGTTGCTCCAGTCGGCGCGTTCGGCGATGTCGCGGTCGTTGCACTCGGGTGAGAAGACGCCCTCCTCGAAGCGTTTCTCCACCACCCGGATCAGCGCGCTGGAGCAGTGCGCCAGCACATCGCGCACGGTCCAGCCCGGACACGCGGCCACCGGCAGCGCGAAGTCGGCGTCCGGGCGGGAGCGCAGCAGCGGCACCAGTTCGTCGCGTTCGAGGGTCAGCAGCCGGCCGGGCAGTTCGGGGTCGCGTACGTCGTGCAGGTCTGCGGGAGTCGTCATGGACTCCACGTTAGGGGCCCAGCAGGTCCTTCAGTTCGGCCTCGAAGAGAAGAGCGGGGTCGAAGCCCATGCCGGTGAACTGCCCGGCGAGTTCCAGGGACAGCACGCCGTGCAGCCGGGACCAGAAGGACAGGGCGCGGTGGAGGACCGGGGCGGGCGCCGGACGGTCCCCCGCCCACTGCCGGTGGGTGTCGAGGTGGGCGTCGAACGCCCCGTCGGTGCCGCCGCCCGGCGACGGCGGTGCGGCGGCGGCGTCGACGATGACCGCCATGGTCTCGGCGGCGATCTCGGTGATGTCGTCGGGCGCGTGGTAGCCGGGGACGGGGGTGCCGAAGATGAGGAAGTAGCGCTGCGGGTCGTCCAGGGCCCAGGCGCGCAGGGCGTGCGCGAGTCCGGCCAGGTCGGCGCCGGCCTCGGCGGCGGCGCGGAGGGTGTCGGCCTGGCTGCGGTAGGCGTCCCGGATGAGTTCGGTGATCAGCTCGTCGCGGCCGTCGAAGTACCGGTAGAGCGCGGGCCCGCTCATGCCCATCCGCTTGGCGATCGCGTTGAGGGAGAGCGCGGAGGCACCCGCCGTGGCGATCTGCTCCCAGGCGTGTTCCTTGATCTCCGCGCGTACCTGGGTGCGGTACCGCTCGCGCGGGGTGCTGGTGCGCGCCTCCGGCATGGCCGCCCGCCGCCTCTCGAGTTCCGCCCGGCCCACCCGGCCGGGCACGCAGACATTCGGTTAGAAGCTATCACGAACATTATCTGGAAGAATGCGCCCATGGCCGACCTCGACGCCCTGCGCACCCGCTTCGCCCACGCCCTGGCGGGAGCCACCGCCCCCGGCGCCACCCCCGCCGACCCCGCGCCGTACGCCGACGACCTGCTCGCCCGCTGGCAGGAGCCCCAGCGGCGCTACCACACCCTGGCGCACCTCACCGCGGTCCTGGACCGCGTCGACGTCCTGGCGGAGCACGCCGACGACGTGGACCTCGTACGTCTCGCCGCGTGGTTCCACGACGCCGTCTACCGGCCCGACCGGTCCGAGAACGAGGAGCGCTCGGCCCGTCTCGCCGAGCGCGCGCTCCCCGAGGCCGGGGTGTCCGCGGCGAAGACCGCCGAGGTGGCCCGGCTGGTGCGGCTCACCGTCACCCACGCTCCGGACGGCGACGACCGCGACGGGCAGGTGCTGTGCGACGCGGACCTGGCGGTCCTCGCCTCGCCGCCGTCGGCGTACGCGGCGTACACGGCGGCCGTCCGCGAGGAGTACCACTTCGTGCCGAACGCGGCCTTCCGCGAGGGCCGGGCGGCGGTCCTGCGCCAGCTCCTCGGCCTGCCCACCCTGTTCCACACTCCGCACGGGCGGCGGGAGTGGGAGGCGACCGCCCGCCACAACCTCACCGGCGAGCTGGAAATGCTGTCGCTCCCGGACACCCCGGACGCCTAGCCTGCCCGGCATGCGATGCATGGGTGGGGACCAGGTGGAAGAGGCCGTGGCGGACGCCGTCGCGCTGCTGCGGACGGCGACGGACCGGGACTGGGAGACGACGCGGGCCGGACGGCCGGAGTGGAGCTGCCGGTACACGGCCGAGCACGTCGCGGGCGTCCTCCTCGCCTACGCGGGCCAGCTGGCCGGGCGTGCCACCGAGGCGTGGGTGCCCTTCGAGATCACCCTCGACGAGGGCACCGGCAACGAGGACGTGCTCCAGGTCGTCGAGACGGCCGGCGCGCTGCTCGCCGCCACCCTGCGCACCACCCCGCGCGAGGTCCGGGCCTTCCACCCGTACCCCTTCCGCAGCGCGGACCGCGAGGGCTTCGCGGCGATGGGGGTCACCGAGGTGTTCCTGCACACGCACGACCTCGCCGAAGGTCTCGGGCTGAGCTACGAACCGCCCGCCGAGCGGTGTGCGGACCTCCTCGCCCGGCTCTTCCCGCACGTCCGGCCCGACACCGACCCCTGGCGCACCCTGCTGTGGGCCACCGGACGCGGCGACCTGCCCGGACGGGCCCCGGTCACCGAGTGGCGCTGGCGCAACAACCTGGTGATCCCGGCCGAGCGGCTCACCCTCCAGGGCCTCACGCCCGCCGCCGCCACCGACCTCGCCGCGGGCGGCGACGGCGGCTTCGCGTGGATCGACGGCGGGCCCTTCCAGGGCACCCGGGACGCCGCCGGAATGCTGGTGAAGGCCTACGAGACGGGGGTCCACCGCCCGGTGTGGGGGGTCTTCGTCCTCGTCCGGCGCGAGGACGGGCGCGCGGTCGGCGGCATCGGCTTCCACGGGGTGCCGGACGAGAAGGGCCGGGTGGAGATCGGCTACGACCTCGCCGAGGCGGCCCGGGGCAACGGCTACGCGACCGAGGGGCTGTGCGCGCTGTCCGCGTGGGCGCTGGCGCGGGAGACGGTGACGTCCGTGCGCGCGACGACCGAGCCGGAGAACACCGCGTCGCAGGCCGTCATCGCCCGCGCCGGGTTCGTCCGGATCGCCGGGGAGCCCTCCGAGGGCGGCGAGGGCGCCGGGCAGTTCGCCTACGAGCTGCGCGGCTGAGCACCCGGGGCGCCGCGCGAGGTCCCCTTGCGGCGCCGCAGTCCCGCCCCGTGCAGCAGCCGCACCACCTCGCGGCTGCTGACCTCCAGCGCCCCGGCGGACACCGCGTCGGCGTACCGGTGGGCGGGCAGGTCGTAGTGGTCGCGTTCGAAGGCGCGCCGCGGCACGCCCAGGGCCTCGGCGAAGGCGTGCAGTTCGGCGTAGGAGACGTCGCTGACCAGGTGGGACCAGAGACGGCCGTGGCCCGGCCAGGTCGGCGGGTCGATGTACAGGGTCACCGGAGCGTCCTCACGAGGAGGCACCGCCGGTGGCCGCGCCCAGCGAGCCGACGGCCGCGACCTTCACGCCCGCCTTGCCGCACACCCAGTGCGGGTCCGGACCCAGTTCGGGCTCGACGTCCAGCGCGTGCGGGTCGCCGGAGCCGCACACCGGGCACAGCGGCCAGCGCCCGTACCGCTCCAGCAGGGCGTCCTGCACGTCCTGGGCGACCAGCCCGGCCACGAACTCCGCGCCCTCGGGCCACTGCTCGACCCACCAGCGCCGCTGCACGACGGACTCCTCGACCAGCGAGACGACGTCCGGTTCGGCGACCTCGCCCGCCACCAGGTCGGCGAGCACGAGGGCGCGCGCGGCGTGCAGCGCCTGCTCCAGGGGGCTGATGGGGTTCATGCACCCATTGTGCGCACTCTTGACCCGCGGACTGAAACGAAAATATCTTTCATGAGTGACCGATGAAGTGAAGGAAACTTTCGTGAACGCTTCCGGGGCCCGCCGTGCCACCGGAGGCGGGAGCGCACCACCCGCACCACCCGCACCGCCCGCGCCCGCCGCCCTCGCGGCCAAGGTCCGCACCCTGGCGCCGTCGATGACCCGGTCCATGCAGCGGGTCGCCGAGGCCGTCGCGGGCGACCCGGCCGGCTGCGCGGCCCTCACGGTCACCGGTCTGGCCGAGCTGACCGGCACCAGCGAGGCGACCGTCGTACGCACCGCCCGGCTGCTCGGCTATCCCGGCTACCGCGACCTGCGCCTCGCGCTCGCCGGGCTGGCCGCCCAGCAGCAGTCCGGCCGCGCCCCCGCCATCACCACGGACATCGCGGTCGACGACCCGATCGCCGACGTGGTCGCCAAACTGGCCTACGACGAGCAGCAGACCCTCGCGGACACCGCCGCCGGACTGGACACCGTCCAGCTCGGCGCGGCCGTCGCCGCACTGGCCGCCGCCCGGCGCACCGACGTGTACGGCATCGGCGCCTCCAACCTGGTCGCCCAGGATCTCACCCAGAAGATGCTGCGCATAGGGCTCATAGCCCACGCCCCGGGCGACCCGCACCTCGCCGTCACCAACGCGGTGCAGCTGCGCGCGGGGGACGTGGCCCTGGCGATCACGCACTCCGGTTCGACGGGGGACGTCATCGAACCGCTCCGGGTCGCCTTCGAGCGGGGCGCGACGACCATCGCCATCACCGGCCGCCCCGACAGTTCCGTCACCCAGTACGCCGACCATGTGCTGACCACGTCCACCTCCCGGGAGAGCGAGCTGCGGCCGGCGGCGATGTCGTCGCGGACCAGCCAGCTGCTGGTGGTGGACTGCCTGTTCGTGGGGGTGGCGCAGCGGATCTACGAATCGGCCGCGCCGGCTCTGGCGGCGTCCTATGAGGCGTTGGCGCATCGGCACGGGGCGCTCCGCGCGGACCGCAGTAGGTAATCACCGTGCACGGCTGCGGGTTCGTCGTGGCTGGTCGCGCAGTTCCCCGCGCCCCTGGGAACCTCGCACTACCCGGCATCTACAAGTCACTGGAAAGAGCCATACCCTCATGACCTCCACCCCCCATCACCCCGATCTGCGTTCCCAGTTGGAGTCGTTGACCACCGAGGCGTTTCGGCCGGAGCTGGCCGAGATCGATCAGTTGCCGACGCTCGACATCGCGCGGCTGATGAACGGCGAGGACGCCACCGTGCCCGCCGCCGTCGCCGCGCGACTGCCCGAGATCGCCGCCGCCATCGACGCCGTGGCCGCCCGGATGGCGCGCGGCGGACGGCTGGTCTACGCGGGCGCCGGTACGGCCGGCCGGCTGGGTGTGCTGGACGCCTCGGAGTGCCCGCCCACCTTCAACACCACCCCCGGGCAGGTCGTCGGCCTGATCGCGGGCGGCCCGGACGCCATGGTCACCTCCATCGAGGGCGCCGAGGACTCCCCCGAGCTGGCCCGCGCCGACCTGGACGCCCTCGGGCTGACCGCCGGCGACACGGTGGTCGGCGTCTCCGCCTCGGGCCGCACCCCGTACGCCGTCGGCGCCGTCGAGTACGCTCGCTCGCTCGGTGCCCTGACCGTCGGCCTCGCCTGCAACGGGGGCAGCGCCCTGGCCGCCGCCGCCGAGCACGGCATCGAGGTGGTCACCGGGCCCGAGCTGCTCACCGGCTCGACGCGGCTGAAGGCGGGCACGGCGCAGAAGCTGGTCCTGAACATGCTGTCGACGATCACGATGATCCGGCTCGGCAAGACGTACGGGAACCTGATGGTGGACGTCCGCGCCTCCAACGAGAAGCTGCGGGCCCGCTCGCGCCGCATCGTCGCGCTCGCCACCGGTGCCGCCGACGTCGACATCGAGCGTGCCCTGACGGCGACCGACGGCGAGGTCAAGCACGCGATCCTGGTCCTGCTGGCCGACGTGGACGGTCCGACGGCCGCCCGGCTGCTGGCGGAGTCCGGCGGTCACCTGCGGGCGGCGCTGGCGGCGGCGCTCGGCTGACCGGTCCGCCGCCTCCGGTCCGGCCGGGGGCCCGGGGCGGTCCGCGCCGTGTGCGATTCTGAAGGACATGAACCACGCCCAGCTGACCGCCCTGGGCCGCGCCCTGCGCCTCCTCGGTGAGCACGGCGAGGCCCTGACCGCCGACACCCCGGAGGCCAAGCTGCACGAGGTCCGCGCGGACCTGAAGCGTGCGCTGGACCAGCTGGAGGAGAGCGTCACGACGGCGGCCCCCAGCACCCGCTGCCCGGAGCACCCGAACGGGCCGGTCGACAAGGCCGCCCCCGACCTGTGCCTGCTGTGCGAGACCCGCCGCCGCACGGCCCGCCGCGCCGAGTACAACGGCGGACCGCTGCCGGCCCGCCCCGCCGAGCCGGTCCAGTCCCGCTACGGCGTACGGGGGGACCGGCCGCAGCCCCAGCAGCGCTGGCTGCCCGAGCAGTGGACCGGCCAGGCGTGGCAGCTGTGCGGCACCCCGCGCCGCGACCGCCGCGAGGCCGAGCTGTACATCGCGGCCCAACTGCGCGGACCGCACGCGGCGATGGCGTACCGCCTCGTCCACGAGTTCACGGACTACGAGGTGCTGCGGGTGTGGGGCACGCCGGTACGGGTGGACATCGAGCCGATGGGCGGCCTCTGACATGGTGAGACGCAACGACCAGCGCCGCGCGGCCCTCGTCGACGCCGCGATCGAGGTGCTGGCCGCGCAGGGCGCCCGGGGGCTGACCTTCCGGGCGGTGGACACGGAGGCCGCCGTCCCGGCCGGCACCGCGTCCAACTACTTCGCCAACCGCGACGACCTGCTCACCCAGGCGGGCGCCCGCGTCTACGAGCGGCTGCGCCCCGACGAGGCCACCCTCGCCCGCCAGCGCACGGCCGGCCGCGACCGCGACACCTACGTGCGGCTGATGCGGGAACTGGTCGATCGCATCGCCTCGTTCCGCACCGGCTACCTCGCCCTGCTGGAGCTGCGCCTGGAGGCCACCCGGCGCCCCGGTCTGCGCGCGGTGCTGACCGAACGCGTCCGCGAGGACGTCGCCGCCAACGTCGCCTACCACGAGGCGTCCGGCCTCCCCGGCGACGCCATGGCCGTCAAGCTGCTCATCCTCGCCCTGAACTGGCTGATCGTCGAACAGCTCACGCTGCCGGACGTGTTCACCGAGGAGGAGCGGGACCAGCTGGTGACGGCGGCGGTCGAGCGCATCGTGGTCACGGACTGACCGGACCGGGGCTGAGCCCTCCGCCGGGTCAGATCTGGTTCTCGCCGCCGTCGACGTACCAGTTGGCGCCGAGGACGAAGCTGCTCTGGTCGGAGGCGAGGAAGGCCACCACCGCGGCGACCTCCTCGGGGCGGCCCATCCGGCCGATCGCGGTGTCCCCGGCGAGCTTCGTGTGCACGGTGGGCGCGTTCGACTCGCCGAAGAGGTTGATGATCCCGGGGGTGTCGACCGGTCCCGGGGAGATCGCGTTGACCCGGACGCCACGCCCCTGGAGTTCGTTGGCCCAGCCCCGCGCGAAGCTCCGGACGGCGGCCTTGGACGCGGCGTACAGGCTGAATGCCTCCGTGCCGTTGTCGGCGGCGGTGGAGGCGTTGAGGATCACCGAGGCACCGTCGTTGAGCAGCGGCAGCGCCTTCTGCACGGTGAAGAGGGTGCCCCGCACGTTGACGCCGAGGGTCTCGTCGATCTGCTCCTCGGTGATCTCCTCCAGCGGCGCCAGCGAAGCGGTCGCCGCGTTGGCGAAGACCACGTCGAGCCCCCGGCCGCGGGCGCGGACCGCGTCGTAGAGCCGGTCCAGGTCGGCCGGGTCCGAGACGTCACCGGCCACGGCCGTGACCCGGTCCGCGCCGATGGTCTCCACGGCCGCGTCCAGCGCGGCCTTGCGCCGCCCGGTGATGAACACGTGCGCGCCCTCGTCCGCCAGCCGCACCGCGCTGGCCAGGCCGATCCCCGTGCTGCCGCCGGTGACGACGGCGGTCCTGCCTTCGAGCTGTCCCATGGTGAAAGACCTCCAGAGATTCCGTACCGATCGGTACTGAAGTCGACCGTAGCACATCTGTACCGGTCGATACGGAAGACGTAGACTGGGGTCCATGGAGACGCGACAGAAGACCTCGATCGGCCGGCCGAGGGGCTTCGACGCCGACGAGGCGCTGGAGAAGGCCATGCGGGTCTTCTGGGAGCAGGGCTACGAGGGCGCCAGCCTCACCGACCTGACCAGCGCCATGGGCATCACCCGCACCAGCATGTACGCGGCCTTCGGCAACAAGGAGGACCTGTTCCGCAAGGCGCTCGAACGCTACGAGGAAGGCCCCGCCTCCTACGTCGCCCGCGCCCTGCGCAGGCCCACCGCCCGCGAGGTGGCCACCGCGTTCCTGAACGGCGCCGTGGAGGTCAGCACCCGCCCCGACTGCCCGACCGGATGCCTGGGCGTCCAGGGCTCCCTCGCCGCCGGGGAGACGGGACGCTCCGCCCGGGACCTGCTCGCCGAGTGGCGCGAAGGGGGCGTCGCCCAGCTCCGCGACCGGTTCCGGCAGGCCGTCGACGAGGGGGACCTGCCGCCCGGCACCGACCCGCTGCACATCGCCCGCTACCTGATGACCTTCGCCAACGGCATCTCCGTACAGGCCACCGGGGGCGCCACTCGGGAAGACCTCCGTCGGGTGGCCGAGACCGCCCTGCGCAACTGGCCGCCCGCGTGATCCGTCAGGGGCTGACGGGGCCGGCCGCCGCCAGGGCCTCCGCCACCGCCTGCCGCAGTGCACGGCCGGTGATCCAGCGGTTTTCCCCGCCGGTCAGGGAGGCCGCGGCACGACCCACCCATTCCGGGTCGCCGAGGAGCTGGAGCCTTCCCTCATCGGTGAGCTGCCGCAGCAGTGCCTCCAGCCGGAGCGCGTCAACCGCCCGGTAAGGGCGCGCGTGCTGGTCGAAGCGCAGTTGGTGGTCCTCGTAGGGGTGGCGCAGTGTCATGTGCAACCAGCCGCCGTCACGCGTGGCGACCATGCCCCTCAGTGTGTACAGGCCCCTGTCGTTCGTGTTCCAGGGGTGCTTGCCCCAGGTGATCCTGACGCCGTTCATGATCCTCGACCAGGGGACCAATCGCCCCTCGGAGCCCGGCTCGTGCTGGTGGAGCCCTTCCGGACGGAACTCCACCCAGTGGGCTTCAGGCCGCGTGGCGTCCCCGACCCGCCAACGGCCGTCGGTCAGTTCCAGCGGTCCCAGAGACACACGGTCCTCCCCCTGCGGTCATTGAACCACCCGTTCACCGCTGCGCCCCCGGGGCGACCCCAGGGGCGCCCACTGTCCTGGTGCGCCCCGCGCAGCCGCGCCCTCAACACCTTCCAGGCCGAGGCCTGGTCGGTCTTCGTCGACGGGATCAGGCGCGGCGGCGTTTCAGGCCGAGGCGGGCGGTGACGGCGGCCAGCCCGGCCACGCCGTACGCCAGCCACCAGCCCCCGGTCCGGTAGCCGTCCGCCGCCCCTTCCTCCTGCGCCTTCCTCTGCTGCTCGTACGTCCGCGTGCCCGCCGACCGGCCGTCGGTGAAGTCGTACAGGTCGCACGTCTCGCCCGGCTTCATGGGCCCGGAGCGCTCCGCGTCCCCGTACTCCTCGATGATGCCGTCGCACCGGGGCGTGCCATCGGCGGTCACCGCCTCGGTGAGGAAGTACGCGCCGACGACGACCGGGACGAGGAACAGGCCCAGCAGGAGACCCCGGAAGCTCACGCCTCCGGTCCCACCAGCGGCAATGCCGTGAACTCGTAGCCCTCCCACAGGCGGCGGGACGTCTCCTCCGGGTACGGCGCGACGGTCGGCTCCGCGTCGAACACCCGCACGAGGCGCCGCTGCGCGTCGTATCCGGGCCAGCCGGGGTCGCCGGTGCGGGCGAACGCCGTCCAGGAGGCGCGGAAGCCGGACGACAGGGCCAGCGCCTCCTCGGACGGCTCCTCGCCGCCGAACTGAAGCAGCGCCAGGTCGGCCTGGAAGGTGCCGAAGAGGAGCGCGATGTCCAGGGCGTGACAGGCACCCAGGGCGCCGTCGAAGGCCGGGGCGGGCCAGGTGAGTTCGTAGACGTGGGCCCGGCCGCCGCCCGCGAGCTGGGCCTCGGCCAGGTGGAGGGACGGCATGGCGAACAGCCAGTCGGTCTGGACGTGTTCGTAGAGGTCGTTCGCGGACGCGCCCGGGAACGCCGCGCGGTAGGCCGCCTCGCCGTCCGGGGCGTACAGGCGCAGGGCGGCGCTCGCGCGCTCTTCGCCGATCTCGCCGAGCTTGCCCGCCATCATCGTGAACAGGCGGTTCTCGTCGCGGTTGTGACCAGCCATCAGCTCGATGCCGCGGGCCGCGCCGGACGCCAGCGCCTGCCACGGCGTGGTCGGCAGGAACTCGCCGTCCACAACGGGTGCGTACGGGGTGAGCGTGGGCGCCGCCTGGCCCCAGCGGGCGACGTTGCCCGGCATCTTCGGGGTGAGGGCCTGGCCGGCCTCGACGAGCCGGCCCGGGGCGATGCCCGAGAGGTCGGCGACGGTCGGGCGCAGGCCCAGCTCGGCGGCGAGGGCGGTACCGATGTCGGCGGCGAGTTCCGGGGAGAAGAACGTGCCCGGCACGCTCTGGGCGACGGCCCGCCGGAAGAGTCCGGCCGCGCGGGGCATCGCCAGCAGGGACGCCACGGAACCGGCGCCGGCCGACTCGCCGAAGACCGTGACCTGGTCGGGGTCGCCGCCGAACGCGGCGATGTTCTCCTGCACCCAGACCAGCGCGGCCACCTGGTCGAGCAGGCCCCGGTTGGCGGGGGCGTCCTCGATGTGGGCGAAACCCTCCATGCCGACGCGGTAGTTGAGGGTGACGACGACGAGGTCGCCTTCGGCGGCGATGCGGCGGGCGTCGTAGGCGGGGTTGCCGGAGTGGCCGAGTTTGTAGGCGCCGCCGTAGATCCAGACCATGACCGGGCGGTGGGCGGCCGGGTCGGGGGCGGGCGTCCAGACGTTGACCGTCAGCCAGTCGTCGCCCCCGGGGACGTCCGGAGGACCGGCGGTGCCCGCGGCGCCGAGGTCCTGCGGGGGCGGCGGGCCGAAGGCGTACGCGTCGCGGGTGCCGTCCCAGGGGCGGGGGCGGCGCGGGGCGGCGAACCGGGCGTCCCCCACCGGGGGTTGGGCGAAGGGGATGCCGCGGAAGACGGCCAGGCCGCCCTCGGTCCGGCCGCGCACCGCACCGGAGGAGGTGCGCACCACGGGTTCCACTGACTCGGCAGGTCCAGGGATCGTCATCCCACGGACCCTACGCCGTGGCGCGCACCGTGCCCGGGCGAGGGTCCGGTCAGCTCAGGGTCTTGATCGCCGCCGCGTCGTACGGGGCGAGCGCGTCGAAGCGGCCGGTGAGGACCTTCTCGGCCCACTGCGGGTCCTGGAGCAGCGCGCGGCCGACGGCGACGAGGTCGAACTCGTCGCGCTCCATGCGGTCGAGGAGGTTGTCGAGGCTGCCGATCGGGGCGCCCTCGCCCTGGAAGGACTTGGTGAAGTCCCCGTCGAGACCGACCGAGCCGACGGTGATGGCGGTCTTGCCGGTGAGCTTCTTGGTCCAGCCGGCCAGGTTGAGGTCCGAGTCCTCGAACTCGGGCAGCCAGTAGCGGCGGGTGGAGGCGTGGAAGGCGTCGACACCGGCCGAGGCGAGCGGGGCGAGGATGGCCTCCAGCTCCTCCGGGGTCTCGGCGAGGCGGGCGTCGTAGGCGTCCTGCTTCCACTGGGAGTAGCGGAAGATCACGGGGAAGTCGGCGGAGACGGTCTCCCGTACGGCGGCCACGATCTCGGCGGCGAACCTGGTCCGGGCCACCGGGTCGCCGCCGTAGGCGTCGGTGCGCCGGTTGGTGCCGGACCACAGGAACTGGTCGACGAGGTAGCCGTGGGCGCCGTGGATCTCCACGCCGTCGAAGCCGATGCGCTCGGCGGCCGCGGCGGACTCGGCGAAGGCGCCGATGACGTCGTCCAGGTCGCGCTGGGTCATCGCGGTGCCGGTGGGCTCGTCCTCGCCGATGCGCAGGCCCGACGGGCCGACGGCGGGAGCCTCCGGGAAGGGCTGCTCCCCGGCCTTGCGGACCATGCCGATGTGCCACAGCTGCGGCACGATCGTGCCGCCCGCCGCGTGCACCGCCTCGGCGACCTTCGCCCATCCGGCGAGCTGCTCCTCGCCGTGGAAGCGCGGGACGCGGTCGCTCTGCCCGGCCGAGTCGTGGCCGACGTAGGTGCCCTCGGTGACGATCAGTCCTACTCCGGCGGCGGCGCGGCGGGAGTAGTACGAGACCACGTCCTCGCCGGGGACGCCGCCCGGGGAGAACATCCGGGTCATCGGCGCCATCGCGATGCGGTTGGGCACGGTGAGGCCGTTGATGGTGGCCGGGCGGGCGAGGAGTTGAGCGGCGCGGGTGGCGGCCTCGGCGGGGGTGACGGTCACGTGGGGGCTCCTGAGATGGGTACCGGTCAGTATGTGCGCGCGCATTCATCGCACTCCAACGGGAACCGGCCCACCCCGCCGGACCATTCCGCCCGGCGCCCCGATGTGACGCTGGCCATAGCGGAAGGGGGCGAGGGGCGGCAAGAACGAGGGCAAACGCCCGAGGGCGGCACCCCCCTCTCGGGGAATGCCGCCCTCGGTCCGTACGGGACGGTCGATCAACCGGAACCGGTCGATCAGAAGTCCATGTCACCGCCCGGCATGCCGCCCGGGGCGCCCGCCGCGGCGGCCTTCTCGGGCTTGTCGGCGATGACGGCCTCGGTGGTGAGGAACAGCGCGGCGATGGAGGCGGCGTTCTGCAGAGCAGAGCGGGTCACCTTCGCCGGGTCGATGATGCCCTCGGCGATCATGTCGACGTACTCACCGGTCGCGGCGTTCAGGCCGTGGCCGACGGTCAGGTTGCGGACCTTCTCCACGACGACGCCGCCCTCGAGACCACCGTTGACGGCGATCTGCTTCAGCGGGGCCTCCAGGGCGAGCTTCACGGCGTTGGCGCCGGTCGCCTCGTCACCCGACAGCTCCAGCTTCTCGAAGACCTGGGAGGCCTGGAGCAGGGCCACGCCACCACCGGCGACGATGCCCTCCTCGACGGCCGCCTTCGCGTTGCGAACGGCGTCCTCGATGCGGTGCTTGCGCTCCTTGAGCTCGACCTCGGTGGCGGCACCGGCCTTGATGACGGCCACGCCGCCGGCCAGCTTCGCCAGGCGCTCCTGGAGCTTCTCGCGGTCGTAGTCCGAGTCGCTGTTCTCGATCTCGGCGCGGATCTGGTTGACGCGGCCCTGGACCTGGTCGGCCGAGCCGGCGCCGTCCACGATCGTGGTCTCGTCCTTGGTGATGACGACCTTGCGCGCGCTGCCCAGCAGGTCCAGCGTGGCGTTCTCCAGCTTGAGGCCGACCTCCTCGGAGATGACCTCGCCGCCCGTGAGGATGGCGATGTCGCCGAGCATGGCCTTGCGGCGGTCGCCGAAGCCCGGGGCCTTGACGGCGACGGACTTGAAGGTGCCGCGGATCTTGTTGACGACCAGGGTCGACAGGGCCTCGCCCTCGACGTCCTCGGCGATGATCAGCAGCGGCTTGCCCGACTGCATGACCTTCTCCAGGAGCGGCAGCAGGTCCTTGACGTTGCCGATCTTGGAGTTGGCGATCAGGATGTACGGGTCGTCGAGCGACGCCTCCATACGCTCCATGTCGGTGGCGAAGTACGCCGAGATGTAGCCCTTGTCGAAGCGCATACCCTCGGTGAGCTCCAGCTCCAGACCGAAGGTCTGGGACTCCTCGACGGTGATGACGCCTTCCTTGCCGACCTTGTCCATGGCCTCGGCGATCAGCTCGCCGATCTGGGTGTCGGCGGCGGAGATGGAGGCCGTGGAGGCGATCTGCTCCTTGGTCTCGACGTCCTTGGCCTGCTCCAGCAGGGCGGCGGAGACGGCCTCGACGGCCTTCTCGATGCCGCGCTTCAGGGCCATCGGGTTGGCGCCGGCCGCGACGTTGCGCAGGCCTTCCTTGACCAGGGCCTGGGCGAGAACGGTCGCGGTGGTCGTACCGTCACCGGCGACGTCGTCCGTCTTCTTGGCGACTTCCTTGACCAGCTCGGCGCCGATCTTCTCGTACGGGTCCTCGAGCTCGATCTCCTTGGCGATGGAGACACCATCGTTGGTGATCGTGGGGGCGCCCCACTTCTTCTCGAGGACGACGTTGCGGCCCTTGGGGCCGAGCGTCACCTTGACGGCGTCCGCGAGCTGGTTCATGCCGCGCTCGAGGCCGCGCCGTGCCTCCTCGTCGAACGCGATGATCTTGGCCATGTGAAGTGGTCCCTCCAGGACTGGGGGTGATTCCTTCGGACCGCGCCCGCGCCCGCGACGGACGGCTCGCCTGCCGTGTGGTTCCTTCCCCACCCGGCCTGCGGGCCTCACCGACCCGGTCCTTCGTTGTCACTCTCACCTTCAGAGTGCTAACGCCAATGATTAGCACTCGGCATGGTCGAGTGCAAGCGCCCCTCGGGGATCGGGCCCGGCCGTCAGCCACCCGCGAACACGGACCCGGCGGGCGTCCGGGCAGGCCGAAGGGCCCGTACCCAGTGGGTACGGGCCCTTCGGATGAAGACCGGGTGCTGTGGTGGCCGCGCGTCTCAGGCGCTGAGGCGAACCATGTCGGCCTGCGGGCCCTTCTGACCCTGCGAGATCTCGAACTCGACCCGCTGGCCTTCTTCGAGGGTGCGGTAGCCGTCCATCTGAATCGCGCTGTAGTGGACGAAAACATCCGCACCACCGTCGACCGCGATGAAGCCGTACCCCTTCTCCGCGTTGAACCACTTGACGGTGCCCTGAGCCATGCCTAACTCCCCTATTACTGGCCCTTGCACAGATCCGCACTTCGCGAACCCGGGTCAGACCTCGCCCCCTCACGACTGGGGGCGTGCGCCGGAACGCGTCGACCGCGGCTGAATGTATCTGTCCAACTGCCGTCTGCAACAGGTCAATCGGACGAGAAATCTGGACGCGCCCGGTCCGGAATGTGGCGAGAATTCGCCTGAATTCGGGTCAAGTCGGGTCACGCAAAGGGAACAAAAGCCGCAGAATACGCTCGCACTTTGGCTGCTTCTTGTCGGGCGGGCGGCAGGAATTAACGGTTCCCGTTGTGCTGATCGGGAGCGCGTTCCCCAACTCTACCGCGCTCAACCACATGGAATTGCCCCCTCCGTTTCTCTTACGGAGAGGGCAATACGCACTACAAGGTGTATCTGCGTCCGCTTCAGCCGCCGGCGACCGCCGGGATGATCGAGACGCCCGCGCCGTCCGGCGTCGCGGTCTGGAGACCCTGCTCGAAGCGGACGTCGTCGTCGTTGACGTAGACGTTGACGAAGCGGCGCAGCTTGCCCTGGTCGTCCAGCACGCGGGCGGCGATGCCGGTGTGGTTCTTCTCCAGGTCGGAGATGACCTCCCCGAGGTTGGCGCCGTCGGCACTCACCTCGGCCTTGCCGCCGGTGTAGGTACGCAGGATGGTCGGGATACGAACGGTCACGCTCATGCGAGGCCAGCCTCTCGGAAGGAGTCCAGGTTGGGACGGATCGTGGCGGTGACGCCGGTGCCGGCCACCGCGTCGAGGGTCTTCAGGCCGTCGCCGGTGTTCAGGACGACCGTGGTGAGCGACGGGTCCAGCACGCCGTCCTCGATCAGCTTCTTCGTGACGCCGACGGTCACGCCGCCCGCCGTCTCCGCGAAGATGCCCTCCGTGCGGGCGAGCAGCTTGATCGCGTCCACGACCTGCTCGTCGGTCACGTCCTCCACGGCGCCGCCGGTGCGGCGGGCGATGTCGAGGACGTAGGGGCCGTCGGCCGGGTTGCCGATGGCCAGCGACTTGGCGATGGTGTTCGGCTTCTGCGGGCGGACCACGTCGTGCCCGGCCTTGTACGCCGTGGAGACCGGCGAGCAGCCCTCGGCCTGCGCGCCGAAGATCTTGTACGGCCTGTCCTCGACCAGGCCGAGCTCGATCAGCTCCTTCAGCCCCTTGTCGATCTTCGTCAGCTGGGAGCCGGACGCGATCGGCACCACGATCTGGTCGGGCAGCCGCCAGCCGAGCTGCTCGCAGATCTCGTACGCGAGGGTTTTGGAACCCTCGGCGTAGTACGGCCGCAGGTTGACGTTGACGAAGCCCCAGCCCTCGCCGGCCGGGTCGCCGATCAGCTCGGAGCAGAAGCGGTTCACGTCGTCGTAGTTGCCCTCGATGCCGACCAGCTCACCGCCGTAGACGGCGGCCATGACGACCTTGCCCTGCTCCAAGTCGTGCGGGATGAACACACAGGAGCGGAAACCGGCCCGCGCGGCGGCGGCGCCGACGGCGCCGGCGAGGTTGCCGGTGGAGGAGCAGGAGAGCGTGGTGAAGCCGAAGGCGCGGGCGGCCTCGATGGCCTGGGCGACGACGCGGTCCTTGAAGGAGTGCGTCGGGTTGCCGGAGTCGTCCTTGACGTACAGCCCGCCGGTGACGCCCAGCTCGCGGGCGAGGTTGTCGGCCTTGACGAGCTTGGTCCAGCCGGGATTGATGTTCGGCTTGGTGGCGACGTCGGCCGGGACGGGCAGCAGGGGGGCGTAGCGCCAGATGTTCGCGGGGCCCGCCTCGATCCGCTTGCGCAGCTCTTCGGTGTCGTAGGCGGAGAAGTCGTAGGCGATCTCGAGGGGGCCGAAACACTCCTCGCAGGCGAAGACCGGTCCGAGCGGGACCCGGTGGCCGCACTCCCGGCAGCTCAGGGCTGCGGCGGGGCCGAGGTCGACCGCGGGGTTCGTGGAGTTCGTGGGGGATTCGGCAGTCTGCACAGCCATGGAGGCGAGGCCCTTTCTCCTCATCTTCCTCACGACGCATCTCGCCGTGAGACGGATTTGGCACCTTCCCTAGCCGGGAGCCTCGCCACGTCTGTGTGACAAGAGCCGGCTGGAGGGTTGCCGGGGCTTCATCGGGCCGTATCCCTCTGCCCCTCTGGATGAGCGGTATGAAGTTGTTCTTCGCTGGTACGCGCGGCCACCCCGGCATGCGGTGGTCCCACGCGTTGTTCAAGACTGTAACCGACGGCCAGGACGGTTGAGACAGTCGTCCGTACCGCGAGATGGATCACAAAGGAGCCCCGGGACGTGCTGGAAGAAGTCGAGCGCTGGCTGGACGCACGCTCCTGGTCGGCCGCGGACCGGCCGCTCCAGCACCTTCTGTCCGCCAAGCACGCCACCGGGCAGTCGGTCAGCGTGGTGCTCCCCGCCCTGGACGAGGAGGCCACGGTCGGCGACATCGTCTCGGTGATCAGGCGGGAGCTGGTGGAGCGGGTCCCGCTCGTCGACGAGGTCGTGGTCGTGGACTCCGGTTCGAGCGACCGTACGGCGGAGGTGGCCGCGGCGGCCGGCGCGCGCGTCGTGCACCGCGACGCGATCCTCCCCCGCATCCCCGCCGTGCCGGGCAAGGGCGAGGTGCTGTGGCGCTCGCTGCTGGTCACCGGCGGGGACATCGTCTGCTTCGTCGACGCCGACCTGCGCGAGTTCTCCGCCGACTTCGTCTCCGGGATCGTGGGCCCGCTGCTCACCGACCCGGACGTGCACCTCGTCAAGGCCATGTACGACCGGCCGCTCGGTGCCGCCCCCGGCCAGGGCGGCCGGGTCACGGAGCTGATGGCCCGCCCGCTGCTCAACATGCACTGGCCGCAGCTGGCCGGTTTCGTCCAGCCGCTCGGCGGCGAGTACGCGGCCCGCCGCTCCCTGCTGGAACGGCTCCCCTTCCCGGTCGGCTACGGCGTCGAGCTGGGCATGCTGGTCGACGCCCTGCACCTGGTGGGCCTGGACGCGCTCGCGCAGGTCGACGTGGGGGTCCGCGTCCACCGCCACCAGGACGGGCGGGCCCTGGGCCGGATGGCCGCCGCGATCTACCGCACCGCCCAGCTCCGGCTGGCCCGCGGCCACCTCGTCCGCCCGGCCCTCACCCAGTTCGAACGCGGCGTCGACGGCTTCGAGCCCCGCACCTACCCCGTGGACACCGAGGAACGGCCCCCGATGAGGGAGATCGCGGAGTACACGACCCGACGGGTGGCCTGACGGCTAGCCGCGTGACCGAATCGGCGTCCGGGTGACAGCGGGGAACGTTTGAGGTTCGAGGGGTCGGGCTAGGTTGAGGCGTATGGCTTCAAGGTTCGGTGCTGCTCAGGTGCTGGTCGCCTCCAACCGGGGGCCCGTCTCGTACGAGGTGCGGGAGGACGGGTCGCTGCACGCCAAACGGGGCGGTGGCGGGCTCGTCTCGGGGCTGTCGGCCATCGGGCCCGACGCCGGTGCGCTGTGGGTGTGCTCGGCGCTGGGCGACGGCGACCGCGAGGCGGTGCGGCGCGGGGTCGGCGAGGACGGCGTACGGATGCTGGACGTACCGGCCGACGTGCACGCTGACGCGTACAACGGGATCGCCAACTCGGTGCTGTGGTTCGTGCACCACATGCTGTACCAGACGCCCCTGGAGCCGGTCTTCGACGCGGAGTTCCGGCGGCAGTGGGCCTCCTACGAGGCGTACAACCGGGCCTTCGCCGAGGCGCTGGCCGAGGAGGCGGCCGAGGGCGCGGTCGCGATCGTGCAGGACTACCACCTGACGCTGGTGCCGGGGATGCTGCGCGAGCTGCGTCCCGACCTCAGGATCGGCCACTTCTCGCACACACCCTGGGCCCCGGTCGACTACTTCCGGCTGCTGCCCGACGACATCGCCGAGCAGGTGCTGCGCGGGATGCTGGGCGCCGACCGGCTCGGGTTCCTCACCCGGCGCTGGGCCGACGCGTTCACCGCCTGCTGCGACGCGGTGGTGGGCGGGCTCGGCGGCACGGAGATCGGCGTGCACGGGCTGGGCGCCGACGGGGACTTCCTGCGCGCGCGGTCGCACGAGGCCGACGTCGAGGAGCGGATGGCGGACCTGCGCAAGGAGATCGGGGAGGGCCGCCGCACGATCGTGCGGGTGGACCGGACCGAGCTGTCCAAGAACATCGTGCGGGGGCTGCTGGCCTACCGGGAACTGCTGGCGGGCCGGCCCGAGTGGCGCGAACGGGTCGTGCACGTCGCGTTCGCCTACCCCTCGCGGCAGGACCTCGCCGTGTACCGCGACTACACGGCCGAGGTGCGGCGGGTCGCGGAGGCGGTGAACGAGGAGTTCGGCACGCCGGGGTGGACGCCGGTCGTGCTGAACCTGAAGGACGACTTCGCACGGTCGCTGGCGGCGTACCGGCTCGCGGACGTGGCGCTCGTCAACCCCGTCCGGGACGGGATGAACCTGGTCGCGAAGGAGGTGCCGGTCGTCTCCGACAGGGGGTGCGCGCTGGTGCTGTCGCGGGAGGCCGGGGCGTACGAGGAGCTGGGCGAGGACGCGGTGGTGGTGAACCCGTACGACGTCGTCGGGACGGCGGACGCCTTGCACGAGGCGCTCTCCCTGCCCGCCGGGGAGCGGGCCGAGCGGTCGAAGCGGCTCGCTGCCGCCGGCACCGCGCTGCCCCCGGCGCGGTGGTTCCTGGAGCAGCTGGACGCGCTGCGGGGCTGAGGGACCGGGGCGGGGGCTACTTGTCCTGGACCGGCGGGCAGGTGCCGGTCTCCTCGCCGATGGAGTTGATCTCGGCGTTCGACCGCGGGTCACCCGCGTAGTTCACCTGGTCCGTGCACTTCACCCCGTCCTCCTTCGGGGTGCCGGACTGCGTGCCGCCCGACTGGACCGGCGGGCAGGTGCCGGTGTCCGCGCCGATGGAGTTGATCTCGGCGTTCGACCTGGGGTCACCGGCGTAGTCCTGCTGGTCCGTGCACTTCACCCCGTCCTCCTTCGGGGTGCCGGACTGCGTGCCGCCCGACTGGACCGGCGGGCAGGTGCCGGTGTCCGCGCCGATCGAGTTGATCTCGGCGTTCGACCGCGGGTCACCGGCGTAGTCCTGCTGGTCCGTGCACTTCTCCCCCGTCCCCTGGCCGGGCTTCGCGCCCTTCGGGGTGTCCGAGGACGTGCCGGTGGCGGTGGGGGACTGTGCGGCGCTCGTCGCGGTGGCGGCGGAGGTGGCGGGGGCCGCGTCGTCGCTGCTGCCGCCGTTGCCGCAGGCGGTCAGCGTCAGGCCGAGGGCCAGGGCGGCGAGGGCGAGGATCGGAGTCTTCCGAGCGGACATGACGTGTACCTCCACGGTTCTGAGCCTCACTGAGCAGGCGTTACGCCTCCCAAGACCGTGCGGGCGGAAGATCGGGTTCCCCCGCCCTCGGCGTCAGGACACGCCTGTGACATGCGGGAGAACCGTCCGTGACGTTGTCTCAGGCCAGCCTGCGCGCGAGGGCCGCCAGCAGGGCCACCACTCCGGCCGGGCCGGCCACCTCGACGTCCGCGCGCTCGCGCAGTTCCGTCACCTCGTCGCTGCCGCTGCAGACCAGGAGGCCCGGAGTGCCCTCGGCGCGGAGGGCGTCGACGGCCGCGTAGGCCGGGAGGTCGCCGAGGTCGTCTCCGGCGAAGAGGACGGAGGCGGCGTCGAGGGAGTGGACGTACGACCGCAGGGCCGCGCCCTTGTCCATACCGGGCGGGCGCAGCTCCAGGACCATGCGGCCGGGTTCGACGATCAGGCCGTGCCGGGCGGCCAGGCCGGTGAGGGGGGCGCGCAGGGCGTCGAAGGCGGCCTGCGGGTCGGGGGCGCGGCGGGTGTGGACGGCGACCGCGTGCCCCTTGTCCTCCGTCCAGGTGCCCTCCGCGGCCCCGGACCGCTCCAGCAGCCCCGGCAGCTCGGTGCGGACGGCGGTGACGCCGGGGTGCGGTTCGGGCGTGGTGAGGGTGCCGGTGGCGGCGTCCCAGCGCTCGGCGCCGTAGTGGCCGAGGACGACGAGGCGGTCGAGGCCGGGGACGTCCGCGAAGCCGCCGTGGTGCACGGCGACCTCGGCGGGGCGGCCGGTGATCACGGCGATGGAGGCGACCTTCGGGGCCAGGGCCGCGAGCGCCGGTACGGCCTCGGGGTGGGCGCGGGCCCGGTCGGGGTCGGGCACGATCGGGGCGAGCGTGCCGTCGAAGTCGAGCGCGACCACCGCGCGGCCGGGGTGCGCGAGGATCGCGTCGAGCCCCTCGCGTCCGGCCGCCGTCGCGGGCGTCGGCAGGGGGTGTGGGGAGTCGTCTCGGGTGGAGTCCAGGTGGCTGCCCATACCGCGAACCTATCCCGCCGGCGCCGGGCCCACTCCCCCACACCCGGCCCGCCGGGCGCGGGGGCCCTCAGCGTTCCGTGCGGCGGGACTCGCGTACTCGGCGGAGGCGGTTGACCGTCACCGGGTCGGTGGCCAGGGCCCGGGGGTCGTCGAGGAGGGCGTTGAGGAGCTGGTAGTAGCGGACGGGGGCCAGGCCCAGCTCCTCGCGGATGGCGCGCTCCTTGGCGCCGGGGCCGGAGAAGCCACGGCGTTCCAGCGCGAGGATGCTCCGCTCCCGCTCGGCCAGCTCTCCCGGGTCCATGTACCGCACCGTAGCGCCCGCCACCGACAACGCGGCCGCTACTCCGCGCTGCCCGCCCGCATCGCCGTCGCCTGGATCTCGCCGAGGACCTCCTCGGGGCTGCGGCCGGGGACCACCGCCTCGCCGATGTGCTTCTTGACGTCCGCGCTGACCGAGGCCCAGGAGGTCTTGCCGACCGGGTACAGCTCGGAGAGCAGCAGCTCGTCCAGGAACGGCTTGAGGTTCTTGTCCTCGGCCGCGGTGCTCATGGTCCGGGAGGCCGAGGTGGTGACCGGCAGCAGGTCGTACTCGCGGGAGAAGCCGAGGACGTTCTCCTCGCTGTAGACGAAGTCGAGGAAGTCGCCGACCTCCTTCTGGTGGCCGTTCTTCTTGAAGGCCGTCATCCAGTCGGAGACGCCGAGGGTGTTCTTGCTCTCGCCGTCGATGCCCGGGGTGGTCACCATGCCGTACTTCACGCCCTTGTCGGACGCCATCTTCATCAGCGAGGGGTGGCCGTTGAGCATGCCCACGTCCCCGTTGGCGAACGCGGCGAAGGCGTCGGCGCGGTCGAGCTTGCCGGGGGCGGCCGGGCCGGTGAGGCCCTTGGCGACCAGTTCGTCCCGCAGCCAGGTGAAGGTGGTGACGTTCTGCGGGGAGTCGACGGAGTAGGTGCCGACGTCGTCGGTGTAGCCGCCCCCGCCGCTGAGCATCCACTGCATCGTCTCGGCCTGCGCCTCCTCGGACCCCAGCGGCAGGGCGTACGGGTACTTCACGCCCTTCTCCTTGAGCGCCTCGGCGGCCTCGGCGAGGTCGTCCCAGGACTTGGGCGGCTGGACCCCGGCCTTGTCGAAGAGGGTCTTGTTGTAGAAGAGCACCCGGGTGGAGGCCGCGAAGGGCAGGCCGTACTGCACGCCGTTGACCTGGCCCGCGCCGGCCAGCTGGGAGACGAAGTCGGCCTGGACCGGGATGGAGAGCACGTCGTCGGCGCGGTAGAGCAGGTCCTTGTCCGCGTAGTCGGAGTAGGCGCCGATCTGCGCCATGTCGGGCGCCTTGCCCGCCTCGACCAGCTCGCGGACCTTGCGGTCGACGTCGTTCCAGGAGTAGACGGTGACGTCCACCTGCACGTCGGGGTTCTTGGCCTCGTAGGACTCGACCAGTTGGTCCCAGTACTTCTGGGAGCTGTTGTCCTTGCTGTCTCCGTAGTCGGCGGCGACGAGCTTCAGGGTCACCCCGTCGGAGTCGCCGGTGAGACCGCAGCCGCCGAGGACCGCCGTCATGCCCAGTGCGGACACCACCGCGATCGTTCCTGTCCTACGCCGCTGCACCCTGTTCCCCAACCCTGACTGCTCGTTCGCGCGTTCGCTTACCGAATTAAGGTCTACACCACCACAGTGGACTAGACCTCTCCCGGGTGTACGGGCCACACTGTCCCCGTGAGACATGTCATCGCCCTCGATGTGGGCGGCACCGGGATGAAGGCCGCCCTGGCGGGGCCTGGGGGCGAACTGCTGCACCAGGCGCGCCGGGCCACCGGCCGCGAGCGGGGGCCCGAGGCGGTCGTCGCGGGCATCCTGGACTTCGCCGCCGAGCTGCGGGCCTACGGCGCCGACCGGTTCGGCGAACCGGCCCGCGCCGCCGGTGTCGCCGTCCCCGGCATCGTCGACGCCGAGCAGGGCGTGGCCGTGTACGCGGCCAACCTCGGCTGGCGCGACGTACCGCTGCGGACGCTGCTCGGCGAGCGGCTCGGCGGCATCCCGGTCGCCCTCGGCCACGACGTGCGCACCGGCGGGCTCGCCGAGGGCCGGATCGGTGCCGGTCAGGGCGCCGACCGGTTCCTGTTCGTGCCGCTGGGCACCGGCATCGCGGGCGCCATCGGCATCGACGGCCGGGTCGAGGCGGGCGCCCACGGCTTCGCGGGCGAGATCGGCCATGTCGTCGTGCGCCCCGGCGGCATCCCCTGTCCGTGCGGCCAGCGCGGCTGCCTGGAGCGGTTCGCGTCCGCCTCGGCGGTCAGCCAGGTGTGGGCCGAGGCCTCGGGCGACCCGGCGGCGGACGCCGCCGACTGCGCCAAGGCCGTCGAGTCCGGGGACGCCCGCGCGCTCGCCGTGTGGCGGGACGCCGTGGACGCGCTCGCCGACGGGCTGGTCACCGCGCTCACCCTGCTGGACCCACGCGTCCTGATCATCGGTGGCGGCCTCGCCGAGGCGGGGGAAACCTTGTTCACACCGCTGCGGGACGCCGTCCGGCGGCGCGTCACCTTCCAGAGACTGCCCGAGATCGTCCCCGCCGCACTCGGGGACACCGCCGGCTGCCTGGGTGCCGGGCTGATGGCCTGGGACCTGCTCGACACCGCCGCTTCGACCGCTACCGCTTCCCCGGCCCCTACAGCTTCCCCGGCCGCCACGGCCGCGACTCCCCCGGAGGTAACCACCTGATGGCCCCAAGCAAGGTTCTCGCCGGTGCCCGGGTGGTACTGCCCACCGGGACCGTGGACGACGGCCGCGTGATCGTCGACGGCACGCGGATCGCGGACACGGCTCCCCCGCAGGCCGAGGTCGTCGACGTGTCGGGCCACTGGGTGGTCCCCGGCTTCGTCGACATCCACAACCACGGCGGCGGCGGGGCCTCCTTCGCCGGCGGCACCGCCGAGGAGATCCTGGGCGGCGTCGAGACGCACCGCAGGCACGGCACCACCACGGTGGTCGCCTCCGCCGTCACCGGTGACCTGGACTTCCTCGCCCGGCACGCCGGGGTGCTCGCCGAGCTGGCCCAGCAGGGCGACATCGCCGGCATCCACTTCGAGGGGCCGTTCATCTCTCCGTGCCGCAAGGGCGCGCACGACGAGCAGCTGCTGCGCGACCCGGACCCGGCCGAGGTGCGCAAGCTGGTCGACGCGGCGCACGGCCACGCGAAGATGATGACGCTGGCGACCGAGCTGCCGGGCGGCCTGGACTCCGTACGGCTGCTCGTCGAGCACGGCGTGATCGCGGCCGTCGGGCACACCGACGCCACGTACGAGCAGACCGTGCAGGCCATCGACGCGGGCGCCACCGTCGCCACGCACCTGTTCAACGCGATGCCCCCGGTCGGCCACCGCGCCCCGGGGCCGATCACGGCCCTGCTGGAGGACGAGCGGATCACCGTCGAGCTGATCAACGACGGCACGCACCTGCACCCGGCCGCGCTCCAGCTGGCCTTCCACCACGCGGGTGCCGCCCGGGTCGCCTTCATCACCGACGCGATGGACGCGGCGGGCTTCGGCGACGGCCGCTATCTGCTCGGCCCGATGGAGGTCGAGGTCGCGGACGGCGTGGCCCGGCTGGTGGAGGGCGGCTCGATCGCGGGCTCCACGCTCACCCTGGACCGCGCCTTCAAGCGGGCGGTGACGGTGGACCGGCTGCCCGTCGGGGACGTCGTCGCCGCGATCTCCGCCAACCCGGCGCGACTGCTCGGCCTGGACGACCGGATCGGCTCCCTGGAGCCCGGCAAGGACGCCGACCTGGTGGTCCTGGACGACGCCTTCGACCTGGTGGGCGTGATGCGCAAGGGCGCCTGGGTGGTCGATCCCCAACTGGGCTGATCCGTCCCCCGGTCAGCTCCGGGCCGACCGGTGACGGCCGCCCCGGGGGCTGGGCCGACCGCCCTCCTTTTGGCATGATCGTGTCGTGGAGCACGGCTCCGCGGGCACAGCCAGCCGCACACGATCGGGGGAGGTCGGCACGGTGATCCTCACCGTCACTCTGAACACCGCGCTCGACATCACCTACCGCGTCCAGGGCCTCAGGCCGCACGCCTCCCACCGGGTGACGGACGTGACCGAGCGGCCCGGCGGCAAGGGGCTGAACGTGGCCCGGGTACTGGCGGCCCTCGGGCACGAGGTGACGGTCACCGGCTTCGCGGGCGGCACCACCGGGGCCGTCGTGCGCGAGGGGCTGACCGGCGTGCGCGGGGTGACCGACGCGCTCGTGCCGGTCGCGGGGGCGACACGGCGCACCATCGCCGTCGTCGACGCGCGCAGCGGCGACACCACCCAGCTCAACGAGCCGGGCCCGGCCGTCGCACCCGCCGAGTGGAACGCCTTCCAGGAGGCCTACGAGGACCTGCTGACCGGCGCCGCCGCGGTGGCCCTGTGCGGCAGCCTGCCGCCGGGCGTCCCGGTGGGCGCGTACGCCGGACTGGTGCGTGCCGCGCGCACCGCGGGTGTGCCGGTGCTGCTGGACACCAGCGGGGAGCCGCTGCGGCGGGGGCTCGCCGCCCGACCCGACCTGATCAAGCCGAACGCCGACGAGCTGGCCGAGCTGACCGGCTCGCACGAGCCGCAGCGTGCCGCGCAGGCCGCCCGGCGCCGGGGTGCCCGCTCGGTGGTCGCCTCGCTGGGCGCCGAGGGGCTGCTCGCGGTGACCCCGGAGGGCCGCTGGCGCGCCGCCCCGCCGGCCCACGTCCGGGGCAACCCGACCGGGGCGGGCGACTCGGCGGTGGCGGGCCTGCTCTCGGGCCTGGTGGAGCACCTGCCCTGGCCGGACCGGCTGGCCCGCGCGGTCGCCCTGTCGGCGGCGACGGTGCTGGCGCCGGTGGCGGGCGAGTTCGACCGGGCGGCGTACGAGGAGCTGCTCGGGCGCGGCGTCGCGGTGACCGCGGAGGCGGGCGCGGCCTGACCCCGCCGGGGCCGCCGGCCGGGCCCTAGTCCTTGACCTGGCCCTTCTTCAGGGAGAACTGGTCCAGCAGGACGTTGCACTGGTCGCCGTCGGCGCAGGACAGCGTGATCGTGTTGGTGCCCTTGTTGAGGGTGGGCCAGGCGTAGGTCTTGGTCCAGCCCTTGGCGAAGTCGCCGTCCTTGGCCTGCGCGAAGTTGCCCAGGTTCAGCTTGCTGCCGAACTCCTTGCCGTTGACCGTGAGGGTCATCGACTGGTCCTCGCCGGCCGCGCTGTACGTGGTGAAGAGGGTGTAGAGGCCGTCCTCGGGAATGCCGTTGACGGTCCAGGTGACCGAGGCGCCCGGCTGGTTCAGGTTGGCCACGTAGACACCGCCGGCCGACTGGGCGCCCTTGACCTCCGACGCGAGGGAGGCCGCGCCGCCCAGCCGCATCGCCTTCGCCTCGACGGAGGGCAGCTCGACGTCCTCGTCGTCGGCGCCCTCGCTCGCCGACGGGCTCGGCTCGCTGCTCTGGGACTGGGTGGGGGCCGGGTCGCCGCCCGCGTCGTTGCCGCCCTCGTCGTCGGAGCCGCTGCTCGTCATGGCCACAGCGATGCCGATGACCACGGCGGCGACGACCGCCACCGCGCCGATCAGCAGGCCCTTGGTGTTCGGGCCGCGGCGTCCGCCGCCCCCGCCGTGCCCCGACGGCTGCTGCGGGCCCCCGGGACCGCCGCCGCCGGGGAAGGTCTCCGGCGCGGCGTAGTGCGCGTTCGGCTGTCCGTAGGCCCCCTGCGGCTGGCCGTAGGCGCCCTGCTGGGGCGGGGCGGCCTGGCCGTAGGCGGCGGTCTGCGCGCCCTGGCCCTGCGGTGCGCCGTACTGCCGTGTGCCCACGGGACGCACCCGGTTGACCGAGTTCGGGTAGCCGTAGCCACCGGACGGCGGCTGGGCCCCGTTGGCCTGCCCGTCGGCGTAGAGGTAGCCGAAGGGGTCGTCGTCCTCGGGCGTGCTCGCGCCGTTGTTGCCGGGCGTCATCCCTAGGTCTCCTAACCAGATGCGGTGCGTGGTGCGGTACGGGTGTGTGAGAGAGCGAGCCTACCCGCTCCGGCTGACCCGAACGGGTGACCCAGACCGCATCAACGCGCTGACCTGCTGATCATCCGGCGCGGCGGTGCTGTTTGGGACGAGATCGTTTCTCGACGTACATCCGTTCGTCAGCCGACTTCAGGACTTCGTCCGCCGTCATGCCGCAGTGGGCCCAGCCGATGCCGAAGCTGGCGCCCACGCGGACGGCCCGGCCCTCGGCCCGGATGGGCTGGATGATCTCGTTGCGCAGCCGTACGGCGAGGTCCTGGGCGTCGGCCCGGCCGAGCCCGTTGGCGAGGATCACGAACTCGTCGCCGCCGAGCCGGGCCACCGTGTCGCCGTCGCGGACGCCGCCGCTGAGCCGCCGGGCGACCTCGATCAGCACGGCGTCGCCCGCGTTGTGCCCGAACCGGTCGTTGATCGACTTGAAGCCGTCCAGGTCGCAGAAGAGGACCGCGAGCCCCTTGGTGCCGTCGTCGCGCCCGTCCTGGGGGGCCACGGCGTGCACATGGTGGTCGAAGGCCCCGTACGGCTCGACGGAGCCGCCGAAGTCGAAGGTGTGGCCGCCGGAGTCGAACACGGCGGAGTGCCCGTAGGCGGCGTCCATGGCGTCGGCCACGGCCGCGTGCGAGGACTGCGGGCGCTGGCACAGCCGGGCGGCGAGCCGGGAGCGCAGCTCGGCGCTGTTCGGCAGGCCGGTGAGGGAGTCGTGGGAGGCGCGGTGGGCGAGCTGGAGCTCGCGGCGCTTGCGCTCCTCTATGTCCTCGACGTGGGTGAGCAGGAAGCGCGGCCCGTCGGCGGCGTCGGCGACGACGCTGTTGCGCAGCGAGACCCAGACGTAGGTGCCGTCGCGGCGGCACAGGCGCAGCTCGGCCCGGCCGCCCTCGGCGGAGGTGCGCAGCAGGGTGCCGATGTCCTCGGGGTGCACCAGGTCGGAGAAGGCGTAGCGGCGCATCGCGGAGGCGCGGCGGCCCAGCAGGCGGCACAGCGCGTCGTTGGTGCGCAGGATGCGGCCGTGCTGGTCGCCGCCCATCTCGGCGATGGCCATGCCGGAGGGGGCGTACTCGAAGGCCTGCCGGAAGCTCTCCTCGCTGGCCCGCAGCGCCTGCTGGTCGCGCTCCAGGCGGACCAGGGCGCGCTGCATGTTGGAGCGGAGCCGGGCGTTGCTGATCGCGATGGCGGCCTGGAACGCGTACATCTGCAAAGCCTCGCGACCCCAGGCGCCGGGGCGGCGGCCGTTGCGCGGCCGGTCCACGGACAGGACGCCGATCAGCTCGCCGCTGTTGCCGCCGCCCTGGGGGCCCGGCGCGTACATCGGGGCGAAGAGCCGGTCCGAGGGGTGCCACTCGTCCTCGAAGCGGGGCGCGGGCCCGTCGGTGTACCACTGCGGGACGTCGTCGTCGTCGAGGACCCAGCCCTCGGTGTGGGGTATGAAGATCAGGTCGCCCCACTGCTCGCCCATGTTCAGGCGCCGGTCCCAGGACTCGCGGGAGCCCGAGCGGCCGGTGATGAGCGCCTCGGCGGCCGGGTTGCCCGCGAAGGCGGCGACGACGAGGTCGCCGTCGGGGCCGACCAGGTTGACGCACGCCAGCTCGTAGTTGAGGGCCTGCACGACGCCGTCGGCGACGGCCTGCAGGGTGTCGGCCAGGCTGCGGGCCTTGTTCATGTCGGCCATGGCCTGGTGCAGCTGCCGCAGGGACGCCAGGCGGACATAGGGCTCCGAGTCGGTCTCCATGCTCGCCCTCCCCCCGAGACCTCGCAGTGAATCAAGGGTTCTCTTCGGCGCCTTTACTGATGGTGCCCTTGCAGGTTCCCCGCCACTGAATCACAGCGCGCTCCCCACTCGGTACACAGGGTCAACAATTACCGCCCCTTGTGACTCAAGTCACAGCTAAACATGAACAATTGAGTGGGGTTTCCGCGTTTTCCCTGTGCGTTTACCGAACGCAAAGTTTGTGGGTATGCGCACGTCTCCTTCCGTGGTCCTAGGACCCGGTTCGGACCGGGGTCCGATACCCCGCCCGTGCCCCGGAGATTAGCGTGGCGGGGTGCCGAACACTCCGTCTCTCACGTATCCCGGGTCTCCCGCGGCCCCCGCGTCCCCGTTGCCCTCGCCCGCCTCCGGGCATGCTGAGGGGGTGAGCAACGAGGAGTTCCGTGCCGCCATGTCCCGGCTGGCCTCGGGCGTGGTCCTGGTGACCGCGCAGGAGCCGCCGCTGGATCCCGACGACCCGCTGGCACCGCGCGGCGAGGACGTCGGAATGACGGCCACCGCCTTCATGTCGGTCTCCCTGGACCCGCCCCTGGTCCTGGTCGGCCTGCGCGAGGGCTCCCGCATGGACGACCTGCTGGCCGAGCAGCCCCTGTGGGCGGTCTCCGTCCTGACCGAGAGCCAGCGGCACATCGCGGGCCGCTTCGCGATGAAGGGCCGCGTCAGCGACCGCCTCCTGTTCGCGGACATCCCGTACGTGCGGGGCGAGGCGACCGGGGCGCCCCTGGCGGGCGGCGCCCTGGCGACCCTGGAGTGCCGCACCGAGCAGCGGGTGGCGGCCGGCGACCACACCCTGGTGATCGGCCGGGTCCTGACCGCCGCGCTGCCCAGCGCGGACGGGGGTCCGCTGACCTACTTCCGGGGCCGGTACCGGCAGCTGGGCTGAGCGGGTAATCCGCTCGTCCGGCGCGCGGATGCCGACCTGGGGTGCCCGCATGACGACCAGCCCCGCGCTCCGCCTGGAGAAGATCACCCCCGCGAACATCGAGGCCGCCCTCGCCGTACGGGTGCGCCCCGAGCAGGAGTTCGCCGTGGCCCCGGTGGTGAAGTCCCTCGCCGAGGCCTACGTCCAACCCGAGAAGCCCTGGCCCCGCCTGATCCTCGACGGCGACCGCCCCGTCGGCTTCCTCATGGGCTTCTTCGGCATCGACTGGTACGACGACGGCAGCGCGCTGCGCTCCGGTCTGTGGCGCCTCAACATCGCCGCCGGGGAGCAGGGCCGGGGGTACGGCCGCTTCGCCGTGGAGTCGGTGGCCGCCGAGGTCCGGCGCCGCGGCGGCAGGGAGTGCTTCGTCACCTGGCACCCCGCGGGGACGGTCCCGAGAAGTTCTACCTGGGCCTCGGCTTCCGTCCGAACGGGGAGAAGGCCGAGGAGGAGACGGCCGGCGTGCTGGAGCTGGACTGAGACGGGGGCGCCTGCCGGTCAGTCCCAGTCCCGCGCGGAGCGCCCCCGCTTGGTCTGCGAGCGCTGCTTCTTCTCCCGCAGCCGGCGTTCGTTGATGCCGCGCGGTATGCGGGTCGGCCTGCGGGGCCTGGGCGGCGGCGCGGTGGCCTCCGCGAGGAGGGCGGCGAGGCGTACGGCGGCGGTCTCGCGGTTGCGCCACTGGGAGCGGTGCTCGGAGGCGCGGACGGTGACGACCCCGTCGGACAGGCGCCCGGCCAGCCGCTCCAGCGCCCGCTGCTTCCACACCTCGGGCAGGGCCTCGGTCCGCGCCAGGTCGAAGCGCAGCTCCACGGCCGTGTCCGTGGTGTTGACGTGCTGTCCGCCGGGCCCCGAGGAGCGCGAGAAACGCCAGACGAGCTCGGCCTCGGGCAGGGAGACGGAGCCGCGGATGACATGGGGACCGGACATGCCCTCCATGTTCCCGTCCGCGGACGGCCCGCGTCACCCGAATATCCCGAACCCGTTCAGGTCCCGGTCCCGGCCTCGGTAAAGAAAGTAAAGAGAGATGGAACCTTGTGGACCCCTCTCGTCGTTCATGGTGGTAGCTGTAGCTTTCTTGCCGTAAGTAAACGAGGGAAGGGACTCCCAACAATGGCTGTAAGCCTGTCCAAGGGTGGCAACGTCTCGCTCACCAAGGAGGCTCCGGGCCTGACCGAAGTCACCGTGGGCCTCGGCTGGGACGTCCGCACCACCACCGGCACCGACTTCGACCTCGACGCCTCCGCGATCGCGGTCAACACGCAGGGCAAGGTCTACTCCGACGCCCACTTCGTGTTCTTCAACAACAAGCAGACGCCGGACAACACGATCGTCCACACCGGTGACAACCGCACCGGCGAGGGCGCCGGCGACGACGAGGCGATCAACGTCAACCTGGCCGGTCTGCCGGCCGACATCGAGAAGATCGTCTTCCCGGTCTCGATCTACGACGCGGAGAACCGCTCGCAGAACTTCGGCCAGGTGCGCAACGCCTACATCCGCATCCTCAACCAGGCCGGCGGCGCCGAGATCGCCCGCTACGACCTGTCCGAGGACGCGGCCACCGAGACCGCCATGGTCTTCGGCGAGCTGTACCGCAACGGCGCCGAGTGGAAGTTCCGCGCCGTCGGCCAGGGCTACGCCTCGGGCCTGGTGGGCATCGCCCAGGACTTCGGCGTGAACGTCTGACGTTCACCGCCCGTTCGTTCCGTACGAAGGCCCCCCGGACGTCCGGCCGGGGGGCCTTCGGCGTCCCTCACGGCAGCAGGCGCTGCTCCTTGGCCACCGCGACCGCGCCCGCGCGGGTGTCGACGCCGAGCTTGTCGTAGATGCGGCGCAGATGCGTCTTCACCGTGGCCTCGCTGATGAACAGGGCGCGGGCGATCTCCCGGTTGCCGAGTCCGGTGGCGAGCTGGGCCAGGATGTCGCGTTCGCGGTCGGTGAGGGCGGGGCGCGGCTTGCGCAGACTGGCCATGACCCGGCCCGCGACCGGCCCGGACAGTGCCGTACGGCCCTGGGCGGCGGCGTGGATGGCGGCGAACAGTTCCTCGGGGCGTTCGGCCTTCAGCAGGTAGCCGGTCGCGCCCGCCTCGATGGCGCGGGTGATGTCGGCGTCGGTGTCGTACGTGGTCAGGACGAGCACGTGCGGCGCGCGGCCGGTGCCCGTGGTGAGGCGGCGGGTGGTCTCCACGCCGTCGATGCCCGCACCGAGCTGAAGGTCCATCAGGACGACGTCCGGCGCCAGCCGTGCGGAGAGCGCGAGCGCCTCCTCGCCGGTGCCGGCCTCACCGACCACCTCGATGCCGGGCGCGCTGTCGAGCAGGGCGAGCAGCCCGGCGCGTACGACGACGTGGTCGTCGCAGACCAGGATGCGCACGGGAGCACGGGCGGGCCCGCCGTCTGCCGGTGCGGTCATCGGGGTGCCTCCTGCGGGTCGGCCGGTTCCGGCGGGTCCGGCGGATGTGCCGGGTCGGTTCGGGGCGGGTCCAGGGGGACGGCGGCGGACAGGGCGGTGCCCTCGCCGGGCGCGGACTCGACGGTCAGGGTGCCGCCCAGCTGGCGCAACCGGGCGTGCATGGCGGGCAGTCCGTGTCCGCGCATCCCGGCGGGGGCGTCGGAGGGCTCCGCCGGGTCGAAGCCGTGCCCGTCGTCGGTGACGTCCAGGACGGCCTCGTCGTCGAGGAGGGTGAGGCTGAGCGCGGCGGTGGACGCGCCCGCGTGCTCCCGGACGTTGGCCAGTGCGCCCTGGGCGATGCGCAGCAGCGCCGACTGGACGCGGTCGGGCAGCGGCGGGACGCGGGCGCCGTCGTCGACGTGGACGCGGACGGTGAGGTGGTCGCCGGACTCCCGCGCGGCCAGGGCCCGCAGCGCCGCCTCCAGTCCGCCGCCGCGGGCGAGGTCGGCCGGGGCCAGGTCGTGGACGAAGCGGCGGGCCTCGGCCAGGTTGTGCTCGGCGACGGAGGCGGCGCCCCGGACGTGGGTGCGGGCCTTGCCCGGGTCGGACTCCCAGACCCGCTCGGCGGCCTGGAGCAGCATCCGCTGGCTGGACAGGCCCTGGGCGAGGCTGTCGTGGATCTCCATCGAGAGGCGCTGGCGTTCGGCGAGGGTGCCCTCGCGGCGTTCGGAGGCGGCGAGTTCGCGGCGGGTGCGGATCAGGTCGTCGATCAGGGCGCGCTGCCGGGCGGCCTGCCGTTCGGTGTGCAGGAACACGGCCGCGGCGATGGCGGCGACGGCGGGCGGGGCGAGCAGCAGGTTGGGGTCGAAGCCCCCCGCGAGCCGCAGTTGCGCGGCGACGACGAACACCGTCAGGACGGTGACCAGAACGAGCGCCGCCCGGGCGGGCAGGGTGCGCAGGCCGGTGTAGAAGAGGGGCACCGCGCACCAGGCGAAGCTGGGCGCCAGCACGACCAGCACCATCCACACCACGACGACCGGCCCCAGCCAGGCCAGGCGCCGCCGGGCGGGCGGAACGGCGGGAGCGGACGGCGCGGGCCCGCTCAGGACGGGCCCGAGCAGGTGCAGCACGGCGAGGGCGAGGGACAGGGCGAGGATCCAGGGGGTGCGGGGCTCCCCGGGGTGGCGCAGCAGGAAGCGGGCCAGGGCACCGCCGAGCAGCAGGAAGAACGCCACGTGCATGACGGCCCCGAGCCACCGGGTGTCCGGGTGGTCGTACGGCTTCGGCATCCGTCACCCGCCTCCTTTTGCCCGTCTCTCCTGCCGCGCTGCTCCCCAACGTGCCGCAGAGGTCCGCTGAGCTGCGTGAACACTCCCATGGTGCCCGCTTCGGGCGCCCCGTGGGTCAACCGATCGGACGATCCCGCCGTCGCCCGTTCCGTCGCCCACGAGCAGCCGGAACGGCGACCGTGCGCCCCCGGGGCGGACCGGAGAGTGGAGAGCACGAACCCGCCCGACCTCACCCCGAGGAGCAGACCGCCATGAAGAAGACCCTCTCCCGTCGTGCCCGCCTCGCCACCGGCGGCGCCGTGCTCGCCGCCGTCGCCGCCGGCACCTTCGGCACGGTGGCCGCGAACGCCTCCGCGCCCGAGGCCGCCCAGGACTCCGCGGTGTCCGCCGCCCCCGCCGCCGCGGCCGGCAAGCACGACACCACCACCTCCACGCACCTGCCGATCGACGCCGCCACCGAGGCCGCGCAGGCAGCGCTGAAGGCCGCCGAGAAGGAGGGCCAGCGGGTCACGGTCGCGGTCGTCGACCGCAACGGCAACACGATCCTCACCCTGCGCGGTGACGGCGCCGGTCCGCAGTCCTACGAGTCGGCGGAGAAGAAGGCGTACACGGCCGTCTCCTGGAACGCCCCGACCAGCGAGCTGGAGGGCCGCCTGGAGAACGCCCCGAACCTGAAGGACATCCCGGGCACGCTGTTCCTGGGCGGCGGGGTCCCGGTCACCGCGGGCAAGGCGCCGATCGCCGGCATCGGCGTCGCGGGTGCCCCGTCCGGCACCCTGGACGAGAAGTTCGCCCAGGCGGGCGCGGCGGCGCTGAACTGACCCGAGGCCGGCGGCCACAGGCTCACAGCCGGTCCCAACAGGCGGCCCCAGCGGGCGTTTCACGTGAAACGCCCCATAGGATCACGTCGTGCGCATCCCCACCCCCCGTCTCCTCGTAGCCACCGCCACCGTCCTCGCCCTCGCGGCGTGCAGTGGCGGTGGCGCGGTCGACGGCTCCCCCGGCGGCTCGGGTGTGCGCGACCCGTACTTCCCCAAGGCGGGCAACGGCGGCTACGACATCGGCCACTACGACCTGGCCCTGGACTACGACCCCGACACCGACGCCGGGGGCGGGCACCTCAGCGGCAGCGCGACGCTCACCGCCCGCGCGACCCGGGACCTGTCCGCCTTCGACCTCGACCTCAAGGGCCTGGACGTCGAGGGGGTCACGGTCGAGGGCCGGAAGGCCCGCTTCAACCGGGCCGGACAGGAACTGACCGTCCGCCCGGCCGAGGAGCTGAACGACGGGGAGACGTTCCGGGTGACCGTCCGGTACTCGGGCGAGCCGGAGACGATCACCGACCCCGACGACTCCGAGGAGGGCTGGCTGCCCACCGCCGACGGCGCGGTCGGGCTGGGTGAGCCGACGGGCTCGATGGCCTGGTTCCCCGGCAGCCACCACCCCTCCGACAAGGCGACGTACGACCTCGCGATGACCGTGCCGGAGGGCCTGGGCGTGGTCTCCAACGGCGAGTTGCGCGACGAGCGGACCCGGGACGGCCGTACGACGTTCACCTGGCACACCGCCGAGCCGATGGCGAGCCATGTCGTCACCGTCGCCGTCGGCAAGTGGGAGACCGCCCGCTCCACCACGGACGACGGGCTGCCGGTGTACACGGCCGTCGACCCGGCCCAGGCCGACGCGAGTCGTAAGGTCCTGAAGCGGATCCCCGAGATCATGGACTGGGCGCAGGAGAACTTCGGCCCCTACCCCTTCTCCTCCACCGGCGCGATCGTCGACCGCGACGAGGACGCGGGGTACGCCCTGGAGACCCAGAACCGGCCCTACTTCCCCGGCGCCCCCGACACCGTCCTGCTCGTCCACGAACTCGCCCACCAGTGGTACGGGAACTCCGTCAGCCCGAAGACCTGGCGGGACATGTGGCTCAACGAGGGCTTCGCCACCTACGCGGAGTGGCTGTGGGAGGAGGACCACGGCGGCGACACCGCCCAGGAGACCTTCGAGGCGCTCTACGACGGGACGTACTACGACGACGAGGACGCGAACGACTCGATCTGGGCGTTCCCGCCCGCGGACCCGCCCGACGCGGCGCACATCTCGGAGAGCCCGGTCTACCAGCGGGGCGCGATGGTCCTGCACAAGATCCGCGAGACGGTCGGCGACGACGCCTTCTGGGACCTGCTGCACGGCTGGGCCGCCGCCCACCGCCACGGCAACGCGGACACCGGGGACTTCACGGCCTACGTGGAGAAGTCGGCGCCGGACGAGGACTTCTCGGAGATCTGGGCGGACTGGCTGCGCGGGGACGGCCGGCCGGACGCGCCGTGAACCACCACGCCCGCGGCCGTCTCACCCTCCTCAGCCCTCGAAGCCGTCGAGCAGCAGGGCCAGGTCCGGCGGCCAGAGCGGCTCGGGTGCCTCGGCGAGTTCGGCCCGGCTCCACCAGCGCCAGGTGAGGATGCCGTCCGCGGCGTGGGCGGCGGCGAGGTCGGGGCCGGTGGGTTCGCGGCGGGGGCCCCGGGCGACGTAGATGTGCTCGTACTGGCGGACGGGGCCGACGCTCAGGTGGGTGAAGTCGTGTTCCCAGGTGCAGAGCAGGGGGCCCGGTTCCAGGTCGGTCCAGCCGGTCTCCTCGCGCACCTCGCGCAGGGCGCCCTCGCGCGGGTTCTCGTCCGCCTCCAGGCCGCCGCCGGGCATCGCCCAGTGCACGCCGACCTCGACGTTGTCGTAGCGCAGGAGGAAGACCGCGCCCTCGGGGTCGAGCACGGCGACACGGGCGGCGCGGCGCGGGGTGCGCAGGGTGCCGCTCTCCAGTTCCCTGCGCAGCACCGTGCACGGGCGGCCGGCGCCGAGGTCCCGGCGGTGGTCCAGGACGGTGTAGCCGAGGGCGGTCCAGAAGGCGAGCCCGGCGGTGTTGCCGTCGAGGACGGCGAGCCGCACGGCGGTGCGGCCCGCGGCGCGGAACCGGTCCTCGAGGAGGGACACCAGCCGCCTGCCGTGACCCTGCCGCGCCAGGCCCGCGTCCACCATCAGCAGCCCGATCCACGGGTCTGGGTCGGTCCGGTCGGGATGCCGGGCGAGCGTCACCGCGATCCCGGCCGGCCGGCCCGCGTCCCGGGCGAGCAGCACCTCGGCGCCGGGCCGCGCCAGTTCGTCGGCGAGCGCGGCCGCCACCTGCTCCGGGCGGATGTCGTCCGGGTCGGGGAAGTCGCCGCTGAGCGCGTGGAAGGCGCGCTGGGAGGCGTAGAGGGCGGTGAGTTCGGTGAGGACGGGGCCCGGGATGTCGTGGTCGGGGGTGAGGGGCAGCGGGGTCAGGATCACGGGGGCAACCTATCCGGCCGTCGGGCCCTGCCGGCCGGACCGGTCCAGGTCGGAGAGGTCGAGGACGAAGCGGTGCCGGACGTCGCCCCGGTCCAGGCGGTCGAGGGCCTCGTTCACGCGGGCGGAGGGGAGGAGTTCGATGTCGGCGGTGATGCCGTGCGCGGCGCAGAAGGCCAGCATCTCGGCGGTGCCCTTCCGGCCGCCGCTGCCCGCGGAGCTGAGCTTCTTGCGGCCGATGAGCAGGTCGAGGGTCTCCAGGGTGACCGGTCCGAGGTGCCCGAGGTGGCTGAGGGTGCCGTCCAGGGCGACCAGGCGGAGGTAGGCGCCGAGGTCGTGCGGGGCGGAGACGGTGTCGATGACGATGTCGAACCGGTCGCGGGCGGCGGCCAGTTGCCCGGCGTCCGTCGAGACGACGAACCCGCGGGCGCCCAGGCGTCGGGCGTCCTCGGCCTTGCCCGGCGACCGGCTGATGACCGAGGTGTCGGCGCCGAGCGCGACGGCGAACTTCACGGCGAGGTGGCCGAGGCCGCCGAGACCGGCCACGGCGACGCTGGTGCCGGGCCCGGCGCCGAGGGCGCGCAGGGGCTCCCAGACGGTGATCCCCGCGCACATCAGCGGTGCCGCGGCCGCCGGGTCCAGGCCGGCGGGGAGGGCGTACGCGAACCGTTCGCCCAGCACGTACTCGCGGCTGTAGCCGCCGAGGGTGGTCGATCCGTCGACGCGGTCGGTGCCGCCGTAGGTCAGGGTGGGGAAACCGTGGCAGAAGTTCTCCTGGCCGATCCGGCACATGGCGCACGCGCCGCAGGAGTCGACGATGTTGCCGACCGCGACCGGGTCTCCGGCCCGGAAGCGGGTGACCTCGGTGCCGGTCTCGGTCACCACGCCCGTGAACTCGTGCCCCGGGACGAGGGGCTGCGGACCGCTCCCGTCGGCGCCCCCGGCCCGCAGGGCGTGCAGGTCCGTGTGGCAGACGCCGCAGTAGTCGACCCGGACGGCGACGTCGTCGGGGCGCAGGTTTCGCCGTTCCAGCGGGGCACGGCGCAGTGTCGGGGTCGTCCCGGCGCCGTTCCCGGGCTCCGCATGCCAGCCCACTGTGGTCCTCATGGCTCTTCCCCGCTCCTCAGACAGACTGTTCGGTCTGTTTGACCGTAGACCCGTTCGCCGGGTTGAGCAAACCAACTGTTCTGTTTGGCCGTGGGATACCCTGGGGCCATGCCCGACCGCATCCCCGACCAGCCCCTCACCTCCCGCGGCGCCGCCACCCACCGGCGCATCCTGGACGTCGCGACCCGGGAGTTCGCCGAACACGGGATCGCCGGGGCCCGCGTCGAACGGATCGTGGCCGCCGCGCGCACCAACAAGGCGCAGCTCTACGCGTACTTCGGCAGCAAGGACGGGCTGTTCGACGCGATCTTCTTCGGCTCGCTCGACCGCATCGTGAACGTCGTGCCGATCGACGCCGGCGACCTCGCGGACTGGGCCGTGCGCCTCTACGACGAGTATCTGCGCCGCCCCGACCTCATCCGGCTGGCCACCTGGGCGCGGCTGGAGCGGCGTCCGGCGGGGCACCTGGTCGAGGACGCCGACCGCCGCGACGACGCCAAGCTCCGGGCCATCGCCGAGGCCCAGGCGGCAGGGCGGGTGCGACCGGGCGACCCGTTCGACGTGCTGGCCCTCGTCATCGCCATGTCCATGGCCTGGTCACCGGTCAGCAACGTCTACGCGGCGACCGCCGACGAGCCCGAGGACGCGCACGAACGCCGGCGCGCCCTGCTCCGCGACGCGGTCCGTCGGGCCACGTCACCGGAGTGACCGGCTCGCGGCGGGCCCGCGGCGCATGGCCCGCTCCGGGGCCGTGACACCATCACCTGCGTGCTCGACATCGGCTACGCCCTCTCCACCCGCTTCCCGGACCCGCCGCAGACGGACTACCGGCGCGCGGACGTCCACGCCCTCCGCCACGACCTGTTCTGCGGGGACGTGTACCTCGCCGACACCAAGGCGGACCGGGAGTTGTCCACAGCCTGGGGATGGGTGCCGGTGCTCGACTTCGCCTGGGCGCTGTGCGACATCGTGGAGCACCTCGACCGGGACCCGGCGGGCTCCCGGGCCGCGCGGCCCCAGCGGGCGGAGCTGGACTTCACCGAGTCGACCGACCGCCTGCTCTTCGAGCGCCGCTTCGGCTGGGTCGACATCGAGGCGGAGTGGCTGCCCGCGGACGAACCCCCGCTGTCCTTCTCCCACACCGAACTGCGCCGCGAGGCCCGGGACTTCCTCCACGACCTGCTCGCCGACCTCACCGACCTGCACGAGGACCTGGCGGACAACCCGGCGGTCTGGACCCTCCAGTCCCGTTTCCCGCGGATGCCCTCCGACTAGACAGCAGGGAGCGTTCCTTCCGATGACCGCACAGCCCGCGCCGTTCAAGCCCTCCCTCGTCAAAGCGGTGTTCCGGGACGTGACCCCGCTGCACGTCTCCCGGCCGGCGGCGTGGGCCGCCGCGTCGGTCACACGGACCGTGCTGACGGGGATCATCGACGGTGCGAGGAGGGCGGCGGCGGAGCAGTCCCGGAAGAAGCTGGTACCCGGGGACCTGATCTCGGCGACCGACCGCGACGTCGAGCTGGAGGTGGGGGGCACGTGGTACGTCCACAGCCCGACGTTCCGATGTCGGACCGGTGACCTGTACGACGCCGACGGTGTCCTCGTCCCCCTTCGCCGGCGCAGGGGGACGCGCACACCGAGTGCCGTGACGGGTGCCCACAGGTTCGAGGCCGGGGTCAGGAAGCTGCTGCGGAGCCGGGGTGCGACGGCCGTCCCGGCGGTGGTCCGCGACCTGGACGGCATCGCGAGCGTGTTCCTGACGGACCTCGCCCGGGGCGCTGCCGTGGTCGTCCGCGAGGGCGGGGTCAAACGCTTCGGCACGGTCGTCCTGGGGGCGCCGGACGAAGCGGCCGCGCCCCCGTTCCCCAAGGATGTCCTCGGGGCCCTGTCCACCCGCACGGGGGACCGGCGGACCGTCGGCAGGGACGACGTCCTGGCCGCCACCACGACGGTGCTGTTCGGCGACCTCAGGCAGCGGGCCCTCACCGAAGCACGCGCCCACGCGTGATCCGCCGGACCCGCCCTACCCCTCCGCCAGCACCCGCACCCCCAGCTCCGCCGCGAGCACCGGGGCGAGGTCGAGGAGCTGGGCGGGGCTGATCACCGCGCCCGAGAGCCGGTCCACGCCGCGGGCCAGCTCCAGCGGGGCGGCGCCGCGCAGGTCGACGTCGACGAGGGTGGCCGCGCTGAGGTCCGCGTCCTTCAGGGCGCAGTCCACGAACTCGACCCGCTCCAGGCGGGCGCCCCCGAAGTCCGGCTCGACCAGGACGCAGCTCTCGAAGACGACGTCCTTGAGGCGGGCCCGGCGCAGGTTGAGATAGTCGATCTTGCCGCCCCGGACCAGGACCCGTTCCAGTACGGCCCCGTGCAGCTGGGTGCCGCCGAGGCGGGCGTCGAGCAGCTCGACGTCGCGCAGGGTCGCCTCCGCGAGGTTCGTGCCGACGCCCCGGACGCCGGTGAGACGGGTGTCCAGCAGCCGGGCCCGGGGCAGCGACGCCTCGTCCAGCGCGCAGCCCGTCAGCGCGCAGTCCATGAAGCGGGCACCCGCGCCGTCCTGGCCGGTCAGGTCCGCCTCCCGGAACTCCAGCGCGTCGTAGTCCCCGTCCGGCTCCAGTCCGCCGCCGTCCTCGAACGGCTCCAGCGGCGGCAGCCGCAGCTGGGGGCGCCTCGCCCCGCGCACCGTCGTCGTACCGCGCCCGCCCGCCGTGCCCGCCGCTCTCCTCGCCATGGCCCCATGCTGCACCCCGTCACTGACAACCCGCGCCGACCTGCGGAAACACCTTCTCTCCGGGCCACATGTCACATCCGGCGCCCTTTCGGCCGTCGTACGGGCAGACAGGCGCCGCGCACGGCGACCCGACCGCGACCCCGATCCGAGGGAGAACCCGAGTCATGCATCGCATCACCGTCATCGGCGGCGGCTTCGCCGGACTGACCGCGGCCATCACCGCCGCCGAGGCGGGCGCCAGGGTCACCGTCCACGAGGCCCACCACACGCTCGGCGGACGGGCTCGGACCGCCGACGGCCCCTACCGCACCAACGACGGTCCGCACGCCCTCTACAACGGCGGCCCGCACTGGGCCTGGCTGCGCCGGCGCGACCTGATCGGCCCGCTCGCGCCCATCCCGCCGCTGGAGGCGGCCCGGCTGCGGCTGCGCCACCGCGGAGCGCTGCGCCGCACCCCGCCGTTCGCCATGCTGAAGCTGCTGCGCCGGGGGGTCGGGCCGGCCCCCGTCGACACCGACTTCCTGACCTGGGCGACCGGGATCGCGGGCGAGGAGGGCGCGCGGGCCGCCGCCCACTACTGCGCCGTCGCCCTGTTCCACCACGATCCGGGGTCGCTGTCCGCCGCCTTCGTGCAGGAGCGGCTGCGCCGGGCCGCCAAGCTGCCGCCCGAGGCGCACTACCCGCGCGGCGGCTGGGGCGGGGTGGTGGACCGGATGGCCGCCCTGGCCTGGAACCTCGGGGTCCGGATGGAGACGCTCTCCCGCGTGGACGCGCTGCCCACCGACACCCCCGTCATCGTCGCCACCTCCCTCGACGCGGCCCGCCGCCTGCTGGACGACCCCTCGCTGACCTGGCCGAGCGGCCGCACCACCCTGGTCGACCTGGCCGTGAGGACCCGGCGCGGCGACGCCTTCGCCGTCTCCGACCTGGACGCGCCGGGGTGGATCGAGCGGTTCACGGCGCAGGACCGCACGCTCGCGCCCGCGGGCGAGCAGCTGATCCAGGGGCAGATCCCCCTCGCGCCGCACGAGTCGAAGGCCGACGGCACCGCACGGGCCGAGCAGTTGCTCGACCTCGGGTTCCCCGGCTGGCGCGAGCGGCTGACCTGGCGGCGCGAGGCGGTCGCGAATGGCCGTACCGGCGCCGTCGACCTGCCCGGCACCACCTGGCGCGACCGGCCCGCCGTCGACCGCGGCGACGGCGTGTACCTCGCCGGTGACCAGGTCGCCTCGCCCGGTCTGCTCTCCGAGGTCTCCTTCAACAGCGCCCTGACGGCGGTCTCCCTCGCCCTCGGCCGGCGCGAGCTTGACCTCAAGCACGCTTGAGGTCGTTGGCTGGGCCCACAGCACTCCGCAGCAGCGCACTCTTCCCCTGGGGGACCGTCATGCACGCCATTCGTCTGCACGCCTTCGGCCCGGCCGGGAACCTCGTCCTGGACGAGGTGGAGGACCCGGTTCCGGGCCCCGGCCAGGTCCGCGTCGCCGTCCGCGCGGCGGGCGTCCACCTCCTGGACACCGCCCTGCGGGAGGGCCTCCAGGGCCCGGCGCCCGCGCTTCCCGAGCTGCCCACGATCCCCGGCCGCGAGGTGGCCGGCGTCGTCGACGCCCTCGGGGCGGGCACGCCGGACGGCTGGCTGGGCAGGCGCGTGGTCGCCCACCTCGGCTTCGTCCCCGGCGGCTACGCCGAACTCGCCGTCACCGACCTCGCCCGCGTCCACGAGATCCCCGCGAACCTGGACTTCGCCGAGGCCGTCGCCATGATCGGCACCGGGCGTACGGCGATGGGGATTCTGCAGTTCGCCGACCTCGGTCCCGGCGCGGTGGCCGTCGTCCCGGCCGCCGCGGGCGGCATCGGCACGCTGCTGGTGCAGTACGCGAAGAACTCCGGCGCCACGGTGGTCGGGCTCGCCGGCGGCCCGGAGAAGACCGCGCTCGTCGCCGCGAACGGCGCCGATCTCGCCGTCGACTACCGGGACCCCGGGTGGCCGGCGAAGGTCCGCGCCCATCTGGGCGGCAGGGAGGCCACCGTCGTCTTCGACGGCGTCGGCGGGGAGGTGGCGCGCGAGGCCGTCGCCCTGCTCGGACCCGGCGGCCTGCACCTGGTCTTCGGCTGGTCGGGCGAGGGCCTGCACGACGGCGCCCCCTACCTCGTCGACGGCGTCTCCCAGCAGGTGCTGGGCCCGGTGATGATGGAGAAGGCCGGCGGCGCCGACCCCGTACGCACCCTCGAACTGCGCGCCCTCGCCGAGGCCGCCGCGGGGCGGCTCGTCCCGGCCGTGCGACGCTTCCCGCTCGCCGACGCCGCCGCCGCGCACCGCGCCCTGGAGAACCGGGGGACGACCGGAAAGGTGGTCCTGGAGCCATGAACGGCGACGAGCGGCGCGGTCCGCGCGACGGGGATGCGATACGTCCCGATCCATGGTCTTCTGGCCAGATGAGTGGCTCCCGGACAGGTGGACCCGCCGCGCCCGCGGAGGCCGACCCCCGCCGCTGGTGGGGGTTGGTGGTGATCGCCCTGGCCCAGCTGATGGTCGTCCTCGACGCGACGATCGTGAACATCGCGCTGCCTTCGGCCCAGCGCGACCTGGGCATGTCGGACGCCAACCGGCAGTGGGTGATCACCGCGTACACCCTCGCGTTCGGCGGCCTGCTGCTGCTCGGCGGGCGGATCGCGGACCTGGTGGGACGCAAACGCACCTTCGTCATCGGGCTGATCGGCTTCGCCGCCGCCTCCGCGATCGGCGGCGCCGCCACGACCTCGGCGATGCTCTTCGGCGCCCGCGCCCTCCAGGGTGTCTTCGCCGCCGTCCTCGCGCCGTCCGCGCTGTCCCTGCTGACGACGACCTTCACCGACCCCAGGGAACGCGGGAAGGCCTTCGGCATCTACGGCGCGCTGGCCGGCAGCGGCTCGGCGATCGGCTTCATCGTCGGCGGCGTGCTCACCGAGTACCTGAACTGGCGCTGGTGCCTGTACGTCAACATCCCCATCGCCGTCGTCGCGGTGATCGGCGCGTTCGCCCTGCTGCACGACCGGCCCGGCCACGCCGACGCCCGGCTCGACGTGCCCGGTGTGGTCCTCGGCTGCGGTGGTCTGGTCGCCCTCGTCTACGGCTTCAGCGAGGCCCAGCCGCGCGGCTGGACCGACCCGCTGGTGCTGGCCCTGTTCGGCCTGGCCGTGGTCCTGCTGGCCGTCTTCGTGTGGTGGCAGACCCGGGCGAAGACGCCCCTGCTGCCGCTGCACGTCATCCGGGAGCGCAACCGCGCCGGGTGCTTCCTGACGATGATGCTGGCGGTCATCGGCATGTTCGGGCTGTTCCTGTTCATGACCTACTACCTCCAGGTCATCCTCGGCTACTCCCCCGTGCGGACCGGCCTGGCGTTCCTGCCGCTGACCGCCGCGATCGTGGTGGGCTCCACCCAGATCTCGGCCCGGCTGCTGCCGCACGTGGGCCCGCGCATGCTGATGGTCCCCGGCATGCTCCTCGCCTCCGGCGGCATGGTGATCCTCACCCGGATCACCGTGCACTCGGAGTACGTCTCCGAGATCCTCCCGGCGCTGCTCCTGATGGGCCTCGGCATGGGCCTGACCTTCATGCCGGTGTTCTCCACGGCCACCGCGGGGGTCGCCCCGAAGGACTCCGGCGTGACCTCCGCGACGGTCAACACCTCGCAGCAGGTGGGCGGCTCGATCGGCACGGCGCTGCTCAACACCATCGCGACCAGCACGAGCGCGTCGTGGATCACCGCCCACCTCACCGATCCCTCCCAGCGGGAACTGATCGTCCGGGAGGGCATCGTCCACGGGTACACGGTCGCCATCTGGGTGGCCGCCGGCGTCATGCTCCTCGCGGGGCTGGTCGCGGGGGTGATGGTGACGGCGAAGGCGCCGAAGCACGGGCTGCCGGCGGAGCGGGCGGTGCGGGAGCCGGTGGGCTGAGGGATATCCGCGTGACCGCGGGCCCCGCTCGCCGGTAGCGTCCGGCGGTGTGATCGACGTACCCGAAGGGCTCGTGGCCGCGCAGGCGAAGTACAACGGGGAGGCCGGGCGGGCCTTCGTCGAAGGGCTGCCCGCGCTGGCGGCCGGGTTCCTGCGGCGGTGGGAGCTGCGGCTGGACGGACCCTCGATGCACGGGTGGGCGGCGCTGGTGCTGCCGGTCGTGTGCCGGGACGGTACCGAGGCCGTGCTGAAGCTCCAGATCCTCGACGCGGAGACCGAGGGCGAGCCCCTCGCGCTGCGGGTGTGGGACGGGGACGGCGCGGTGCGGCTGCTCGACCACGACGCGGCCACCGGGACCATGCTCCTGGAACGCCTGGACTCCGGCCGGATGCTCAGCCACGTCGAGGACTCCCGCGAGGCCGTCCTGGTCATCGCCCGGCTGCTGGCCCACCTCACCGCGACGCCCGCGCCGCCCGGTGTGCGCCGCCTCGGGGACATCGCGAAGCACATGCTGGAGCGGACGCCCGAAACCCTGGAGCGCATCCCGGACCCGGCGGACCGGCGGCTGGTCGCCGACTGCGCCGCGGCCGTGCGCGAGGTCGCCGACGAGCCGGGCGACCGGCTGCTGCACTGGGACCTGCACTACGAGAACGTCCTCGCCGCGGACCGCGCCCCCTGGCTGGCCATCGACCCCAAGCCGCTGGCCGGCGACCCCGGGTTCGACCTGCTGCCCGCCCTGGACAACCGCTACGACCCGGACGAGACCCGGTGGCGTTTCGACGCCATGACCGACGTCCTCGGCCTCGACCGGGAGCGGGCCCGCGCCTGGTCCCTCGGCCGCGTGCTGCAGAACAGCCTGTGGAACGTCGAGGACGGCGACCCGCTGGAGACGGAGCAGATGGAGATCGGGCGGCTGCTGCGCTCCTGGTGAGGGCCGCGCGTGTCACCGGCGGTCCTCAGCCGCGGGTGTCGGGGTGCGGCTCCCGTTCCCGGCGGGCCCCGCGCTCCAGCGCGCCCGCCAGTTCCGTCCTGCGCCGTATCCGCAGCTTGCGGTAGGTGCTGGTCAGGTGGGTCTCCACGGTACGCCGGGCGAGGTGCAGCAGGTCGGCGATCTCGGTGTTGGTGCGGCCGTCGGCGGCCAGTTCGGCGATCCGCCGCTCGCTGCCGGTCAGCGCCCCGGCGCCGGTGCGGGACGCCACGGAGCCGCGGGCGCCCCCCTCGCGCAGGGCCTGCCCGGCCAGGGCGAGCCAGCGCAGGGCGCCCTTGCGCTCGGCCAGTTCCGCCGCCTCGCGCAGCCGGGCCCGGGCGCGTCCGCGTTCGCCCGCGTCGAGGAGCTGGCGGCCCTGGGCGAGCAGCGCGGGGATCAGCTCCATGTCGGTGTCGGCGGGCGCGTCCCGCAGGGTCCGTACGGCCTCCTCGGCCAGCTCGAGGCCGCGGCGCCCGCCGGTCGCGGTGCCCAGCACGCGCAGGGCGCGGCCCACGGTGCGCGGGGTGTTCCACACCCGGGCCAGCCGCAGTTCCTCCGTCGCCAGGGCCAGCGCCTCGGGGCCGCCGCCCAGCGCCAGCCGGCACTCCGCGACGGCGGTCCGCCACGGAGTCACGACGGGGCTGATCACCTCGCGGGCCGCCTGGCGGCGTCCGCACTCCAGGAAGTCGTGCAGCGCGCCCGCCGGGTCGCCGGTGGCGGCACGCAGTACGCCCCGCGCGTACAGGTAGCGGTTCAGCTCCCAGTTCTCCGGCACCTCGCGCAGGTCGAAGCGGTCGGCGTGGCGCAGTGCCTCGTCGGTGCGGCCGGTGTGGACCAGGGCCATCAGGGCGTGGGCGTCCCGGTTGGTCGGGCCGGGGCCGGGCCCGGGGTCGGCGGCGAGGGCCAGCAGCCGGGCGTGGTCGCCGCGGGAGGCAACGATGTCGGCGCGGGTGTTGAGCAACGCGTGCTGCATCGGGTGCAGCAGGGCGGGGTGCTGTCCGGCCAGGCCGCGTTCCACGAGCCGCTCGGCCTCGTCGAGTTCGTCGGCCCACTGGGCGACCGCGGCGGCCGTGCCGAGCAGGAAGGGCTCGGCGAGCGGGTCGGTGGGCTGCGCGAGCAGGTCCCGCACCCGGGCCATCGCCTCGTCGGCGGAGATCAGCGCGGCCGTCGCCGCGTACCGCACCAGCAGGGCCTGTCCGGCGGTGCCGACCAGTTCCGGGGAGTGCCGGCCGGTCTCGGACAGCCACCGGTACACCTCCTGCCGGGTCGCCAGGTCCTCGTCGGACAGCAGCGCGGTGGCGGTCTGCACGGTGCGGGCCAGGCCCGGATGGCCGGACAGCCGGCCCTCGGTGCGGCGCAGCACCTCCATCGCGGTACGGATCTCACCGCGCCCGGCCAGGGCGGTGCCGAGGGCGACGGCGGTACGCACCCGGTTGCGGGGGTCGGCCGGCAGGTGCTGGGCCTCGGCGAGCCGCGCGATGGCGGCCGGGGTGTCGGCCGACGCGTATTCCAGGGAGCCCAGTTCGGTCAGCAGCCGTTGCCGCAGGTCGTCGGTCAGCGGCTCGTCCAGGGCACGGCGCAGGTATCCGACGGCGTCGGCGGGCCGCGCGTCGTGCACGGCGACGGTCACGGCGTCGCGCAGCACGCGCAGCGCCCAGGACCGGCCGACGGCCGGGGTGCGCAGCAGGTGCCGGGCGACCGCCTCGACCCGGTCGCCGCGGCGCAGCATCGCCTCCGCCGCCGCCCGGTGCACGGCCTCGCGGCGCGGCCGGGGCCAGCCGCTCAGCACGGCGTCGCGCAGCAGGGGGTGGGCGTAGCGGGGGCGGCCGCCCGCGTCGGGGCGCAGCAGCCCTAGCCGGGTCATGGCGGCGAGCCAGCCCTCGATCCGCGCGGGGTCGGCCCCGGCCGCCTCGGCGAGCACGTCGACCGGGTCACCGGCCGACTCCCGCGCCGGGGGCGGGGAGGGGGTACGCCACTGCGTCGTCCGGTGCGGCGCGTGCGCGGGCGGATCGGTACGGCCGTAGGCGGCGCCGGGTGCGGACGGGTGCCGTCCGTCGTACGGGCCGTACGGGTCGTGGACCGGGTACGCGGGGTACGGCGTCCCGTCGGCGGGTCCGGCGGGCTCGTCGGGGTGCGGATAGGGGCCGTGCTCCGGAAGCTCCGCGCCGACGCCGGGGCGTGTGGCGCGCGGGTCCGCGCCGACGACGCCCGGCTCCGCGCTCCACACGTCCCGGCAGCCCGGCGCGATGTCCCGGGGCCGACGCGTCCGCGCCGTCGGTGCGTCGTGGGGGTGCCGAGGCGCGGTGTCGAACGGCGGGGCGGGGCGGTACACGCCGTCCGACGCCGACGCCTGCCGGTACGCGCCCTCCAACGGCGACGCCTGCTGGTACACGCCGTCCGACGGCGGTGCCTGCCGGAACACGGCATCCGACTGCGACGCCTGCCGGTACCCGGTGCCGAACGCCGACGCCTGCCGGTACACCCCGTCAGGCAACGGTGTCCGCGGGTGCGGGAGGGCATGCCGAAGCGCGCCCCGGCCGTCCGGCGGGCCCGCGGGCCAGGCCTGCTCCAGGGCGGCGAGGCAGCGGGCCACGTCGGCCGTCGCGGGGCCCGCGCTCCTCAGCCACCAGGAGACGGCGGCCGGGTAGGACCCGGGGTACAGCGCGGCGCAACTGTCCGGCACGGGCGGCACGCCGTCGGGGTGCGGGGTGCCGCCGAGGTCGTCCAGCAGGGCGTGCAGGAGCAGCGGGCTGCCCGCGCCGGCCCGCACCAACTCCTCGGTCCACCGCGCCGGCGCGTCCGGGAAGGCGTCCCGGACCAGCCCGGCCGCCGCCGCGTCGCTGAGCGGGGCGAGGGTGTGGGTGCGCACCAGGGACGGCGACAGCGCCTGGGTGAGTCCGGCGGGGCGCGGTTCGACGTCGTACTGGCTGCGTTCGGTGGCGACCAGCAGTACTGGTAATCGGTCGACGTGCCGGGCGGCCTCCGTCAGCCAGCGGCGCGAGGAGTCGTCGGCGAGGTGGACGTCGTCGACGGCCACCAGCACCGGGCCCTCGGCCGCGTACGAGCGCAGCAGCCGCCACAGCCGGGCCGCGCTGCCCCGGTCGTCGCCGCCCGGCGTCATGTCCGTGAACTCCGGTACCGGGCCGAGCAGGTGGAAGACCATGGCGAAGGGAACCGTGGTGTCCTCGGGCGAGCAGCGCACGCGCAGCACCCGCAGACCGCGGTCCTCCGCGTGCCGGGCGGCGGTCTCCAGCACGGCGGTGCGTCCGGTGCCGGTGGCGCCGCGCAGCAGGACGAGGCGACCGGTGCCGGCCCGTGCGCGCTCGATCTCGGCGGCCAGCAGCGCGTGGGCGTCGTCGCGTTCACGGAGCGGTCCGGTCATCGGTGCCTCCTGTGGTGGATGGTGCTCCCCCGGTGTGTGAGACGAACGACTGCGGTCAACGGTGGTGCGAAGTGGCAGGGGTCACGGTGGCCCGCGGCCGTCTCCAAGGGCCCCCGCCTCCTCGCGGTACCCGGCTGACCTGCCGGGACGCCCGCTCGGCGGCCGCTCGTGGCGGTCGGCGCGCTGGTTTCGTGGTGTGCCTCGTGGTGCTCCACGATTGCGCAGTCCCAGCAGTCCCATAAGTGTGGAACCCGCACATCCGCCACCGGCCTGTGCTGGACGGCGGGCACGTGAACAGGGGGGAAACGGTTGCTCAACTCACCCCGGAACACCACCACACCCATGACTTCCACCACGTCCACCTCCGCAGTCGCGGCCCACGGGCCCGGCAAGGCGGTCGGCGGCATCGACCGGCGCGTCCCGGTGGCGGTGTCCGCTCCGGACCCGATCAGCCGCGAGGGCGCGGTCAGCCAGTTGCGCCGGCACCCGGAGATCGACCTGCGCGAGGAGTCGGGGCCGGGCACGGTGGCCCTGCTCATCGAGGACGCGCTCGACGACGCGGCGCTCACCCGGCTGCGCCGGATCGTGCGCAGCGAGGGCGCGCGTGCGGTGCTGGTGGTCGGCGCGATCCGCGAGAGCGAACTGCTCGACGTCGTCGAGTGCGGCGTCGGCGCCATCGTCTGGCGGCACGAGGCCACCGCCCACCGGCTGGTGCAGGCCGTCCTGGCCGCCTCGCGCGGCGACGGCGACCTGCCCGCGGACCTGCTGGGCCGGCTCATCAGCCAGGTGGGCACCCTGCACCGCGGCGCGGCGGGTCGCCCCGGCGCCCCTTCGCTGGGCCTCGCACCCCGAGAGGTGGACGTCCTGCGGCTGGTCGCCGAGGGTCTCGACACCGGAGAGATCGCCGGCAAGTTGTCCTACTCCGAACGCACGGTCAAGAACGTCATGCACGGACTCACCACGCGGCTCCATCTGCGCAACCGCGCCCACGCCGTGGCCTATGCCCTGCGGGAAGGCTACATCTGACCGAACGGGCAATCGAAGGCGGACCCTTCGGTCCGTACGGGCAGGGCTTCCTGCCCGTACGTCGTCCCCGGTGCGCGTGCGGCCGGACGGACCCGGAGGAACGATCGGTGACAGGCATCGGTGGCGGCCATCGGTGACCGGCGGCAGCGGGCGGGCCGTGCGGACCCGAGTGCGGCCAGGGCAGGAGCGCGAGCGTGATCCACGAGGTGGACGAGGTCCTCAAGGCCCTCCTCAAGGGCGGGGCCTTGACGGACTCGGGCATCGACGTGGCCTTCGAGGCACCCACCCGTGACTGGGCGGCCCGGCGCAACGCCCCCGTCGTCAACGCCTACTTGTACGACATCCGCGAAGACGTGAGCCGGCGGCACCGCGGCCATGTAGCGGTGCGCGACCAGGACGAAATCGTCGTCAAGCGCCGTCAGCCGCCCCGCTGGTTCCGGCTGTCATACCTGGTGACCGCCTGGACGAAGACCCCGCAGGACGAACACCGGCTGCTGTCCGCCGTACTGGCGACCCTGCTGCCCCGCGAGCAACTTCCCCCCTACGAACTACCCGGCGCACTCGGCGCGATGGGGCTGCCGATGCCGATGACGGTGGCTGGCGCCCAGACCGAGTCCCGTTCCCTCGCCGAGATCTGGTCCGCCCTGGGCGGCGAGCTGAAGCCGTCCCTCGACCTGGTGCTCACCGTGCCCTTCCCGGCCTTCCCCGAGTACGACGCCGGGCCCCCGGTCACCGAGGGCGCGACGGTCCGGGTCGGCGGCATCGACGGCGACCCGCCGATGTCCGAGGGCCGCTCGCACCGGCCGCACCAGGTGGCGGCGGTCCGCGCCGCCCGCAAGGCCGTGATGGACGGCCGCAAGAAACGGCAGTGACGACAGTGACGACCGCGAACACCCAGGCCCCCGCCCACGGTCCCGCCACCGCCTCCTCCACGGACACACCGGCCGCCGCCCCACCGGGCGGCTCCGGCGATGCCGGCCGGGCGCTGCTCGCCCGGCTCGAAGTCCTGCGGGACCGGGTGACCGCACTGGTCGAGCACCGCACCGCCGACGACCCGACGGCCGACGACCCGCTGCGCGGCCTGTACCTGCCCGACGAGGCCGTCCACCACCTGCTGCGCACCTGGCCGTCCGCCGACGCCCAGCCCGTGCCCCCGGCCGTGCCCGTGCCCGCGGAGCCCGTCTCGGCGGGCACTCCGGCCGGCCCCGGGGACCGGCTGGCCCGGCTGGCCGGGACGGCGCGGCTGACCGAGCTGGACACGGCCGCCCTGCTCGTCGCCCTCGCCCCCGACGTCGACCGCACCTTCGAGCCGCTCTACGGCTACCTCAACAACGACGTGAGCCGCCGCCGCGCCACCGTGGGCCTCGCCCTCGACCTGTGCGGGATGCCCGCGCACGTGGCGACGGCCCGGGCCCGGTTCCACGCCTCGGCCCCGCTGCGCGCCCTCGGCCTGCTGGAGGTCGAGGAACCCGAGCGCCCCTTCCTGACCCGTTCGCTGCGCGTCCCGGACCGGCTCATCGGCCACCTCCTCGGCGACGACACCCCGGACGCCGCGCTCCTCGGCCTGCTGCTCCCGATGCCGGACCCGCTGCCCGCCGCGGGGGGCGACGCCGACGTCTTCGTCCGGCGCCTGGCCGCCCGGTTGCAGGACGGCCCGCTCACCGCCTATCTGCGGGAACCGCGCGAGGGTGACGGGCTGGCCGCCCTCTCCACCGTCCTGGACGCCGCGGGTGTCGACGCGCTGCGCTGCGCCGACCCCGAGGACCACGTCCCCGAGCTGCTGCGCGAGGCCCGCCTCGGCGGCCGGGCGATCGTGGTGTCGGGCCTGCCCGAGAAGCCGGGCCCGTTGGTGCGGGCGCTGACCGCCGCGACCGGCGTGACCGTCCTCATGACGGACCCGCGCCCCTACGACCCGCACTGGGCCCCGGCCGACCCGCTCGTCCTGGACGCCCCGGGCCGCCGGGCCGGTGGCGTGGCCGCCTGGCGGGCCGCGCTGGGCGCCGACGCCGACGGGTTCGACCTGGCCACGGCCGTCGCCCCGTACCGGCTCGGCGGCGACCGCATCCAGCGGGCCGCGCAGACCGCCCGCGCCCTCGCCTCCTTCGACGGCACCCCGGTCGACGCCGAGCACGTCCGGCTCGCCGCCCGGCGGCAGTCGGCCTCCGGGCTGGAGAGCCACGCCCGCCGCATCCGGCCGGACGTGGACTGGCAGGACCTGGTACTGCCCCACAAGCCGCTGGTCCAGCTCCGCGAGCTGGCCCTGCGCGCCCGCCACCGCGACCGGGTCCTGGGCGACTGGCGGCTCAGCGCGGGCGGCGGCCGGGGCCGGGGCGTCCTCGGCCTGTTCGCGGGCGAGTCCGGCACCGGCAAGACCCTGTCGGCCGAGGTGGTCGCCGCCGACCTGGGCCTCGACCTGTACGTGGTCCAGCTGTCGTCGGTCGTCGACAAGTACGTCGGCGAGACCGAGAAGAACCTGGAGCGGATCTTCACGGAGGCCGACCGCACGGACGCCGTACTCCTCTTCGACGAGGCCGACGCCGTCTTCGGCAAGCGCTCCGAGGTCAAGGACGCCCACGACAAGTACGCCAACATGGAGAGTGCCTACCTGCTCCAGCGGCTGGAGTCCTTCGACGGCATCGCCCTGCTCACCACCAACCTGCGCGCCAACATCGACGAGGCGTTCACCCGGCGCCTGGACCTGGTCGTCGACTTCCCGTTCCCGGACGTCGAGCAGCGCCTGGCGCTGTGGCGGCACAGCCTGTCGCGGGTCCCGTCCTCCGAGGGCATCGACCCGGGGGCGCTGGCCCGGGACTTCGAGCTGGCCGGCGGTTCGATCCGCAGCGCGGTCGTCACGGCCGCGTACCTCGCCGCCGGACGCGACGACATGGTGACGGCGGACGACCTCCTGGAGGGCGCCCGCCGCGAGTACCGCAAGGCCGGGAGACTGGTCCCGGGCGAAGGCGGCTGGTGACCGCCGGGTCCGCCCAGGGCCTGTCCGTCAGTCCTTCTTCGGGTGGATGATCTCCCACTCCTGGTCGTCGACGTTGCTGCAGTTGTCCAGCACCAACTTGGAGAAGAGGGCGCCGCCGTTCGCACCCTCCACCCCGAGGCACTTCTGGTTGCTGGCGAAGTTGCGGATCCAATAGTCGCCGCTCTCCTGCTTGTCGACCCACCAGAGCTGGTTGTCGGTCGAGGTGGTGCTGTCGCAGTGGAACTCGGTGACGGGCGTCCCCACGGCGGCGGAGCCGTGGTTCGGCAGGTCCATGCAGAACCTGTCCTTGATGTTCCGGATCTGGAAGAGCGGTGCCCCGCCGGGGCCGCCCTTCTCGTACTTCACCTCGAGGTCCCAGATCTGGTTGTCCCCGTCGGTGTCGTCGCAGACCGCCTGCTGGACGGGTCCGTCGGCCACACCCTTCTCCCGCCCGGGGAGTTCGGCGCACATGTGGCTGGTGGTGTTCCGCAGCAGGATGTTCTTGGCGGGAACCACCGGCTTCGCGGCCGGCTTCGTCGCGGGCTTCCCGCCACCGCCACCGCCGCCTCCGCCCTTGTCCCCGCCGCCGCTCTTCTCCGACTCCTGCGGGGCCGACGGCTGCTGCACCTGCGGCTGCTCGACGGGCGCGGACTCGGCACTGCTGGGCAGCGACTCCGGTGTGGCGCTCGGGCTGGGCGCGAGGGCGGCACCGGCCTGTTCCGTCTGCTCGGTCGCACTGGTGCGGACCTGGGGCTTGTACGCGATCCAGATCATCACGAACGCGATCGCCAACGCCAGGAAGATCCCGAAGAACGTGGCGAGCCAGCGGGGCAGGAACCCGCGCTGGACATACGTCCCCTCGATCTCGGTGGGATCGACCCCGGACCGGCGTACCGCCAGCGTGTACGGCCGCTCCTCCTTCGCACCGAACCAGATGATCCGCTTCGGCTTCAGCGTCGTCTCCACGAACGCCGCACGACCCGGCTCGATCTGCACATTCCCCGGACGCACCTCGTACGACAGATGATCGCCGTGATCACTGCCCGCGATCGACGCGGTCACCTTCGTATTACCGAGGTTGTCCACCGCGAGCCGCGGCCGGCCGCGGAACCGGCCCTTCACCGTCGGCGGCACCAGCTCGGCCCGCACCTCGGTGAAGGCGGTGATCGTGAGGTTTCCCTCCGGGACCGTCACCGCGTCCGGATGCTCGGTCGGCAGGATCCGCACGGCATAGGGATTCGGTCCCGCCACCGCGTCGGGAGTCCGGGGCGGAGCGAACGTCAGCTCCACGGTGCCGGTCGTCCCCGGATAGAGGCGCAGGGTCTGCGGCTCCACCGTCGTCCAGGGAGCCACATCCCCGACCGGTTCGAACCGGTACTCGTCGACGACGTCACCGGTATTACGCACCCTCAGGCGCACACGCGTACTGCTGCCGGGGTCCACAGTCGCGGACGCGGGCTCCAGCGAAGTCCACAGGCTCACACGCCGACGCTACGGGCCAACTCCGCGTACGTCAGCGGCACTCGGGGCAGCACTCGCTGCCCCAAGGTGCCTGATCGTACGACTTTTCGGACCCTCCGTCAGTCCTTGGACGGGCGGATGATCTGCCACTCCTGGTCGTCGGTGTTGGTGCAGGTGGCGATGTTCAGCGGAGTCTCGGTGCCGCCGTTCTGGCCCTTCACGTTCAGGCACCTGTGGGCGCTGGCGAAGTTGCGGATCCAGTAGTTCCCGCTCGCCTGCTTGTCGATCCACCACAGCTGGTTGTCCGCCTTGGTGCCGTCGCAGTGGAACTCGGCGACCCCGGTCCCCTCCGGGCGAGCGCCGTACTCACCCAGGTCCATGCACAGCTGGTCCGTGACGTTCCGGATCTGGAAGAGCTTGACTCCGTTGGGACCGCCGTGCTCGTACTTGACCTCAAGGTTCCAGTACTCGTTGTCGCCCTCTTCGTGGCAGTTGGCCTGCTGGACGACCCCGTTGATCTTGCCCTTCTCCCGTCCGGGGATGTCGGCGCACATGTGGGTGGTGGCGTTGCGCAGCATGACGTTCATGGCGGGGACCACGTCCGGCTTCGCCGCGGGCTTCTTGGACGGCCCGCCTCCGCCGCCGCCGTCACCGCCACCGCCACCGGCGCCGTCGTTCTCGGGCTTCTCGGAGGCCCCCTGCCCGGGCTCCGCCTCGGGCGCGGACTCGGCACTGCTGGGCAGCGACTCCGGTGTGGCACTCGGGCTGGGCGCGAGGGCGGCACCGGCCTGTTCCGTCTGCTCGGTCGCACTGGTGCGGACCTGGGGCTTGTACGCGATCCAGATCATCACGAACGCGATCGCCAACGCCAGGAAGATCCCGAAGAACGTGGCGAGCCAGCGGGGCAGGAACCCGCGCTGGACGTAAGTGCCCTCGATCTCCGTGGGGTCCACCCCGGACCGGCGTACCGCCAGCGTGTAGGGCCGCTCCTCCTTCGCACCGAACCAGATGATCCGCTTCGGCTTCAGCGTCGTCTCCACGAACGCCGCACGCCCCGGCTCGATCTGCACATTCCCCGGACGCACCTCGTACGACAGATGATCGCCGTGATCACTGCCCGCGACCGAAGCCGTCACCTTGGTGTTGCCCAGGTTGTCCACCGCGAGCCGCGGCCGCCCCCGGAACCGGCCCTTCACCGTCGGCGGCACCAACTCGGCCCGCACCTCGGAAAACGCCGTGATCGTCAGGTTCCCCTCCGGAACCGTCACCGCATCCGGATGCTCCGTCGGCACAATCCGCACCGCATACGGATTCGGCCCCGCCACCGCGTCCGGCGTACGCGGTGGAGCGAACGTCAGCTCCACCGTCCCCGTCGTCCCGGGATACAGGCGCAGGGTCGGCGGCTCCACCGTCGTCCAGGGAGCCACATCCCCGACGGGCTCGAACCGGTACTCGTCGACGACATCACCGGTGTTGCGGACCCGCAGGCGCACACGCGTGCTGCTGCCGGGGTCGACGGTGGCGGACGCGGGCTCCAGGGAGGTCCAAAGGCTCACACGCCGACGCTACGCGGAGCCTTACCGAGTCGTCAGGAGTCGCAAGGGCAAAGGCGGTTGCCCTCGCACACGCCGTCACACCGTGATGCGAACCGCTTCCAGCTGGAGCCGGTCGTTCTCCATGTTGCTGCCGAAGTACCGCCAGTCGCCGGGCTCGGTGCAGCCCTGCTTCTGCCACCCCTTGTCCTTGACGTGCGTGTTCGGGCAGACGGTGCCTTCGACGGTCTTGAGGGTGAACCCCTCCATCGGAGAGACCGCCTCCTTGGTGCTGCCCAGGTACATGTCGGTCTTGTCGGGGGCGCTCTTCCAGTTGCCGCCCGTCAGCCAACCCTCGACGACGTGCGCCCCGTTGCCCGTCACCCCCTTGGTCCCGGACACGGCGATGTTCAGGGCCTTGATCGGGAGGTTCTTGCCGACCGTGCCGGCCTCGGCACCGTCGCAGACCGGAGCCTGCCAGCCCCGGTCGGCCACGTAGGCGCGGTAGCAGATGTGCCGGCCCTCGCTGCGGGCGGCGACCTCCTTCACGGCCGTGGCCGCGGTGCGTACGGGCGGCTTGGGCTTCTTGGACTCGCCGCCGCCACCGCCGCCTCCGCCCTTGTCCCCGCCGCCTCCGCCGTCGCTCTTCTCCGACTCCTGCGGGGCCGACGGCTGCTGCACCTGCGGCTGCTCGACGGGCGCGGACTCGGCACTGCTGGGCAGCGACTCCGGTGTGGCGCTCGGGCTGGGCGCGAGGGCGGCACCGGCCTGTTCCGTCTGCTCGGTCGCACTGGTGCGGACCTGGGGCTTGTACGCGATCCAGATCATCACGAACGCGATCGCCAACGCCAGGAAGATCCCGAAGAACGTGGCGAGCCAGCGGGGCAGGAACCCGCGCTGGACATACGTCCCCTCGATCTCGGTGGGATCGACCCCGGACCGGCGTACCGCCAGCGTGTAGGGCCGCTCCTCCTTCGCACCGAACCAGATGATCCGCTTCGGCTTCAGCGTCGTCTCCACGAACGCCGCACGACCCGGCTCGATCTGCACATTCCCCGGACGCACCTCGTACGACAGATGATCGCCGTGATCACTGCCCGCGATCGACGCGGTCACCTTCGTATTACCGAGGTTGTCCACCGCGAGCCGCGGCCGGCCACGGAACCGGCCCTTCACCGTCGGCGGCACCAGCTCGGCCCGCACCTCGGAGAACGCCGTGATCGTGAGGTTTCCCTCCGGGACCGTCACCGCGTCCGGATGCTCCGTCGGCACAATCCGCACCGCATACGGATTCGGCCCCGCCACCGCGTCCGGCGTACGCGGCGGAGCGAACGTCAGCTCCACCGTCCCCGTCGTCCCCGGATACAACCGCAACGTCTGCGGCTCCACCGTCGTCCAGGGAGCCACATCCCCGACGGGCTCGAACCGGTACTCGTCCACCACGTCACCGGTATTACGCACCCTCAGGCGCACACGCGTACTACTGCCGGGGTCCACAGTCGCGGACGCGGGCTCCAGCGAAGTCCACAGGCTCACACGCCGACGCTACGAGTCGCCCGGCACAGCGTCAGGTCCCCTCGGGGCACATCACGTTGCCCCAAAGGGCCGTTCGTGGGGCGTCCGGGACTACTGCCCGTCCTCCACGTCGTCCGCGACCGCTCGCTGGGCCACGAGGGACGGGGCGATGGAGTCCCCGGCCTTGAAGGCCGCTCCGTCGTTCACCGCCGCGACCTCGGAACCCTGCCCCGGGTCCGTGACGGCGGGGCTGCCGCCGCTCGCGCTGCCCGTCTCCGTGATGCCCTTGCTGTTCTTGTCGAGGTGGCTGGCCTCGTGGGCGAGGATCTCCTCGTTGCCGATGGCGGACGGGCCGAGGAACACGTCCATACCGATCGTCATGGCCTCGGCCCCCATGGCCGCCGTCGCGCGCTGGGCGATCGGGCCCGTGTGCACGCGAGCGGCGGCGAGGGCGGGGTTCTGGTAGAAGGGCACCGCCTTGTCGAGGAAGGACCCGGGGAGCGACGAACTGGACGACTCCTTGGCCTCGGCCAGGAGCTGGTGCTGCCCCTCCGGGCTCCGGTCGTCGATCCCGTCGTGCCCGCAGCCCGCGCCGTGCTGGTGCGCGCCCGGGTCGACGCGACGCTGGACGGTGTGCCCGCAGCCGGGGCCGTGCTGGTGCGCGTCCCGGGCGACGACCCGCTGGACGGCGGCGTTGCCGGCGGAGCTCTGCAGCGCCGAGATCGTCGCCGGGGTCATCGGCGCTCCGCTCACCGCGGTGGCGGGCGCGGGCGTGGCCCGGTGTGGAACGCGGCCACCCCGGGCGGCCAGCTGGTCAGCGGCTTCCTCGTGCGCGCGCACCTTGCGCTCCCTTCGACACCGGACGTGTGATCCTCAGCCTTACCGGAGCCTCCCCGCCGCCGACAGGTCTACGCGGGCAACGCCGGGGGCAACGGCCCCCGGTGCCGGGCCCGGTCAGGGCGCGGGGCGCTCAGAGCGAGGCCAACTGTTTGGCTATCGCCTCTTCCCATTCCTTCTGCTGCTCGGGGTCGTTGAGCGACGCCTCCCACTCCTCCGGCTTCTGGTTGTGGTGGTCCGGGCCGCACTTGAGGGCCTTGAGGAAGTCACGCGCTTCCCTGCGGATGTCGTCGGGGACGTCCTTGCCCACGGGGACGGCCGGTCCGGCTGCGACCGCGTAGATCTCCTGCGCCCTGAGCTGCCGCTTTCCCTGCTTGATGGGGTGCGACACCATGAACGCCTCCTTCCACGCGTCACGCCTCCTGCCCCGCCTGCTCGTGCCGTCCTTGGACATCCTCGATGCCTCGGACGTCTCGGCCGTCTCGGTCTCCTTGGGCTCCTCGGTTCCCTCCTGCGCCAGCGTGGTGCGGGCGTAGCGGTCCGGCTGCCGTACCGAGATGTACCGCTTGTTGGCCTTCTTCACGCCCTTCTTGACGGCGAGGCCGCCCAGGGCCGCCGCGGTCGCGCCGCCTGCGACGCCGGGTGCGATCCCGCCGGTGACCGCACCCGAGGCGGCCGCGATCGCCACGGCACCGGCTGCCATGCGTGCGACGTTGCCCGTCAGGTTGACGAAGCGGTGCCCCAGCTTCCACTTCTTCTTGTGCACCACGTACTCCCGTGCGCTGGCCATGTGCTCCAGCACCTCGGTCCTGAGGCTCTCGATGCGGGCCCGCCGGTTCTCGAGCTCCTCCAGGGCCTTCGGGTCCGGGCCGTCCGCCGAGTTCCCCAGGCTGGACGACGCCTGCGCCAGTCCGGTGGTCTCCGCCCCCAGGTCGCTCAATACCTCCTGGAGTTTCCGGTCGCGCTTCGCGGCCACGCCGCGGAAGTGCTCCTTCAGTTCCTTGCGCTGGGCGTGGGTGTTCTTGATGACCGCGGTGTCGCGGGCGGCGACCAACGCGGAGAACGAGATGGTGAGGGCACCGCCGGCATCCCCGAGTGCGGCCACCCCCGCGACGTCCCCGGCGGTCTTCGTGCCGGTGTTGGAGATCTTCAGGACGTCGTTGGCGGCCATCTGGGAGTTCGTCGCCAGGCCGAGGGGCTTGCCCACCCAGTTCTTCCGGTGCGCGTGGGAAGCCGGGCCCGAGTCATGGCGCTTGCCGGCCGCTTCCTTGATCGTCGCGATGTCGTTCACGGTCCCGGTCGCGTCACTGATGAGGTTGATCGGGTTCTCGACGTTCTGCTGGATCGCATTGCCGCGGACCGTCCCGGTGTCCCCGTGCTTCGACGCTTCCGCCGAGTACACCCCTCCGGGCGGCGCGGTGGCGCGGAGCGCCACGGTGTCGGGGACGTCGACCCACGGCTTGGTCTTGGCGGAGGCCTTCTTGACGGCGTGCCCGGCGCCGTCGGCCGCGCGCGTGGCGACGTTGCGCGAGGACCCGTCCGTCTTCGCCGCCGCCTTCTCCTCGGCCGCCTTCTCCTCCGCCGCCTTCTCCTCGGCCGCCTTCTCGGCCGCCTTCTTCTTGGTCTCCTTCGCCGCGGCCAGCGCTGTCCTCGCCGTGCTTTCGGTCGCCCCCTGGCCCAGTTGCCCCTGTGCCGCAACCGCCGCTCGCTGCCGGGCTTCGGCCGCCTCCTGGCCGTGCTCCGTCGCCTGGGCGAGGGCGGCGTCCCGCTCCGTCTGCTTGTCCCCCGCGGTCTTCGCGTACCCGGCCGCCTCGGCTCGGGCCTCCTCGGCCTTGCCGTGTGCGTCCTTCGCGTCCCTCTCGTGCGCGGCCGCCGCCTGCTCGGCGGCTTCGCGTGCCTCCGTCGCGGCCCTGGCCTCGCGGTCCAGCTTCTCCGCCAGGTCGGCGGATTCCCTCGCGCTCTGGTCCGCCTCGTCCCGGAGCCGGGCGGCCTCCTCCTGGTCCTCCTCGGCCCTCGCCCGCGACGCACCGGCGCCCTCGGCCTCTTCGCCCTTCTCCTGCGCCTCTTCCCTGGCGCCCTTCGCCCCCTTCAGCGCCTGGGCCAGTTCAACGGTCCGCTTCCGCATGCTCTGCGCGAACTGCTCCTCGGACTCCGCCTCGACCTCGGCCTCGGCCGCCTGCTCCTGGGCCTTGTCCTCGGCTGCCCCCGCCTTCCGCGCCGCTTCGTCGGCGGTCTTCAGCTGCGCCGCGGCTTCCTCGGCCTGGCGTGTGAACCGACGTACCCTCTCTTCGGCCTCCGCCTGGCTCCTCCGGGCGTCCGCGATCGTGGTCGAGAGCACGGCCACCAGGTCCTCGGCGGCCTTCCGCTTCCGCTCGGCGGCCTCGGCCTCCTTCGTGAACCCAGCCGCCTGCTCGCGAGCTTCCCTGGCCGCCGCGCCCTTCCGGTCCTCGGTCTCGCCGTGCCTCGTGGCCGCCTCGGCGGAGCCGCGCTGCCGCTCCGTCGCCGCGTTCGCCCGGCCGGTGAAGTCCTGCGCCCTCTCGAGCGATTCCCTCTTTCCCCGCTCCGCGGCCCCGACTTCCCCTTCGAGTTCCTCCGCCCTGCCCCGGGCGGCCGTCTCCTTCTTGCGTGCCTCGACCGCCGTCCCGGACCAGGTCCACACGTCGGCCGCGGCGTCGGCCCGTGCCCGTGAGGCGTCCGAGACCTTCCTCTTCGCCTCCGCCACGTCGTCCACGGCCGCCTGCCGCCCGGCCGTCGCGTCCTGCACCCGGCGCGTCTCACCGCTCGACCGCTCGGGCTCCGTCACCGGCGTGATCTCCAGATCGTGCGCCGCGGTCCCGGGAAGCTCCGCCGTACCGGCCGCGCGCTGGACCGGCGTACCGCGCTGGACCGGCGTACCGCGCTGGACCGGCGTACCGGTCGCGCGCTGGATCGCCGTGGTCACGGCCCGGTTTCCCGCCGCGGCCTGCAACGAGGCCAGCGGAGGCTGCTGACGTGCCTGCGGCCGGGGCCGCGCCGGAGCGGCTCCGGCCGGGCGGTGTCTCTGCGTCTGGTTCAAGCGGTCCGACACGTACGGTCCCCTCCTGACACGCCGTCACCGTCCCCGCCTCGCGGGGCAGCGCCCCGGTGCGGCGGGACGGGGCGCCCCGGAACGGGGCTTGATCGCAGGATGACATTCTGGCGAACTGACAGTCGACACAAGATGTTGAATCAGAAACGCCGGATGTACGCCAGGGGTCTTCGGGGGGAAAGACCGGGAAGGTCCGGGAGTCTGCCCCAATGGGCACGACCAGGGGCAAGGAACATGCCCCCGTCCCGGCACCCGGGGACGTTTCGGGGACGGCAACGCGCGCGTGAGGCTGAGGGGCGTCCTGTCTCGTACCCCGAGGAGAGCAGAGCATGCCGTCCTACCTGTCGCCCGGCGTCTACGTCGAGGAGGTGGCCAGCGGCTCGCGCCCGATCGAGGGAGTGGGCACCTCGGTGGCGGCCTTCGTCGGTCTCGCCCCGACCGGCCCGCTGAACGAGCCCACGCTGGTGACCAACTGGACGCAGTACGTCGCGGCCTTCGGTGACTTCACCGGCGGGTACTACCTCGCGCACTCCGTCTACGGGTTCTTCAACAACGGCGGCTCCGCCGCCTACGTCGTCCGGGTCGGCGGTTCGGCCGAGGACGCCGCCGCCGACGGCTCGGTGAACGGCGCGGCCGCTCCCGCCGCCGTCACCGGCAGCACCGCCAAGGCGCTGCCCGCCGCGGAGCCCAAGCAGCTCGGCACGTTCGCCGTGACGGCCAACGCCGCCGGCCAGAGCGGCCCGCTGACCGTCGAGGTCGCCGACCCCGAGGGCGAGGGCCCCGCCGAGCGCTTCAAGCTGATCGTCAAGGACGGCGACAAGCCGGTCGAGACCTTCGACGTCAGCGCCAAGAAGGGCAACCGCTCCTACGTCGTCACGCAGGTCAAGGAGCGCTCCAAGCTCATCACCGTGACCGAGGCCGCGCCGTCCGCGCAGCTGGTCCGGCCGGAGAACCAGACCCTGACGCTGCCCGCGCCGCCGTCCGCCGCCCCCGCCGTTCCGGCCGGGCAGGCCGAGACCGCGCACCCCGGGCCGGCCCAGTACCTCGGTGACTCCGCGGACCGCACCGGCTTCGGCGGCCTGGAGGCGATCGACGAGATCTCCATGGTCGCGGTGCCCGACCTGATGGCCGCCTACCAGCGCGGCGCGATCGACCTGGAGGCCGTCAAGGCCGTCCAGCTCGGTCTCATAGCCCACTGCGAGCTGATGGGCGACCGCGTCGCCATCATCGACCCGCCGCCCAGCCAGAACGCCCGCCAGATCCGCGTCTGGCGCCAGGAGACGGCCGGTTACGACTCCAAGTACGCGGCCCTGTACTACCCCTGGATCAAGTCGTTCGACCCGGCCACCGGCCAGTCCCGCCTGGTCCCGCCGAGCGGCCACGTCGCCGGCATCTGGGCCCGCAACGACTCCGAGCGCGGCGTGCACAAGGCCCCCGCCAACGAGGTCGTCCGCGGCGCCGTCGACCTGGAGCTGCAGATCACCCGCGGCGAGCAGGACCTGCTCAACCCGATCGGCGTCAACTGCATCCGCTCCTTCCCCGGCCGCGGCATCCGCGTCTGGGGTGCGCGCACCCTCTCCTCCGACCCGGCGTGGCGCTACCTGAACATCCGCCGGTACTTCAACTACCTGGAGGAGTCGATCCTGATCGGCACCCAGTGGGTGGTGTTCGAGCCGAACGACCACAACCTCTGGGCCCGCATCCGCCGCAACGTCTCCGCGTTCCTGGTCAACGAGTGGCGCAACGGCGCCCTCTTCGGCCAGAGCCCCGACCAGGCCTACTACGTCAAGTGCGACGAGGAGACCAACCCGCCGGAGTCCGTCGACCTCGGCCGGGTCGTCTGCGAGATCGGCATCGCGCCGGTCAAGCCCGCCGAGTTCGTCATCTTCCGGCTCGCCCAGTTCTCCAGCGGCGGCGGCGAACTGGACGAGTAGGCGGATCGCGCCCCCGCCCTTGTCCCACATCCTCTAGAAGGACAGCGAACTCATGTCTCTCCCCAAACCAGAAGACGTACTCGTCGCACCGAACTTCGGTATCCAGATCGACGGTGTGATGGTCGAGTACCTCAACTCGGTGTCGAACCTGCAGATCGAGCAGGACGTCATCAAGTACCAGCAGAACCAGGGCACCACCGGACGCAACAACGTCACCCTGATGCCGGGCGTGGCCAAGGACGGCTCGGTCCAGGTCGAACGCGGTATGAGCCAGTCGTCGGTGTTCACCCAGTGGATCAACGACTCCATGGCGGGCCGGATGGCCACCGCCCGCAAGAACGCCACGATCATCGTGATGGACTACGAGGACAACCCGGTCAAGCGCTGGAACCTGCGCAACGCCTGGTGCAGCAAGGTCGTGGCGGGCACCCTGAAGGCGGGTGACACCAACGCCCTCACCGAGACCATCACCATCGTGTTCGAAGAACTGGTCGTCGAGTAATGCGCCGTTCGACTGCCAAGGCACCCGCCGCGGCACCCCAGTCCGCGACGGCGGGAGCGGACTTCCCCCGTTCGGCTCCCGCCGCCGCGCCCACGGAGGCGCCGGCCGGTTCTCCGGCCGGCCCTCCCGCCGGGCCCCCCGTCGACACCACCCCGAGGCAGCAGTTGCAGACCGAGTTCCCCTTCGAGCTGCCGCGCGGGTACGTCGACGAGTCGGGCACGGTGCACCGGGACGGTGTGATGCGCCTGTCGACGGCACGGGACGAGCTGATCCCGCTGCGCGACGTGCGGGTGCAGGAGAACCCGGCGTACCTGTCGGTGGTGCTGCTCGGCCGGGTCATCACCCGGCTGGGCACGCTGGCGATGGTGCACGACGGCGTCGTGGAGAACATGTTCGCCTCCGACCTGGCGTTCCTCCAGGACTTCTACCGCCAGATCAACGCGGAGGGGCACACCCGCGCGGCCGTCGAGTGCCCGCACTGCTCGGAGCCCTTCGAGGTGGAACTCGGCGGGAGCCGCCTGGGGGAATCGTGACGTACGCGACCGACCGGCTGCACGAGGAGATCGCGTACGTCGCCTACCACTTCCACTGGAGCCTGGAGGCGATCCTGGACCTGGAACACCAGGACCGCCGCCGGTACACGGACCAGATCGCGTCCCTCGTGACGCGAGGCACGGCGGAGGGCTGATCGGTGGGACTCCTGGACCGGCTGCGGGGTCGTCGGGACGACGACGGCGGAGGAAACGGGAACGGGGGCGGGACCGCGGCATCGGCGGCGGGTGCGCCCGCGGACACCGGCGCGCGTCCGGACCCGGGCGCGGGCGGAAGCGCGGCACCCGCGCCCGGCCCCGCGCCCGTGGCCGTCGCCGCCTGGACGGGCCTGCCGCCGATCCAGCGCGCCACGGGCGCGGACCGTACGGGGGTGGCGGACGCCGCTTTCGGCGGCCGCCTTCCGACGTGGCAGGACCCGTCGTTCACCCGGGCGCCGTCCCCGGCGGTACTCAACCCGGCGGCCGGCGACAGCCTGCTGTCCGGCGCCTTCGGCACCCCGGCCCGGCAGGCTCCCTCCACGCCCCTGGCCCGCCCGGCCGGCACACCGCCGGTGCAGCGGATGCCGGTCGCGCCGCTGCGCGCGATACCGGCCGACGCCCCGGCCACGGCCACGGCTCCGACCGCGCCCACGGGTTCCGCCCCGAGGGCGCGCGGTGGTGCGTCGGGTACGCAGGGCCCCACGTCTCCGGGTCCCACGCCGGCGGCGACCACGTCGTCGGCCGCGCCCGCGGCCGCGCCGGTCCAGCGGGCGCGTTCCGCCGGGACGGCGTCGGCCGCCGCGCCCGCGAGCCCACCGGCCCAGGCCCCCCGCGGGGTCCGGGTGACCCCGGCGCCGCCCGCCGCCCCGCACCCGCGGCAGTCGCTGACCAAGGCCCCGTCCGGATCGTCGGCGGTGCAGCGCCGGGCGTTGCCGGCGAGCCGCCGGACCACCGGAGCCGCCCCGGCGCCCTCCGGCCCGGCGCCCTCGTCGCCGGACGCCGACCGAGCGGACCCCGGCTCGGCACCGGCCGGGGACGCCTCCCCGGCCCTCGGTCCCGTCACCCCGGCGCCCGCACCGACCGGTGCACCCGTCCAGCGGGCGGTTCCGGCGCCCGGGACCACACCGGCCCCGGGCGCGTCGGGCGACACCACGGCACCGGCTGCCCCGGTACGGCGGCCCGGCGCCGGCAACCCGTCGTCGCCCGCACCGGCCAACAGCGGCACCGCGGCGGACACCCCGCCCGTCCAACGGACCACCGCACGACCGTCCGACGCGAGCAACCCGGCGTCCCCGGCACCGGCCCACAGCGGCCCCGCGTCCGGCACACCGCCGGTCCAGCGCGCCGCCGCACGGCCCTCCAGCCCCGCGACGGACGCCCCGGCACGACGCGCCACCCCGCGGCCCGGCGGCGACAACCCGGCAACCACCGCACCGGACACCAGCACCACGCCCACCGCGCCACCCGTCCAGCGCGCCGCCGCACGGCCGTCCGGCGCCGGCAACCGGCCGACCCCCGCACCGGCCAACAGCGGCACCGCGGCGGACACCCCGCCCGTCCAACGGACCACCGCACGACCGTCCGACGCGAGCACCCCGCCGACCCCCGCGCCGGCCAACAGCGGCACCGGGTCCAGCACGCCGCCGGTCCAGCGCGCCGCCGTCCGACCGTCCAGCCCGGCAACGGACACCCCGGCACGACGCGCCACCCCGCGGCCCGGCAGCGACAACCCGGCAACCACCGGACCGGACACCAGCACCACGCCCACCGCGCCACCCGTCCAGCGCGCCGCCGCATGGCCCGGCAGCGGCGCCGCACCGGACACCCCGGTACGGCAGACCCCCGCACCGGCCGACAGCGGCAACGTGTCCAGCACACCGCCGGTCCAACGCGCCGCCGCACCACCGTCCGACGACAGCAACCCGGCCTCCGCTCCGGCCAACAGCGGCTCCGCGTCCGGCACACCGCCGGTCCAGCGCGCCGCCGCACAGCCGTCCAGCCCCGCGTCGGCCGACGCTCCGGGCAACGGCCCCGCGCCCGCCGCCCCGGCACGGCGGCCCGCCGTACGTCCCGGCGGCGGCCCGGCGTCCACCCCTGCGGGCAGCGGCGCCACGGCCTCGACGCCGCCGGTGCAGCGTGCCGTACGCCGCACCGACGGCGGCACGACTCCCCCGGCGGGCAACGACACACCCGCCACCCGGCGAGCCGCCGCGCGGCCGGACCGCCCCGCCTCCACCGGTGACCGCCGGACCGGTTCGCCGGGGACCCCGACGACCGGCGCCCCGGTACAACGGGCCGTCCCGCAGCCCGAGTCGGGGTCCAGCACCCCCGCGCGACCGGTCACGCCCGCGTCCGGTACCACCGCGGACCCGACGCGGGGCGAGTCCCCGGTGCGCCGGGCGGAGTCCCGGCCCGCCGCCAACCCGGCGTCCGGCACCAGCACCCCGCCCACCGGCGACACAGCGGCACCCGCACCCTCGCCCTCGCCCTCGGCAGGGGCCGCCCCCGCCGGTCCTCCCGTCCAGCGAGCCGTGTCCCCGGCCGACGGCCCCGCCGCCGAGACCCCGGCCCGGCGGGCGGCCACCCCGATCACGCCGGCCCCGGGGCCCGGCGGCGCCGCGGCAACGCCGTCCACCGCACGCCCCACCGGCACCGGCACCGGCACCGGGGACTCCACCGGAGGCCGTCGCCCCTCGGCGACCGCACCCGGCGTTCCCGCCACCCCGGTCGGCCAGCCCCCCGTCCAGCGCCGCACGTCGGCCGCCCAGCCGGCGCGACCCGCGCAGCCGTCCCCGGCTCGACCCGGCGACGCACCACAACCGCCGGTGCAGCGGGCGCCGGAGCGGCGGACCGACGGCCCGATCGCGCCCTCCGCCACACCGGCGGCACCGGCGGAGCCGTCGGCACCGGCCGAACCGAGCCTCGCGACCACGGCCACCGCGCCCGCCTCGCCCACCACCGCCGGCACCCGTACCGCGCCCACCCCCGCCGTACCGCTGCCCCGGCCGGACACCGGCAGGACGGCCACCCCCGCGGCCCCCGTGCAGCGCAGCGCGACCGCGCGGCGTCCGGGGCTCGGCGCGCCCACCTCGTCCGGCCCGGTCAACGCCGTACGTCCGACGGTGACGCCGACACCGGCACCGACGGCGGCGCAGTCACCGGCACCGAGGTCCACCGCCGCCCCGGCGGGACCGGCCGGGGCGCCCGCGCGTCGTTCTCCGCTCGGCGCGCCCCTCTCCGCGCCGCCGTCCGACACCACGTCGCTCACCACCCGTTCCCCGGCGCTGGTGCCCTCCGCGACCGAGGGCCGTACGTCCCCGCCCGTCCAGCGGGCCACCGCCCAGGCCGTCCCGCCCGCGGCACCGCCCTTCACGACCACGACCACCCCCCTGCCCGCGGCGCCGCCCTTCGCGGCCCTGAGCACGCCCGCGGCACCCCCGTTCGCGGACACGGCCCTGCCCGCCGCACCGCCCTTCGCGGACACGGCCATGCTCTCCGCACCGCCCTTCGCGGCCACGGCAACGCCCCCGGCGGCGCCGCACCTCACGCCTGGGCCGCTGCCCGGTGGCGGCGGGTCCAGGCCACCCGTCGTCCAGCGGGCGCCCGCCAAGGCCGTACCCCTGCGCAAGCCCGTGTCCCCCGGCGGCGCCGCCACCGGAGCCCCGCTCCCGGTGGCCCCGCTCACCCCGCCCCGGCCGTCGGCGGCCCGGCCCGAGCTGCCCGTCGCCACACCGGCGGCGCCCGCGCCGACGCCCGCGGACACCGCGCCGCAGGCCCTCGCCCCCGCGAGCGCCGCGTCCGCCGGCCTGCCGCCGGTCCAGCGGTTCTCCTTCCGCCGTTCCCGCCGCGCCGGGCGCACCACCGCGGCTCTGGCCTCCCACACGGCCGCCACCGTGGTGGACAACCTGACCCGGCTGGACCCCCCGCCGTCCCGGCCCGGCCCGAACGACCCGCCGCCCCCGTACAGCGACCCGCCGCCCCCCTACGAGGCGGGTGGGGGCGCGCGGCCCTCCGAGGACCCCCCGCCCGCGTACACGGCGGTCCCCGAAGGCGGGTTCGACCCGCGGGAACTCACCGACTTCCAGCTCGACGAACTGGTGCACCGGATCATCGGCCGCGTCACCCGTCTCGTCCGCACCGAACTGCGTATGGACCGCGAACGGATCGGCAGACTGCGCGACCCGCGCTGACCGGACCGCACCGGCCCCGCCGGACGGCCGGACCGCCCCGAGGGCACGCCCGCCCGCCACCGTTCCCCGACAAGAAAGGTCGACCCCCGATGACCCGTGAGGACCCGGGCTCTTCCATCTGGTTCAGCCTCGCCATCGACGGCGAGAGCCTCGGCTACTTCAACGGGTGCGAGGGCCTGTCGACCCAGGTGGAGGTGGAACAGCGCCAGGAGGGCGGCAACAACGGCTTCGTCTGGCAGCTGCCCACCCGCGTCACCTACTCCAACATCCGGCTGACCCGTCCCCTCACCCCGGACACGGCGAAGGTCGCCAAGTGGATCTCGTCCGTGCAGACCGGCATCAAACGCCCCACCGCGCAGATCTCCGCCCTGCGCGCGGACGGGTCGCTGGTCGCCCGCTGGGGACTGATCGACGTCCTGCCCGTCAGCTGGCAGGGCCCCAGCCTCGACCCCGGCAGCGCGTCGGTGGCCAACGAGGTCCTGGAGATCGCTCACCACGGGTTCACGGACTGACGGCGCCGCGGAGCAGAGAGGAAGAACCATGGCCAAGAGCAGCAAGGGCGCCGGCAAGAGCCTCGTACGCGCCAACCTCGCCATCCACGAGCCGCCCACCGGCGACTCCACGTCGCCCGGTGCGCTGATCAAGCGGTTTCCCTTCGAGTTCAACCCGGCGCAGCTGTCGATCAGCCAGCGCTCCCAGTGGAAGGCGACCCCGACGGCAGCCGTGCGGAAGGCCGCGAAGCCGCAGTTCATGGGTGCCGAGCCCCGGGAGATGACCCTGGAAATCTTCCTGGACTCCTCGATGAAGCCCGACGGCAACACCGTGATGAAGAAGGTCGACTCGTTGCTGATCTGCTGCGAGGTCACCGCCAAGAGCCTGGCCGCCAAGCAGCCGTCCCCACCCTGGGTGATCTTCGAGTGGGGGTCGTTCTCCACGGCCCGGTTCAGCGCCTACGTCGCGTCCATCGAGACCCAGTACACGCTCTTCGGCACCACCGGCGTCCCGATCCGCGCCACCTGCCAGATGGCCCTGGTGGAGATTCCCGGCCCGACCCCGAACCAGAACCCGACTTCCGGCGCCCTCACCGCCCAGCGCGTGCACCGGGTCGTCGCGGGGGACTCGCTCCAGTCGCTGGCCTGGAACGAGTACGGCAGCGCCAACGCGTGGCGGGTGATCGCCGAGGCCAACGGCATCGACGACCCGTCCCACCTGCCGACCGGTACCGAACTCATCCTGCCGGCCACCGAGGAGGTGCCTCGCTGATGGTGCGTCCCTCCTTCTCCAGCATCGTCGAGGTGCAGATCGGCGGAGCGAAGCTGCCCGACACCATCGCCCCGATGCTCACCGACGGCTGGGTCGACCAGGGTGTCAACGTGCCGGCGGCGTTCCGGCTCACCTTCCGCGACCCCTACCACCGGCTCCTCGGCAAGCTGAACGTGCAGTTCGGCACCAAGGTCGTCATCACGCCGATCGCCGACGGGCACGGCAAGGGCAACCCCCTGCTGACCGGTGAGGTCACCGGCCTGGAGACCGACTACGACGGCACCGGCAGCTTCACCGTCATCCGCGGCTACGACTACGGGCACCGGCTGATGCGCCAGCGCCGGGTGGCCGCGTACCGCAACCAGAAGGCCTCCGACATCGCCCGCAAGCTCGTGGCCATGGACGGCGTCTCCATCGGCCGCATCCAGGCGACCAAGGGCACCTACGGGTTCATCTCCCAGTCCAACGTCACCGACTGGGACTTCCTCGCCCGGCTCGCCGACGAGAACAAGATGATCATGTACCTGGACTCCAAGGGGAAGTTCCGGTTCGTCACGCCGAAGCCGTCGGCCGGTGCGCCCTCGCCGAGCACGGACGGCGACAAGAGCACCTTCGTCCTCCAGGCCGGCCACGACATCCTGCGGCTGCGGGCCGCCGTCACCGCCGCCGACCAGATCGGCAAGGTCGAGTCGCGCGGCTGGAACGTCACCACCAAGAAGAAGATCACCGAGACCGCGCCGGCCACCACGGACCCCGGCATCAACATCAAGTGGACGCCCGGCACGGCCGCCGGCAAGTTCAAGCCCGGCAAGCTCGTCGAGACCGCCAACCCCTACGACAAGCAGGACGAGGTCCAGAACGCCGCGAAGGCCCTCGCCTCCGACGTCACCGGCGCCTTCGCCGAGCTGGAAGTCGCCGCCAACGGCCACCCCGACCTGCGGCCCGGCGTCCCCGTCGCCCTCGCCGGCGTCGGCACGCCCTTCGAGGGCAAGTACACCGTCACCGCGGTACGCCACCACTTCGGCGACGGCGTCGCCTACGAGTCCTGGATCACGGTCAGCGGACGCCAGTGGCGTTCCCTGTACGGGCTCGCCTCGGGCGGGGGCGGCGGCGCGGACCCGGCGAGCGCCGCCCGGCTGCCCAGCGTCGCCAACGCCATCGTCACCGACGTGCAGGACCCCCTCAAGCAGGGCAGGGTCAAGCTGCAGTTCCCGTGGCTGGACGACACCTACGTCAGCGACTGGACGCGCAGCGTCCAGATGGGCGGCGTGGCGGGCGGCGGCATCTTCCCCATGGACGTCGGCGACGAGGTACTGGTCGCCTTCGACCGGGGGGCGCTGGACCACCCGTTCGTGATCGGCGGCCTCTACAACGGCCGGGACGTGCCGACCAAGAGCGACGTGCCCCTGCACGACGGCCTGAAGAAGAAGGCCGTACGGCACACCCTGTCCGACCGCCAGGGCAACCGCGTCGACCTGCTCAGCCAGCGCACCGGCGGGCGCAAGCAGGGCGTGCGGATCGCCAGCGGCAACGACAGGCTGACCATCAACCTCGACCGCACCAAGACCGAGATCACCGTCGACAGCAAGGGCTCCGTCAGCATCACCGGCAGCCGCTCGGTGTCGGTGAAGGCGGGCGGGAGCCTGTCGCTCACCGCCGGACGCACCCTGACCATCAAGAGCGGCGGCCCACTCAGCATCCAGGGCGGCAGCTCGGTCAACATCGGGAGCCCGGGCGCGGTCGGAGTGAACGCGGGAGCCGCCCTGAACCTGTCGGGGACCGCCGCCATGAACCTGGTCAGCGCCGTCACCAACATCACCGGCGGCGTCAGCCTCACACTCAACTCGCCCATGACGAAGGTCACGGGAGCGAGCTTCGCGGTCCTGGCCCCCTCGTTCAAGGTCAACACGATCCCCACGCCCGGCGCGGCATGAGCCGCCCCCGAGGAAGCCAGGAGGTCCTCTGATGGCCGAACAGTTCGTCGGCTCCGGCTGGTCGTTCCCCCTGCGGATCGGGCCCACCGGCGGGATCGCCCTCGTCAGCGGCGAGCAGGAGGTGGAGGAGGCCATGCGGCTCATCCTCGCCACCGCGCCCGGAGAGCGGCCGATGCGCCCCGAGTTCGGCTGCGCCATCCACGACCTCGTCTTCGCGCCCGTCAACGAGCAGACGGCCGGCCGCATCCAGCACGAGGTGTATGTCACCCTGGACCGCTGGGAACCACGCATCGAGGTCCACGACGTCGACGTCACCACCGGCGAGGAACAGAACGTCCTCTTCATCGACGTCCGTTACTCGATCCGCGGCACCAACAACCCGCGCAGCCTCGTCTTCCCGTTCTACGTCATTCCCTCCCACGACGAGCCCGACCTCCCCGACGCTCCGGCCGGTCTCCCGGGCTCTCCCGAAAGCGACCGCTGATGCCCCTGCCCTCTCCCAACCTCGACGACCGCCGCTTCCAGCAGTTCGTCGACGATGCCAAGCGCTACATCCAGCAGCGCGCCCCGGAGTGGACCGACCACAACGTCTCGGACCCCGGCGTCACGCTCGTCGAGACGGTGGCCCACATGGCCGACCAGATCGTCTACCGGCTCAACCGGGTCCCGGACAAGAACCACCTCGCCTTCCTGGACCTGGTCGGCATCACGCTGTTCCCGCCGTCGGCCGCGCGCACGGACGTCACCTTCTGGCTCTCCGCACCGCAGGAGGACACGATCCTCGTCCCGGTCGGCACCGAGATCGCCACCCTGCGCACCGAACGCGACGAGGCCGTCGTGTTCGCCACCGAGCAGGACCTGCGCATCGTCCCGTGCGCGCTGGACCGCCTGGTGACGCAGGTCCGCGGCGAAGCCGTCAGCGACCGCACCACGGACCTCGCCGAGAGCAAGGACGTGCTGTGCTTCGCCGAGGCGCCCAACCCCGGCGACTGCATGCTCATCGGCCTCAGCGCCGCCGTCCCGGACTGCGCGCTCGCTCTCGAACTCGACAGCCGCGTCGACGGTGTCGGTGTCGACCCGCGCCAGCCGCCGCTGGTCTGGGAGGCGTGGACCGAGGACGGCTGGCAGTCCTGCGAGGTCGACCGCGACGGCACCGGTGGTCTCAACCGCCCCGGCGACGTCGTGCTCCACATACCCGGCGGGCACGTCCTGTCCCGCAACGGCGGCCACGAGGCCGGCTGGATCCGCTGCCGGGTCACCGAACCGCTGACCGGCCAGCCCTTCTACACCACCTCGCCGACCATCCGTTCCGCCGAGGCCTACACCATCGGCGGCACCACCGGCTCCATCCACGCCGAGACCATCCTCGACGAGCCCCTCGGCGAGTCCACCGGCCTGCCCGGCCAGCGGCTCCGGCTCGAACACGCCCCCGTCGTCGCCGGCGAACCGTCCGTCCTCCTCCAGACCGCCGCCGACGACGGCTGGCAGGACTGGCAGGTCGTCCCGCACTTCGCCGGCTCCCACCCCGACGACCACCACATCACCGTGGACGCCACCACCGGCGAGATCGCCTTCGGCCCCGCCGTCCGCGAGGCCGACGGCACCCTGCGCCAGTACGGTGCCGTCCCGCCCAAGGGCGCCGTCATCCGCGCCCGCCGCTACCGCACCGGCGGGGGCAGGGCGGGCAACGTGGCCCGCGGCGCCGTACAGGTGCTGCGCACTTCCATCCCGTACGTCTCCGAGGTCGTCAACCGCGAGGCCGCCCTCGGCGGCGTCGACGGCGAGACCATCGAGGAGGCAAAGCTCCGGGCCCCCATCACCCTGCGCGCCCAGGAACGCGCCGTCACGCTGCGCGACTACGAGGAACTCGCCCGCCGCGCCGCCCCCGAGACCGCCCGCATCACCTGCCTGGAGGGCGCGGAGAACGAGTACGGCGCCCACGCCGTCCGCGTCCTCGTCGTCCCCCAGGCCGTCCCGGACCCCGGCGGACGCCTCCGCTTCGAGCAACTCGTGCCGGGTGACGCCCTCTTGAACCGCATCACCCGCCACCTCGACGAACGCCGCCTGATCGGCACCCGGCTCGCCGTCGGCCCGCCCTACTACCAGGGCGTCACCGTCGTCGCCACCGTCCACGCCTTCCGCGACGTGGACGCCGACCGTGTGCGCCGGCAGACCCACGACGCCCTCTACCGCCACCTCGACCCGCTCACCGGCGGCTCCGACGGCAAGGGCTGGCCCTTCGGACGCCCCGTGCAGACCGGTGAGCTGTTCGCCGTCCTCCAGCGCGTCCCCGGCGTCGAACTCGTCGACGAGGTCGTCCTGCACCCGGCCGACCCCCTCACCGGCAAGCGCGGCGACCCCACCAACCGCATCGACCTCGACCCACCCGCCCTGGTCTTCTCCTACGACCACCGGGTCCGCGTGATCGGGGACGGCGCGTGAAGTCCGCCTCGCACCGGGGCTCCGTCGACGGACTCGGCTCCTCGCTGCCCATCGCGTCGATGCTGCCGGCCGTCTTCGCCGACGACGACCTCGCCCTGCGTTTCGTCGGCGGCCTCGACGACGTCCTCGCACCGATCCTGAACGTCCTGGACTGCCTGGACACCTATTTCGACCCCGCGCTCACCCCGGCGGACTTCGCGCAGTGGCTCGGCACCTGGGTCGGCGCGGAGACCGACGGCACCGAGGCCGAACCGATGCTGCGCGCCGCCGTCGCCGCCGCCGCCCGGCTGCACCGCGTACGCGGCACCCTGCAGGGCCTGGCCGAGACCGTCCGGCTCTCCTTCGGTGTCGCGCCGGAGATCACCGAGAGCGGCGGCGCCGTGTGGAACGCCCGGCCGCTCGGCCCGTTCCCCGGCCGGCCCCGCCCGCAGCTGCACGTCGCCCTCCGGCTGCCCGACCCGAGGCCCGTCGACGTCCACCGGCTGGACGCCCTCGTCGCCGCCGCCCGCCCCGCCCACATGCCCTACACGGTCGAAGTGACCGCCTCCGAAAGGACCCCGGAGAGATGACCACGCAGAACTGCGCCGAGTGCGGAACCCGCGCGGAACCGGGCCAGTCCTTCTGCGACGCGTGCGGCGCCGTACTCAGCTGGGACCAGGCCGGCGCCGCCGCCCGCACCCCGCAGCCCGCGGCCGCCACGTCCGACCAGGGCCCCGGCTTCGACGCCTTCGCCGGCGCCGGCGTCCCTCCGGCCCGCACCGGTCGCCCGGCCGCGGCATCCGCCCCGGCACCCGCCCAGGGCGCCGACGAACCGGCCGGCGCCCTCGGGGACAACCCGACGCTGCCCCAGCCGCGCCGCCCGGCGGGCACCGCGGACACCCCGGCCGCCACCGGGGACTCGGGGAACACCACGGGCGCCGCGGGCCGCGCGGGCGGTGCCGGGAGCCCGGACGACGCCCAGGGCGCCGCCGCACCCGCGCCCGGCACCGACGAGACCGCACCCACCGCCCCGGTGCCCTCCGCCTCGGCACCCGCCCCGAACGCGCTCACCGACACCATGTCCGACCGGGCCCGTTCCCTCCTCGTCCCCGTCGCCGACCCCGAGGCCCCCGCCCCGGCGGCGCCGCCCACCGTCGCCCCCGTCCTGCCCGGCCGCCCCGACGCGGACCGGCCGCAGGTCCGCGCCCCCGGACACCAGCCGGACATCGCCAACGGCCCGCCCTGCCCGTGGTGCTCCACGCCCAACCGCCCCGACCGCCACTACTGCGCCCGCTGCGCCATGCCCCTGGTCGCGAGCGGCGACCAGGCCGCCGTGCGGGCCCCCTGGTGGCGCCGGCTCTTCGGCGGACGGCGCCAGGAGACCCCGTGGGCGGGCGACCGCCCCCGCCTGCGCCGCGTCTTCGACCGCATCGGCACCTGGATCACCGTCGTCGTCGTGGCCACCCTGGTCGTCCTCGGCTTCATGTACATCCCCGACGGCGTCCAGAACACCCGCGACCACTTCGCCAAGCGCGCCCCCGTCTCCCCGGACGCCATCAAGGCCTCGCACTCCTTCCCCGGCCACAAGCCGGAGCTCCTCATCGACAAGCTCAGCAACACCTGGTGGGGGCCGGGCATCTCGCAGTCCGGCCAGGGCGAGTGGGTCGAGGTCAGCTTCACCGAGCCGACCCGGCTGCTCGACGTGATCATCACCCCCGGTGTCTCCACCCGCGCCGACAAGCTGCGGGAGTCGGCCCTGCCGCACCGCGTCAAGGCGACGATCACCATGAAGGACGGGTCGATCAAGACCCGCGACCTCACCCTGGACCAGGGCGCCGGCGGCCAGCGACGCCCGTTCCGCGTCGGCGAGGTCACCAAGGTCCGCTTCACCATCGAATCCGCCCACGCGGCGTCCGCCAAGAAGCAGGTCGCCATCTCCGAGATCGAGTTCTTCGGCCCCTCCAGCGCCAACCGCTCCTCCTGACCCGGCCCGGGGCCCCGCCGCCGCACACCGTCGCGGACCGGCGGGGCCCCCACCCGAACGGACGCCACACCATGCGCCGCCCTCCGGGCCACCGGAGGCTGAGGCCATGCCCACAGCACGAGCGATATCCACCGCCGTCCTGCTGTCCACGGCCACCCTGCTCGCCTCCTCCCTCGCGGCCTGCGCGCCCCCGGCCCGGGACGGGGAACGGCACGGCGACACCGGTGGCACCACGACCGACGCCCAGGCCCTGAACGACCTCCGCGAGCAGTCCCCGACCTGGCGGGACTGCCCCGCCCCCGCCCCCATCCAGGGCGGCGGCGAGGCCCCCGGCGCGCTCCCCGACGGCACCCGGTGGCAATGCGCCACCCTGCGCACGCCGTTGGACTGGAAGAACCCCTCCGGCGAGGCCATCGGCCTCGCGCTGATCCGCGCCCGCGCGAGCGGTGCCCCGGACGACCGGATCGGCTCCCTGCTCTTCAACTTCGGCGGCCCCGGCGGCTCCGGCGTCGCCACCCTCCCCGGTCTCGCCCCCGACTACGAGAAGCTCCGCACCCGCTACGACCTCGTCAGCTTCGACCCGCGCGGCGTCGGCAACAGCGAGGGCGTGCGCTGCCTGGACGCCGGCCTCCCCGACGAGGACGACATCGACAACACCCCCGACGACGGCGGCGACGAGACCAACGCGCTCGTCCGGTTCAACCGGGCGACGGCGGCCGCCTGCGAGAAGAACTCCGGCGACGTCCTCCCCTACGTCGGCACCACCCAGGCCGCCCAGGACATGGACCTGATGCGCCAGGTCCTCGGCGACGAGAAGCTCCACTACTTCGGCATCTCCTACGGCACCGAACTCGGCGGCGTCTACGCCCACTTGTTCCCCGAGCGCGTCGGCCGCGCCGTACTCGACGGGGTCGTCGACCCCACCCACGACCAGATGGCGGAGGCCCTCGCCCAGGCCGGCGGATTCCAGCTCGCCTTCGAGCACTTCGCCGCCTGGTGCGCCCGGCAGGGCTGCGCACTCGGCGACGACGCCGAGGACATCGTGGACCTCACCGTCGGCCTCGAAGAGGCCCTCGACGACACCCCCCTCACCACCTCCGGCGGCGGCGAACTCGACGGCGACGAACTGGTCGACGCCATCAGCGGCGCGCTCTACCGGCAGGAGTACTGGCCCGCTCTCCGCGCCGGCCTGGAAGCCGCGGCCGACGACAACGGCGAAGTCCTCCACGACCTCGCCGAAGCCCTCGGCCAGCACGGCGCGGGCGGTGACACCGACGACGACACGACCGACGAGGAGAGCAACGAGGACGACGCCTTCCGGGCCATCACCTGCGACGACTCCAGCAGCCGCTACACCGTCGCGGACGTCCGGTCCCGCCTGGCGGACTTCCTCGAGGCCTCCCCCCTCTTCGGCCCCGGCCTCGCCTGGAGCGCCCTGTCCTGCGACGGCTGGCCGGTCCCCGGAGCCGCCCGGCACCCCGAGGTCAGCGCCCCCGGTGCAGCCCCCGTCCTGCTCGTCGGCAACACCGGCGACCCCGCGACCCCCTACGAGGGCGCCGCCCGCATGGCGGAGCGCCTCGGCGAGAAGGTGGGCGTCGAGCTGACGTACGAGGGCGAGGGCCACGGCGCCTACGACAGCGGCAACACCTGCGTCCAGGGCACCGTCGACGCCTACCTGCTGAACGGCACGCTTCCCAAGCCCGGCACGGTCTGCGAGGCGGAGCCCCTGCCGCAGGGCAAGTAACCGGCACCGAACGCCGACGCCCCCGCGATCCATGATCGCGGGGGCGTCGGCGTACCGGGTGCGGAGCCCCCTGTCGGATTCGAACCGACGACCTTCGCTTTACAAGAGCGGCGCTCTGACCAGCTGAGCTAAGGAGGCACGCGCGCGGCGGGCGCGCGCAGGCTGCTCCACTGTACACAGAGCCGGTGAACGATGGGATTCGAAAGTTTCGGCGAAATTCACCGACCTCCAGCTACTGACAGATCAGGTGAACGCCGGGTACCGTCCTGCTCAGCTTCACCCGTGTGGACTACACCACCACCTTCCTACAACGGATCGTCCGGCACGTTCCTGCCGGTAGAAGGGGGCCCTTCACCATGGCCACTGTTACGTTCGACAAGGCGACCCGCGTGTACCCGGGTTCCACGAAGCCCGCCGTCGACGGTCTCGACATCGACATCGCGGACGGCGAGTTCCTCGTCCTGGTCGGCCCGTCCGGTTGTGGCAAGTCCACCTCGCTCCGGATGCTCGCGGGGCTCGAGGACGTGAACGGCGGCGCCATCCGCATCGGCGACCGCGACGTGACGCACCTGCCGCCGAAGGACCGGGACATCGCCATGGTGTTCCAGAACTACGCGCTGTACCCGCACATGTCGGTCGCCGACAACATGGGCTTCGCCCTGAAGATCGCCGGCGTCAACAAGGCGGAGATCCGGCAGAAGGTCGAGGAGGCCGCGAAGATCCTCGACCTCACCGAGTACCTGGACCGCAAGCCGAAGGCGCTCTCCGGCGGTCAGCGCCAGCGTGTGGCGATGGGCCGCGCGATCGTGCGTGAGCCGCAGGTGTTCCTCATGGACGAGCCGCTGTCCAACCTGGACGCCAAGCTCCGTGTCTCCACCCGTACGCAGATCGCCTCACTCCAGCGCCGCCTGGGCATCACCACCGTCTACGTCACCCACGACCAGGTCGAGGCCATGACGATGGGCGACCGCGTGGCGGTCCTCAAGGACGGTCTGCTCCAGCAGGTCGACACCCCGCGGAACATGTACGACAAGCCCGCCAACCTCTTCGTCGCCGGCTTCATCGGCTCCCCGGCCATGAACCTGGTCGAGGTCCCGATCACCGACGGCGGCGTGAAGTTCGGCAACAGCGTCGTCCCGGTCAACCGCGACGCCCTGAAGGCCGCCTCCGACAAGGGCGACCGCACGGTCACCGTCGGCGTCCGCCCGGAGCACTTCGACGTGGTGGAGCTGAACGGCGGCGCCGCCAAGACCCTGTCGAAGGACTCGGCCGACGCCCCGGCCGGTCTCGCGGTCTCGGTGAACGTCGTGGAGGAGACCGGCGCCGACGGCTACGTCTACGGCACGGTCGAGGTCGGCGGCGAGACGAGGGACCTGGTGGTCCGCGTCAGCAGCCGCGCGGTGCCGGAGAAGGGCGCGACCGTCCACGTCGTGCCGCGTCCGGGCGAGACGCACGTCTTCTCGTCCTCCACGGGGGAGCGCCTCACCGACTGAGGGCGGTGACGCGGGTCGTCCCCCCGCGAAACCCCTCGCCGAGAAACCACGCGACCGGGTGATTTTCACCCGCGTTGACGAAAAGAGCCCCGCGGCCTGCTGCGGGGCTCTTTTCGTTGTCGACAAATACCCCGGCACAACGGACGTTTCGACCGGTGTTCGTCAACCCCCTACCCCGCAGAAGACCACTCTTCATCCCCCGAAGGGGTGACTAAATGTCGCCAAATCATTACCGGGCGCTACCCTCACTCGCGTGAAGCACTCCGTGAAGCACTCCACCACCCGACAGACGCGACGCGGCCGGGGCCCCGCCCGCCGGATCGGCCGCTCTCTCGCCTTCGTCCTGCCCGTCGTCCTGGTGCTCTCCGGGACTCTCGCGGTCACCCGCGTCAACTGGTCCGGGGATCCCTCGGACTCGGTGCTCGCCGCGTCCGAGGCGTCCTCCGCCAAGGCCTCCTCCGCCCGCGCCGCCCGCGCCCCGCACGAGGTACTGCGCGACCGGCTGCTGACCGAGCTGCAGGAGGAGGACCCGGGCGTCGCCCTCACCCACCTCCAGCAGGCGGTGAACGAACGCCCGTCGCTGGCCGACCACTGCGCGACCATCGCCCGCGCCCTCGGCCGGGCCGCGGTGAAGGTCTACGGCCCGACGCGCGCCCAGTCGTACGCCCGCCCGGTCTGCGACACCGCCTTCGCCTCGGGCGTCCTGGCCGCGCACAGCTGAGCACCCTTCGGGGGCGGGCGGAGGCGCCGCGTACAGTTCGGGCATGACCGATCCGAACGCCGCGTCCCGCCGCCCCGTTCAAGCCGTCGTCCTGGCCGGCGGACAGGGTTCCCGGCTGCGCCCCTACACCGACGACCGGCCCAAGCCGATGGTCGAGATCCCGGGCACCGGGACTCCGATCATCGGCCATCAGCTCGCCTGGCTCGCCGAGGAGGGCGTCACCGACGTCGTGGTCTCCTGCGGTCATCTGGCCGAGGTGCTGCAGGACTGGCTGAAGAGCGCCGACCTGCCGCTCTCCGTCTCCACCGTCGTGGAGACCGAGCCGCTGGGCCGCGGCGGCGGCCTCAGGCACGCCGCCGCCCACCTCCCGCACCCGGACCGGCCCTGGTACGCCACCAACGGCGACATCTGGACCCGTTTCTCGCTGCGCGACATGGCCGACTTCCACGCCGAGCGGGACGCCGTCGCGACCCTCGCCCTGGCCCGCCCGCGGCTGCCGTGGGGCGCCGTCCAGACGGACGGCTTCGGCCACATCACCGACTTCATCGAGGCGCCGCCGTCGACCTTCGAGATCAACGCGGGCGTGTACGTCTTCTCGCCGGAGTTCGCCGCGATGCTCCCGGAGCGCGGTGACCACGAGCGCACCACCTTCCCCCGACTGGCCCGCGAGCGCCGGCTGGCCGGCTTCCCGATCCCCCAGGGCTCCTACTGGCGGGCGATCGACACCGCGAAGGACCTGACCGAGGCGGCCCGGGAACTGGCGGCCCTGGCAGGCCGCTGAGCGCGCCGCCGAGGCCCCGCAGGTAGGCGGTACGGCAGCAGGGCCCCGCACACGAGGTGCGGGGCCCTGCCGCCGTACTGCGTCGGGGGCGTGCTGCCGCTAGCCGAGGAGGCCGCCCACCAGACGGCCGCCGGGCTCTCCGGTGGAGGAGGAGCCGCCGCCGTCACCGCTGCCGGTGCCGGTGCCGCCGCCGGTGGAGCCGCCGTTGCCGCCGGTCGTGGTGCCGCCCGCGGTCGGTCCTGCCGTGGTGCTCGGCGCCTGGCCGGCCGGGGCGGACTGCCGCGGCGGGGCCTGGCCCGTGGTGCCCTGGGTCTGGCTCGGCGTACCGCCGCCGGTGGAGGTGCCGTCGCTGCGGCGGGTCGCGCCCGGGGTGGTCGCGGAGTCCTCCGCGGGGGCGGACGCGCCGTTGGTGGCGCCCTGGGTGGGGGATGCGGAGGCCTCCGGGGAGGAGGTCTTCGGCTCGCGGGTGCCGGGGTCCCGCGGGAGCGGGGAGCCGGGCAGCTCGTTGCGCGGGGCCTCGCCGGGCCCGGGGACCACCACGCGGTCGGCGTCCCGGACGGCACCGCCGAGGACGGAGCCGACGAGGAGGGTGACACCGGCGACCAGGAAGGTGATGACGGCGCCGCGACGCAGGACGTAGCGGCGCAGGTCCCAGATGTCGGAGCGGGGCCCGAGCCGGCGCCAGGCACTGCCCGCGAGCCTGCCGTCCACGGAGTAGACGGGCGCTCCGGCGATGATCAGCGGGGACCAGGCGGCGAGGTAGATGATGTCGGGCGCGTCGTAGACCGGGACGCTCTTCCAGCTGACGGTGACGAGGAGCGCGGCGGACAGGCCGGCGCCGATGACGGCTGCCACGCGCTGCCAGCACCCGAGGACGGTCAGGACGCCCACCAGCACCTGGAGGAAGGCGATGACCAGCCCGGCGCCCACGGGGTGGGCGAGGGCGAACTGGCGCAGGGGCTCGGCGATGTCCCAGGGGTGCAGGGTGTTGAGCCACTTGACCATGGAGCCGCGTTCGCCGCCGTCGAAGTAGACGGGGTCGCAGAGCTTGCCCATGCCGGCGTAGATGGAGATGAAGCCGAGGAAGACGCGCAGGGGCAGCAGGACGACGCCGAGGTTCATCCGGCGGCCGGGGAAGTAGGCGTGCCGCGCCGGATCGTCGCCGCGGCGCCTGCGGCGCCGCTCGCCCTGGTCCGGGTCGTCGTCGGGGCCGTAGCCGTCGTCGTAGCCGTCGCTCCCGGTCCCGAAGTCCTCCGGGCCGTAGGCGGCTCCGTCGTAGGCCGGCTCGTCGTAGGCGCTGCCCACGGTGCGCATCGCGGGCAGCAGCCGGGTGCCGTCGGGGACCGGGCCGCGCTGGGCGCCGACGAGGGGGGTCTCGAGCGTCTGGGTGGCGGGGCCTTCGTCGTAGTCCAGGGGGCCGCCGTCGAAATCCACCCGGGGGATGACCTGCGTGGCTCCGGCGTCGCCCGAGCGGTCGGCGGCCGGGTCGTCGGCGTGGTGACCGGCTCCCGCCCGCACCGCCTGGAGCAGCCGGTGCGCGCCGGTGTCGTCCGGGTCGGACCGCCCGCTCCACACGACGGCGCGGCGACGGCCCGCGGCCGGGGCGGCGGGCATGCGGGCGGTGTCCTGGGTGGCGCTCAGGTGCCGCGCGATCCGCGGGGACTGGGTCCGCCGCGCGGAGGCACCGAACTGCACGCGGAAACTCGCGTGGTTGACGATGACCTGCGCCGGATCGCTCGGCACCTTCACCATGCTCAGCGCGGGAGCGTCGTCGTATCCCGACGAGCGGTCCCCCGTGGGAGTGCGGGGTGTTCTGGTGTCCACACTCATCTAACCGAGTGATGTGTCGTTAGGACACTGCCTTGACCGCCCCGATCTGTCCGGACCGCGTCAAGCATGTCCGGACAGCCTCGAACACCCCGTTCGGGCTATACGACGAACACCCGTTCCAGCCGGAGTCAGCCCCGCCTGCGCGCCGCCTCGTACAGCACGATCCCCGCCGCCACACCGGCATTCAGCGACTCGGCGCCACCCGGCATCGGGATGCGGACCCGGAAGTCGCAGGTTTCGCCGACGAGTCGCGACAGGCCCTTGCCCTCGCTGCCGACGACGATGACCACGGGACCGTCGAGGGCCGCCAGGTCGCCGAGTTCGGCCTCGCCGTCGGCGGCGAGGCCGACGACCGTGATGCCGGCCTTCTGGTACGACTCCAGCGCCCGCGTGAGGTTGGTGGCGCGCGCCACCGGCGTACGGGCTGCCGTACCGGCGGACGTCTTCCAGGCGCCCGCCGTCATGCCGGCCGCGCGCCGCTCGGGCACGACGACGCCGTGGCCGCCGAAGGCGGAGACCGAGCGGACGACGGCGCCGAGGTTGCGCGGGTCGGTCACCCCGTCGAGGGCGACGATCAGCGGGTCCACGCCCTCGTCGTGGGCGGCGGCGACCAGGTCCTCGGGGTGCGCGTACTCGTACGGCGGCACCTGGAGCACGAGCCCCTGGTGGTTGAGCCCGTTGGTCATCCGGTCCAGCTCGGGGCGCGGCGCCTCCATGAGGTTGATGCCACCACGCTCGGCGGCGAGCTGAAGGGCCTCGCGCACCCGCTCGTCGTTGTCGATGAACTGCTGGACGTAGAGCGTGGAGGCGGGCACGCCCTCGCGCAGCGCCTCGTAGACCGGGTTGCGTCCGACGACCAGCTCGGACGCCGACCGGCCGCCACCGCGCCGCTGCTGCGGGCGTCCGGTGGTGCGGCGCGCCTTGGCGTTGGCGGCGCGCTGCTTGGCGTGCCCCTTGCGCATCTCGGCGGGGGGCGTCGGCCCCTTGCCTTCCAGGCCCCGGCGTCGCTTGCCGCCGCTGCCGACCTGCGCGCCCTTCTTGCCGGACATGCGGCGGTTGTTCGCGGCCATGAGTTACCTGTCTCCGCTCTCTACGGGAGTGTGCGTCGTACGTGCGTCTTATGCAGTGTGCCGCCCGGAGGGCCGGGCGGCACAATCGATCTACGGGTCCGGGTCCCGCCGGCCCGCCGGGTCAGCGGGGGCCGAGGCTCCAGCGGGGTCCCTGCGGGCTGTCCTCGATGGCCAGTCCGGACTGTCCGAGCTGGTCGCGGATGGCGTCGGCGGTGGCCCAGTCCTTCCGGGCCCGCGCGGCCTCGCGCTGGTCGAGGACGAGCCGTACGAGGCTGTCGACGACGTGCCGCAGGTCCTCGCCCTGTTCCTGCTCGCCCGCCCACCGCGCGTCCAGCGGGTCCAGGCCGAGGACGCCGAGCATGGCCCGCACCTCGGCGAGCCGGGCGACGGCCGCGTCCTTGTCGTCGGCGGCCAGCGCGCTGTTGCCCTGCCGGACGGTGGTGTGCACGATCGCCAGCGCCTGCGGGACGCCCAGGTCGTCGTCCATCGCCTCGGCGAAGGCGGGCGGCACCTCGGCGGCGGGCTCGACGGTGTGGCCGGCCAGCTCGGTGACGCGCTGCACGAAGCCCTCGATCCGCGCGTACGCCGACTCGGCCTCGCGCAGGGACTCCTCGCTGTACTCGATGGTCGAGCGGTAGTGCGGGGTGCCGAGGTAGTAGCGCAGCACGACCGGCCGCCACTGCTTGACCATCTCGCTCACGAGCACGCTGTTGCCGAGCGACTTGGACATCTTCTCGCCGCTCATGGTGACCCAGGCGTTGTGCACCCAGTACCGGGCGAAGGCGTCGCCGAAGCCGCGGGCCTGGGCGATCTCGTTCTCGTGGTGCGGGAAGATCAGGTCGATCCCGCCGCCGTGGATGTCGAACTCCTCGCCCAGGTACTTGTGGGCCATGGCGGAGCACTCCAGGTGCCAGCCGGGCCGTCCCCGCCCCCACGGCGTCTCCCAGCTGGGCTCCCCGGGCTTGGCCGCCTTCCACATGGCGAAGTCCCGCGGGTCCCGCTTGCCGGTCTCGCCGTCCTCGGAGGGCTGACGCAGGTCGTCGAGGTCCTGGTTGGACAGCGACAGGTAGCCCGGCAGGGACCGTACGTCGAAGTAGACGTTGCCCTCGGCCTCGTAGGCGTGCCCGCGCTCGATGAGGCCGCGCATCATCTCGACCATCTCGGTGATGTGGCCGGTGGCGCGCGGCTCGTAGGTGGGCGGCAGGCAGCCGAGGGCGGCGTAGGCGTCGTTGAACGCCCGCTCGTTCTCGTACCCGATGGACCACCAGGGGCGGTTCTGCTCGGCCGACTTCTTGATGATCTTGTCGTCGACGTCGGTGACGTTGCGGATGAACGTGACGTCGTAGCCGCGGTAGGCGAACCAGCGGCGCATGATGTCGAAGTTCAGCCCCGACCGGATGTGCCCGATGTGCGGGGCGGCCTGCACGGTGGCGCCACACAGGTAGATCGAGACGCAGCCCGGCGTGAGGGGGGCGAAGTCACGGATCTGCCGGGCGCTGGTGTCGTACAGGCGAATAGTCACGGGTCCAGGGTAGTAGGCGCCGAGCAGTGCCAAGGGCACAGAGTCGACGTTGGTGCCCACCTCTTGCCCAACCGAGTCGGGTGGCGGGTGGGCACAGGCGGGGTCCAGGGGCGGAGCCCCTGGCGGGGCGCGGGGCGGAGCCCCGCACGGCGCGTCCCCCGACGGCACCGCTCACACCGCCCCCGCCCGGCTAGGGCACCCGCACGACCAACGCCGTGGCCACCGCCATCAGCCCTTCCCCCCGCCCGGGGAACCCGAGCCCGTCCGTCGTCGCCCCCGACACCGACACCGGCGCCCCCACCGCCCCGGAGAGCACCGCCTCCGCCTCGTCCCGCCGCTTGCCGATCTTCGGGCGCGCCCCGACCACCTGCACCGCGACGTTCCCGATCCGGAACCCGGCCGCCCGCACGATCCGCGCCGCCTCCGTCAGCAGCGTCACCCCGGACGCCCCGGACCACTCCGGCCGCCCGGTACCGAAGTGCTGCCCCAGGTCCCCGACCCCCGCCGCCGAGAACAGCGCGTTGCACGCCGCGTGGGCGACGACGTCCGCGTCGGAGTGCCCGGCCAGCCCGGTCCCCTCGCCCTCCCACTTCAGCCCGGCGCACCACAGTTCACGCCCGTCCTCGAAGGCGTGGATGTCCGTACCGATCCCGACCCGCGGCAGCAGGGGGAGCCCGTCCGTCCCGGAACCCTCAGAACCCATCGTTCAGCCTCCTGCGCGCCAGCACCGCCTCGGCGAGCACCAGGTCGAGCGGGCGCGTCACCTTGAACGCCTCCTCGTGCCCCGGCACCACCACCACCGCGAGCCCGAGCTGCTCGACCATGCTCGCGTCGTCGGTGACGTCGTCGGTCACCGTCCCGTGGGCCCGCACCAGCGTCGCCCGGTCGAATCCCTGCGGGGTCTGCACCGCGCGCAGCCGCGCCCGCTCCGGCGTCGCCACCACGGGCTCCGGCTCGCCCGGCACCGCGGCGGGCTCGACCTGCTTGACGGTGTCGGCGAGCGGCACCGCCGGCACCACGGCGGGCGCGCCCTCCCGTACGGCGTCGATCACCGCGTCCACCGTGTCCACCGGCACCAGCGGCCGGGCGGCGTCGTGCACCAGGACGATGTCGTACTCGGGCGGCAGTGCGTCCAGGCCGAGCCGTACGGACTCCTGCCGCGTCTCGCCGCCGGGCACCACGAGGAAGTCCGTCCTCTCGGGCAGCGCGTGCGCGTCCAGAAGGCTCTTGACCTCACCCGCGCCGTCGGGCGGGGCGACGACCACCACGAGGGAGACCCCGCGGGAGGCTGCCATCGCCCGGACCGCGTGGATGAGCATGGGCGTGCCACCCAGCGCGCGCAGGGCCTTGGGGGCGCCCGGACCGAGCCGTACGCCCCGGCCCGCGGCCGGAATCACGGCGGCGGTCCTGGGGTGCGGACGGTCCGCGGCAGGCGTCTCGATGGGTGAGGGACGCGATTCGTCAGACATCGGTTCCTGTCAGGTTTGTGTGCTCGACCTAGTTGGGTATGGCCTCACCGTGCCGGGCGCGATGCCTTGACCGGACCCTTCCGTGACCCTGGTCGAGCCAGCAGCCCGGGCCCGGCACGCCAGGGCCCGGGGAAACCTCCCGGGATGAGCGTACGAGGATCACCGGCATCCGGACGTCAGGATGCCGGAAACCGTGTGCGGGTACGAACATGCCGCAGCGCCCGGCGACAGCAAGGATGTCATCGGGCACCGCGGCATTTCAGTGCGCTGAACCGAGTGGCTGACGGTCTGCGCCTCGCCTCAGGTCAGGAGGCGAGCACCTCGTCGAGCAGGGCCTCCGCCTTGTCCTCGTTGGTGTTCTCCGCGAGAGCGAGCTCGCTCACCAGGATCTGGCGGGCCTTGGCGAGCATGCGCTTCTCACCTGCGGAGAGTCCGCGCTCGCGCTCCCGGCGCCACAGATCGCGTACGACTTCCGCGACCTTGATGACGTCGCCGGAGGCGAGCTTCTCCAGGTTTGCCTTGTAACGACGCGACCAGTTCGTGGGCTCTTCGGCGTACGGCGCGCGCAGTACTTCGAAGACCCGGTCCAGCCCGTCCTGACCGACCACATCACGCACGCCGACGAACTCCGCATTGTCCGCTGGCACACGTACCGTCAGGTCGCCCTGGGCGACCTTCAGCACCAAGTAGGTCTTGTCCACGCCTTTGATCTGGCGAGTTTCGATAGCCTCGATCAGCGCGGCCCCGTGATGGGGATAGACCACGGTGTCGCCAACCTTGAACGTCATGTGACAGGTACCCCTTCCGTGGCTATCCAGGGTAACACGGAAACGGCGTCTTCTGAATGGCGTTTTCGCAGGTCAGGGCATATCTCGGGGCTTGACAACAGCGACAGGAACGTGCTGCGCCGGGCCGCCGGAAGAAAGTATTCGCAGGTCGGAGCGGCTCTTCAGGCCGGGCGAAACACGCACGTCACACACATCCGGAGCCCCCGCCACCTGCCCGAAGATCCCGATATGTCCGGTTCCGCGTGTGCGACTTCCGCTACTCCGTTCGGTGGCCGCGTCGGGGTTCCGGCCGAATCCGGAATTGATCACGAGGCACCCCGGCCGGCCCGCCGGTGATCAATTCCCGGCCACCCCACGCATTCCTTCACGGAAATTTCGCCTGCCGATCCGCGACCTGTATGGCGGAGGGCTTCATAGCTGAATGTCGGACGAGTACGAGCCGCTAAACGGCCCTCCGGAACAACACGGACCGGCGCCCGGACCCCGCCGGGACGGCACTCCGACCGCGCCCGGGGCCTACCGCCTGCCGAGCGAAGCGGGAGGTCTTCGGGGAGGGTCGGGTGCGGCGGCCCGAGAACGGCTCGGTAGCCTAAGGCCGCTGACAGCCACTTAGGGCGGCTTTATCCGTTGCCGCCACCCCGCTCGAGTCCAAGGAGTTGCCGCCGCCGTGAGCAGCAGCCTTCGACGCGGTGCCCTCGCCGCCGCCGCCATCGCGTTCTCGATCGCCTCGCTCGCCGCGTGCGGCGCCGGTCACAACGCCCAGACGCTGGAGATCAAGCCGGACAACGCCGCGACGTCCGTGGGCCACATCAAGATCCAGAACGCGGTCGTCATCACCCAGCCCGACCTGGAGTCGACCGGCCCGGCCGTGGTCTCCGCCACCCTCTTCAACGGCGGCGACAAGGACCAGACCCTCGAGTCGGTCACCGTGGCCGGCACCGACAAGTCCGCCGAGCTGAAGCCCGCCAAGGGCCGGAAGGGCGGCCTGACCGTCCCGGCCGGCGGCTCCCTGATCCTCGGCGGCAAGGACAACGCCGCCGCCGTCCTGCCCAGCAGCCGTGAGGCGATCAAGGACGGCAACGCGCAGAAGATCACCTTCAACTTCAGCGAGACCGGCGCCGTGAGCCTGCGCGCGTTCGTCGTCCCCGCCAAGAGCTACTTCTCCGACTGGGGCCCGAGCGAGACCCCGGCGGCCCCGGGCGCCTCCGCGCAGCCGTCCGGGGAAGCCTCCGCGCAGACCTCGGGCGAGCCGGCCGACGGGGAGTCCTCGGGCGCCCCGGCGGACGGCGGGACGGCCGGGGCGGGCGGGTCCACCGGCGAGCCCTCCGGTGAGGCGAACGGGACCGGAACGGAGACCGACGGCACCTCCCAGGAGTCCAGCACCGGCACCGAAGCCGGCCACTGAGCACCGTACGGACGCACTGGCGTACGACCGAAGGGCGGGACCTCTCCGTGAGGTCCCGCCCTTCGCCGTGTCCGGCGGACCGGCCCGGCCACCCGGCCGGTGGGCCGGCCTACGGCTCGAACTTGTAGCCCAGCCCGCGCACCGTCACCAGGTACCGCGGCGCGCCCGGGTCGGGCTCGATCTTGGCGCGCAGCCGCTTGACGTGGACGTCGAGGGTCTTGGTGTCACCGACGTAGTCGGCGCCCCACACCCGGTCGATCAGCTGCATGCGGGTCAGCACGCGGCCGGCGTTGCGCAGCAGCATCTCCAGCAGGTCGAACTCCTTCAGCGGCAGGTCGACCTTGGTGCCGCCGACGGTCACCACGTGCCGGTCCACGTCCATGCGGACGGGCCCGGCCTCCAGGGCGGCGGGGGCGACCTCCTCCGGCTCGCCGCGCCGGCGCAGTACGGCACGGATGCGGGCGACCAGCTCGCGGGAGGAGAAGGGCTTGGTGACGTAGTCGTCGGCCCCTATCTCCAGGCCGACGACCTTGTCGATCTCGCTGTCCTTGGCGGTCACCATGATCACGGGAACGTTCGAGCGGCCGCGCAGCTGGCGGCAGACCTCGGTGCCCGGCAGGCCGGGCAGCATCAGGTCGAGGAGCACGAGGTCGGCGCCATTGCGCTCGAACTCGTCGAGTCCGTCGGGGCCGGTGGTCGCGATGGCGACCTCGAAGCCCTCCTTGCGGAGCATGTACGACAGGGCGTCGGAGAAGGACTCCTCGTCCTCGACGACGAGCACACGGGTCACGGAAGGACCTCCGGGGCGGGAAACGTTTCGTACGGGGATGTATGGGGGGATTGGGGGGTTGCGGACGACCGCTCGGTCTCGTCGCTGAGCCCGGCGCGGTCGGACCCCCGCTGCACGCGGTCGCGGGCCAGGCCCGCCTCCGGCAGTCGCAGGGTGAAGGTGGAGCCCTGGCCTTCGGCGCTCCACACCGTGACCTCCCCGCCGTGCGAGGCGACCACGTGCTTGACGATCGCGAGACCCAGACCGGTGCCTCCGGTGGCCCGTGAGCGGGCCGGATCGACGCGGTAGAAGCGCTCGAAGACGCGCTCCTTGTCCTTCTCCGAGATGCCGATGCCCTGGTCGGTCACGGCGATCTCGATCAGGTCGCCGCCGGGGGCGGCGACACGGCGGGCGGCTATGCCGACGCGGGTGCGGGCCGGCGAGTAGTTGACGGCGTTCTCCACGAGGTTGCCGAGGGCGGCGGCGAGCTGGCCGCGGTTGCCGCGTACGTGCAGATCCGCCGTTCCTCCGGCGGCCATGGTGATCTGCTTGGTGCCGGCCGCGTGCCGGCAGCGGTCGATGGCCTCGGCGACCAGCTCGTCCACCCGGACGGGCTCGGCGTCGTCGAGGGGGTCGTCGTTCTGGACCCGGGAGAGGTCGATGAGCTCCTGCACGAGGTTGGTGAGCCGGGTCGCCTCGATCTGCATCCGCCCGGCGAACCGCTCGACGGCCTCCGGGTCGTCCGCCGCGTCCATCACGGCCTCGGACAGCAGCGAGAGCGCCCCCACCGGTGTCTTCAGCTCGTGGCTCACATTGGCGACGAAGTCGCGCCGTACGGCCTCGATGCGGCGGGCCTCGGTGAGGTCCTCGACCAGCAGCAGCACCAGCCGCGACCCGAGGGGCGCGACGCGTGCGGAGACGGCGAGGGCCTCCCCCCGCCCGTTCCCGCGCCGGGGCAGGTCCAGCTCGACCTGCCGTATCTCGCCGTCCCGCCGGGTGTCCCTGGCCATCTGCAGCATCGGCTCGACGGCGAGCTTGCCGCCCCGGACCAGGCCGAGGGCGTACGCCGCCGAGCTGGCCTTCACCACCGCGTCGGCCTCGTCGAGGACGACCGCGGAGGAGCGCAGTACGGACAGGACGGTGTCGACACCGGGCGGCAGCACGGGGTCCGTGTGGAGCGAGGTGCGGGTGGGGCGCTTCTGCTCCCGCTCGCTCCAGCGGAACGCCAGCACGGCGATGACGCCGGTGAGTACTCCGGCGATCGCTGCCACTGCGGCGACCGCCGCGTTCACGTCCATGGCTCCAGGTTAGGCACGCCGAACCGTCCCGCCCCAGCCATCGGGGTGCGACCTCGAACACTCGTCGCCCAGAGTTCACCTTGGAGCCAGGGACGGTTCATTTGGGGTGCCGGAAACGGACGCGTACAGGCCGGAACGTGTAAGCGTGGGGCACGGCGGGGGCGCGAGCCGGTCTGCGAGCCCCCGAACAACACGTACGAGAGGGAATCCTGATGCGGGACGCGTACCACGAGGAACTTGATTCGATCGGTGACGGTCTGGTGGAGATGGCCCGGCTGGTCGGGTCGGCCATCGGACGCGCCACGACCGCGATCCTCGACTCCGACCTGAAGCTGGCGGAGGCCGTCATCGAGGCGGACCGGAAGGTCGACGCCCTCCAGCACGAGCTGGAGGCCCGGGCGATAACCCTGCTGGCCCGGCAGCAGCCGGTGGCGACGGACCTGCGCATCGTCGTCACGTCGCTGCGGATGTCGGCCGACCTGGAGCGTTCGGGCGACCTGGCCCAGCACGTGGCCAAGCTGGCCCGGCTGCGCTACCCGGAGCGCGCGGTGCCGCACGACCTGCACGCCACCATCCTGGAGATGGGCCAGCTCGCGCAGCGCCTGATGGCGAAGGCCGCCGAGGTGATCATCACCAAGGACGTCGACCTGGCCCTCCAGCTGGAGCAGGACGACGACGCGATGGACCTCCTGCACCGCACCCTCTTCCAGCACCTGATGGACGACCGCTGGAAGCACGGCATCGAGACGGCGGTCGACGTCACCCTCCTGGGCCGCTACTACGAGCGCTACGCCGACCACGCGGTGGCGGTCGCCAAGAGGGTGGTCTACCTGGTCACCGGCGAGCACGCGGACGACCTCCAGTCGGACATCCAGCCGGCGACACAGGTCGAGGGGGCCTGAAGGGCTGAGGTCCTGAGGGTCGGAGGGGCCTGAGGGGCCGAGGTCCTGAGGGTCGGAGGGGCCTGAAGGGCTGAGGTCCTGAGGGTCGGAGGGGCCTGAGGGGCCGAGGTCCTGAGGGTCCGAGGGGCCTGAGGCCCGCGCGCGTCAACGGCGCAATGGAGCGCACGTTCGCTTCCGTGCGCCGTTGATGCGACGGCCGTTGGGGGCGTGCAATGGACCCACACGCCCGGGTCCCCGGCACCCGCTTCCAGGAGGAACCATGGCCGATTCCCCCAGCACGAAGCCCGACCCCGCACAGGAACGCCCCACCGAGCAGCCCACCGAGATCCGCAGCCTCCCGCTGATCGCCGCCTGCGGCTGCGGCTCGGGCTGCGGCTGCGGCTGCCAGTCGGGCAGCCCCTGCCAGTGCGGCTGACGCGGTAGCGGCAGGCTGTGAACGGTGGTGTGACGGCCGGGTTCGCCCCGGCCGTCACACGGGCGCACCCTGTAAGAAAGACCCTGAAGGGGGTGCGAGGCACCATGACTCATTTCATGGACGTACACCGTGGGATGCACGGCATCACCTCGGACCAGCTGCACCAGGCCCACCAGGCCGACCTCTCTCTGGAGAAGGACGAGAACGTCCACTTCGAACAGGCGTGGGCGGACCCGGTCTCCGGCACGATCTACTGCCTCTCCGAGGGGCCGTCGGCCGAGGCGGTCCAGCGTGTGCACGAACGGGCGGGCCACAAGGCGGACGAGATCCACGAAGTCCCCCTGTCGGTATAAGCCGGGCAGGGCTCCCTCAGGGGCGGGCCGGGCTTCCCGGCAGGTATCGCGTCCCGCGACTTGAGTACGGGTACTCAGGTCCCGGCCCCGCTCCCGCCCGACCCTGGAGACAGGAAGCCGGACGAAGACGACGAGCACGGGGAGCCCGAGACCCGATGACGAAGACCACCCGCACCACCCGGATACGCACCCTGACCCGCCTGACCGTCGCCAACCGCGTCTCGGCGGCCTACCTCGCCCTGGTCGGCGGCGCGATGGCCGTCGCCGCGGCGGGGCCTCTCTTCGCGACCGGCCCCGACGCCTCCTTCATCTGGGTCTGGCCGGCCCTGTTCACCTTCCCGGCCTTCGGCTTCGTGGCCTGGCTCGGCGAGGCGGGCTGGGGCGGCGACGCCCCGACGTGGTTCTTCGTCGGCGGCATCGCGCTCTCGGCGCTGGTCCAGTCGCTGGCCCTGGGGGCGGTGTGGCGGACGCTGCGGGGACGCCGGGGAGATCGCACGCATCACCTGACGACGGCGAACTGACCCCGACGCACACTGGGGCCCGGAGAGCCCGGGTGCGAGAGTGACCCCATGACGGCACCAGGAACCACGGTCGTGGCGGTCGACGAGGTCGAGGACATCGCGGTGGACGGGCTGCGGTGGCTGACGGGGGTGGCGCGGGAGACCCCCGACGGCGGCCTCGCCTGGCCGACCAGGCCCTCGGAGGACGCCGTCGAACCGATGCTCTACAACGGCACGGCGGGCACCATCCCCGTACTCCTGGAGGCATGGCGGCACTTCGGCGACGACGCGTACGCCGACACCGCCCTGCGCGCGGCCCGCGACCTGGCCGCCCGCGTCGACGACCTGGACGACGACTCCCTGTACTTCGGCCGCACCGGACTGGCCCTGGTCCTTCGATCCGTCCACGACTCCCTGGGCGACACGGCCTCGGCGGAGGCGGCGGACCGCGCCCTGCGCCTCGTCCGCTCCCGCTTCGACGGCACCCGCTGGGGCGAGCTGTTCGAGCTGATGGGCGGCAACGCGGGCATCGGCCTGGGCGCCCTCCTGTGCGGCGACCCCGACCTGGCCGTCCTGGCAGTGGAGCCGTACCTGCGTACGGCGGAGCGGACCGCGAACGGCGTCCACTGGCCCCACCGCCCGGACACCGACTCCCGCCTGCACCACGTCTCGCACGGCACCCTCGGCATCGCCCTGGCCCTCGCCCGGGTCGGCGGGGCCACCGGCCGCGGGGACCTGCTCGACCTGGCGCTGTCCGCCGCGGCCGACGTCGTGGCCCGGGACTCCGCGGGCCCCGACGGATTCCTGGCCCCGCACTCCACCCCCCAGTTCCTCCCGGACCTGATCGACCCGGTCAGCTACGGCTGGTGCCACGGCCCCTCCGGCGACGCCCAGCTCTTCCGCACCCTGCGGGACATCACCGCCGACCCCGCCTGGACCGCCCTGGCCGACCGCTGCTGGCACACGGTCACCCACTCCGGCCTCCCCCGGCGGCTGCGCCCCGGCTTCTGGGACAACAACGGCCGCTGCTGCGGCACCGCGGGCGTCCTGGCCCTGGCCTGCGACCGGATCGCCGAGCAGCGCGACGCCTTCGACTTCGCCGACGTCCTGGTCACGGACCTGACCGCCCGCGCGATCCGGGACGGCGCGGGCACCCGCTGGTCCAACGTGGACTTCCGGTCCACCCCGACCGGCCTCGAACCGCGGGCCGGCTGGGCGATGGGCAACGCGGGCATCGTCCGCGAACTGCTCCGCTACGTACGCCTGGCCCGCGGGGGCGACCCCGGGTACGCGTTCACGTGGCCGGACCAGCCCCCGGTGTCGCCGCCCGCCTGACCGAACCGGACCGGAGCGATCGGGCGCCGCCGGTGCGCCCCCTGCCACGGTGGATGCCGAAGGGAGGCCCCATGATCTCGGCACTGAACCGGCTGGTCGACCTGGTCGAGGACCACCTCGGCGAGGAACCGGACGTCCCCGCGCTGGCCGCGGGGCTCGGCACGACCGAGTACCACCTGCGCCGGATGTTCTCGTCGCTGGCGGGCATGCCGCTGTCGGAGTACGTCCGCCGGCGCCGTATGACCGTCGCCGCCGCCGACGTCGTACGGGGCGGGGACGACCTGCTGGGCATCGCCGTCCGGTACGGATACGGCTCCACGGAGGCGTTCGGACGCGCGTTCCGGTCGGTTCACGGCGCCGCGCCGCGCGACGTGCGCCGCGCGGGAGGCCCCCTTCGGTCACAACCGCAGCTCAGGTTCCGCCTGACCGTCGAGGGGAGCACCTCCATGGACACCCGTTTCACCGACCGCCCCGCCTTCCGCCTGATCGGACACGCGACCCGCGTCCCGCTCATCCACGAGGGCGTCAACCCGCACATCCAGCGGCACATCGCCGCGCTCCCCCAGGAGGCCCACGCCCGCCTGAAGTCCCTCAGCGACACGGAACCGGCCGGCCTGCTCCAGGTCAGCGACGACGTGGCCCAGGACAGTGCGGAGGGCACCGAGCTGACCTACCTGCACGGCGTCGCGGTCTCCGCCGGCACTCCGGCCCCCGACGACCTCGACGCCATCGAGGTACCGGCCGGCACGTGGGCGGTCTTCCGCAGCTCGGGCCCCTACCCGGACGCCCTCCAGACCACCTGGGCGGCCACCGCGTCCGAGTGGTTCCCCTCCAACCCGTGGCGCCTGCGCCCCGGCCCGTCGATCGTCTCGGTCCTGGACCGCGCGGACGACTTCACGACGGCGACGACGGAACTGTGGCTCCCGGTGGAACCGGCCTGAGTTTCCGGACGCTCAGAGGGGGTTGAGCCGTGTCCTGAGCAGGCAGAACTCATTACCCTCGGGATCGGCGAGGACGTGCCACGACTCCTCGCCGGTCTGCCCGATGTCGGCCCGGCGCGCCCCGAGCTTCAGGAGGCGCTCCAGCTCGGCGTCCTGGTCCCGGTCGGTGGCGTTGACGTCGATGTGCAGCCGGGTCTTGCCGGGCTCCGGCTCGTCCCGGCGACTGAGGATGATCGTCGGCTGCGGTCCGCCGAACCCCTCACGCGGCCCGATCTCGAAGAACTCGTTCCCCTCGCGGTCCAGCACGACGAAGTCCAGCACCTCGCACCAGAACCGCGCCAGCGCCTCGGGATCGCGACAACCGAGCACCAGCTCACTGATCCGACACGCCATGAACGAAACCTGCTCTCAGCCTGGGAAGCACGGGTACGAACGCGCTGGCGACCGTATCTGGAGAGGCGGACCGGGGCTACGGATTTTCCCTGCTAGCTTCCGGGACCATGACGGACAGCGTGTACGTGGGCAACGCGGGCAAGGACGCGGCACTGGACCGGGGCTGGCTGCTGGGGCACTTCAAGGACGCCTCCGACCCCCGGCACAGCGAGGACGTGGAGATCAAGTGGGGCGTCCACCCGAAGGGGGACGAGCGCGCCCACTGGGTCACCGGCGAAGACCGCACCGCCTTGCAGGTCCTCATCAGCGGCCGCTTCCGGGTGGACTTCCCCGGCCGCAGCGTCGTCCTCGCCGAGCAGGGCGACTACGTCGTGTGGGGCAGGGGCGTCGACCACTCCTGGTACGCGGAGGAGGAGTCCGTGGTGCTGACGGTGCGGTGGCCGTCAGTGCCCGGGTACGCGGTCGCCAACGAGGCCGATCCCGGCACCCAGGACGCCGGGACCTGCAACGGGTAGCAGCCACACACACGTTGTCAGTGGCGGCCCTTAATCTCTCAAGCGCGCGGTCGGCTTCCGAGGGTTCCTGCTCTGTGAGGAATGGTTGCATCCCCGGCCTGTCTGGGGGCGGCCCGGAGATACGTCCGGGACCTAACCGACGGTCGGGCTTCGTCGATGGCCAATGGATGACCTGCCAGAGCCGACCGCGCACCGGGGGGCCACGGACACCGTGACCGTGGCTACGGTCGACTGAGGCGCTCTCTTCCGGTCGCGAGCACCCAGGGCTCAGGCGTCGAAGCCGTACTCCAGGATGTACGAGGCGGCGTCCAGCGTCATCTCGTTGATCTCGACCGGGCGGTCTTCGTCCGTGAACGCGGTGCGGCAGATGAGCATGACCGGGGTGCCCGCGGACATGGCCAGCTGGGCCGCCTCGTCCTGCGACGGCATGCGGGAGCGGACCTCTTCGCGGAAGTGCACCGGCTTGCAGCCGAGTTCGGCGAGCCTGGCGTACGTCCCACCAGGCCCGGTGTCCTCCTGCGTGATCGCAGACCCAGTGACCAATGACGTGGGCAGGTAGCTCGTCGCGAGCAGCACGGGCTTGCCGTCCAGGACGAAGCGTCGGCGCCGCACGCACACCGTCTCCTCGTCGGCCAGGTCCAGGACCGCACCGACGCCGTCGGGCGCGGCTTCCTCGGACACCGTGACCTGGTCCACCTGGAGTGAGCGGTTCTCGATATCGGTCGACCAGATGGACCGGCCGTTGCCCCACTCCTGGTGAGCCAGACGCTGGATGCCCCGACGACGGAGCGGCCGGAACTCCCTGACGAACACGCCGGCGCCCTTACGGGCCTCGGCGACGCCTTCGTCCCTGAGGACGCTCAAGGCCTGGCGGGCCGTCATGCGGGCCACACCATGCGTGGCCATGAGGTCGTTCTCCCCCGGGAGTCGATCACCGGGACCGTACTCGCCCGACCGGATCGCTTCGCGCAGGGTGTCGGCGATCCGCTGGTACTTGGGCCGTCGGTCGTCTCCGGCGTTGGCCATCCCGTGGGCCTCCTCTCCTTCTCTAGACACCTTAGGCCACAGGTTGGGGCCTCGCTCGCTGCGAGTAGCGCCGGGGCCCCCAAGGGCGCTTCGGGTAAGGCAACTTGACGTCTCTAGAGATGTTGGCCACAGTACCTGTCTAGAGATGTCGCGAGACTTTCTGGATGAGGGGTGCTGTATGCCGTCGTACGGGATCAGTCCTTCGGCTGCCGTGGTGTCAGCGGAGAAGGAGAAGGTGCCAATTCGGAAGCTCGCCAGCACGGACAGAGGGAAGCGGCATCACCCACTTTGCGGCCTGAGCGGCGGGGAGTGAGTACGGGTGTCCTACGCGATCGACCGTTGTCCGTCTGAGGAGCCGCCGCGCATCGGCGCGATGACGCTGCACCCCGTCGCCGAGTCCGTGCCCCGGGCCCGCCGCTGGTTCCGGAAGTTCCTCGCTCCCTACCAACCGATCTGTTCGGTCGACGACTGTGTCCTGCTGCTCTCGGAGCTGGTGACCAACGCCCGTCGTACACGGCAAGTCGGACGCACCCTGGCTCGTCCGGGTGGAGTGGTTCCGCCTGGGGGCCTCGCTCCGGGTCGAGGTGCACAATTCGGGACTCCCGGAGAGCGTGCGGCTGAGGTGTCCCGACGCCAGCGACGCACACGGGCGTGGACTCCTGCTGGTCGACTCCATCGCCGACTCGTGGCACTCCGGTCCCAGCACCTTCGGCGGAACGGTCGTCGCCTTCACGATGACCGATGCCTGGCCGCCGTCGTCCTGATACGGCACACCAGTAGGCCCTGTCCCCGCGATGCACCGCATGGACGGGGACGAGGGCTTACCGACTCGGATTTCCCGCTCGTACGCGGTGGGCCCTGTGCGCCTGGTGGTCGTCGTTGGTCGTTACTGGCCACTGCCGAGCAGCGTCAGACAGCCCAGCCGGGTAGGCAGGTTGAGCCGCCTTGTCAGCGCGCGCGGCTAAGGTGCGCCCACTATTAGGCGTAACGCTCTGGGGAGGGATTTTGGGAGCCAAGACGGGGCTGCTGGTGTATGCGGACGGCGACGTGCCGGGGTTGTTGCGGCGCGTGGGGGCCGCGGACCTCGACCGGACGGTCGCCATGATGCAGCGGCTCTACCCGGGCCGGGAGATCGAGCAGTGCGAGGGCACGAATCTCTGGGACGGCGTGTACCCGCCGGAGGGAACGGCGTGCGCAGCGAGCTGGCCGGGCGTGGAGGTCATCGGGGATCAGAAAGTGATGATCGACGCCCCTTCCCGGCTTCCGGAACACGTCGTGGCGGCGAGCGCCGGCCGACGGCTCGTCCTCCACGCCATGCACAGCGTCGTGGACTGGCTGGCGTTCGCCGTGTGGGAGGACGGTCACCTCGTCCGCTCCCTGAGCCTGTCGCCGGACAGCGGCATCATCGAGAGCATCGGCGAACCGCTCCCCTTCGAACTGCCCTACTGGGCCGGCGACCGCCCGGCCGACATCGTTCCCTGGCCCGGGAAGGAGGAAGAGCCCTATTCCCTGCCCTTCCACCCCTTGGAGCTGGGCGAGGACGCGCTGCGAGCGCTCTGCGGGTTCGTACACGAAGGCCGTCCCGAGCCCGACGACATCGACGCGGACGCCATCGAGCTGTACGGATTTCACGTGCGAGAGCCGCACGGGCCCGATCCCGCCGAGGAGGAAGCGAACCTGCGCGAAGTTGCGAAGGACATGGATCCACCGCACTTCTACACACTGAGCCCTGACGGCTCACTGGTCGAGCGCGACGGCCTTTAGCCCATGACCTCTTCGTCCCGAAGCAACTTGGGTGGGGTTGCCTGGGGGGCTCCTACCTGGATGGATGCTCCGCAGGCGTCCACGTTTGTTCGCGGGTGTGCGTCGGCGTTGTCACGCAGCTAGACACTCAGGAGGGCCAAGGTTCGCCTCAGCCGGTTGCGTGAGGGCGCCGGCGATCGGCGACCGGCAGATTGTGGACGGGGCCGGAAGACGCCGAACGGCTGGTGCCCCGGCAGGTGCCGCGCCCTGGTCTACGTCTCGTACGGCAGTGGGTGGAGGGTGGAAACGCGTACAAGGCGGAGTTGTACGACCACGCCGTCGGCGAAACCATCTCGCCCACCCCTGCGCTCCTCACTGCCGACCCTCCCCTGGCGGCACCCTGGTGGAGCGACCTGCGCACAGCCCTAGCCAGTCTCTCGACCGTCCACACTGACCGTACGGCCGTACGTCAGGCATACCTGGACCGTGCCATGCCGCACTACCTCGCCTTCCTCGACGGGCCCGTCCCCACTGCGCCTTCCTCATGGTCCACCGCACACGGCGACCTGCACTGGGCCAATCTGACCGGACCTGAACTCGGCATCCTTGACTGGGAGGGCTGGGGCACCGCCCCGGCCGGGTACGACGCCGCACTGCTGCACGCTTACAGCATCGGCATGCCGGAGACCGCCGAACGTGTCCGCCGGGAACTCTCCGCCGTCCTCGACAGTGAGGACGGGCGCTTCGCGGAGCTGGCAGTCATCACCGAACTCCTGCAGAGCGCCCAACGCGGAGACAACGTGGAACTCCTCCCCGCTCTGCGGCAGCGGGCGGAAGAGGTCTGGCACCTCATGATCGCCGACGGGGCGGCCCGGGCCCGGTGAGGCCCCAAGGACAGCAAGAAACCCCCTGTCCGGCGGAGAACCCGCAGGCAGGGGGCCTACTCGCGGGCGCTTACTTCTTCTTGCCCTGGTTCTTCACGGCCTCGATCGCGGCCGCGGCCGCGTCCGGGTCCAGGTACGTGCCGCCCGGGTTCAGCGGCTTGAACTCGGCGTCGAGTTCGTAGGACAGCGGGATGCCCGTCGGGATGTTCAGGCCCGCGATGTCGGCGTCGGAGATGCCGTCGAGGTGCTTGACCAGGGCGCGCAGCGAGTTGCCGTGGGCCGCGACCAGGACCGTGCGGCCGGTGAGAAGGTCGGGGACGATGCTGTCGAACCAGTACGGCAGCATGCGGCCGACGACGTCCTTGAGGCACTCCGTCTGCGGGCGCAGCTCGGGCGGGAGCGTCGCGTAGCGGGCGTCGTTGAACTGGGAGTACTCGGCGTCGCGGTCCAGGGGCGGCGGCGGGGTGTCGTAGGAGCGGCGCCACAGCATGAACTGCTCCTCGCCGAACTCGGCCAGGGTCTGGGCCTTGTCCTTGCCCTGGAGGGCGCCGTAGTGGCGCTCGTTCAGGCGCCAGTGGCGGTGGACCGGGATCCAGTGGCGGTCGGCGGCCTCCAGCGCGAGCTGGGCCGTGCGGATCGCGCGCTTCTGGACGGACGTGTGGACCACGTCGGGCAGCAGGCCGGCGTCCTTGAGCAGCTCGCCGCCGCGCGTCGCCTCCTTCTCGCCCTTCGGGGTGAGGTTGACGTCCACCCAGCCGGTGAACAGGTTCTTCTCGTTCCACTCGCTCTCGCCGTGGCGGAGGAGGATCAGCTTGTACGGTGCGTCGGCCATGCTTCCGAGCCTAATCGACGCCCCTCACCGGCCGCGCGGGGCGCCCGAAGCGCGGACGGTTGACGGAAAGTGTTAATCGAGTAGCCCCGCATCGGTGGCGTTTGTAAGTTGTGATCGCCGCGTCAGCCGCTTACATCCACAGCCTCGGCCTCAGCCACAGACACAGACACAGACACCTCGGGGGGAAACCTATGTCAGTCGCCGGACTCAGACGTGCCGCACGCGAATCCGTCTCCGGGCTCCCCCGCGAGTTCTGGTGGCTGTGGACCAGCACCCTGGTCAACCGGCTCGGTGCCTTCGTCGCCACCTTCATGGCGCTGTACCTCACCATCGACCGCGGCTACTCCGCCTCGTACGCCGGTCTGGTCGCCGCCCTGCACGGGCTCGGCGGGGTCGTGTCGTCGCTGGGCGCCGGGGTGATGACCGACCGGCTGGGGCGGCGGCCGACGCTGCTCGTCGCGCAGGCCTCCACGGCCGTGTCCGTCGCGCTGCTCGGCTTCATGCGGGACCCGGTGGCCATCGCCGCCGTCGCCTTCCTGGTCGGCATGGCGAGCAACGCCTCCCGGCCTGCGGTGCAGGCGATGATGGCGGACATCGTGCGGCCCGAGGACCGTATCCGGGCGTTCTCGCTCAACTACTGGGCGATCAACCTCGGCTTCGCGATCTCCTCCATGGCGGCCGGGTTCATCGCCGAGGTCAGCTATCTCGCCGGGTTCCTGATCGAGGCCGGGATGACGCTCGTCTGCGCCGTCCTCGTCTTCGTGAAGCTGCCCGAGTCACGGCCCTCGCAGGAGAAGACCGCCGACGTCCCGGGCGGCAAGGAACCGGCCGTCTCCCTGTTCACCGTGCTGCGCGACGGGCGGTACATGAGCGTCGTCGGGCTGTCCTTCCTCGTCGCCGTGATCTTCCAGCAGGGGTATCTGGGGCTGCCCGTCGCCATGGGCGAGGCCGGGTTCACGCCCGCGGACTTCGGGATCGCGATCGCTGTCAACGGTTTCCTGATCGTCGTCCTGCAGATCCCCGTCACGCGGTTCATCGAGCACCGCGATCCACGGCTGCTGCTCGTCGGCTCGTCGCTGCTGGCCGGGTACGGCTTCGGGCTCACCGCCTTCGCCGGGTCGGTCGGCGTCTTCGCCCTCACCGTGTGCGTGTGGACGCTGGCCGAGATCGTCAACGCGCCGACCCAGACCGGGCTCGTCGTCCGCCTCTCCCCCGTGCACGGGCGCGGGCGCTACCAGGGCATGTACACCATGTCCTGGTCGGTCGCCGCCCTCGTCGCCCCGCTGATGTCCGGGTTCGTCATCGACCACTGGGGCGCCGAGTGGCTGTGGGGCATCTGCGCCGTGGTCGGCACGGTGGCGGCGGCCGGGTACGGGTGGCTCATGCGGGGCCTGCCGGACGACGAGACACCGGTCGCCCGGGAGACGTCCGCCGCCCCCGCGCCCCGGGTCGACGCCGGCGCCGTCTGATCCCGCCGCGCGCTCACGGGTGCATCCGCGCCCCCTTCAGCACCTTGTCCACCGCGTTCTTCGGGCCGTACACCGCGAGGCCCACCAGGTCCAGGTCCGCCGTCGCCACGGCCCGTACCGCCGCCCGGTTGTCGCGGTCGTTGCCCGTGGTGAAGAGGTCGGACGTGAAGAGGGCGCGGGGCAGGGCGCGCGACAGCGCACGCGCGTGGGCAGTGGTCAGGGTCTCCTTGGTGCCCTCGAAGACCAGCACCGGCTGGCGGAACATCGGCAGGTAGCCGACGGCGTCCGCGTCCTCGTAGGGCTCCCCGATCACCTCGGGGAACTGCCGGCCCAGGCCGCTGACCAGGAAGGCCGTGACGTTGAGGCGCTGCCAGGTCTCCAGGTCCTCGCGCAGCAGTACGGCGATCTTGGTGTCGAAGCGGACGGGGGTCTCGGCCTCGGGAGCCTCGGGGGCTGCTTCGTGCGTGCTCATACGGTGAGACTGCCGACCCGCACCCCGCCCGGTCTTGTACGTTTTTTGCATGGCCCGCCAGCGCGACGACCAGGGGAAGGACCGGCGGAACGTCTCCGCCTGGCGCCCCCGTGTCCCGGGCGTCGTCGAGGTCTTCCACGCCCACTACACCGAGTACGCCTATCCGATGCACGTCCACGATGCCTGGACGCTGCTCATCGTCGACGACGGCGCCGTACGGTACGACCTGGACCGGCACGAGCACGGCACCCCGCACGACACGGTGTCGCTGCTGCCGCCGCACGTGCCGCACAACGGCTCCCCGGCGACACCGGACGGCTTCCGCAAGCGCGTCCTGTACCTGGACGCCTCCCGGCTGGGCGACGAGCTGATCGGACCGGCCGTGGACGCGCCCGACCTGCGTGATCCGGTGCTGCGGCGGCGGGTCGGGCAGCTGCACGCCGCGCTCGCGCTGCCCGGCGACGAGCTGGAGGCGGAGAGCCGGCTGACACTGATCGGCGAGCGGCTGCGCACCCATCTGCGCCCCGGGGGCGACCGGGACCCCGCGCGCCGGGACCCCGTACTCGCCCGGCGACTGCGGGAGTTGCTCGACGAGCGGGTCGTCCCGGGGATCGGGCTGGAGGAGGCGGCCGCGCTCGTGCCCGCCCATCCGGCGCATCTGGTACGGGCGTTCAGCGGCGCCTACGGCATCGCGCCGCACCAGTACCTGATGTCCCGCCGGGTCGACCGGGCCCGGCGGCTGCTGCTCGCCGGACGGTCCCCGGCGGATGTGGCCGCTGCCACCGGTTTCTACGACCAGGCCCATCTGACCCGGCACTTCAAGCGGTTGGTGGGGGTCACTCCGGGGCGGTACCGGGCGAGCGGCGCCCGCGGCTGATCCGGTCCGGGGCGGGATCAGTCGCCGGAGCGGGGGCGCTCGATCAGGTGCTGGAACGCCTCCAGGTTCCGCGTCGACTCCCCGCGCGAGGTCCGCCACGCGTGCTCCTTGCGGATGGCGGAGGCGAAGCCCAGCTCCAGCAGGGTGTTGAAGGCGCCGTCGGCGGCTTCGAGGACCTGGCCGAGGAGGCGGTCGATCTCGTCGGGGGTGACGGCGGCCAGGGGGAGTTTCGCGGTGAGGTAGATGTCGCCGAGGCGGTCGACGGCGTACCCGATGCCGTAGAGCTTGAGGTTGCGTTCCAGCAGCCAGCGGTGGACGGCCGGTTCGTTCTCGTCGGGGTGGCGGATGACGAAGGCGTTGAGGGAGAGCGAGTGCCGGCCGAGGAGGAGGGAGACGGTCGTCGACAGCTTGCGGGTGCCGGGGAGCTTGACGACGTAGTTGCCGGGTTCGGGACTCTCCCACTCCAGGTCGGCGTCCTTCAGCGCCCCCTCCAGGACCTGAGCTGCCTTCTGCTGCGGTGCCTCAGCCATGGTGCGAGCGTACGCGACGGCGGTGCGACTGGATCGCGGCCGTGTAGACGTCGGCGGTGGTGGCGGCGGCGCTGTCCCAGCCGAAGGACTGGGCGTGCCGGGCCGCGGCGTCGCCCATGCGGGGCGTCAGCTCGGGGTTGTCGGCGAAATCGCGCAGTACGCGCGCGTACGCGGCCGGGTCGTGGCCGTCGACGAGGCGGCCGGTGACCCCGTCGCGCACCGCGACCGGGAGGCCGCCCACCGCGGCGGCGAGCACCGGCGTACCGGCCGCCTGGGCCTCGATGGCGACCAGGCCGAAGGACTCGCTGTAGGACGGCATGACCAGCACGGACGCGGCCCGGAACCAGTCGGCGAGCTGTTCCTGGTCGACGGGCGGGCGGAAGCGCACGACGTCGGCGATGCCGAGCCGCGCGGCGAGCTTCTGCAGCCCCTCCGGCTTGGCGAGGCCGCTGCCGCTGGGGCCGCCGACGACGGGCACGACGATGCGGGAGCGCAGCTCGGGGCGCTCGTCGAGGAGCACGGCGACGGCGCGCAGCAGGATGTCCGGCGCCTTCAGGGGCTGTATGCGGCCCGCGAAGAGCGGGATCAGCGCGTCCTGGGGCAGGCCGAGACGGGCCCGGGCGGCGGCGCGGGCGTTCCCGTGCTGTCCCGGGCCGGGTACGGAGCCCTTGGGGAAGGGGCGGAACCGTTCGAGGTTCACCCCGGGGTGGACGACGGCGACCTTGTCGGGGTCGGCGGCGTAGTGGCGGACGAGTTCGTCGGCCTCCTCGGCCGTGTTGGCGATCAGCCGGTCGGAGGCGGCGACGATCTGGGTCTCGCCGATGACGCGGGCGGCCGGTTCGGGTGTGTCGCCCTCGGCCAGGTTGGCGTTCTTGACCTTGGCCATGGTGTGCATGGCGTGCACCAGGGGCGCGCCCCAGCGCTGGGCGGCGAGCCAGCCGACGTGGCCGGAGAGCCAGTAGTGGGAGTGCACCAGGTCGTAGTGGCCGGGGCGGTGGCCGGCCCAGGCCTGCATCACGCCGTGGGTGAAGGCGCAGAGCTGGGCGGGCAGGTCCTCCTTGGCCAGTCCCTCGTACGGGCCCGCGTCGACGTGCCGGACGAGGACGCCGGGGGCCAGCTCGACGGCGGGCGGGAGGGCGGCGGTGGTCGCCCGGGTGAAGATCTCGACCTCGATGTTGATCGCCGCGAGGCGCTGCGCCAGCTCGACGATGTAGACGTTCATGCCTCCGGCGTCGCCGGTGCCGGGCTGGTGGAGCGGTGAGGTGTGCACGGAGAGCATGGCGACGCGGCGGGGCCTGCGCAGCAGCCGGAGCCGCGGGGAGGCCGCCGGTGAGCGACGCCCGAGCCTGCTGACGTACTGGCTCACGAGCCGTTCCTCCTCGCTGCGGGCATGCCGGTCGGAGGACCTGGGTTGCCCTCCAAGGGGTGGGAACACCGGACGGGCGGTGCTCCATTCCGGTTTTCCGGCCTTTGCCGAATCATTACCGCGTATCGCTCAACCGTTCGAGCCCTGGTCGGGTCCCGGCCGAGGCCGGTGGCGACGGGCGCCCTGCCGTGGTGCGCGGGTACCACCATGCCGCGGACGAATGCCGCACGGCCGACCGCATACCCTCGTAGTCATGCCGCCCCGCGCCACCGCTCCCCGCCCCGTGGGCACGGTCACGCGCGGGACGACGAATCCCAACCGGCTGCGCCGCATGGACCGCTGGATCGCGGCCGTGCACGGCGCCGAACTGCGTCGCGCCGCCGAGCCCGTCGCCGTCGACCTCGGTTACGGCGCGGCCCCCTGGACCGCCGTCGAGCTGCTGCACCGCCTGCGCACGGTCGCGCCCCACGCGCGCGTGGTCGGTGTCGAGATCGACCCGGCACGGGTGGCGGCGGCCCGGCCGTACGCGCGCGCGGGGCTCGATTTCCGGCACGGCGGCTTCGAGGTCCCCGTCTCCCGGCCGCCGCTGCTGATCCGCGCGGCGAACGTGCTGCGCCAGTACGACGAGGACGAGGTGGCCGCCGTCTGGCGGCGGCTGTGCGCGCGGCTCGCGCCGGCGTCGGAGCACTCGCGCGGCGGGCTCCTGGTCGAGGGGACGTGCGACGAGATCGGGCGCCGGCACGTGTGGGTGGCGCTCGGGTCCGAGGGGCCGCGCACGGTCACCTTCGCGACCCGGCTCGGCTCGCTGGCCCTCCCCTCCGACCTGGCCGAACGGCTGCCTAAGGCGCTCATCCACCGCAATGTCCCCGGCGAGCCCGTGCACGCCTTCCTGCGCGACTTCGACCGCGCCTGGGCCGCCGCCGCGCCCTACGCCTCCTACGGCGCCCGGCAGCGCTGGATGCGGGCCGTGCGGGACCTGACGGCCGACTGGCCGGTGACGGACGGGCCGGTGCGGTGGCGGCAGGGCGAAGTGACGGTGCGGTGGGAGGCGTTGGCGCCCCGCGCGTGAACCGGCGGCGCCGGCACGGACGCGGACGGACGCGGAACGATCTCCGTGCGGCGTTCGTCACACATCACGGGGAGCAGTCGACGGGAAGCAACCGAAGAGAAGCAATCGACGAGAAGCAATCGCGAGGAAGCGGGAGGAAAGCACGACCTCTGTCGCTTTCCGCGCCGACGTGGCACGATCCCCCGAGCGACCTATGTTACTGACGGTTAATCAGTTTGGGGGCGAGGTATGCGTACGGGGACACGCGGCTTGACGACCGCTGCCGTGACCGTGGTCTGCGCGATCACCGTGCTGGCGGCACCGGGCACGGCGTTCGCGGACCCGGGCCCCTCGTCGTCGCCCGCACCGTCGGCGTCGGCCGGCGCCCCGGCCGCCACGCCCGACAGGGACCTGGAAGCCGTACGCAAGAAGCTCGACAAGCTCTACCGCGCGGCGGCCTCGGCCACGGAGGAGTACAACGCCGCCGAGGAGAAGGCCGAGCAGCAGAACGCCGAGATCGTCGAGCTGGCCAAGAAGATCGTCAAGGGCCAGGAGAAGCTGGACGGGCTGAAGGACCGCGCCGGGGCCGCGGCCCGCGCCCAGTACCGCACCGGCGGCCTGCCCGACGGGGCCAAGCTGGTCCTGAGCGACGACCCCGAGGACTTCCTCGACGGCACCGGCCGGGTGATCCAGGGCCACCGGGCCACCAAGGGCCTGCTCGGCGAGCTGGCCCGCGCCCAGGAGGACCTGAAGACCTACGCGGCGGACGCCTCCGCCCGCATGACGGAGCTGGAGGCGAACCGCAAGGCCAAGGCCACCGCCCAGAAGAAGATCGAGAAGCAGATCGCGGCGGCCGAGAAGCTGGAGTCCGAGCTGGAGAAGGAGGAGAAGGAGCGCCTCGCCCGGCTGGAGCGGGAGGCCCAGGCCAAGGCCCAGACCGCCTGGCTCGACTCCGGCATCCTCAAGGACCTCGGCACCGAGGCGACCGAGCGGGGCCGCAAGGCGGTCGAGTACGCCACCGCCCAGATCGGCAAGCCGTACCAGTGGGGCGCCGAGGGCCCGAAGTCCTACGACTGCTCCGGCCTGACCTCGCAGGCCTGGGTGTCGGCCGGGCGGGCGATCCCCCGCACCTCGCAGCAGCAGTGGAAGCAGCTCAGGCACGTCGACATCGAGGACATGCGCCCCGGCGACCTGATCATCTACTTCGACGACGCCAGCCACGTCGGCATGTACGTCGGTGACGGCTCCGTAGTGCACGCTCCGCGCCCCGGGCGCTCCATCACCATCGCCGGCGCGGGCTCGATGCCGATCCTCGGCGTGGTCCGGCCGGACACGGCCCCGGAGCAGACGCCCGCGCCCAAGGGGTGACGCGGGCCACGCGCCCCGCGCCGGGCGCGTGAGGCGCACCACGTGACCCAGTCCACGCCCGGCCCCCGCCCCGCGTGACGTTCGTCATCCCGGGTCCCCGGGCGAGGTGTCCAACTGCGGGGGGTTACGCGGCATATGACAGTGGCCGATGGCCGCCCGACGTGTTCTGGACCATTCCGCAGCGGCGCCGTCACCCGCTATGGTCCCCGTCGGTGGGTCGAGGTCCCTCGCCCCGCCATGCCCTCGGGGGGAGGGAAGGAAAACAAGACGATGCCCGTACCCGTACCGCGGCAGAGGGCGATCCCGGCCGTGGAGTGTGGTCAGGCGCCCGCCGCGTCCCCGGACAGCGGCCCTTCCACGGAACAGGCCCCGCCCGGGACGCACCCGGCCGAGAACCCCGCCGGCCGGCGAGAGAACCCCACGGAGAAGCGCGAGAAGCCCACGGACACCAGCCCCGACACCAGCACCGGCCCCGGCACGAGCACCAGCCCCGGGCCCGGCACCGGCACCGGCACCGGCACCGGCACCGGCCGGACGCACAGCGGCCGGACGGAGAGCACGGTTCCCACGAACCTGACCGTGCTGCTGATCGAGGACGATCCGGCCGGTTCGCCGATCGTGCCCGACCTGCTCGACCAGGCCGGCAAGCCGATCCGCGTCCGCACCGCGCGCAACCTCACCGAGGCCGGGCGGCTGCTGACCGACGACGTCCACTGCATCCTGCTGGACCTCGCCCTGTCGGCCCCCGCCCCGGCCCGCACCGGCACCGCCACCGACGCCGGTGGCAACGGCAACGGGGCCGCCGAGGGCGAGGACGAGCTGGCGGTGCTCCGGCACGTCCTGGAACTGGCGCCCCGGCACGCCGTGCTCGCGCTCACCTCCTCCAGCGACGCCGAGCGCGGCGCCGAGGCGGTGGCGGTCGGCGCGCAGGACTACCTGTTCCGCGACGAGCTGGACGGCCGCCTGCTGAGCCGGGCGATCCGCTACGCCGTCGAGCGCAAGCGGTCCGACTCGGCGGAGCGGCGACTGGCCGAGGGCCGGCTGCGGGCGCAGGAGAACCGCCGCCTGGAGCGCGGCCTGCTGCCGACCCCCCTGCTGGCCGGGTCCCCGCTGCGCTTCGCCGCCCGCTACCGTCCGGGCCGCTCGCGCGCGCTGCTGGGCGGCGACTTCTACGACGTCGTCCGCACCCCGGACGGCACCGTGCACGCCATGATCGGTGACGTCTGCGGGCACGGCCCGGACGAGGCGGCGCTCGGCGTGGAGCTGCGGATCGCCTGGCGGGCGCTGACCCTGGCGGGGCTCTGCGGCGACCAGCTGCTTGGCACACTCCAGCAGGTGCTGGAGCACGAGCGCTCGGACGACGAGATCTTCGCGACGCTGTGCGCCGTGGACATCTCCCCGGACGGCCGCCGCGCGGGCCTGTGCCTGGCCGGGCACCCGTCCCCGCTGCTCAGCCGCCCGGGCATGCCCGCGCGGCTGCTGCCCTACGACAACAACGGCCCGGCGCTGGGGCTGCTGCCGGGCGCCCGCTGGCCGCGGATGCAGGTGGAGCTGGGCGCCGAGTGGAGCCTGATGCTGTACACCGACGGCCTGATCGAGGGCCACGTCGGCGGGGGCCGGGAGCGGCTCGGCCAGGACGGCATGGTGGAGATGGTCCGCCGCCAGCTCGCCGAGGGTCTGACCGGCGAGGAGCTGCTGCGGGCGACCGTCAACGAGGTCCGCGAACTCAACGGCGGCGAGCTGGCGGACGACCTGGCCGTGGTACTGCTGGACCGGACGGCCTGAGCCGCCCGGTCCCGGAGACCACTCGCGCGGGGACTCCCGTCAGCGTCCGCCGTTGTACGGGCCGTAGGGTCCGTCGCTGCTGGAGCCGCGGCGGCTGCTGCGGCCGCCGCCGGACAGGCCGCGCAGCGCGGGCCGTACGTCGACCATGTACACGATCGTCGCGATGAGGCCGATGATCGGCAGGAACGACAGGATGTTGAAGATCAGGTTCACCACGAAGGCGAGCCCGAGGATGATCAGCCAGAAGGGCTTGGTCTTCTTGTCGGCCGCGCGGTAGGCGTCCTCACGGCGCGTGGCGGCGTCGATCAAAGCGAAGCCGCTGAAAAGGATCAGGGCGATGCTCAGCAGCCACATGAAGCCTGCGAACCCCTGCATCAGCACAACGTCCACCACCAGAATCGGATCGTCATTTAGCGGTCACCGTACCCGCAGAACGAGCCGGACACCCCAAGGGTGCCCGGCCCGCTCCCCGCTCGTCGCGCCCTGCCCTACTTGGCGGGCGGCGTCGTCTTCTTGGCGGTGGTGCTCTTCTTGGCCGGAGCCTTGCGCGGGGCGGGGGTCTTCCTCGCCGCGGCGGACTTGTCCTCGGTGACCCGGACCGGCTCCGGCTTGGCCGTCGCGGGCTTGGCCGGGGCGGGCTTGGGCGGCTCGACGGCCACCGCGAGGTCCTCCACGTCCTCGGCGAGGTCCTCGATGCCGTCGGCGGCCTGGCCGCGCCAGGTGCGGACCGCCTGCTCGCCGCGCTCGGCGACCTTCTCGTAGGTCTCCCGGGCCTTGACGGCGTACTCGGCGGCGACGCCGACGGAGCGCAGCGCGAGGTCCTGGGCGGTCTCGCCGAGCTTCTTGAAGTCGGCGTCGAGGGAGCCGAACAGCTCGTTGGCCTTGGCCTGGAGGCTTCCCTGGGTCTCCTTGACGCGGGCCGTCGCCTTCTCCTGGACGGCCTTCGGGTCGGTGTTGCGTACGGCGTCGATCCGCGCCGGTGCCTCCGCGCGCAGCTGCTCCACCAGCACCGGCACCTTCTTGGCCTGCTGGAAGGCGAGGTCGGCGGTGCCCGCGGCGAAGTAGAGCGGGGTGGGGTCGCTGAAGGTCTTGCGCAGGTCGTCGGTGATGGCCATGGTGATGGTCCTCCGGAATTGCTTACGAATGAGGGTTTTGTGTTGCTTCCGCCCCGTCGACAACGGCATCAGCGTCGGCGTCGGCCTCCGGTCCGGCATCCGCGTCGACCCCGAACCCGTTCTCCTTGCGGAAGGACTCGTAGACCTGGAGCAGCACCTGCTTCTGCCGCTCGTTCAGAGAGGGATCGGCAAGGATGACCGCACGCGTCTCCACGTCGTCCCGGTCCCGCTCCGCGTCGAGGATCCCCGCGCGGACGTACAGCGTCTCGGCGGAGATCCGCAGCGCCTTGGCGACCTGCTGGAGCACCTCCGCGCTCGGCTTGCGCAGCCCGCGCTCGATCTGGCTCAGGTACGGGTTGGACACGCCCGCGGCATCGGCGAGCTGCCGCAACGACAGCTGCGCGTTGCGCCGCTGCTCGCGCAGGTACTCACCGAGATTGCCGACGTTGAGCGATGCCATGCCTCCACCATGCAGCACCCTGCTAACTATTGCAAGCACCTCGCTTGCAAGAGTGCACCCGCGCCCCCGCGGAGGTGGTGACGGTTTGCGGACTTCGTCGTGGACACGGGCCCGGACCCGGGCACTCAGGTCACGACCGGGGTGGTCGCACGGCTCCGGCGATGACGGTGGTCACCATCTTGCGGACGGCGGCGCTCTGCGGTGGGGCGCTTGTCCGGTCGGCGAACAGCAGGTGCCCGGCCCCGACGAGGGTGGGGGCGAGCGTGTCGATGTCGGCGTCACCGGCCAGACGCCCCGACTCCCGCTCTGCGGTGAGGTATGCGGCGATCATGGCGGTGCCCTGCACGAGCAGCGGGATGCCGGTCAGACCGGCCTGGCGCAGCCGGGTGCGGAGGCCGTCGCGGAAGGTGATGAGCGCGACGATCGCCACCGTGACCGGCCTGAACAGGTCATGCAGCGCGGCGGCGAGGTGGTCCACCACGCTCCCGGTGCCGGCGGCCGCGCGCAGGGTCGCGGTCCCGTCCTCGATGCCGCGGACGCGGTCGAGGACCAGTTCCGCCAGGAAGGCGTCGAAGTCGGTGAAGTGCCGGTGCAGCACACCCTTGGCGCAGTTCGCCTCCTCCGTGACGGCCCGGCTGGTCAGCGCTTCGGGCCCGTCCCGAAGCAGGACGCGCTCGGCGGCTTCGAACAACTGGCCGCGCACGTTGTGGATGTGCACCCCTGACGGCATCGTCTCCCTTTCCGCGCCGCCCCGCCTTAACAAGTGGGCGTCCGCCCATTAGTGTGGGCGCATGCCCACTTTAGCGCAGGGACAGCCTGACAAGTCCGGCCCCGAGCCCCACCGCCACCGGCAGACGGCCGAGTCGTTCGGTGTGGATGCCGAACGCTACGACCGCGCCCGACCCGCGTATCCCGAGGCCCTGGTGGACAGGATCGTCGCGGCAAGCCCCGGTCGGCACGTCCTCGATGTCGGAGCCGGGACCGGCATCGAGGCCCGGCAATTCCAGGCGGCCGGCTGCACGGTGCTCGGTGTCGAGCCCGACGAGCGGATGGCCGCCTTCGCGCGACGCAGCCGTGTCGAGGTCGAGGTCGCCAGGTTCGAGGACTGGCAGCCGGCCGGGCGGCAGTTCGACGCGGTCATCGCCGGCACCGCCTGGCACTGGGTGGACCCCGTCGCCGGCGCGGCCAAGGCGGCCCGGGTGCTCCGGCCCGGCGGCCGACTCGCCCCCTTCCACCACGTCCCCCAGCTCCCGGCCGAGGTGGCCGACGCCCTCGCCGAAACACTCCAACGCGTCGCCCCCGATTCCCCGTTCAACCCCGGCCTGCTGAGAGGACCGGCCGTGGACGCCTACCAGCCGCTGTTCGCGAAGATCGCCGACGGCATCCGGCAGACCGGCAGGTTCGGCGAGCCGGAACAGTGGCGCTTCGCCTGGGAGCGCACCTACTCCCGAGAGGAGTGGCTCGACCAGCTCCCCACCTTCGGCGGCCTCACCCAACTCCCCGCAGACAAACTGGCGGAGGTCCTGGACAGCGCCGGGTCCGCGATCGACAGGCTCGGCGGCCACGCCACCATGCCCTACACATCCGTCGTGATCACCGCTACCCGCTCCCTCACGGCCTGACCGCCGCAAACGTCGGGCGTCGCCGGGCCTCGGCGGGCCCGGCACCTCCGCGCCGACCGTTCGAGCTCCTCGACGAGTTCGCCGCCGCGTGCGGAGCAGCCCGGGGCGCACGACCCCCGGAGAATCCCGGTGACGTCGAACACGACGCCGGCCTAGCGTTCCGCCCATGACTTCCCCGGACGACGACACCGACGGCAAACCCCGCGTGACCATCCGCTGCCTGGACAACTCCTCCGTCGGCGTGGCCTTCTGCGACCGGTTCAGCTTCGACGCGGACTCCGTGCACTATGCCGTCGAGCTGCGGGCCCCGGGCCTGACCGCCCGCGTCGACGAGGTCGTCGCCTGGATCTGGGACCGCGATCTCACCACCTTCCTGGAAGCGCTCGCCGCGGACTACCGGGGATGGGACGGCGAACGCGGCTGGCAGACCAACGACCGGGACCTGACCGTGTCGGCCGTCTTCCGTTCCGGCGGCCACGTCGGACTGACCTGGGCCTTACGGCCCTGGCCACAGGCCGCCGGCGGCTGGGCAGCCTCGGTGACCACCTGGCTGGAGGCGGGCGAGCAGATGACTTCCCTGGCGGCCCAGGTCCGGCAATTCCTCACCGGGGAGTTGCCGTGACACTGCCGAGGCGGGACCGCTCAGTCGCGCTCCCCCGCCCGGCTTCTGGACCAGGCCGCGGCGTCGGCGCCGTAGCGGACCAGGAGGCGGGCGAACTGAATGCGTTCCTGGGGTGTCCAGGCGGCGGTGATCTGCTGGAACGCCTCCCGCTGTTCGGCGGCGAACCGGTGGCGTTCGGCCTCGCCGTGCTCGGTGAGTTCGAGGACGGTACGGCGTCCGTCGGACTGGGACGCCGCCCGGCGCAGCAACCCGTCCTCGATGCAGGCGGCGACGGTGCGGCTGGCCACCGGCTGGGCGACGCCCATCTCGGCCGCGAGGCCGCCGACGGTCGTCTCGCCCGGCGCGTCGGCGATCACGTTGAGGACCAGGTTGCGGGAGAGGTCCTTGCTCGAAGCAGGTGTGCGCCGTCGCAGGCGTGACAGCGCCGGGCCGATCTGGTCCAGCGTCAGGTCGTCGGCGGACCGGCCGGAGGAAGACGCACTGCTCATGCCCCGAGTCTAGGCCGCTCCCGCACGTTTGCATACCAGTCAGCAACTACATAGCATCCGGTATGTAAATGCTTACGAGCCAGGAAACGAGGCGGACTGCCATGGCACTCACCGCGATCACCGACGCGCAGGTATTCGACGGGGAGAAGACCGTAGGCGTACGGACCGTGGTCATCGACGGCACGAGGATCGCCCGCGTCGGCGGCGAGGTCCCCCCGGACTGCGAGGTCGTCGACGGCGGCGGCGCCACCCTGCTCCCGGGGCTCATCGACGCCCACGTCCACTCCGCCCCGGGTTCCCTGGCGCTCGCCCTGCGGTTCGGGGTGACGACCGAGCTGGAGATGCAGGGGATGAACACACGGGAGAACCGCGGGTCCATCACCGACGACGACACCGTGGCCGACGTGCGCTCCTCCGGGTTCGCCATCACCCCGCCCGGCGGTCACCCGAGCGAGCTGATGCCCGAGGGGTTCCGGCCGAAGTGGGACCTGCCGCCGGTGATGCCGCTGATGCCGTTCTCCACGACCCCGGAGGAAGCCGCCGCCTACGTGCCGCAACTCCTCGCCCGGGGTTCGGACTTCATCAAGTTCATGATCGATGACGGCACCGTGGAGGGTCATCCCGGACTGCCGTCGCTCGACCGGGCCACCCTGAACGCCGGAGTGGCCGAGGCCAGGAAGTACGGCGCCCTCACCGTGGCCCACGCGCTGACCGTGGAGGCCACCAGGATGGCCGCGGAGGCGGGCGTCGACGGCGTCACCCACGTGTTCATGGACCAGCCGCACACCGCCGAGATCATCGGCCTCATCCGGGACGCGGGCATGTTCGTCATTCCCTGCATCACCCTCAACGCCTCGATGATGGGCATCACCGGCAGCGAACTCGCCGACGACCCCCGGGTCGCCGCCCGCCTCGACGACAGCTGGGACCGGACCCTGCGGTCCAGCTACGACCGCTACCCGCAGGGCAGCCTCGAGGACGTCTACGCCACCGTCCGCGCCCTGGACGCCGCCGGCGTCGACGTGCTGGCCGGGACCGACGTCTCCATGCCCGAGACGTTCTTCGGGGGCCTGGCCCACGGCGCGAGCCTGCACCACGAACTGCAGTACCTCGTGGCGGCCGGCCTCACTCCCTCGCGGGCCCTGCGCGCGGCCACGGCGACCACGGCCCGGCGCTTCCGCCTCAGCGACCGGGGCCGCGTCGCCGAGGGGCTGCGCGCCGACCTGCTGCTGGTCGACGGCGACCCGACCCGCGACATCGGCGACACCCTCAACACGCGCGCCGTCTGGCGCCGCGGCACCCGCCTGGCGGCCTGACCGCGGCCGCGTGCCGCCCCGGGCGCGGTGCCGGCGGCGAGCGGGACGCCCACCGCGCCTCAGAACGGCAGCGGCCACCCGTGCACCACGTCCAGCCGGGACACCGCGCGGGTGAGCACCACGTACAGCCGGTGCAGGCCCCGCCCGCCGGGTCCCTCCGCCGCCGCGATCGCCGCCGGTTCGACGGCGACGACGTGGTCGTACTCCAGGCCCTTGACCACGCTCGCCGGTACGACGGCCACCCGGGCGCCCAGCGCCTCGGGCCCCGCCGCCGGGATGCCGGCCGCGTCGAGGGCCGCCCGCAGTCCGGGCACGTCCGGGTCGGCGGCGACGACGCCGACCGAGCCCTCCCGGGTGAGCGCGTGCCGTACGGCGTCCACGACCGTCTCCGGCACGGCGCCCGGCGCGCACTCGCGCAGCCTCAGCTCGCCGTCGCCGCGCAGCGAACGGGCCGGGGGCACGTCCACGCCGAGCCGCTCCAGCAGCCGGTTGGTGAGGCCCACGACCTTCTTCGGCACCCGGAATCCGGTGGTCAGCGGCACCACGGCCGCGTCCGGGCGGCCCAGGTGGACGAGGACGGTCCGCCAGGAGCGCGCGGCCCACGGCGTGGTCCCCTGGGCGAGGTCGCCGAGGACGGTGAGCGAACCGAAGGCGGAGCGGCGGGCGATGGCCCGGCACTCCATCGGGGAGAGGTCCTGGGCCTCGTCGACGACGATGTGGCCGTAGCCCTCGGGGTGTTCGAGGAGACCGGCGACCTCGTCGAGCAGGACCAGGTCGGCGGCGGACCAGCGCGCCGACTTCCACGACCGCGGCGCCCGCCCCGTCCACAGCAGCGCCCGCTGCTCGTCGTCGTCCAGCACACCGTCGGCCGCCCTCGCCAGCTCGCCCGGGTCGCCGAGCAGTGGCGCGAGGACCTCCTCCGGGCGCACCCGGGGCCATACGGCGTCCAGGGCCGCGCCGACCGGCCGGGCCCGTTCGACGCGGCGCAGCCAGGCGTTGGTCCGCGGTCCGGCGCGCCGCTCGGCCCGCTCCTGGAGGTACCGCACGATCCGGGCCCTGACCCGCTCGCGTCCGACGGTGTACGGCGGCTGCTCCCGGCGCACGTCCGCGACGATGCGGGCCAGCGCCTCGGCCGGGACGCGCCAGCGGTAGGAGCCGTCCGGTACGGCGAGGTCGCCCGCGGCGCCCGGGTCCACGCGCGCGTACAGGGCGCGGCGCAGCACCTCGGCCGCCCGGGCGTCGTGCTTGAGCGCGGCGGCCCGCACGTCGTCGGTACGGGTGACGGGGTGCCGGGCGATCTCCCGCGCGAGCGTGGACTGCCGTACGCCGCTCTCGCCGAGGGCGGGGAGCACCTCGGCGATGTAGGAGAGGAAGGTCGGGTTGGGGCCGAGGATCAGCAGTCCGCCCCGCTGGACGCGCCGCGGGTGGGTGTAGAGCAGGTAGGCGGCGCGGTGCAGGCCGACGGCGGTCTTGCCGGTGCCCGGGGCGCCCTGGACGCAGACGGTGGTGCCCAGGCCGGCGCGGACCAGGTCGTCCTGGTCGGGCTGGATGGTGGCGGCGATGTCCCGCATGGGCCCGACGCGGGGCCGTTCGATCTCCCGCGCGACGATGGCGCTGGCCCGGGACTCGCCCCGGCCGAGGTGCTCGTCCTCCATGCCGGTGAGGTCCGCCCGGTCGCCGCGGCTGCCCGGCGCCCATCCGAAGCGGCGACGGACGGCCACGCCTCGGGGGTCGCCCGCGGTGGCCTGGTAGAAGGCGCGGGAGACGGGGGCGCGCCAGTCGACGACGAGGGGCGGGGCGGCCGGGTGCTCGGTGATCCGCAGCCGCCCGATGTGCAGCGCCCGCCCGCTCTCCTCCCCCTCGGCGAAGTCGAGCCGTCCGAAGAACAGCGGGCCCTCGGGCAGTTCGCGCATCTCCTTGGCCCGGCTGCGCAGCCGGTACCCGAGGACCTCGGCGTCGGCACCGGAGGCGGAGACGTCCTCGCCGGTGACGACGTGTTCCTGGGCACCCTCGACCATCGCGGCGAGGACGGTCCGGCAGCGGTCGTGGTGGGCGCGCTCGCGGTCGAGGGCGCGCTGGAGGGCGGTGTCGGTCGACGTCATTCCGGCAAGCCTACCCGAACAGCGTTACCGAGTTACATTATTTACCCAGTCAGCGAAGAGTGTCCGTGCGGTCGCTCACGGCGTCACGGCCGCGGCGACCGTTCCCGGCGCACCCGGTACCGGTAGCGCAGCGGCGACTCCCCCACTCCGTCGTCCCGGCAGCCGCCGCGCGAACCCCGCCCTCCCCGCGTACCGCGCCATGAAGCGCGCGGTGCCGGTCGACGGCGCCTGAGCGGGACGGCGGGACCGAACCGGTCGGACCGACGGGAGCCGGTCACCCCGTCGACGGCCCGGCCGCCCCTCGCAGCCCGGCCGCCAGCCCGGCGAACGCCCGCTCCGCCGCCGCCACCGCGTCGCCCCGCACGTCCTCCACCCGTTCCCCGCCGGCGATCCGCCGCCAGTTCTCCAGCGCGAGGATCCGCTGTACGGCGATGATCTGCCCGGCCGCCAGCCTGGCCTCCAGGTCACCGCCGAGGGCCTCGGCGAGCGCGGCCTCGGACCGCTCCAGCTGGGTGTGCATCCGGGCGACCAGGGCGGGGGTGCCGTAGAGCAGCCGGTGGAAGGCGAGGACGGCGGGGTGGTCGTTGAGCCCGGTCACCGGGTCGCACCGCTCAAGGCCCGCCAGGAAGTGCCGCCGCAGCGCGTCGATCGGCTCGGGCCCCTGCCCGGCCACCCGGGCGGCCTCGTCCTCGTGGTCGGCGATGCGGTAGAGGACCAGATCCTCCTTGGCGGGGAAGTACCGGAAGAGCGTCGGCTTGGAGACCTCGGCCGCGGCCGCCACCTCCGCGACGGACACCGCGTCGAAGCCCTTCTCCAGGAAGAGTGCGACGGCGGTGTCCGAGAGGGTCCGGAACATCCGCTGCTTCTTGCGCTCGCGCAGACCGGGGGCGTTCATGGGGCGAGCCTAGGCGGTTTCCGGCGGGGGCCCCTCGTCCGCGTGGGCGCGGCCCCACCGCACGAGGGCGGCGCCGATCGTCGCCGCGTCGGGCACCGGCTCGAGCCCGAGGGGCGGTGCGGCGTCGGCCAGGATGCCGTGCAGCCTGGCGGCCGCGAGCCGGACGCCGGGACCGGGCGACCGGGCCTGCCGCCCCAGCGAGACGGCTTCGCGGATGACGTCGGTGAAGACGGACTGGGCCCGCTTGTAGCCGACGATCCGTTCCAGGTCCTGCCGCCAGCCGTACGAGCCGCCGGGGCGCACGGCCTCGACCGTGCGGCGCCACGCCTCCGCCATCCGGCGGCGCTGCGGGGACGGGTAGCGCATCAGGTGCAGGTGGGTGGCCAGGTCGTAGAGCGGGTCGCCGACCATCGCCAGTTCCCAGTCGATGGTCCACAGCCGCCGGTCCGCGTCCACGACGAGGTTCTCGCGGTGCAGGTCGGCGTGGAGCAGGCAGAACGGCCGCTCCCGGAGCCCGGCGACGTGCTTGCGCAGCCGCTTGAAGGCGTCGTCGTCCAGCCCGAGCGCCGCGAAGAGGGAGCCGAAGCGCGGCAGGTTCTCCGCGTAGACGCGCTGCTCGGTGAAGCAGACGAGCCGTTCCATGAAGCCGTCCGTGTCGCCGTCCGGCGGCCGGTCCTCGGTCCGGCACCGCCGGGCCACCGGGAGGGTCCGCGACGTCACGGCCGCCATCTCTCCGAAGAGCCGCAGGATCTGCCGCGTGAACCGGTCGGGCACCGTCCGGCCGGCCCCGTACAGCGATCCGAGGGTCCGGCCCTCGACGAACCGCTGGAGGGGCGGCAGCCCGTCGAGCTCGAAGACGTCGGGTACGTCGGTGATCCGGCCCTGGAGGGCACACAGCAGCTGCTCCTCCGACACGAAGCACCGCCGGTCGAACCAGAGCAGGTTGCTCCGCGGCTCCCGGCACTTCCAGCGGGCCGTGCCCGCGGCACCCGCCGCGCCGGGCAGCGGTACCACGTACGTCTCGTGGTGGTAGCCGCGCAGCGGACCCTCGACCGTGCTTTCGTCACCGCTCACCTGGACGGCACGGAGCCGGGCGGGGGAGGCCGATTCAGGCGACATCTACCGTTTTCTCTCGCCTTGGACCCTTGCGGAGGTGCAGGAGTGGGAAAACGGTACTCCTGTTGCCCCCGCCGTCCCCGCCGAACCCCGTCGAACGCCGCCGCGCCGTCCCACCACCCGGCGAAGGCGGGAGCACGTGTGCGACGCCGGGGCCCGGTCAGGTGCGGGTCGGTCCCGCCGCCTCCCACAGCAGCCGCAGCACCGGCTCCAGGGAGTGCACGACCGTTTCCGCGCCCGCGTCCTGGAGGATCTTCGCCTTCCGCTCGTTGTGGCCGTAGCCCAGGAAGGGCACGCCGGCCCGGCGGGCGGCGGTCAGGTCGGAGGTGGTGTCACCGACCATCAGGGCCTGCGCGGGGGCGACGCCCATCACGTTGAGGGCGCGGTTGAGGCAGTACGGGTCGGGCTTGAGCAGATGCAATTCCTGGGTGCGGCCGTAGATGTGGGGGGCGAAGCAGTCCAGCAGCCCGCGGGTGGCCAGGTACTCGCTCACCACGCGCGGCGAGTTGTTGGTCGTGATCGCGAGGCCCACGTCCAGCGCCGACCAGGTGCGGATCAGCGGGTCCGCGTACGCGGTGGGCCACGCGGTGGCCACGGCGCGCAGCTCCTCCCGGGTCAGCCGTTCCTCGAAGTCGGCGACCAGGTCGCTGCGGTGGCGCCTGCGGTTGACCGCGCCCAGCAGGACGTGCGGGTCCGGGTGGACCTGCTCCTCCTGGGTGAGCAGCTCCTTGAGGCCCAGCCCCTCCAGCCAGTCCACCAGTTCACCCGCCACCCGGTCGGCCGAGTAGCCCGCGAACAGTCTGCAGATGGGGCCGTCGAAGTCCCACAGGACGACGCGGGCGCCCACGACCAGGTCCCGCAGACTCTCGGACCGCTCGGTCTGTCCGGACTGCTCGGCCCGCCCGGTCCGCCCGCTCACCGGTTCCGTCTGATCCGTATCGGAAGTCACTAGGAGAGTGTCATGTCCGTGGTGATGGTTTCCCAGAGGGCGTCGAACCACTTCTGGGATTCCTCCACGAACACCGACTCCCGGTGACCGCTCCGCTTCAGGAAGGAGAACAGCAGCGACTGCGAGCCGAGCGCGTCGTACATCTCCAGCGTCCGGCTCTCGTACTCCTCCTCGCGCCGGGTCACCATGTAGTAACCGAACAGGGCTTCCTCGCCGTTGAGCAGGTAGAGCTTGGTCGTCGGGGTGAACGGCAGGGCGCGGAAGGCGATGCGCACGTCGACGCGGTGGGTGGAGCGCACGGCGTGCAGGTTGTGCCGCAGGACCCGGGCCTGGGCGTTGCGCATCTGGAGCCAGCGCTGGTGGACCGGGTCGTCCTCCTCGTCCTCGATCAGGACGGGGAAGGCGAGTGCGATGTCCCGGGAGGGCATCAGCACCCGGAAGTCGATCGACTCGGGGTGGATGCGGCCCTCGTGGATCAGGCGGAGCGGCTCGCTGAGGGCCAGCATCAGCGTCTCCGAGGTGTGGCAGACGACGTCGACCCGCACGCGCGGTGCCGCGAACGCCTCCGCCAGGCGCGGCCCCAGGGCCACCATCGTCGGCTGCGGCTCGGTCCGCGGCGTGGCGGGCTCGGCGATGCGGGGCGGGCTGCCCTTGCTGACGTTGGTGAGCAGGCCGTCCTCCTGGAGCGCGCGCAGGGCCTGGCGGACGGTGCCGCGCTCCACGCCGAACTCCTCGGCCAGCTCGGCCTGGGTGGGCAGGCGGTCGCCCGCCTTGAGGTCTCCCCCGCGGATCCGCTCCCGCAGGACCTCGGCGATCTCCTGGGACGAGAGCCTTCTGCTGCCGTTCACGGACACGTTCTCCTGAGTCACGACCAAACGCTACAACTTCGACCTACCTACAGGGAGTTGTTTGAAACTTGTTTATAGGTAGTAGCCAAGTGGGGACAACATAGGCAGAGTTGGTTGCCAACTTCGCATGGTTGGCGAAAGTTCACCTTCCCGAACGTCGTGCTCATCGAACTTCCCGAAGGGGGGAAGGCCATGCCCGTCCTCACCCTGGTCTCCGCGGTCTTCGTCATCGCCTTCGAGCAGATCGTCCAGTGGAAGTACGGTGCCACCGGCATCGTCGGCCTGCTCCTGCTCACCATAGGCATCAAGGCCAAGAGCCCCTCCGTCAGCTCCGCCGGAGCGGTGCTGCTGGCCCTCCTGGTCGCGGGTCCCGCACTGTGACCGGGGCGGTCAGGGCGTGAGCTGAAGCTCCGAACTGATCGTCCCCCACAGCGCGTCGAACCACAGCCGGGACTGCTTCACGAACACGCCGTCGCGCAGGCCACCGCCCTGTTCGAAGGCGAACAGCGTCGAGCGGATGCCCTCCGCGTCGTACATCTCCAGCCGCTCGTGGTCGATCTCCTGCTCGCGCCGGCTGAGGGTGTAGTACGCGAAGAGGGCCTCGCTGCCGTTGAGCACGTACAGCTTCATCGGCGGCGTGAAGGGCAGCGCGCGGAAGGAGACGCGCACGTCGATGCCGTGCGTGGCGCGCAGGCTCAGCAGGTTGTGCTGGAGCACCTGCCCCTGGGCGTTGCGCATCGCCAGCCACCGCCGGTGCACCGGCCCGCCCGCCGCGCCGCCGGAGACCGCCACCGGGAAGGCGAGGTCGATGTCGCTGCTCGGCAGCAGGACCCGGACGTCGACCTTGGCCGGTTTCAATCGCCCCGCGTGGATCTGGCTCAGCGGCTCGCCGAGGGCGAGGGTGAGGGAGACGGAGGTCAGGCACAGCGCGTCGATCTCGACGTGTTCGGCGGCGAAGGCCGCCGCGATCCGGGAGGCGAGCGCCACGGTGGTGGGCATCGGCCGCGCCTCCGGGCCGGCCTGGGGGCCGTACAGGTCGGGCGCGACGGTCGCGGGGCTCCCCTTGGACACATTGGTGAGCAGACGTTCCGACTGGAGGATGCGCAGGGCCTGGCGGACGGCGCCGCGTTCCACACCGAACTCCTCGGCCAACTGGGCCTGCGTGGGCATGCGCTGGCCCGGCCGCAGCCGACCGGACCTGATCCGGGCGCGCAGCTCGTCGGCCACCTCACGATGGGTTGGCTGTGGCCGCTGCGGTCTCTTCCGCCCGTTGACGGGGGCGCGTTCCGGCTCCACGACCAAACCCTACAACTTCTCGCCATCTTTTGGCAGTTCGCGGAAAGGTGGTTATGAGACGCTTCCAAGCGGAGATAAGTACAGTGAAGTTGGCAGCCAACTTGAGCAACGTGGTCGAGCCTCACGGGGGTTGGCCACCACGGTGACAGGGGGACCACCATGCCGCTCATCGCCATCGTCGTCGCGGCTCTGGCCATCGGGTTCGAGCAGCTCGTGCAATGGAGGTACGGGCCGATGGGCATCATCGCGTTCGTCGCGCTCTCCATCGGCATCAAGGCGAAGAACACCATGATCGGCGGTGTGGGCGCGGTGATCCTCGTGATGCTGCTCGCCCAGTCCGGCTGAACCGACGTACTGACGGCCGGGCCCCCTTCCGGAGGGGAGCCGGGAGCCCGGCCGGTCGGTAGGCACCACGCACAACAACCACAACCACAACTGAAGAGCACACGCGCTACGGATGCGCAGGTCCACCGTCACCGGCGGAAGGGAGTCACCTCAGAACATGTCCGGGCACCAAGGCCGCCTGGACGTACGCAGCAGGGCGTCGACCACACGGGCGGCGCCCGCTCGTTCTTCCCGCACCCGGCCGAGCGCCGCCAGCCGTACGGCCGAGGCGTCACCCAGCCACAGCGCCCCCAGCTCCGCCACGTCGAGCACGAGGTGGGCGCTCTCGGTGGTCGGCGCGCAGGACGCCCCGTCCGGGCCCGCCTCCAGCCGCCACCGCCCTCCGGTGAGTCCTCCCCGGTCCACCACGTCGAGCACCACCGACCCCCGGCCCTCGTACGTCCGCGCCGTGAGCGCCTCGGCGACGTCCAGGATCCGCACCCACAGCCAGTCGGCCTGCGTGGTGATGCGGGCCGCGCGCGGGTCCGGCAGGAGGCCGGGGAGCAGGTCGTCCGGGGAGCGCCAGCCGCTCTTCACCGTCTGGACCCAGTCGATCGAGCACAGGTAGTGCCACAGCGCGCGCTCGGCGGCCGGGGTCACGGCGAGCAGCCAGTCGACGGTCGCCGTGTTCAGCGGCTGCTTGGCGTCGCCCCAGCGGTCGTCGGTGCGGTACGAGGCCATGCCCTCGACCGCGCCGTCCGCCGCGCGGTACACGGCGTAGCAGGGCTCGGTCCACGGTGAGCCGTTCCAGTCGACGACGCCGGTCCGGTACTGCCACCACAGGTCGGTCCGGCTGACCGCGCCCGGCTGGGCCCGGCGCAGCCGCTCGTGCAGCTCGGGCCCGAGCTTGCGCACCTCCTCGCCCTCCACCAGGTCGATCCGCCCGCCGTCCTCCGGGGCGGCCCAGCGCGGGTCGAGACCGGCGCGCGGGACATCCACCGTCCACTCGGTCATGGTGGTGGCAGGACCGAAGCCGTACCGGCCGTAGATCCGGTACTCGGCCGCGATGAGCGTCGCGACGACGTCCCCGCGTTCCTTCGCCGCGGCCAGGTCCTGCGCCATCATCCGGGTGAGCAGGCCGCGGCGGCGGTGGGTCGCGGTGACGGTGACGTTGGAGATCGCGTCGGCCCGCACGGGGGCGCCTCCGACCGCGGTGACCTCCTGGTCGAAGGACCGGAAGGTGGCGACACAGCGCCCCCCGTCGAAGGCGCCCAGCGACCGGCCCGGCACGAACTCGTCGCGGCGGGCCTCCAGCTGCTCCGCGGCCACGGCGGGCGGCCGCAGGAAACCCGTGTTCAGGGCCCGGTTCCAGTCGGGGAACTCGGCCTCGGTGATGGGACGTACGTCTGTCTCGGTACGGCGGCTCATACGCTCACGGTAGGCCGACGCCCCCACCTGCGTCGCGGGGATTAACGGGGCCGTGGACGTCAGAAGGACGCCCGGATCTCCCCCACCTCCCGGCCGCCGCCCAGCAGGGGCGAGTGGCCGATGCGGTCGACGACGGGGCCCTGGACGCCCAGCAGCGACAGGGCGCGGGACAGCACCGGGCCCAGGGCCCGGGTCGCGCCGTCCTCGATCTTGAAGGCGAGGGCACGGCCGTCGGGCAGGGCCACCGCCTGGACGGCCTCCGCCCCCATCTTGGAGAGCGTGCCGGGCACCTCGCGCATCAGCCAGGTGTCCGCGCGGCGGCTGCCGGCGACGTACTCGGGGTGGGCGCGCATCGCGTCGGCGACCCGGCGCTCGGCCGAACCGGGCTCGGCGCCGACGAAGGAGCGGAAGGCGCGGGCCAGCCCGACCAGGCTGATCGCCATCAGCGGCGCCCCGCACCCATCGGTGCCGACCGCGGCGACCGGCTCGCCCGCCGCGTCCTCCACCACCTTGTGGATGATCCGCTGGAGCGGGTGCTCCGGGTCGAGGTAGGTCTCCAGCGGCCAGCCCTGCTGCGCGCAGACCGCCAGCATCGCGGTGTGCTTGCCGGAGCAGTTCATGGTGACGCGGTCCGGCACGGCGCCCGACGCCAGGTATGTGTCCCGCTCCTCGGCGTCCAGCGGCAGGTCGGGCGGGCACTGGAGCAGCGCCGGGTCCAGGCCGTACTCGTCCAGCATCTTGCGGACCAGATCCCGGTGAAACGGTTCTCCGGAGTGGCTCGCGGCGGCCAGCGCCAGCCGCTCCCCCGCGAGGTCGAGACCGGCCCGCAGGACGCCCGCCGCCTGCATCGGCTTGTTGGAGGAGCGGGGGAAGACCGGCGCCGTCACCTCGCCCAGCGCCAGCTCCACCGCCCCGTCGGCGCCCAGCACCACCAGGCTGCCCCGGTGCCGCCCCTCGACGAAGCCGGACCGCACGACCTCGGCGAGGACGGGCGGCACGACGGGCGACAGGGCGGACGTGGGCGCGGACTGGTTCGTGTGCGACGGGTGCGTCGGCTGGGGCGCGGGCATCGGCGGTGGCCTTCCGGAACGGGCGACCCCCCGCGGCGACGGCCCGGGATCACCGGGCCCGGAGGCGGCGCGGATGGCCGCCCCCCGTGTCACACGAGCAGGTCGTCGACTTGTGCTTCCCCCTCACGGTACCGGCGTGCGATCTCCGCGCCGCAGCCGTCCGCCGTGCGCTGGAGCCGCTGCCGCCGCCGGGAGACCTGCTGCTCGTAGCGCACGAGCCGCCCCATGCCCGCGGTCAGCTCGACGTCGGTGCGGGCCGTCAGGTCGGACAGCTCCACCTCGCCCAGCATCTCCGCGGCCAGCCGCCGGCACTCCTCGCTGCGCGGGGTGCCCAGCGTCACGTGCCGGGCGGAGGAACGCTGGCGGGCCGGTGCATCGGCGAGGATCTCCGACAGCCGCTCCACCACCGACCCGGTCGCCGCCGTGACCACGGACGACGACGAGGCCGGCCCGCGCCCCGCCAGCTCCGCGCGCAGGATGTCGATACGGCCCTGCAGCAGCCGCCGTACGTAGCTGAGGTCGGCCTCCTCGCGCTGGGCGTCCCGGCGCAGCGTGCGCAGCTCCGGCAGGCTCAGCGCGGCCAGGTCCCGCTCCGGCGGGCCGGCCGGCAGCTCCGGGCTGTCCGTGCGCTGCACGGGCGGCCGGGGCGCCTCCGGACCACTCGGGCCGCCCGGACCGCCCCGGCCGCTCGGAGATGTCAACGCGGCAGTCCCGAACGACCGCCCCGTACTCGGTGTGCTCATGTGCCTCAACCGTCCCCTCGCCCGGCGCCTGGGAGCATCGTGCCACCCCAAGTGGCCGCTATGTGACCGAGTGCCCCCGATCGGACCCGATCGGCCCCAGATGGGGGGTTCGCAGCGAAAAGAAACCCCCTACGGCCCCGCCCCCCGGCACCCTGGGGGCGCACGGCATCATGACGGGATGCGTGCAGTGGTGCAGAGGGTGGACGGCGCGAGCGTCGTCGTGGACGGCGAGACCGTGGGCGCGATCGACGGCGAGGGCCTGTGCGTCCTGGTCGGCGTCACCCACGACGACACCGAGGAGAAGGCGGCGCAGCTGGCCCGCAAGCTCTGGTCGGTGCGGATCCTGCACGACGAGAAGTCGTGCAGTGACCTCGACGCCCCGCTGCTGGTGATCAGCCAGTTCACTCTTTACGGCGACGCCCGCAAGGGCCGCCGCCCCACCTGGAACGCCGCCGCGCCCGGCGACCTCGCCGAACCGCTGGTCGACGAGGTCGTCGCCCGGCTGCGCGCGCTGGGCGCGACCGTGGCGACGGGACGTTTCGGCGCGCAGATGCGGGTGTCGCTGACGAACGACGGCCCGTTCACGGTCCTCGTCGAGGTCTGAGGCGGCCCTACGGCTCGACGACGGTCTCCTGCGCGGCCGCCGTCTCCTCGGCCATCAGCCGGGCGTCCACCGGCACGTTCCGCTTCACCAGGGCGAGGGCGACCGGGCCCAGCTCGTGGTGGCGCGCGGACGTGGTGACGAACCCGATCTTCCGGCCGTCGGGGCCGTCGTCCGCGAGGCGGATCTCCGCCCCGTTCGGCGGCAGGTGGACCTCGCTGCCGTCCAGGTGCAGGAAGACCAGCCGGCGCGGCGGCTTGCCGAGGTTCTGCACCCGGGCGACGGTCTCCTGCCCGCGGTAGCAGCCCTTCTGGAGGTGCACGGCGGTACCGATCCAGCCCAGCTCGTGCGGGATGGTCCGGTGGTCGGTCTCGAAGCCGAGGCGGGGGCGGTGCTGCTCGACCCGCAGCGCCTCGTGGGCGAGGATCCCGGCCGCGGGCCCGGCCTGGGCGGCGAACGCCTCCAGCTCCTCCCTCGGCAGGAAGAGATCACGCCCGTACGGCGTCTCGCGTACAGCCACGGAGTCGGGGGCCTGGGCGATCGACCCGGCCGGCAGGTGCACGACGGCGGTGTCGGCGGTGCGGTCGGCGACCTCGACCCGGTAGAAGAACTTCATCGACTCCAGGTAGGCGATGAGCGCCTCCTGGCTGCCGGGCTCGACGTGGGCCCAGACGGTCGCGCCGTCGTCGACGAGGTACAGGGCGTGCTCGATGTGGCCGTTCGCGGAGAGGATCAGCGCCTCGGTGGCCTGGCCGGCCGGCAGGTCGCTGACGTGCTGGGTGAGCAGCAGGTGCAGCCAGCTCAGCCGGTCGTCGCCCGTGACGGTGACGACACCGCGGTGGGAGAGGTCGACGAAGCCGGAGCCGTCGGCGAGGGCACGCTGCTCGCGGAACAGGTCGCCGTAGTGGGCGGCGACGCCTTCGTCCACCCCCTCGGCGGGAACGGCGCCGGGCAGGGACAGCAGGGGGCTCTTCATACGCCCAGCCTACGACTCGCCTACGACTCGGTAGTTGAACCCTTCAGGGAACAGCTCTCGCACCGGCCGAAGATCGCGAAGTGCTTCATGTCGGTGTCGAAGCCGAACTGCTCGCGCAGCTTGGCGGTGAAGTCGGCGGCCACCGACAGGTCGGCCTCGATCACGTTGGTGCAGTCCCGGCAGACCAGGTGGATGTGGTGGTGCCGGTCGGCCAGGTGATAGGTGGGCGCACCGTGCCCGAGGTGGGCGTGGCTGACCAGCCCTAGCTCCTCCAGCAGCTCCAGCGTGCGGTACACGGTGGAGATGTTGACCCCCGACGCCGTCTTCCTCACTTCGCCGAGGATGTCGTCGGGGGTCGCGTGCTCCAGGGTGTCCACGGCTTCGAGCACCAGCTGCCGCTGGGGGGTCAGCCGGTAGCCACGCTGCCTGAGGTCGCTCTTCCAGTCGGTGCTCACCACACCACGAGTCTAGGACTACTTGAAGAAAGCGATCCCGTCGTCCGGCATGTCGTCCGGCAGGGCCTTGGCCCAGCGCTCGACGTCCTCCGGGGTGACGACCTTCTTCAGGTGCGCCGACATGTAGGGGCGCAGCTCGACCTCGGGGGTCTGCTTCTCGCCGACCCACATCAGGTCGCTCTTGACGTAGCCGTACAGCCGCTTGCCGCCGGTGTAGGGGCGGGAGGCCGCGGTGCGGGCCACCGCGTCCGTGACCAGGTCGATCTGGGGCTTCTGGTCGGCCAGCTCGCCGTACCAGATCTCGATGACGCCGTCGTCGCGGGTCATCGTGACCTCGACCTTGCGGTTCGCGTCGATGCGCCAGAAGCCGTGCTCGGACTCCAGGGGACGGACCTTGTTGCCGTCGTTGTCCAGCACCCAGGTGTGCGACTGGTACTCCAGGAAGTCCCGGCCGTCGTGGGTGAAGGAGACTTCCTGGCCGAAGTTGCACTTCTCGGCACCGGGGAAGTCGTGCACGCCCGCGCCGGCCCAGTCGCCCAGCAGGAAGACGAGCGGGACGAGGTCCTTGTGCAGGTCGGACGGGATCTCGATCATGAGCGGTACTTCCTGGCGTCGGTGATCAGCGCTGGCCCTGGTACAGCTTCTTCACGGTCAGACCGGCGAAGGCGAGAACGCCGACGCAGACCAGGACCAGCAGGGCTTCGAAGAAGATCTCCACGGGGTGCTCCTTGAGCGGGGGGCATAAACAGGGCCGGCCTCAGCTTACGCGGCCCGCGCCGGCTCCTCTCGCCGGACTCCGTCCAGGAAAGCGACCCACGCGGGCGCGGCGAAGAGGAGGGCTCCGCGGGCGGGGTCCTTGCTGTCGCGCACGGGTACGAGGGGGAGGCCGGGGGCGACCTCGACGCACTCGCCGCCGTCCTGGTTGCTATAGCTGCTCTTGCGCCAGGTGATCGTGCTCAGGTCGATGGCTCGCATGGCGCTTCCTCCAGCATCCGCTCGATGAACTCCCGCGACGCCCCCGGAGACAGGGCCGTATCGCGCACCCGATCGTATCGGAGCTGAAGCTGGTCGACTGCCGTAGTTTCCTGGACCAGTTCGCCCGAGTAGCCGGTCTCGACCCAGGCGACGATCCGGCCCGCGCCGTGCAGAAACATGGTGTGGGTGTTGGTCAGCGCGTGCAGCCCCGCCGACCACGGGACCACCTGGACACTGATATTCGGGCGCTCCCCCATCGCGACGAGATGGCGCAATTGCGCATGCCATTCAGCGCTGCTGCGCAGCGAACTGTGCAGCACCGTCTCCGAAAGGATGGCCCGGAACTGCGGCCCGCCTTCGGCCAGCAGCGGTTCACGCCGACCCATACGCGCCACCACCTGCTTGTCCAGCTCCACGCCCGTCAGCCCGCCCTGGCTGAGCAGCTCCGCCGCGTACTCGGGCGTCTGGAGCAGGCCCGGCACGATGCTCGGTGAGTACTGCCACATACTCACCGCCTCGGCCTCGAGGACCATGTACCGCCGGTACCGCTCCTTGAACTGCGTCGGGTCCGCCACCGCCAGCTCCCACAGCGTGAGCAGCATTCCGCCCGTGCCGTAGTACTGGTCCAGCGCCTCCACGATCTCCGGGCCGCCCAGCGTGTGGCCGTTCTCCATCTTTCCGAACTGGGACGCGTCCCACCCCACCACCTCCGCGACGCCCCGCAGGGACACGCCTCGCCCGTGCCGGAGCAGCCGCAGCTCCTCCGCGAACCGCGCCCTCGGCTCCTGACTGCGACCCGTGATCGCCCTCCGCTGCGGCACAGCACCCCTCCCGGCTGTGGAATTTGTGGAATTTGGAGCGCCCGTTGTGGCACTAGCGGCCGTTCCGGGCTTGGCGACCCCCGGCGTGGGTCATGCTCGTAACTGCCCACCGCTACGCAGAGTAGGGCAACTGTCACATTCCGTACAGACGTTGACGTAAGGGAGCGGACCCGTGAGAACAGAACCGGCCACCTACGAGCCCGGCACCGTGCTCTACGACACCGCCGCCGCCAAGGTCGGTGAGTACCGGGGCCGCAGCGGGGCGCGCATGATGCTCCGCCCCCTCGGCGGCGGCCGGGAGTGGGAGGCGGAACCGGCCGCACTGCGCCCGGCGACCGACCGCGAGCGCCTCGGGGCGAGCCTGCGCGCCGCGAACGACCGCACCCTCGCCACGCCCCCTGCCCCCGGCGACCAGGACCGACCGCCCCTGCCGGTCCCCGGCTGCGAGGCCTGCGCCTGGCTCGCCGACCGGCGGGAAGCCGCACGCGCGGCGTTCGACCACAGCGCGGTGACGGACGCGAACGTCCTGCTGCGCCAGCACCAGCGCAAGGAGCACGAGGGATGACGTACGACGGCGGACTGCCCTACGAGGAGTGCAGGCGGGCGCAGCGGCTCGCGCCGCGACAGGAGCGGGCTCCCCTCTCCCCCGGCTTCACGATGCCGCCGTTCCATCCGGGGCACCCGCCCCGGCCCGCGCCGAAGCACAAGGCCCGGCCCCGGCGGCGCACCCGGCTGGAGGGTGCCACCGAGGCCCTCGTCCATTGAGCGGTCACAGGAGCAGCCGGGTCTGCAGGGCCACGGTCTGCTGGAAGGGCACCTCCTCCGCCCCGCCCGCTCGACTCTGCAGCACCACCGCCAGAACATCGCCGGCGCCGAGGTATGCCTCGCGGACCTGTTCATCGCCGTAGGGCTCGGTCTCGGTATAGACGGAGGTGAGCACGTCGTCGGACTCGGCAGCCTCCGGGAACTCCTCGTCGGGCCCCACCGTTTCCGTGCCTCGCACGGCGTAGGCCGGACTGTCGTAGGGCGCCAGCTGCATGGTGATCAGATCGTCCACCGCGGCCGCCGTGCCGAACTGGAGCAGGTAGATCCGCGTGTGCGTCCCGTCGGCGGCGGTCCAGCCACGGGCGGCGATGTGCCGTAGCCCCGCGTCGACGATCTGCAGCCGCAGCGCGTCACGGTCGGCCTCCTCCCGGTACTCCGCGAGGAAGGTCTCCGTCCGCAGCCAACCGTCGTCGCCGTGCAGCCCCCGGTCCGCCGTCGCCCCCTCGGGCGCCGGCAGGAGCAGGTCCCGCAGATCGGCGTAGTGGGCACCGGCCGCGTTCTTCTCGTCGAACGGCCCCGGGCTGCCGGACGGCAGCGGCGCCGCGGTGAGCGTCGGGTAGGACCAGCGCCCGTCCGACGCGGTCGCGAGCCCGGGCACGTCCGTCCGGTCCATCCGCGTAACGCCGTAGGCCGCGGCCGACCCGACCGCCGCGAAGACGACGACGGCCGCGGTCCAGCGCAGCACGGCACGCAGGGCCCGGCGGTCCCTGCCCGACAAGGTCGGGGCGCCGGGCGGCGGGGCATCCGGCAGAGGCGGCAGCGCGGGCACCGGCGTGACGGGTGCCGACGGGGTGATCTGCTCGGTCACACGGACTCCCCGGGTTCGATGATCCGGTCCAACTGGTCCTTGAACAGCGTGGCGGCGGCCTCGGCGTCGATCGGCCACAGTCCCTCGGCGGTCGCGTTGACCGTGATGTTCGCCACGGAGGCCGAGCAGTACACCGAGTCGAGACTCTCGTCGTCGCCTGCGTCGGAGGGCGTCCGGAAACACTCCGCGTCCTTGTAGCCCTCGATCTCGGGGCCGTCACGGAAGACGTCCAAGGCCTTCATGAACTCGCTCCGGCCCTCTGTCACGGCACGCGCGGCGGCCGGATCCTTCATCCGGGCCAGAGTGATGCTCATGGTGGCGGCGACGCCGTTGAAGTGCTCATCCACGTTGAAGGCGTAGCTGCGCATCGCCATCTCCTCGATGGGCCTGCGGTCGATCTCCTTCTCCAGCTGCTTGCGCTCGGATCGAGGCAGTCCGGCCAGCGACTCCTTGAGCAGCGCGGCCGTCCGGGCGCCGTTCAGTACGGCGTCCGAACCGAACTCCCCCAGGTCGGGGCCGCGCGACCAGTCGTCGGGCCCGTACGGCACGAGGGCCGAGGCCAAACCGCCCGGTTCGGCCGCCGCCGGATGGTCCCGGGTGGGTTCGGGACGCGCCCAGGAAGGGGTGCCCGGATCCCGATCGGCGTCCGCGACGGCCGCGGCGGTGTAGGCGACGGCACCGACGACGGCACCGGCCAGCAGGAGTGCCCCGGTGACGGCCGCGATCCGGCGGCGGCCGCGCCGCCCGGCGGTGGGCGCTGCTTCGGCGGCGTCCACGGGGGCCGGCGTGGCGGCGCTCGCATCGGAAGGGGCCGCGGTCGTGGACGGGGCGTCGGTGCGGTTCTCGTTCACAGCCGCTCCATCTGCCGCTCGGCCACACTCGTGATCATCTTCTTCTCGACCCGCTTGGCTCCGCTCACCCAGATCTCCATGGCGATGTCACCCCGCCGGGCGTGCGCTTCCGCCTGGTAGGGAAACGGCGCGCCTTCGAGGCCGGGGACGGGCCGGTCGTACACGTACACCCGCCCGTCGCCCGTGCCCGGAATCCCCCCGTCGTCGACGCCTCCCTCGCCCGCGTGGTACTGGCCGCTCGCATTGGCTCCGCCTGCGCCGAGGACCTCGTCCTGCCGGTACTGGATCAGCCGGATCTCCACGGAGTACGCGCCGTCGACCTCCCAGCCGGTGACGGCGGCCCGGCGGAACTCGCTGTGCAGCAAGTGCTCGTACTCACGCGACGGATCCCCGAACGTCCCGGCGTAGCCCGCCAGGTCCATCCAGCCGTCGGAGCCCTCCAGCCAGTCGACCTCCTCCGCCCCGCTTGGCTTCTTCAGCAACAGGTCGCGCAGGTCACCCTCGGTGCGCACCTGGCGGTCCTGGTCGACGGACAGCGGCTTCGGCGCCTTCCCCGTACCGCGCGCGAGCGCGGCCTGCGACAGCGGCGGCAGCTTCGTCGGTTCCCGGTCCGCCTGCACGAGAACCCCGGTGCAGGTGCCGGCGACCAGACCCAGCGCCGCGGCGGCCGTGATGAGCACGGCCGTACGCCCGCGCCGTCGTCCGGCCCCCTCGGCGGGTGCGGCCGAATCGCCGGCCGGCGGCGCGGGTTCGTCCGGCACCACAGGGCCGTCCGCCGTCTCGCGGCTCTCCGCTTCTGCCGCGGACATCTCCGGTGTCGGCGCGGGCGGTGCCGCGGGTCTCGCCGGTTCCTCTTCCATGACGTCCCCCACAGAACGTATGACGCATTCGATCAAGCGTGCGCACAGGAGACCCACAGCCCTGCTCCTGGGTTGCGGCGGCGTTGATTACGATTCGGCCATGGCGAAGAAGCTCGTGATCAAGGTGACGGCGGGGGCGGACGCGCCCGAGCGGTGTTCTCAGGCGTTCACCGTGGCGGCGGTGGCGGTGGCCAGTGGGGTCGACGTGTCGCTGTGGCTGACTGGTGAGTCCGCGTGGTTCGCGGTGCCGGGGCGCGCGGCCGAGTTCGAGCTGCCGCACGCCGCGCCGCTGCCCGACCTGCTCGACTCGCTCCTGGCGGGCGGCCGGGTCACGCTGTGCACCCAGTGCGCGGCCCGCCGCGACCTCACCGAGAAGGACGTCATCGAGGGCGTACGGATCGCGGGCGCGCAGGTCTTCGTGCAGGAGGCGCTGGCTGACGACACGCAGGCGCTCGTCTACTGACGCAGGGCGGCGGCCACCAGGCCTTCGAGGGCCTCGCGCGGCACCTCGCCCCCGCAGACCAGCCGGTCGAAGACCAGCCCGTCGATGCAGGACAGCAGCGTGTGGGTGCGGTTCTCGACGTCCGTCACACCGTGCCCGGCGAGGAACAGCCGAACGGCCTCGCGGCCGGCGTTCTCGCGGGGTACGAGGATCTCCCGCAGCTCCGGGGCGCGCACGCTCTCGACGGCGCAGGCGTAGCGGGCGAGTGAGCGCCGGCGCCCCTCGCCGGTGAGCCGCCGGCGGACGAGCAGCGTCATGCCGTCCACCAGGTCCTCGGCCGTGCGCAGGGGCGGGAGACGCTCGGCCGTCGTGTGCAGTTCCGCCTGGTCGAGCTGGACCAGGCGGGTGACGAGTCCGGTGAGCAGCGCGGCCCGGGTGCGGAAGTACGCCGACGTGGTGCCGGACGGCAGGCCCGCCCGACGGTCCACTGCGCGGTGGGTCAGGCCGCGGATCCCTTCGTCGGCGAGTACGTCGAGAGCCGCGTCCGCGAGGAGGGTGCGCCGATCCGTAGCCACGCTCTCTTTCTACACCTGTAGCACTTGGGATAAGGTCGTTTTTCTACAGGGGTAGAAGAAGGTGGGGCTCGCCATGGGCAGCACAGCGGTGATCGTCGGAGGGGGCATCGGCGGACTGGCCGCCGCGATCGGCCTGCGTCGCATCGGCTGGGAGGTGACGGTCGTCGAGCGCGCGCCCGTACTCGACGACGTGGGGGCGGGCATCTCGCTGGCCGCCAACGGCCTTCGGGCACTGGACGAACTCGGAGTGGGCGAGGCGGTGCGGGAAGCGTCGCGGGGCCAGTACGAGGGCGGCACCCGCACTCCCGGGGGCGGTTGGCTGGCCCGGATGGACGGCGCGGCGCTGGAGAAGGCGGTCGGCACGCCCATCATGGGGATACCCCGCGCCGTCTTGCACCGGCTGCTGCGTGAGGCCCTGCCCGGCGAGACGCTGCTGATCGGCTCCGAGGCCGGCCCGGTCCAGGAGGCCGGGCCGGGGGCGGTTCGAGTCGGCTGCGGCGACCTGGTGCTGGACGCCGACCTGGTGGTGGCGGCCGACGGCATCGGCAGCACGTTCCGCGGCCGTCTGTTCCCCGCTCACCCCGGCCCGGTCCACAGCGGCTCGACGGTCCTGCGCGCCATCACCGAGCAGGCGGTCGATCTGCCCACCGACTTCGAGCTGACCTGGGGTCACGGCGCCGAGTTCGGGCACATCGCCTTCCTCGACGGGCGGGCCGAGTGGCACGCGGTCCTCACGCTGCCCGCAGGGACGCGGTTCTCCGAACCCCTGGCCGAACTGCGACGGCGCTTCCACGACTGGCACGATCCGATCCCCGCCCTGCTCGACGCGACCCGGCCCGACGCCGTGCTGCACCACGACGTGTACGAACTGCGTACACCGCTCCCCTCGTACACGGCCGGCCGCATCGCGCTGCTCGGTGACGCGGCGCACGCGATGACCCCGAACCTGGGACAGGGCGCCTGCCAGGCGCTGGAGGACGCGGTCGTCCTGGCCGCCGCGCTCGCCGCCGAGCCCTCGGTGGAAGCCGCGCTCACCCGGTACGACGCCGAGCGGCGACCCCGCAGTCAAGCCGTCGCACGCGCCGCCCGGCAGGCCGGACGGATGGGCCAGCAGCTCGCCCGCCCCCTGCCCGTCGCCCTGCGCAACACGGCCATGCGGCTGACCCCCTCCCGCGCCGCCGTGCGCATGATCCTCCGGCATCACGACTGGGCCCCACCGCACCTGAGCCGGCCCGGCCGGTGACCCCGGCACCCGTCGGCGCTCACTGACGACCGCGCCGTCCTCGCGGTGCGCTGCCTGCGACGCCTCCTGGGCGGCACGGACACACCGGACGACGAGGACGACGCCCTCCAGTCGGCGCCCTGAGGGGCTAGTGGCGCTTCTTGCCGTCCAGTTCGTCCCACCACTCGTCGGACTGGGCGTCGCCCGACGGGTCGTCCCACCAGCGGTCCTCGGGGCCGCGCCGGTTGGCGATCATCGCGGCCACCGGGGGGATGAGCATCGCGAACACACACAGGCCCACGGCCGCCGGGACGGACCACAGGCGCACGACTCCCCAGGCCAGGACGAAGAGCACGATGCAGGTCCCCATCATGGCGAAGTAGACGTGCCGCCGCCGCGCGTACATACCTCCAGCGTAGGCCGGGCACGCCGAAGGGGCCGCACCCCAGGCGTCCAACCCGGTGGGTGCGGCCCCTTCGGCCGTCACTGCCGTCAGACGGCGATCGCGACCTCCGCCAGGCCGCCCTGCTGGGCGACGACCGTGCGGTCGGCGGTGCCGCCCGGGACGAGCGCGCGCACGGTCCAGGTGCCCTCGGCCGCGTAGAAGCGGAACTGGCCCGTCGCGGAGGTCGGGACCTCCGCCGTGAACTCGCCGGTGGCGTCCAGCAGACGGACGTAGCCCGTCACCGGCTCGCCGCCGCGGGTCACCTGACCCTGGATGGTGGTCTCACCCGGCTTGATCGTCGAGGCGTCGGGGCCGCCGGCCTTCGCTCCGCACATGTCGTTACTCCTGAGGGGTTGAGAAGGGGCGGGCTTACTTGTTGGCGCCGAGCTCGATCGGCACGCCGACGAGGGAGCCGTACTCGGTCCAGGAGCCGTCGTAGTTCTTGACGTTCTCCACGCCCAGCAGCTCGTGCAGGACGAACCAGGTCAGGGCCGAGCGCTCACCGATGCGGCAGTAGGCGATCGTGTCCTTCGCCAGGTCGACCTGCTCGTCGGTGTAGAGCTGCTTCAGCTCGTCGTCCGACTTGAAGGTGCCGTCGTCGTTGGCGTTCTTCGACCACGGGATGTTGCGGGCGGACGGGACGTGGCCCGGACGCTGCGACTGCTCCTGCGGGAGGTGGGCCGGGGCGAGCAGCTTGCCGGAGAACTCGTCGGGCGAGCGCACGTCGACCAGGTTCTGCGCGCCGATCGCCTTGACCACGTCGTCGCGGAAGGCGCGGATCGCGGTGTTCTGCGGCTTAGCCTTGTAGTCGGTGGTGGCGCGCTGGGGCACCTCGTCACCGGGGACCAGCTCGCGGGCGTCCAGCTCCCACTTCTTGCGGCCGCCGTCGAGGAGCTTGACGTTCTCGTGGCCGTAGAGCTTGAAGTACCAGTAGGCGTACGACGCGAACCAGTTGTTGTTGCCGCCGTAGAGGACCACCAGCGTGTCGTTGGCGATGCCCTTGGCCGACAGGAGCTTCTCGAAGCCCTCCTGGTCGACGAAGTCGCGGCGGACCGGGTCCTGGAGGTCCTGGGTCCAGTCGATCCGGATCGCGTTCTTGATGTGGTTCTTCTCGTAGGCGGACGTGTCCTCGTCCACCTCGACGATCGCGATGGACGGGTCGTCCAGGTGGTCCTGCAGCCAGTCGGCGTCGACCAGGACGTCGCTGCGGCTCATGTTTTCTCCTCCGGGGCAGTTGCGGCGGGGCGTGCGGTGAGAGGGTGTGCGCGCTCGGGCCGTGTCACGGCGCGCGCGGGTGCCCACGACAGTGCGGGGCGAGGATGAGGGGGACACGGACGGCGACGTCGCCGTCCGCCTCAGAAGGCGCGACAGAGCATGGCGGCAACGCGGCACAGGTCCACTGCCCGCCGCTTCGTGAGATCCGCCTGTCGCTTCATAGGACCCGATCGTAGGGATTGAGGGCGGGCCATGTCACCGACGTGTCGCATGATGAGACACGATCGTCCGGAATGTGGGATCGAGAGGCTTGTGGCCTTGCCGCCGAGGCCTGCGGGAGCCTGGGCGGGTGTCTCCGCATCTGCGGTACGGACGGCACTGTCTCGCCAGTCGGACATCGGCCGCCGGGGCCCGGGGGCGACGCCCTTAGTCCTACCCGGCCAGCTTGACGTGGGAACCCTTCACCGTGATCTCGACGCCGTCCTTCGCCGCCTCGACCTTGTCCAGCTCGATACCGCCGGGCAGCTCGTCGATGGTCTGCTGGAAGTCGGTGATGGCCCGGATCCGGGACTCGGCGAGCTGCCTGCCGCCTATCTCCGGCAGCCCGTCGGCGACGACCTCGACGTCGTCGTCCTTGACCTTGACCGAGCTGAGCACCTCGACCGGCTCGGGCACCTCGACGCCGAGGACCGTGGCCTGCAGCGACACCTTGATCTTGCCGTTGCCGCCGTCGGAGAGGCCGACGACCTTGGCGTCGATGCCGGGCGCGATCCGGGTGGGCTCGGACTTGGTGGCCTTCATCAGCTCGTCGTAGCCGACGGTCGCGGTGCCGGTGGCGGTGGCCGCGGTGGCGGAGGTGTAGTCGCCGGAGAACTCGACGCCCTTCATGTGCGCACGCAGGCGGGCGATGCGGATCTTCTCGTTCGCGTTGCCGGTGGACGCCTCGTAGTCGTCGATGCCGATCTCCACGTCGTCCAGTTCACCGCCGGCGACCTGGGTGAGGAAGGGGAAACCGTTGATGGACACGTCCGGCGTCGAGGCCAGGTTCTCGGTGCTGCGCAGCTTGTCCGCCGCCTCGTCCTCGGCGAAGTTGACGGCCACACGGTCGGCGATCACGAAGAGGCCGCCCAGGATCACGACGACGATCAACAGTATTCGCAGTGCGCGCATGCGGTGTTTCCCCAACCCTGGACGCTCGACGGCGGCGGACCCGACGACCGGCGGCCGTCCAGCGCGAGCGTAACGCGGCCCCCGGGCACCCCCCGGGTTTTGTCGAACAGCTGTGACAGGGGGCGCCGCCACCCGTGACAGGCGGCGCCGGGGCTCAGGCCAGGGCCCGGCCCAGGAGGTACACGGCCGGGGCGGCCGCCGCGAGGGGCAGGGCCACGCCCGCCGTGAAGTGGACGAAGCGGGAGGGGTAGTCGTAGGCCGCCACCCGCAGGCCGATCAGCGCACAGACCGCCGCCCCCGCACCGAGCAGCGCTCCCGACGCCCCGAAGTCCGTCACCGAGCCGGCCGCGATCCCCGCCCCGGCCGCCGCGAGCAGCGCGACGACCACGGACGCCGGGGTCGGCAACGGCAGCGCACGGGCCACGGCGGCCACCGCCACCGCGATCCCGCCGACCGTCACCGCGTCCGCGTCGGCCGCGAGGTACCCGCCCGCGACCACGGCCAGGGCCGCCGCGGCGATGGTCGCCATCAGGCCGTACATCCGCTCGTCGGGGTCGGCGTGCGAGCGCAGTTGCAGGACCAGGGAGAGCAGCACCCACACCCCGAGCGTGCCGAGGATCGCCGCCGGGGAGCGGTCCGACACCAGCAGCGCCGCGTCGGCGGCGAGCGCGCCCGCGAAGCCCAGCGCGATGCCCTGCCGGGCGGGCCACATGCCGTTCAGCCGGAACCAGCCCGCCGCGGTGAGCGCCTGGAGGACGACGAGCGGGACGAGGAGGGCGTACGTGCCGAGCGCCGCCGCGCCGGACAGCAGCAGCCCGAGCAGTGCGGTGAGACCGGCCGGCTGCATGCCCGGGTCGATGATCGGCGAACGCCCCTCGGCGCGGGCCCGCTGCGCGTCCGTGATCCGCGTGTTCCCGGCGACGGTCGCGGGACCGTAGCCCGGATCGTCGGAGGAGGATGCGGCGGAGGGCGCGGGGGCGGGAGCGGGAGCGGAAGCAGGAGGCTCGTACGGCTGCGGCTGGGGCTGGGGCGCGTACGGCTGCGGCTGGGGCTGCGGCTGGGGCTGGTGGGACTGGTACGGCTGCGGCTGTCCGTACCCCTGCGACGGGTACGGCTCAGGCTGTGGCTGGGCGTGCGGCGGCAGGTACGCCGTCTCCTCCGCGGAGACCGGCGGCTGCACCTGCGTCTCCCAGGTCTGCCCCTGCCACTGCTGCGTGTACTGGTCGGCGTTCGGGTCCGGCTGCTCCCCGTAGCCCTGGTACGGCTGGTACGGCTGCTGCCCGGGCCACGCCTGGGCGTCGTATCCCTCGTACTGCTGATTCGGGTCGTACTGCTGTCGCGGGTCGTACTGCCGGTACGGCTGCTGCGGCTGGTCGGTCATCGCTCACCCTCCTGCGAACGGCGGGAGCACCTCGACCGTGCCGCCCTCGGCCAGCCGTACCGTCTCATGCCCGCGGGTGCCCACGGGGTCGCCGTCGACGAGGAACGAGCAGCGCAGCAGCACGCGCGTGAGTTCGCCGGGGTGGCGCTCGCGGACCGCGCCGAGCGCGTCGGCCAGCGTCACCGCGTCGTACGGCTCCTCGGCCACCCCCGCCGCGGCCTTCGCGGCCGCCCAGTAGCGCACCGTGACCTTTGCCATCTCGTTCCTTCGTCGTCGGCGATGAACAACGTCAGGCTAGCCCGCCCGGGCCACCGCCCAGTCGCCGATGCGGTCGAGCAGCTCCTCGCCGGAGGCGTTCTCGGCGTGGCCCATGCCGGGCTCCAGCCAGAGTTCGCCGTGGTCACCGGCCGCCTCGGCCAGCATCCGGGGGTGGTCGAGGGGAAAGTAGCCGTCCCGGTCGCCGTGCACGACGAGCAGTGGCCTCGGCGCGATCCGGGGCACCGCCTCCACCGGCGACAGCGGCACCGGGTCCCAGTCGCGGTGGTGGATACGGGTGCGCAGGCCGTAGCGGCCCACCAGGCGCCCGGCGGGGCGCATCACCAGCCAGTGCAGCCGGCGCATGGGTGCCGTGCCCCGGTAGTACCAGCGGGCGGGGGAGCTGACCGACACGACGGCGTCCGTGCCCGCCGCGTCGTCGCCGGCGTACAGCGCTGCGTGCCGCAGGACCACCGAGCCGCCCATGGAGAAGCCGACGGTGACCACACGGGTGTGCCCGAAGCCGCGCGCCCAGGCGACCGCCGCCGCCAGATCGAGCACTTCGCGGTCCCCCACGGTGGACCGCCCGCCGGACGCGCCGTGGCCCCGGAAGGAGAACGTGACCACGGCGCCGTGCCGCGCGAACGCCCCCGCGATCCGCCGTACGTGCGGCTTGTCGGCATCGCCGGTGAACCCGTGCGCGACGACGAACACCAGGTCAGAGGGGTCACGCCCGGTCCTTCCCGGCTCGTACACGGCGTCGACGGGGACACCGTCCGCCGTACGGAGGAAGGTGCGCGCGGGCGTGCGGCGCGGCGCTCCCCGGGGCGTCTCGGCATGCGGACGATTGGCTGGACCACGGGTGGAACGCGCCACATGACCCGGCGGTCGGTTGCTCATGTCGGCTATTCTGCTGGGCAGAGGACTCGGGCAACGTAGCCCCCGGGTCCTTTTGTGCTTCCGGGAGCGATGCCGGGCGGTCGTCGGGCGGTCGTCGGGCATTCACCTCCCGGACGCGCCGCGGGCCCCACGGGCACGGGACCCGCACCCGCACGACCTGTACGAAGCAGTGCCGTAAACGTCCTCGCAGGGACCCAGGAGGAACCAGACGTTATGGGCGAGCGAACCGGGCACGACCACGAACCGTCCCAGGCAGGTGGGGCGCGATGAGTTCTCTGCTGCTCCTGACCAACGCCCTCCAGCCGTCGACGGAGGTGCTCCCCGCTCTCGGCCTGCTGCTGCACAACGTGCGTGTCGCCCCCGCCGAGGGCCCCGCACTCGTCGACACCCCGGGCGCCGACGTCATCCTCGTCGACGGCCGCCGCGACCTTCCCCAGATCCGCAGCCTGTGCCAGTTGCTGCGCTCCACGGGGCTCAGCTGTCCGCTGGTGCTCATCGTCACCGAGGGCGGTCTCGCCGCCGTCACCGCCGACTGGGGCATCGACGACGTCCTGCTCGACACCGCCGGTCCGGCGGAGGTCGAGGCGCGGCTGCGGCTGGCCACGGGCCGCCAGCAGCTCGGCGGCGACGACTCCCCCATGGAGATCCGCAACGGCGACCTGTCGGTGGACGAGGCGACGTACTCCGCGAAGCTCAAGGGCCGGGTCCTGGACCTGACCTTCAAGGAGTTCGAGCTGCTGAAGTACCTCGCACAGCACCCCGGCCGCGTGTTCACCCGCGCGCAGCTGCTCCAGGAGGTGTGGGGCTACGACTACTTCGGCGGCACCCGCACGGTCGACGTGCACGTGCGGCGGCTGCGCGCCAAGCTCGGCCCCGAGCACGAGTCGCTGATCGGCACTGTCCGCAACGTGGGCTACCGCTTCGTGACGCCGGAGAAGCCCGAGAAGGGCGAGAAGACCGAGAAGGGTGAGAAGAGCGAGAAGCCCGAGAAGTCGGAGGAGGCGGAGCCGAAGGGCGCCGAGGACCGGTCCGACACGCCGGCGAAAGCGGCGGGCGCAAGGTCATCCAAGGTGTGATACGCCCTGCCCGGAGCGGATCCATCCGCGTAGACTCCGCGCGTGGCCAAGGTGACTCGGGATGATGTGGCGCGACTGGCGGGGACTTCCACCGCCGTCGTCAGCTACGTCATCAACAACGGACCCCGGCCGGTCGCCCCGGCCACGCGCGAGCGTGTCCTCGCCGCGATCAAGGAACTGGGGTACCGCCCGGACCGGGTCGCCCAGGCCATGGCGTCGCGGCGCACGGACCTCATAGGCCTGATCGTGCCGGACGCGCGCCAGCCGTTCTTCGCGGAGATGGCGCACGCGGTCGAGTGGGCCGCCTCCGAGCGCGGCAAGATGGTGCTCGTCGGCAACAGCGACTACGTCGGTGAGCGCGAGGTGCACTACCTGCGCGCCTTCCTCGGCATGCGGGTCTCCGGCCTGATCCTGGTCAGCCACGCGCTGAACGACAACGCCGCCGCCGAGATCGACGCCTGGGACGCCCGGGTGGTGCTGCTGCACGAGCGCCCCGAGGCCATCGACGACGTCGCCGTCGTCACCGACGACCTCGGCGGTGCCCAGCTCGCCGTACGGCACCTGCTGGAGCACGGGTACGCGTACGTCGCCTGTATGGGCGGCACCGCCGAGACGCCGTCCGTCGGCGACCCGGTCTCCGACCACGTCGAGGGCTGGAAGCGCGCGATGAAGGAGGCCGGGCTCTCCACCGAGGGCCGGCTCTTCGAGGCGCCGTACAACCGCTACGACGCGTACCGCGTGAGTCTGGAGCTGCTCTCCGGGCCGCAGCGCCCGCCCGCGATCTTCTGCTCCACCGACGACCAGGCGATCGGCCTGCTGCGCGCGGCCCGCGAGCTGCGCATCGACGTCCCCGGCGAGCTGGCGGTGGCCGGTTTCGACGACATCAAGGAGGCGGACCTCGCCGATCCACCGCTGACGACGGTCGCCTCGGACCGGTCGGCGATGGCGCGTGCCGCCGTGGACCTGGTCCTGGACGACGGCCTGCGGGTGGCGGGTTCCCGCCGCGAGCGGCTGAAGGTGTTCCCCTCGCAGTTGGTGGTACGGCAGTCCTGCGGCTGCGCGTAGGACCCGCCCCGACACCCTCGTCCGACGCCTTTATATCGGGCATACGAGGTTCTGCCGGGCTTCTCAGGCAGCCCTCAGGCCGCTCTCATACGAGGGCGGGAAGCTCATGGACATGACCGAGAGCCTCCGCCACAACGGCGAGTACGAGCACGCGAACCCGTACCAGGGACCCCACCAGCACGCCTCCTCTCCCGTCAACCCGGAGTGGCCGCCCCCGCCGGCGCAGCCGCCCGGGAACCACCCCATGCAGCCCCTGCCCGAGCCGCCGCACGGCAGGCGCGCGGCCCGGCGGCGCGGTCCCGCCGCCCTGCTGGTCGCCGTGGCGATCGTCGCGGCGGCCGTCGGCGGCGGCACGGCGTACGGCATCCAGGAGCTGGCCGGCGGCGACACCGTCGCTGCCGGCTCGACGAGCACCAACGTGGTGCCCTCCAGCCAGAAGGGCACGGTCTCCGGCGTCGCGAAGGCGGTCAGCCCGAGCATCGTCGAGATCAACGCCACCTCGAACGCCGGCTCCTCCACCGGTTCCGGCGTGATCATCACCGACGACGGCGAGATCATCACCAACAACCACGTCGTGTCCGGCGCCTCGTCCGTCAAGGTGACGACGAACGACGGCAAGCAGTACACCGCCGAGGTCGTCGGCACCGACAGCAAGAAGGACCTCGCGCTGATCAAGCTGAAGGACGCCTCCGGCCTCAAGGCCGCCGCCCTCGGCGACTCCGACGGCATCGGGGTCGGCGACCAGGTCGTCGCCATCGGCTCCCCCGAGGGCCTGACCGGCACCGTGACCAGCGGCATCGTCTCCGCCCTGAACCGGGACGTGACCGTCTCGACGGACGAGGGCCAGCAGCAACAGCAGCAGCGGCAGGGCGGCCAGTGGCCCTTCGAGTTCGGCGGGCAGCAGTTCAACGGCGACACCGGCTCGTCCACGACGACGTACAAGGCGATCCAGACCGACGCGTCCCTCAACCCGGGCAACTCCGGCGGCGCGCTGATCGACATGAACGGCAACATCATCGGCATCAACTCCGCGATGTACTCGGCGACCGAGTCCTCCGCGAGCGCGGGCAGCGTGGGCCTGGGCTTCGCCATCCCGGTCAACACGGTGAAGGCCGACCTGCCCGAGCTGCGGGCGGGCGCGAGCAACTGAGCGGGCGCGAAGACGTGCGACGCTGAAGGCGTTGACACCCCGTATCCGTACCCGACCGCACCCGAGGACCCGAGCCCATGAGCCCCGCAGACGCCGACCGCGACCGCGAGATCCAGCGCATCCTGATCGTCGACGACGAGCCGGCGGTCCGCGAGGCCCTGCAGCGCAGCCTCGCCTTCGAGGGGTACGACACCGAGGTCGCCGTCGACGGCGCCGACGCGCTGGAGAAGACGGCGGCGTACCGGCCCGACCTCGTCGTCCTGGACATCCAGATGCCCCGCATGGACGGCCTGACCGCCGCCCGCCGCATCCGCGGCGCGGGCGACCTGACGCCGATCCTGATGCTGACGGCCCGCGACACGGTCGGCGACCGGGTGACCGGCCTGGACGCGGGGGCGGACGACTACCTGGTCAAGCCGTTCGAGCTGGACGAGCTGTTCGCCCGCATCCGCGCGCTGCTGCGCCGCAGCTCCTACGCGGCGGCGGTGGACGCCACCGCCGAGGACGACGACACCCTGAGCTTCGCCGACCTGACCATGGACCTGGCGACCCGGGAGGTCACCCGCGCCGGACGCCCGGTGGAGCTGACCCGCACGGAGTTCACCCTGCTGGAGATGTTCATGGCGCACCCGCGCCAGGTCCTGACCCGGGAGCAGATCCTGAAGGCCGTCTGGGGCTTCGACTTCGAGCCGTCGTCGAACTCCCTCGACGTGTACGTCATGTACCTGCGCCGCAAGACCGAGGCGGGCGGCGAGCCGCGCCTGGTCCACACCGTCCGCGGCGTCGGCTACGTCCTGCGGCAGGGCGGCGCGGAGTGAGAGGCGTCGCCCGCCGGGTCCGGTCCCTGCCCATCAGGGCGCGGCTGTCACTGCTGGTGGCGGCGGCGGTGGCGTTCGCGGTGGCGGCGGCGGCGGTCGCCTGCTGGTTCGTCGTCAAGAGCGTGCTGGTCAGCTCGCTGGACGAGGCCCTGAAGGCCAACCGCATGACCAGGCAGCAGGTGAGCCAGTACGTCGACCTGCGCACCGGCGCCTGCGCCCACGACCCCGTCACGCACGAACAGAACCCCTTCGGCTCGTCCGTACAGCTCGTGGACGGCACGGGAGGGAGCTGTCTCATCATCGGCACGCGGGAGGTGCCGCTCAGCGACGCCGACCACGCCGTGGCCGAGGGCAAGACCACCGACGCGTTGCACGACGCCACGGGGGCCGACGGCGCCCAGTACCGGGTCTACACCTACAGCGTGCTGCCCGAGCTGGGCGTGGCCGTCTCCGCCGCGCGACCGCTGGGCGAGGTGAACAGCTCCCTCAACGACCTCGCCCTGGTGCTCGTGATCGTCGCGGGCGCGGGTGTCCTCGGCGCCGGCGCCGCCGGGCTGTGGGTGGCCCGCACCGGGCTGCGTCCCGTCGACGAACTCACCGAGGCCGTCGAACACGTCGCCCGCACCGAGGACCTCACCGTCCGCATCCCCGTCGCGGACGACAGCGACGACGAGATCGCCCGCCTCTCCCGGTCCTTCAACAGCATGACCTCGTCCCTGGCCAGCTCCCGCGACCTCCAGCAGCAGCTCATCGCCGACGCGGGCCACGAACTGCGCACCCCGCTCACCTCCCTGCGCACCAACATCGAGCTGCTCACCCGCAGCGAGGAGACGGGCCGCCCGATCCCGGAGGCCGACCGCAAGGCACTGCTCGCCTCGGTGAAGGCGCAGATGACGGAACTGGCCGCGCTCATCGGCGACCTCCAGGAACTCTCCCGCCCCGACACCGGCCAGCACGAGGGCCGGACCCGCATCCTCGCCTGGCACGACGTCGTCGAGTCGGCGCTGCGCCGCGCCCGCCTGCGCGGCCCGGAGCTGGCGATCAACGCGGACGTGCACCCCTGGTACGTACGGGCGGAACCGGCCGCCCTGGAACGCGCGGTGGTCAACATCCTGGACAACGCGGTGAAGTTCAGCCCGGAGGGCGGCACCGTCGACGTACGCCTCGCCGACGGCGTACTGACCGTCCGCGACCACGGGCCCGGCATCGCCGCCGACGAACTCCCGCACGTCTTCGACCGCTTCTGGCGCTCCCCGAGCGCCCGCGCCCTGCCCGGCTCGGGCCTGGGCCTGTCCATCGTGGCGCGGACGGTGCAGCAGGCGGGCGGCACGGTGAGCCTGACTCCGGCGGAGGGCGACGGCACGACCGCGACCGTACGGCTGCCGGGCGCGCCGACGCCGCCGCCCGAGGTCGTGTAGGGCGCCCCTCTGCCGGAGCCGGCTGCCGCCTACTGCACGACCGTGATCCGGTCCGCCGCCGGCGGAGCGATCGGGTCGGTCGCCGAGGAGTTGGCCGTCAGGTACTGCTCGAACGCCGTCAGGTCGTCCGCGCCGACGAGTTCGTTCGTCCCCTGGCCCAGCGTGGTGAAGCCGTCGCCGCCGCCCGCGAGGAAGCTGTTGGACGCGACGCGGTAGGTGGCGTTCTCGTCGATGGGCGAGCCGTTCAGGCGGACGGAGTCCGCGACGACGCGGTCCGCGCCCGACTTGGTCAGGTCCAGGGTGTAGGTGAGGCCGGAGGAGACCTGGAGGATCTTCGGGGCCGCCTCGTTCGGGCCGCTCACCTGCTCCTTGAGGACCTGGATCAGCTGGGCGCCCGTGTAGTCCTTGAGGTTCACCGTGTTGGCGAAGGGCTGGACCGTGAAGCCCTCGGCGTAGGTGACCACGCCGTCACCCTCGGCACCCGAGGCCGCGTAGGTCAGCGGGGCGCGGATGCCGCCCGGGTTCATCAGGGCCAGGTCGGTCTCCGGGTCCTGCGCCTTGCCGTACGCGAACTGCGCGTCGGCGATCAGGTCGCCCAGTGGGGACTCGGTGCCGGTGCGGTCGATGTCGGCGGAGACGTAGCCGACGGGGCGGTTGCCGATCGGGGCGGCCAGGGTGTTCCACTCGCCGATCAGCCGGGTCATGTCGGGCGCCTTCGGGACGTCCCGCGTCACCACGTGGTTCGCCGACTTCACCGACGTACGGGCGATGTCACCCGTGCGGCGGTCGTAGGTCAGCGTGGTGTCCGTGTACAGGCGGCCGAAGGACGAGGCCGAGGTGACCATGCGGGGGTTGCCCGCCGGGTCGGGGACCGTGCAGACGTACGCGTTGTGGGTGTGGCCGGTGACCAGCGCGTCGACCTGCGGCGTGACGTGCTTGGCGATGTCGACGATCGGACCGGAGATGCCGTCGCCCGCGCCCGGGGAGTCGCAGTCGTAGTTGTAGGAGGACGAGGCGGGGAAACCGCCCTCGTGGATGAGCGCGACGATCGACTTCACGCCCTGGCGCTGCAGCTCCTTGGCGTACTTGTTGATCGTCTCGACCTCGTCCTTGAACTTCAGGCCCTTCACGCCCTCCGCCGAGACGATGTCCGGGGTGCCCTCCAGGGTCACGCCGATGAAGCCGACCTTCACACCCCGCTGCTTCCACACCCAGTAGGGCTTGAGCAGGGGCTTCCCCGTCTTCTCGTCGAGGACGTTGGCCGCCAGGTAGGGGAAGTCGGCGCCCTTGAACCCCTTGTCCGTGTAGCAGCCCTCGGTGGGGTGGCAGCCGCCGTTCTGGAGGCGGGCCAGTTCCCGGGCACCCTCGTCGAACTCGTGGTTGCCGACGCTCGTCACGTCCAGGTCGAGCTTGTTCAGTGCCTCGATCGTCGGCTCGTCGTGGAAGAGGCCGGAGAGGAGGGGGGAGGCGCCGACCATGTCGCCGCCCGCGGCGGTGACGGAGTAGCGGTTGCCCTTGCGGGCCTCGCGCAGGTGGGTGGCCAGGTACTCCACACCGCCCGCGTCGATCGTCTTCGTCGAGCCGTCCGGCTGGACCTCGGTGACCCGGCCGGAGGAACCGGTGGGCGGCTCCAGGTTGCCGTGCAGGTCGTTGAAGGAGAGGAGCTGGACGTCCTGGTAACGGCCCTGGCCGTGCCCGTGGCCGCCGTGGCCGCGCTCGTTCCCGCCCGCGCTCGCGGAGGCCGGCAACGCCGCCGCGGCGAGCGCCCCGGCGGTGACGACGGTGGCGGCGGCGACGAGCAGACGGCTCGTACGGCGTCTGCGACGCGGCTGGTGCGGCTGTGCTGTGGCTGGCATGCGCCCCCCTGTGGGTGTGCGTGGCGCGAGCCGCTGAGGAGACGGCTCGTCGGCGCAGCAGCCTAGAGTCAACGCGCGTAGCGCGACAGGGGCTTCCGGGTTACAGCCTGGTTTAACTTCGCCCCCTCCCTCACCCCCGCCTTCTCCCCCTCCTGCGCCCTCTCCCGCCCCCCTCTTCTTCGTCTCCGTCCACTGCCGCCGCTTTGCCGCGCCCGCCCCTTACTCTCGTACGCATGACCAGCGACGACACCGTGCGGCCCGGCCGCCCCCGCTCGATCGAGACCCTCGCCGAACTCGCGCCGGAGCAGACCGACGCCGTCCTCGCCCTGCTCACCGAGGCGGCCCGGAACGACGGGCAGCACGCCGTGTCCGAGCAGGGCCGGCTGCAACTGCGCGGCCCCGCCCGGGAGGGCGTCGCGCACCTCCTGCTCACCGTCGACGGCGGTGAACTCGTCGGCTACGCGCAGCTGGAGGGCACCGACCCGGTCGAGCCGCCGGCCGCCGAGCTGGTCGTCCACCCCTCGCACCGGGGCCAGGGCCACGGACGGGCGCTGGGCGCCGCGCTGCTCGCCGCCTCCGGCAAGCGGCTGCGGATCTGGGCACACGGCGGGCACTCCGCCGCCCGGCACCTCGCGCAGGTGCTGGGACTGTCCCTCTTCCGCGAACTGCGGCAAATGCGGCGCCCGTTGGCCGGACTGGACCTGTCGGAGCCGGTGCTGCCCGAGGGCGTGAGCGTGCGCACCTTCGTGCCCGGCCGGGACGACACGGCCTGGCTCGCCGTGAACGCCGCCGCTTTCGCCCACCACCCCGAGCAGGGCTCGCTCACCCAGCGCGACCTCGACGACCGCGAGGCCGAGCCCTGGTTCGACCCGGCCGGGTTCTTCCTCGCCGAGCGGGACGGCGAACTGATCGGCTTCCACTGGACGAAGGTGCACGCCGAGGAGCGGCTGGGCGAGGTGTACGTCCTCGGGATCCGCCCGGACGCCCAGGGCGGCGGCCTGGGCAAGGCCCTGACCACGATCGGCCTGCGCCACCTGGAGGAACGGGGGCTGCCCACGGCGATGCTGTACGTCGACGCCGACAACAAGGCGGCGGTGGCCGTCTACGAACGCCTCGGATTCACCACCCACGAGACGGACCTGATGTACCGCACGGAGACGTGAGCCACCGGGGCCGGTCCCGCGGACGTGCCGTCCCGTCAGCGACCGGCCCGGCGGCCCAGCGGCTCCGGGCCGCACGCCGCCCCCGCCGCCGCCACGGCCACCGCCAGCACCGCCCACCGGTCGTGCCCGACGGCCCAGCGCGCGTCGTCGGCCTGGACGAACAGCGCCCAGTCCTCCGGCGCGAGCAGGGGCACCAGGACGGCCGCGAGCAGCAGGGCCGCCGCGACGAACGGCCCCGGCCGCGCCTCGTCCGTCAGCCGTACGGCCAGGGCGGCGGCCGCGAGGGCCAGGGCGCCCACCGCCAGCGCCTCCAGGGTGACCCCGCCGGCCGGGGGCCGGGACGCCGAGGGGGTCAGGAGCAGTACGGCCGCCCACCACAGCGCGGCGAACGGCGCGACCAGCGCCACCCGCAGTGCCTGCCGGACGAGCCTTCGGGTCGGCACGGGCGCGGTGAGGTGGCGGGCGGGGTCGTCCAGCAGGAAGGCCAGGCCGAGCGCCCCGATCAGGGCGCTGCCCCGCAGCAGCGTCAGCGTCTGCCAGGGCGCCGGTTCGGCGCCGGTCGCGAGGGGCGTGGCGGCTACCAGCAGGCCCAGCGTCCCCGCCGCCGCCAGTGCCCGCCACGGGAGCGTGCGCCACAGTGGGCCGACCAGGTCCACCGGCACCGCCGCTCGGGCCGCCGTCACTCCTCGCACGAGTCGGCCTTCCCCGGCCCGGCCACGCCGAGCAGGTCGGCGACCCGGGCGGTCGTGACGCCCGGGGCGGTCAGTTCGGCCCAGTGCTCCTTCACCCGCGCTCCGACACCGGCGGGCGGGTTCTCCAGCAGCCGGCGTACGACGTCGGTCTGGCCCTCCGTCATGGACAGCGGATTGGTGGGCGACAGGACGATCGCGGAGCCCGTCACGCTGTCGTCGAGGCGGACCCGGCGCAGCGCGTTCATCGGGTCGTCCTGCCAGCTCAGCGAGAGCCACATGACGGTGACCATCCGCCCGTCGCACAGCTCGCTCCCGGCCGCCTCCGTGCCGGCGACGAGGACGGCGGCGACGGCGCTGGAGAACTCGGGGACCCGGTTGCCGCCCCAGGCGGTGCCGACGGTGACCCGGTGCGGTTCGGTCGACGCGGGGATCGCGCTGTCGGTCCCCGGACCGTAGCGGGCGTCGATCCGCTGCCGTACGACGAGGGGCCGGTCGTGCGCGGAGCCGCCGGCCACGGCCTGGACGCGGTCCACGACCCCGGCCCAGGTGCCGGTGCGCGGCGCCCACTCGGGGAAGGCGCAGTACCGGGACCGGCCGTGCTCGGCGCAGGTCAGGTCCGGGTGCGCCGAGGCCCGCTCGCGGGCCGCGGTCAGCTCCGCCGACGGGGTCGCGCCGCGGGCCTGGAGGACCCCGCCGGTGACCGCCGCCGCGAGGCTCAGGACGAGTCCCGTACGGACGGCCGCGGTGCGCCCGCCGGCGGCGGCCACCGCCAGGAAGGAGAGGCACAGGGCCACGCCCGCGAGGTACAGGGCGTGCCAGGCGGCGGGGCGCCCCAGGAGGTCGGAGGGCAGGGCGTCGGGACCGGCCACGGTGACGGCCGGTGCCAGCCAGGTCAGCCCGCCCGCCTCGCTCGGCCCCGTCCCGAGGACGAACACGAACAGCAGCACGACCACCAGCAGCGGCGCGGCGAAGGCCGACATCGTCAGCCGGCCGAGCAGCGCCCCGAGCGCCCCGAACGCCAGCACCGTCAGTGGCCCCACCGCCAGTTCGGCCGGCGAACCGTGCCCGATCGCGCCCGGCTTGAGCGCCTCCCAGCCGAACTGGCCGGCCACGCACACGGCGGTGAGCAGGGCGGCCGGTACGACGGACAGCGCGTGGGCGGCCGTACGCTGCCAGGGCCGCAGGACCAGGACCGAGAAGTGGTGCTCGGTGCCGTGGCGTTCGGAACGCACGACCGCGCGGGCGGCGCCCAGCAGGACGGCGAGGCCGACCAGCATCGGCGTGGACTGGGTGGCCTGGTCGGCCTCCTGGAGGGCGGGGTAGCCGTCCCAGGACTCCCGCGTGCGCCAGACGATCCAGGCGACGTACGCCACGAAGGCGATGACGACGGGAACGCTCAGCAGCAGCCTGCGCGCCTCGAACCGGGCGAGGGCGAACACGGCCCGCGCCCCCCGGTCCTGGAGCGGCGCCTGTACGGGCGCGGACTCCTCGGTCAGTACGGTGCTCACGCGGCCGCCTCCTCGCCGGTCGTACCGGTCGTGCCGGCGTCGTCGAGGACGAGCAGGTAGCCGTCCTCCAGGGTGGGTTCGGCCGGTTCGGCGCCCGGGGGCGGGTCGCCCACGTTCCGGAAGGAGCCCGTCCCGGTGCGCCATCCGGCCTTCGCGCCGGGGTCCTTCTCCGTGCTGTTCCACACCCGCCCGGCGGCCCGCGCGGTCAGCTCGGCCGGGGTCCCCTCGAACCGCACCGTCCCGGCGGCCATGACGATCACGCGGTGGCAGAGCATCGCCACGTCCTCGGTCTGGTGGGTGGACAGCAGCACGGTCCGCCCCTCCCCGGCCCCGGCGATCAGCTCCCGGAACCGCATCCGCTGCTCGGGGTCGAGACCGACGGTCGGCTCGTCCAGCACCAGGAACCCCGGGTCGCCCACCAGCGCGGCGGCGAGCGCGACCCGTTGCCGCATGCCCCCGGACAGCTTCTTGATCCGGCGCCCGCGCACGTCCCCGAGGTCGACCTCCTCCAGTACGCGCCGCACCTCGCGGTGGCGTTCCCGGCGGTCCGTCAGCTCCTTCAGGATCGCCACGTAGTCGACGAACTCGAAGGCGGTGAAGTCCGGGTGGAAGCCGGGCGTCTGCGGCAGGTAGCCGAGCCGCCGCCGCACCTCTTGCCGGCCGCGCGAGGTCCCGGGGTCGTGCCCGAGCACGGTGAAGGCGCCCCGGTCGGCGGGCACGGCGGTGGCGAGCACGCGCAGCAGCGTGGTCTTCCCGGCGCCGTTGGGCCCGAGCAGCCCGGTGACGCCCGGGGTCAGCCGCAGCGACACGTCGTCGAGGGCGCGGGTGCGCCCGTAGTGCAGGCGCAGCCCGGAGGCGGAAACGGTGGGGGTCATACGGCACTCCCGTACGTGAAAGTGATCAGGAAGAAGAAGAAGAAGAAGGAGGAGGGGGAGGGGGAGGGGGAGGGGAGGAGCGGGGGCGGCTCAGGCGAGGCCGCGGCCCGAGACGTCGAACCGGTCGCGGAACAGGAACAGCAGCCCCGCACCCAGCACCGCCACCAGCCCGGACACGCCCTGCCCGGCCGCCGTGAACGGCGCCAGCGGACCGTCCGCGGACGCGCGCGCCGCGTCGGCGGCCAGCAGCACGGCCGCCCAGGCACCCGCGAGCAGGGACGGCGCGAGGACCGGACCCAGCCGGGGTGCCAGCGCGAGCCCCGTCGCGGTCAGGGCGAGCCCGGGCAGCAGCCAGGCCAGGGCGGCCGCCCCGAACCCGGGCAGCGCGAGACTGGCCAGGCCGCCCGCCCCGAGCGCCACCACGAGCACGGCGACCGTCCGGATCATCAGCAGCCGGAAGCCGTGCATCGGCGAGACGACGGCCATCTCGTACGTGGGATCGAGCACGGGCCCGTAGGCGAGCGCCACCGAGGCCAGCGGCAGCAGAGGGGCGAAGGCCAGGAACAGGGTGGGCCGGCCGGCCGCACCGGCCGCGAGGGCGACCGGGAAGGTCGTGAGCAGCACGGCGGCGAGCGCGCCGAACCAGGACCGGCGCAGTACGGGGGTGGCCGCGAGCAGCCGCGCCGTGGCGTCGCCCGCCCCGCACCGCGTCAGCAGCCGTTCGAGCCGGCCCGGCCGGGGCGCGTCCAGCTCGGCGTCCAGCCGTTCCCAGCCCGCGTCCAGCGCGGCGGCGTCGCTCACCTCGGCGAGGACGCCCCGGCAGGCGGCGCAGGCGGTCAGGTGGGTGTCGGCGGACCAGAGCAGGGGGGCGGCCAGTTCCCCGCGTGCGTAGGCCCGCAGGTCGTCCTCGTCCACGTGCCAGGCGTCTCCGCCCCGGCGGCCGCTGTCCTCGTTCCTCATGCCAGCGCCTCCCGCAGCTGCCGGCGGGCCCGCATCGCCCGCGTCTTGACCGTGCCCGGCGGGATGCCGAGCAGGACGGCCGCCTCACGGGTGGTCAGCCCGTCGACGACGGTGGCCTGGAGCACCGCGCGCAGCTCCGGCGAGAGCCTGACCAGCGCGCCGGCGAGGTCCCCGTGCTCGACCCCGGCGAGGACGCGCTCCTCCGCCGAGACCTCGTCCCGGTGCCGCAGCCGCGCCAGCGCCTGCCGCAGCCGTCCGCGCGCGCCGTCGCCGCGCAGCACGTCGATCAGCCGACGCGACCCGATCCGCCACAGCCACCCGGCCACGTCCCCCTCCTCCCGGTAGCGGGCGCTGCCGCGCCACACCGCGAGGAAGGTCTCCTGCACGACGTCGTCGACCACGGCGGGGTCGGCGCAGCGGCCGCGCATGCGGGCGGTCAGCCAGGGCGCGTACCGGCGGTACAGCTCCTCGAAGGCCCGGCGGTCGGCATCGGCCGCGACGGCCCGCAGCAGCTCCCCGTCGCTTCTCGTTTCGCTCACGTCTCCTCATCGCACGAGCCCTGCCGATCGGTTCACACCATCTCAGAGGAGTCCCGCCGCCTGTCCCGCCGCCTTTCCGCCGCCTTCCCCGGCGACCTTTCGGAGGCCCGCCGCTATCCCGCACGTCATGTCCCCGTAACCGTCGATTCAGACAGCCTTGCGAGGCTCGCCGAATGAAGCCGACCGAGCCGTACCCTTCCGGGCCCTCCGGGCCCTCCGACGCGCCTGACCCGCGCGCGGCGCGGAAGAATGGGTTCATGAGGCAGCCGAACCCCCAGGCAGAGGTCCAGCACACGCAGCCCTCCGTGGGCTCCATCGCGGCGCACCGCCCGGACACCGTGGCCGCCACGGTCTCCGGTCTGGAGCCGGACATCGACGCCGACCTCGACGCGTACGAGGAGTCGGAGGAGTCCCAGGACGGCGGCGCCCGCCTCCCGCAGGGCCGGTTCCTGGACCGCGAGCGCAGCTGGCTCGCGTTCAACGAACGCGTGCTCGAACTCGCCGAGGACCCGAACACGCCCCTCCTGGAGCGGGCCAACTTCCTCGCGATCTTCGCCAGCAACCTGGACGAGTTCTTCATGGTCCGGGTCGCCGGCCTCAAGCGCCGCATCGCGACCGGCGTCGCCACCCGCTCCGCCTCCGGCCTCCAGCCCCGCGAGGTGCTGGACATGATCTGGGCCCGTTCCCGCGAGCTGATGGCCCGGCACGCCGCCTGCTTCCACGAGGACGTCGCGCCGGCGCTCGCCGAGGAGGGCATCCACCTGGTCCGCTGGAACGAGCTGGCCGAGAAGGAGCAGGCCCGCCTGTTCACCCTCTTCCGGCACCGGATCTTCCCGGTCCTCACCCCCCTCGCGGTCGACCCGGCCCACCCCTTCCCGTACATCTCGGGCCTCTCCCTCAACCTCGCGGTCGTCGTCCGCAACCCCGTCACGGGCCACCGCCACTTCGCCCGCGTCAAGGTCCCGCCGCTGCTCTCCCGCTTCCTGGAGGCCTCCCCGGGCCGCTACGTCCCCGTCGAGGACGTCATCGCCGCCCACCTGGAGGAGCTGTTCCCGGGCATGGAGGTCCTGGAGCACCACACCTTCCGCCTGACCCGCAACGAGGACCTGGAGGTGGAGGAGGACGACGCGGAGAACCTCCTCCAGGCTCTGGAGAAGGAGCTGATGCGGCGGCGCCTGGGCCCGCCCGTGCGCCTGGAGGTCGAGGAGTCGGTCGACCGCGAGGTCCTGGACCTCCTCGTGCGCGAGCTGAAGATCGGCGAGGCGGAGGTCTACCCGCTCCCCGGCCCCCTGGACCTCACCGGCCTCTTCCGCATCCACAGCCTGGACCGGCCCGAGCTGAAGTACCCGAAGTTCGTCGCCGGCACCCACCGCGACCTGGCCGAGGTCGAGTCGGCGTCCGCGCCGGACATCTTCGCCGCCCTGCGCACCAAGGACGTCCTGCTCCACCACCCGTACGACTCCTTCTCCACCTCCGTGCAGGCGTTCCTGGAGCAGGCCGCCACCGACCCCGACGTCCTGGCGATCAAGCAGACGCTGTACCGGACGTCCGGCGACTCCCCCATAGTCGACGCCCTCATCGAGGCGGCCGAGTCCGGCAAGCAGGTCCTCGTCCTGGTCGAGATCAAGGCCCGCTTCGACGAGTCGGCCAACATCAAGTGGGCCCGCAAGCTGGAGGAGGCCGGCTGCCACGTCGTCTACGGCCTGGTGGGCCTGAAGACCCACTGCAAGCTCTCCCTGGTCGTACGGCAGGAGGGCGAGACGCTGCGCCGCTACAGCCACGTCGGCACCGGCAACTACCACCCGAAGACCGCCCGCCTGTACGAGGACCTGGGCCTGCTCACCTCGGACCCGCAGGTCGGCGCGGACCTCTCCGACCTGTTCAACCGCCTCTCCGGCTACTCCCGGCGCGAGACCTACCGCCGGCTGCTCGTCGCGCCCAAGTCGCTGCGCGACGGCCTCGTCTCCCGCATCCACAAGGAGATCCAGCACCACCGCGCCGGCCGTCCCGCCCACGTCCGCATCAAGGTCAACTCGATGGTCGACGAGGCCGTGATCGACGCCTGCTACCGGGCGTCCCAGGCCGGAGTGCCGGTCGACGTGTGGGTGCGCGGCATCTGCGCGCTGCGCCCGGGGGTGCCGGGCCTGTCGGAGAACATCCGGGTCCGCTCCGTCCTCGGCCGCTTCCTGGAGCACTCGCGGGTCTTCGCCTTCGGCAACGGCGGGGAGCCCGAGGTGTGGCTCGGCAGCGCCGACATGATGCACCGCAACCTCGACCGCCGGATAGAGGCCCTGGTCCGGGTCACCGACCCGGCCCACCGGGCGGCCCTGAACCGGCTCCTCGACAACGGCATGTCCGACGCCACCGCCTCCTGGCACCTCGGCGCGGACGGCGAGTGGACCCGGCACGCGACCGACGCGGACGGCCAGCCCCTGCGCAACGTCCAGGAGATGCTCATAGACGCCCGGAGGCGCCGGCGTGGCACAGCGACACCTTGACCCGACACAACCCGCGGCGACCGCCCCACCGCCGCACCCCGCGAGCACGGCCGGGCGCGGGGAGGCCGGTACGGCCGCGCGGCCCGGCGCGGGCACCGACGCGCTCGTGGGCTACCTGCGCGCCCAGGCCACGGAGTTCCTGCGCGCACTGCGCCGGCACCGGGAGTCGGGGACGGGATCGGCAGCCGGCGCGGGAACGGGGGCCGGGACGGAGGCGGCGGGCGCGAACGGCGCCTACGGCGCGTACGGCGGTCCGGACCGGGCGGCCCCGCCCGCGGACGACGTGGACGCGGCCCGCGCCCTGCGTCGCGCCGCCCGCCGCATCAGCGCCACCCTGCACACCTTCCAGCCGCTGCTGGACGCCGACTGGGCGGAGGAGCTGCGCCCCGAGCTGGCGTGGCTGTCCGGCACGCTGGCGATGGAGCACGCCTACGCGTCCCGTCTGGAACGCCTGCTCCAGGCCCTGCACCGGCTCTCCGGTTCCACGGCGTTCCCGGCCCCGCGGCCGGTGGGCCGGGCCACCGCCACCGCGGCCGTGCCGCCGACCGGCTCCCCCGCGCCCGCCGCCCACCCGGCGTCCGCGAACCAGGGCAACCTCACGGTCGGCGCGGCCAAGGCGGGCGCGCTGCTCGACCGGCAGCTCACCCTGGCCCGCACCCGGGCGCACTCCGCCGCCCTCCAGTGCCTGGGCAGCAGCCGCTTCCACGCCGTCGCCGACAAGGTCGCCTTACTCGCCAGCGAGGTCCCGCTGAGCGGCGCCGGACGCGGGGCCGCTGCCGCAGCGGGACCCGACGCCGCCCCCGTCGACCTGCGCCCGCTGGCCACCGCCGCGCAGGAGCGCCTCGCCGACGCCGTGGCCGCCCTCCCGCTGGTCACCGCGGGCAGTCCGTACAACGCCGAGGCGCTGGTCCACGGGCTCTCCCCGGACCCCGCCCCGCACCCCCAGGACGCCCCGTGGCACCAGGTCCGCCTGCTGCTGCGCCTGCACCGCTACGCCCTGGAGGCGCTGGCCGGCGCGGAGGCCGGGGGCAGCGGGGCCGTCGGTGCCGCCGAGGACTCCGTGGACGTGCGCCTCCTGGCCGCGGGCGAGGCCCTGAACCGCCACCGCGACGCCGCGGAGGCCGCCGCGGCCGCCGCCCAGGCCGCCCGTACCCCGCGCATCGCCCCGGCCACGGCGTACGCGCTCGGCGTGCTCCACGCCGACCAGCGGCATGAGGTGGAGGCGGCGCGGTACGCGTTCCAGCACAGCTGGCGCAAGGAACCGATCAGGCTGCCGTAGGACCGGCCGCAGGACGACGGGAGGCGTGCGCTCCGTGAGCCCCGCAGACGACGACACCACGGTCCGCGCGGCCGGCTGCGTCCTGTGGCGCCCCGCGCCCTCGACCGCCTCCCCCGGCCTGGAGCTGTGCCTCGTGCACCGCCCGAAGTACGACGACTGGTCGCACCCGAAGGGCAAGCTCAAACCCGGTGAGGACCCGCTCGCCGGCGCCCTGCGCGAGGTCGCGGAGGAGACCGGGTACGCCGCCGAACCGGGCACCGAGCTGCCCACCGTGCGCTATCGGGCGAACGGCCGCCCCAAGGAGGTCCGCTACTGGGCCGCGGCGGCGGGCGCCGGTGCCTTCACCCCCTCCGACGAGGTCGACCGCATCCTGTGGCTGACCCCCGGCGCGGCCCGTACCCGCCTCACCGAACCCCGGGACCGCGAGCTCGTCGACGCGCTGCTGGCGACCCACCCCCACGGAACCGGCCACGGAACCGGCCACTGACCCGACCCCCGGACCGGCCTCGGAACCCGCCCGTGTCCTCGACGTAAGCGTTCCGTGACCTCACCGCACCGTCCACAGGGGTTCACCCGGCGTTCATTCATGCCCTTCGGCGCCTTCATCTGATCTGCCTAATTTCGGCCTTACCACTCCTCGCACGCCGCCGAATTCAGGACGGCGGCTCCTGGAAGGAACTCCCTCAAGTGAAGCTTCAGCGCATGAACCGGCGGGCCCTCGCTCTCGGTGCTCTCGCCGTCTCCGGCGCCCTGGCCCTCACGGCGTGCGGCTCCGACGACACCGGCGGCAACAGCAACGGCGGAGACGCCGGCGCTGCCGCCAACAGCAACATCAAGTGCGACGACGCCAAGGGCCAGCTCCAGGCCTCCGGCTCCTCCGCCCAGAAGAACGCCATCGACGCCTGGGTCAAGCAGTACGTCGCCGCCTGCAACGGCGTGCAGATCAACTACAACCCGACCGGCTCGGGCGCGGGCATCACCGCCTTCACGCAGGGCCAGACCGCGTTCGCCGGTTCGGACTCCGCGCTGAAGCCGGAGGAGATCGAGGCCTCGAAGAAGGTCTGCAAGGACGGCCAGGCCATCGACCTGCCGATGGTCGGCGGCCCGATCGCGGTCGGCTTCAACGTCACGGGCGTCGACTCGCTCGTCCTGGACGCCCCGACGATGGCCAAGATCTTCGACAGCAAGATCACCAACTGGAACGACGAGGCGATCAAGAAGCTCAACCCCGACGCCAAGCTTCCGGACCTGAAGATCCAGGCCTTCCACCGCTCGGACGAGTCCGGCACCACGGACAACTTCACCAAGTACCTGAAGGCCGCCGCGCCCGAGGACTGGAAGTACGAGGGCGGCAAGTCCTGGGAGGCCAAGGGCGGCCAGTCCGCGCAGGGCTCCTCCGGCCTGGCCGGCCAGGTGAAGCAGACGCCCGGCGCCATCTCGTACTTCGAGCTGTCCTACGCCAAGGACGGCGTCAAGACCGTCGACGTCAAGACCGCGGCCGCCGAGCCGGTCAAGGCCACCGTCGAGAACGCCACCGCCGCCATCGGCGCGGCCAAGGTCGTCGGCACCGGCAAGGACCTCGCCCTGGAGCTGGACTACACCCCGGACGCCGCCGGCGCCTACCCGCTGGTCCTGGTGACGTACGAGATCGCCTGCGACAAGGGCAACAAGGCCGACACCCTGCCCGCCACCAAGTCCTTCCTGAACTACATGGCCTCGGAGGACGGCCAGGGCCTGCTGGCGGACGCCGGCTACGCCCCGATGCCCACCGAGATCATCACCAAGGTCCGCGAGACCATCTCGGGCCTGAGCTGACCCGAGTGCGGTCCGGTCCCCGCGGGGGCCGGGCCGCACCGTCCGGTGCACCGCCGCCAGGAGCCCCCGACCTGGGCTCCGCCCGAGCCGCCGACCACGACGGCTCCGCAGACCGGAGAACCCGATGGACATGACAACGGACACCCAGAAGCCAGCCCCCTCCCGCACACCCCAGCCGCCCGCCCCCGGCGACACGCGCGCCACCCGCGGCGTCACCCGCCCCGGCGACCGGATCTTCGTCGGGCTCTCCCGCGGATCCGGCATCCTCGTGCTGGTCATCATGGCCGCCATCGCGGCCTTCCTCACCTACCGCGCCGTCCTCGCCATCGGCGAGGACGAGGCGAACTTCTTCACCAGCTTCGAATGGAACCCGACCGGCAGCCCGCCGGAGTTCGGCATCGCGGTCCTGGCCTACGGCACCGTCGTGTCGTCGATCATCGCCATGGCCATCGCCGTCCCGGTCTCGGTCGGCATCGCGCTGTTCATCACGCACTACGCGCCGCGCAAGCTGGGCGGCCTGATCGGCTACGTGATCGACCTGCTCGCCGCGGTGCCCTCGATCGTCTACGGCCTGTGGGGCGCGCTCGTCCTCGTGCCGCACCTGGACGGACTCTACGGCTGGCTGGACGAGTACCTCGGCTGGACCGGGATCTTCGAGTGGAACGGCGGCGCGGGCCGCTCGCTGTTCACCGTGGGCATCCTGCTCGCGATCATGATCCTGCCGATCATCACCAATGTCAGCCGCGAGGTCTTCCGGCAGGTCCCGCGCATGCACGAGGAGGCCGCCCTGGCCCTCGGCGCCACGCGCTGGGAGGTCATCCGGATGTCGGTGCTCCCCTTCGGCCGCTCCGGCGTCATCTCCGCCTCGATGCTCGGCCTCGGGCGCGCGCTCGGCGAGACGATGGCCGTGGCCATGGTGCTCTCCCCGACCTTCGACATCAGCCCGAGCCTGCTCGACCCGGGCGGCGGCACCTTCGCCCAGAACATCGCCAGCAAGTTCAACGAGGCCACCCAGATGGGCCGTGACGCGCTGATCGCCTCCGGTCTCGTCCTGTTCGTCATCACCCTGCTGGTCAACGGCGGTGCCCGCATGATCATCGCCCGCCGCAAGGAGTACTCGGGGGCCAACGCATGAGCAACGCAACCCTGACCCCCAAGAACCGCAGCTCCCTGCGCGCCGCCACCCTGCCCAAGTGGTTCCCCTGGGCGGTCGCGGCCGGCTCGGTCCTCCTCGGCCTCGGCATCAGCGCCGCCGCCGGGCTGAACAGCAGCATCCAGTGGGCCCTGATCGCCGCGGTCCTCTTCGTCGGCGGTTCGTACGGCATCTCGGCGAGCGTCGAGGGCGGCCGGCAGGCCAAGGACCGGGTCGCGACCAGCATGGTCTGGGTCGCCTTCCTGCTGGCCCTGATCCCGCTGGTCTCCCTGATCTGGGAGACCGTGAAGCAGGGCGTGAAGGTCCTCGACGGCTACTTCCTGACCCACTCCATGGGCGTGGTCGGCGACGCGGAGCCCGGCGGCGGCATCTACCACGCCATCCTCGGCACCCTGGAGCAGGTCGGCCTGGCCACGCTGATCTCCGTGCCGATCGGGGTGCTCACCGCGATCTACCTGGTCGAGTACGGCCGCGGCCGGCTCGCCAGGGCCGTCACCTTCTTCGTGGACGTCATGACGGGCATCCCGTCCATCGTCGCGGGCCTGTTCGTGCTCAGCCTGTGGGTCCTGATCCTGGACATGGGCCCGTCCGGCGTGGCCGGCTCGTTCGCCCTGTGCATCCTGATGATCCCCGTGGTCGTCCGCTCCACCGAGGAGATGCTCAAGCTCGTCCCGAACGAGCTGCGCGAGGCGTCCCTCGCCCTGGGCGTGCCGAAGTGGCGCACGATCATCAAGGTGGTCCTGCCGACCTCGATCGGCGGCATCGTCACCGGCGTCATGCTGGCCGTCGCCCGCATCACCGGCGAGACGGCCCCCGTGCTGCTGCTGGTCTGGGGCACCGACTTCATCAACGCGAACCCCTTCAAGGATCCGCAGGAGTCGCTGCCGATGTACATCTACCTGCAGTACGGCGCGGGCTCCGACGCGGCCTACGACCGTGCCTGGGCGGCGGCCCTGACGCTGATCGCGTTCATCATGATCCTCAACCTCGCGGCCCGCGGCATCGCCCGCTGGAAGGCACCGAAGACGGGTCGCTGACGCGACCGACGGCACACAGTCAGCGACCTGACCCGAAAGAAGCAGTGATTTCCATGGCCAAGCGCATAGATGTCAGCGGCCTCAACGCCTACTACGGCTCGTTCCTGGCCATCGAGGACATCTCGATGACCGTCGAGCCCCGCTCCGTGACGGCCTTCATCGGCCCCTCCGGCTGCGGCAAGTCCACCTTCCTGCGCACGCTCAACCGCATGCACGAGGTCACCCCGGGCGGCCGCGTCGACGGCAAGGTGATGCTGGACGACGAGAACCTCTACGGCGCGGGCATCGACCCGGTGGCCGTGCGCCGCGAGGTCGGTATGGTCTTCCAGCGCCCGAACCCGTTCCCGACGATGTCGGTGTACGACAACGTGGCGGCGGGCCTGCGCCTGAACGGCAAGTACAAGAAGTCCCAGCTGGACGACGTCGTCGAGAAGTCGCTGCGCGGCGCCAACCTCTGGAACGAGGTCAAGGACCGCCTGAACAAGCCGGGCTCCGGCCTCTCCGGCGGCCAGCAGCAGCGCCTGTGCATCGCGCGGGCGATCGCGGTCGAGCCGAACGTGCTGCTCATGGACGAGCCCTGCTCCGCCCTCGACCCGATCTCCACCCTGGCGATCGAGGACCTGATCGGCGAGCTGAAGGAGCGCTTCACGATCGTCATCGTGACGCACAACATGCAGCAGGCGGCGCGCGTCTCGGACCGTACGGCGTTCTTCAACCTGGCGGCGGTCGGGCAGCCCGGCAAGCTGATCGAGATCGACGAGACGGAGCGCATCTTCTCCAACCCGTCGGTCCAGGCCACGGAGGACTACATCTCCGGCCGCTTCGGCTAGACCGCCCCTCCCAACCCCTCGCGGTGCTGCATGGCGGTGCCACCGCGGGGAGCACAAGGGCCCGCCCCCGGAATCCGGGGGCGGGCCCATCGCCGTACGGGGGGGCGCCGCTACAGGAACGCCAGGTTCACGATCCAGAACGACACCGCGGCCACCACCGCGGCGGCCGGCATCGTGATGAACCACCCCATGATGATGTTCTTCGCGACCCCCCACCGCACGGCGTTGACCCGCTTCGTGGCGCCCACACCCATGATCGCCGAGGTGATCACGTGCGTCGTGGAGATCGGCGCGTGGAACAGGAACGCGGACCCGAACATGATCGAGGCCCCCGTCGTCTCCGCGGCGAACCCCTGCGGCGGATCCAGCTCGATGATCTTCCGCCCCAGCGTCCGCATGATCCGCCAGCCGCCCGCGTACGTCCCGAGCGACAGCATCAGCGCGCAGGCGAGCTTCACCCACACCGGGATCGGGTCGCCGTAGTCCTCGACATCGGCGATGACCAGCGCCATCACCACGATGCCCATCGTCTTCTGCGCGTCCTGCAGACCGTGCCCCAGCGCCATACCCGCCGCCGACACCGTCTGCGCGATGCGGAAGCCGCGCTTCGCCTTGTGCGGATTGGCCCGCCGGAAGATCCACATGATCGCGGTCATCACCAGGTAACCGGCGACCAGACCGATCACCGGCGACACGAACATGGGGATGACGATCTTGTCGACGACCCCGTGCCAGTACACGGTCGTGCTCCCGGCCAGCGCCGCGCCGACCATGCCGCCGAACAGCGCGTGCGAGGACGAGGACGGCAGGCCGAAGTACCAGGTGATGAGGTTCCAGACGATGGCGCCCACGAGCGCCGCGAAGAGGATCCCCATCCCCTTCGAACCCTCGGGGGTCTGGATCACCCCCTCACTCACGGTCTTGGCGACCCCGGATCCCATGAACGCGCCTGCCAGGTTCATGACCGCCGCCATGGCGAGCGCCGCCCGGGGCGTCAGCGCACGCGTCGACACGGAGGTGGCGATCGCGTTGGCCGAATCGTGGAAACCGTTGGTGTAGGTGAAGAAGAGCGCGACCCCGATGGTCACGACCAGTGCAAAGGTGTCCATGAACGGCTCAGGACTCCTTGACGGCGATGGTCTCCACCGTGTTCGCCACGTGCTCGAACGCGTCGGCCGCTTCCTCCAGCACGTCCACGATCTGCTTCAGCTTCAGCACCTCGATGGCTTCGTACGAGCCGTTGAAGAGGTGGGCGAGCAGCTTGCGGTGGACCTGGTCGGCCTGGTTCTCCAGCCGGTTGACCTCGATCCAGTACTCGGTGAGGTTGTCCATGGTGCGCAGGTTCGGCATGGCCTCGGCGGTCAGCTCGGCGGCCCGCGCCAGCACCTCGATCTGCTGGTCGACGCCCTTGGGCAGCTCCTCGACGTTGTAGAGGACGACCAGGTCGACGGCCTCCTCCATGAAGTCCATGATGTCGTCGAGGGAGGAGGCGAGATTGTAGATGTCCTCGCGGTCGAAGGGCGTGATGAACGAGGAGTTCAGCTGGTGGAAGATCGCGTGCGTGGCGTCGTCACCCGCGTGTTCGGCGGCCCGCATACGCTCTGCGATCTCGGCCCGGGCGGATGCGTCCGCCCCGAGCAGTTCCATCAGGAGCTTGGAGCCCGTGACGATGTTGTCCGCGGAGGCGGCGAACATGTCGTAGAAGCTCGTCTCCCTGGGGGTCAGACGAAAGCGCACGTTGGGGTCCTCGGGGTGCATCGGTTTCGGTCAGGCTGATGCTAGGCGCATCATCCGGCCACTGCTAACGGGCCGTCCCCCAGTGTCGCCCATCGGGCAGAGTGATGAGCAGGGGGGCGACGTCGGCGCTCCGGCAAGGGCCCCCTACCCGGGAAAGTTCGTTACCATATACCCACCAGGGGTATATGTCCGTATCAGGAGGACGCGATGACGACCACCGAGGCCGGCGCGGGTGCGCCCTCCTCCGCCGCGGACCCGGCGGTGGACCAGGTGGAGACGGACGGCACGGACATCGTGACCGACCACGACCGCGGCGTGCACGGGTACCACAAGCAGAAGGACGAGCACCTCAAACGCCTGCGCCGGATCGAGGGCCAGATCCGCGGCCTGCAGCGGATGGTCGACGAGGACGTCTACTGCATCGACATACTGACCCAGGTCTCCGCCTCCACGAAGGCCCTGCAGTCCTTCGCGCTGCAACTGCTGGAGGAGCACCTGCGCCACTGCGTCGCCGACGCGGCCCTCAAGGGCGGTACGGAGATCGACGCGAAGGTGGAAGAGGCGACGAAGGCCATCGGCCGCCTACTGCGTACGTGAACGCTCCTCGGCCACGCGCAGCACCTCGTCGATGCTCTCCAGGCTGAGCCGCTCACGGGCGGCCGACGCCGCGATGATCAGCTCGCCGCACAGCTCGATCTCGGCGAGGGCCACGTGGTCCTGAACCGCCGTACCGCCGACCGGAGCCACACGCGTCACCTCGTCTCTGCCGTCACCGACTTCCTAGAGTAGGGAGCGGCCTACGCACCGCGCATGGCACGGAAGGGCTAGTTCTTGCCGTCCACCGCCGTGTCGCCCGGCTCCGCGGCGATCTTGCCGGCGTAGATGTCCTGGTCCTCGGGCAGCCGTACGCGGACGGCGGCGCCGAAGTCGTAGAGCAGCGTCGTCGAGTCGACGTCCACGATGCCGGTGCCGCTCTCCCGCCCGTTGGAGAAGCTGAAGCGGTGCCGGACCTTGCGGATGCGGCCCTCGTCGTCGAGGTAGGCGTCGAACGGCACCTCGGCGGTGGCGAACCCCTCGGCCGCCGCGGCCAGCGCCTTCCTGTTGCCCTCCGAGGCACCGCGCGCCGCCCGCGCGAGATCGGCGGTCCCCCGGTAGTGCCGCACCTCGGTCCCGGCCAGCTCCGTGCGCCCCACGAACTTCGCCGTCCGCGTCCCCCGCAGCACCTCGGCGGCGGCGAACGGGTCCGTCGCGCCGCCGGTCACCAGGTTCCCGTCGGACAGCGAGGCGGTCTCCACCCGCACCCACTTGTCGTCGGGCACACCGGCTCCCCGGTTCTTCATGAACAGGGCCCCCGGGGCCAGCAGTTCCGTGATCGGCCGGTGCTCGCTCGACCCCGCCGGGTCCTGCGGCAGCCGTACCTTCAACCGCCCGAGCCGCGTCTCGAAGTCGTACACGCCCTCGCCCCGGATGGTCACCCGCGTCCCGCCGCTGGCCATCTGCATCGCGGTACGCGCCTTGGCGCTCCCGGCGGCCACCAGCCGGTCGGCGGCCCGGTGCAGCACGGCGACCGGATCGCCGCCGTCCGCCCCCTGGACCGCGGCCCCCTGCCCGGAACACCCGGCGACGGCCAGACAGACGCAGACCACACCGCCGGCGAGGGCGGGACCGCCGCCCGGCCTCCCACTCCGCAGCTCCCGCTCCCGCCCGACCATCGCCACCTGCTATCCCAAGCCGTCACGCCCGTTCCGGACCCCGTGCCGTCCCGCTTAACGAGGGGCAGGCGACCCCGGTAACGTTGTGGGCGTGGCGCAGCAGGACGGTCTCGAAGCCCCCGGGGACGCACCGGAGCACCTGACGACAACGGTCGAGCAAGGCCCCTTCTGCCTGGCCCGCTGCACCTGCGGCTGGCGAGGCCCGGCCCGCAGAGCCAGAAGCCAGGCCCGCACCGACGCCCAGACCCACACCACCGCCACGTAGCCGCGGGGCCCCCCGTAGCTGCGGGCAGTCGTGCCTCCCCCAGTGCCTGAACGGCCTGGGAGGTACCCCCAGGCGGCACGGGTGGGCGGTGGGGCTGCCTCCCGCTCGAGCGAAGCCGAGAGTGGGGGAGGCACCCGGCGGCGCCGGTCAGTGCCCCCACCCCCGGCCGCCACCGACGCCGTACACCTGTCCACTGCCGCACACCCACCGCACCCCAGGGAACCCAACCCCCCACACCCCCGTCTCCCTCCACGACCCCCCACGGGACGCGGAGGCGACATGCACCGGCGCACATTCCTCAGCACCACCACAGCCGCCGCCCTGGCGGCCACCACGACCGCCTGCACAGGCAAGGACCACTCCCCAGGCACCGACTCCAAAGCCACCGGAGCCACCACCCCAACCACCACCACCCGCACCGCCAAGGTCGGCAACGGCGCCCCCCGCACCCCCACGCCCAAGGCCCCCGCCACCTGGACCGCCCTCGCCAAGTCCCTGGACGGCCCACTCGTCCGCCCCGGCGACCGCACCTGGAAAACGGCCCACCAGCTCTACAACACCCGCTTCGACACCCTGAAGCCCAGCGCCGTCGCCTACGCCGCCCACCCCGACGACATCCGCACGGCCCTCTCCTACGCCCGCGCCCACCACATCCCCGTGGCGATCCGCAACGGCGGCCACTCCTACGCCGGCTGGTCCTCGGGCGACGGCCGCCTGATCATCGACGTCTCGAAGCTGAACCGCGTCCGCGCCTCCGCCGGCGAGGCGGTCGTCGGCGGAGGCGCCAAGCTGATCGACGTCTACCGCGCCCTCGCCGCGAAGGGCGTGACCGTCCCGGCCGGCTCCTGCCCCACCGTCGGCGTCTCCGGCCTCACCCTCGGGGGCGGTCACGGCGTCGTCTCCCGCGCCTACGGCCTGACCTGCGACAGCCTCACCCGGGCCACGCTGATCACGGCGGACGGCAAGGAGATCACCGCCGACGCGGCGGGCGGCCACAAGGACCTCTTCTGGGCCCTGCGCGGCGCGGGCAACGGCAACTTCGGCATCGTCACGGAGTTCCACTTCCGCACCCACCCCGCGCCCCGGGCGGTGTCGGCGTACCTGACCTGGCCCTGGCGGAAGGCCGCCGCGGTCGTCCGCGCCTGGCAGGAGTGGGGCCCGGACCAGCCCGACGAGATCTGGTCCTCCCTCCACCTGGCCACCGCCCCCGGCCGCACCCCCACCGTCTCGGTCGCCGCCTTCTCCCTCGGCACCTACGGCGAGCTCCAGAACGCCGTGGACCGCCTCGCCGACCGCGTCGGATCGTCCGCGAGCCACGTCTCCCTCAAGCGCCGCACGTACGAGGAGTCGATGGAGATGTACGCGGGCTGCTCGTCGTTCTCGAGCGACGCCCGCTGCCACCTCCCGGGCTCCGTGCCCGGCCACTCGCCGGAGGGGGCACTCGGCCGCGAGACGTACGCCGCCCGCTCGGACTTCTTCGACCGCCCCATCCCGGCGGCCGGCATCAAGGCCCTGCTCTCCCACCTGACCACCCCCGTGCGCGGCGGCGCCGGCAGCATCGCGTTCACGGCACTCGGCGGCGCGGTGAACCGCGTCTCCCCGACGGCCACCGCGTTCGTGCACCGGCGCTCCCGGACGCTGGCCCAGTACATCGCCTCGTGGCGGCCGGGCACGAGCGGCACGGCGGCCCAGTCCTGGCTGAAATCCACCCACGGCGCGATGCACCCGTACGCCTCGGGCGCCGCCTATCAGAACTACACGGACCCGACCCTGAAGGACTGGCGGAAGGCCTACTACGGAGACGCGGCCCCGCGCCTGGCGCGTCTCAAGCACCAGTACGACCCGGACCGCGTCTTCACCTACCCACAGGCGCTGTGAACGTCAGGCGGCGAGATCCCGCTCGCCCGACGCCTCGGAGGCACTCTCCTTCCGTGCGCCCGGGACCACGGCGCCGCGCCCGGCGCCACCCGTCCGCCCGCGCGCGCTGATCAGCCACCCCACCCGGGGCGCGCGCTCGACGGCCCGGGTCAGCGGCGTCAGCAGGGCCATCGCGACCGGCGACAGCAGCAGCGCGACCGCCGTACCGAGCGCGAACCCGCCCACGACGTCCGTCGGATAGTGCACGCCCATGTAGACCCGGGCGAAGCCGCCGAACAGGGCCAGCACGATCGCGGCGATGCCGAACTTCCGGTTGGCGACGAAGAGTCCGACCGCCAGGGCCATGCAGAGCGTGGCGTGGTCGCTCACGAAGGAGAAGTCGTTCTTCCCCTCCACGAGCACTTCGAGCCCGTCATGCGACTTGAAGGGCCGGGGCCGCTCCACGAATCCCCGTATCGGCACGTTGACCAGGACCGCGACTCCGGCCGCGAGCGGCGCCCACACCAGCGCGGCCACGTTCGAGGCGGCGTCCTCGCCGCCGCGCCGCCGCACACCCCACCAGCACCACAGCACCAGCAGCACGATCGCGAACAGCAGTCCGTACTCACCGACGAACTCCATGACCCGGTCGAACCAGTGCGGCGCGTCCTTGGCCAGGCCGTTGATGTCGTAGAGCAGCTCGACGTCGGGGTTCGACCCGGATTCGGCGAGTCCAGCCATGGTGCTGCGGCCCCTTCGTCATGTCCTCCGGCGCACCGAACGCGCGCCTCTTCTGCCACCCCCGTGGTCAGCTGTACGTCAACAGGAACGCACGTCCCCTGTTGATACGTTCCACACTCCACTGAATGATCACGCAGACGTTATCGAAGAGAGACACGTCGCCGCAGCTCAGGGCAGGGTTTCACGCTGAGTTCACACCCTCCCATTCACACCGTGGTGGGCAGCGCTTTCGCGCCATCCTCGGTCACCCGGGTGGCCCCGAAGTAGTCGGGGGTGTCGATCGGGTCGAACCGGATCACGGCACCCGTCCGCGGCGCGTCGATCATGTACCCGCCGCCCACGTAGATCCCCACGTGCCGGATGGCGCGCGAGTTGGTGAGGTCGTCCGAGAAGAACACCAGGTCCCCCGGCAGCAGTTCGTCCCGCGCGGGATGCGCCCCGGCGTTGTACTGGTCGTTGGCGACCCGCGGCAGCTTGATCCCCACACTCTCGTACGCCGCCTTGGTCAGCCCCGAACAGTCGAACCGCCCGCCCTGATCGGCTGTCCCGTTCCCGCCCCACAGATACGGCGTCCCGAGCTTCTTCTGCGCGTAGGCGATGGCCCCGGCGGCCTGCTCCGACGGATCGACCCGGGTGGTGGGCGCGGCGAAGCTCTTCTCCAGGGTCGTGATCACCTTGACGTAGTTCTGCGTCTCCCTGTACGGCGGCACGCCCTGATACTTGATCACCGCGTAGGCCCCCGCGTTGTAGGAGGCCAGCATGTTCCTGGTGGGATCGCCGGGCACGTCCTTCACGTACGAGGCGAGGGAGCAGTCGTACGACGCCGCCGACGGAATCGCGTCCGCCGGGTCCCACACGTCCCGGTCCCCGTCCCCGTCGCCGTCGATGCCGTGGGTGGCCCACGTTCCGGGAATGAACTGCGCTATCCCCTGCGCCGCCGCCGCGCTCCGGGCCTGCGGGTTGAACCCGCTCTCCTGGTACAACTGGGCGGCGAGCAGCGCGGGGTTGATGGCGGGGCAGAGATTGCCCCACTTCTGCACGATCGCCTGGTACGCCGCGGGCACGCTCCCCTTGGCGAGCTTCTTGGCCCCGCCGCCCGCACCGCCGGCCAGGTTCCCGGCGACGAGGTAGACACCGACGACGAGCAGCATCACGAAGCCCATCCCCAGGGCAACCGCGACACCGGCACCGACCCACATCTTGCGCATGGTCCAACCATCCCCCATGGGCGCACGGTTCAGTGACGTTTCCCGGCCATGTCGGACTACCTGAAAGTCAGTCACACACCGTGATATCGGGCTGATTCGATCACACCGCAGAAGGGCTCAACGACGCAACCACGTAACAGGTTGCGCCCCGCATCATTGCCCGGCGTAACCTCACGTGATACACAGAGTGACCATACGACTCTCTACGCACCGTTCCGCACCACCCGGCCAGGGCCCGGCGCGGAACGGTGGCAAGCTATTCGTACGAAACCCGCCAATCAATGACGCCAAGTCGACATGCGACGGTGCCATTGTCGGTGACAATGAGGCTTGACCTCTGCATGTCCGCAGAGGATGCGGAACTACCCAACAGGGGCGGTGACTTACATGCTCTTTGCGGCCGACGAGGGAGACATCAACACCATCATCGGGGGGATCGCTCCGGACTGGGGCCCCTTCGGTGCGCTGGGGACCGAGGCCAAGACGATGGTCCAGGTCGTCATGGCCGTCGCCATCCTGCTCTGCCTCGGCATCGCCATCTGGGGCGCCGCCAAGCAGCGCATCGGCGCCACCGCGCTCCGGGACACCTTCAGCGCGGAGCAGGGCAAGGGCCTGATCGTCGCGGGGCTGACGGGCGTGTTCATCATCGGCTCGCTCGGCACGCTCTTCACCATCGTGTACGGGATGGCCGTGTAGCCCGGCACGCAACGGTTCCTCCCCCTCCATCCCACCCGCCCGTCGTGCCAACCGGCTGAGGTTGCGTTTCCCTGATGTCGAGTCATAACACCGCGCCCGAGCGGGAACCAGCACGGCTACCGTCGTACGTACACGGTCGACCCGACGTCGAGGGGGCGTACGCGGCATGAGTCTCGGAGACGATCACCACTCGTCCGGCGATTACGGCGGTGCCGGTCAGACCCGGCTCCGGCTGCCGGAGGAAGAGGGCGGCCCCCGACGCGGCGGCCGCTCCTCCTCGCGGAGCCTGGTCACCGTGGTCGGCGTCGTCGTCCTGCTCATCGCCGCGATCGCCTTCGCGAACCGCGGAGGAGACGATTCCGCATCCGCGGAGGGCGGCGACGGGGACAAGCCGAAGACGTCGGCGACGGCACCCTCGGGGACGCGCCCGGTCCAGTCGGGCTTCGCCCATGACGAGCAGGGGGCACAGAGCGCGGCGGCGAACTACGCGGTGACTCTCGTGTCGGCCGACATCTTCAAGCCTGCCCAGCGGAACGACATCGTGCGGCAGGTCTTCGTGGCCGACAAGCAGGCCGCTCTCGCCGCCAAGTTCGACAAGGTCTACAGCGAAGAGTTCCTCAGCAGCATCGGCCTGGACAAGAACGGCAACGCCACAGGTGGCAACACCTATGTGTCGCGCACCATGCCGATCGGGACCAAGGCCACGCAGTACTCCGACACCAACGCGACCGTGGACGTCTGGTGCACGGGTGTGTTCGGCACAGCGGGTGAGAAGACCACCACCCCCGTCAGCAGCGACTGGTTCACCATGACCCTGCAGCTGCGCTGGGTGGACAGCGACTGGAAGGTGGAGTCCTTCTCACAGAAGGACGGCCCGGCGCCAGTCCCGGGCGACAACAAGGCCTCCAGCGCCGAAGAGATGTCCAAGGCCGTCCAGGAGTACGGAGGGTTCACGTATGCCCGCTAACCAGCGTCGCGTACTCAAGGCCGCCGCTGCCTTGACCGCCGTACAGACCGCGCTCGTGCTGCTCGCCACGCGTGCCGCCGCGGCACCCACGCCGTCGCCGACCCCGTCGGACGACAACTGCGACCTCATCGTGGGCCCCGCCAAGGACTACTGCGAACGAGGCGAAGGCGGTGGCTCCGGTGGGGGTGGGGGGACCACCCCCGACACCCTCCCCAACACCCTCGACCCCCTCTCCTCCCTCGCCAAGGGCTGTGCCGACGCCGCCGCCTGGACCGTCGACACGCTCAGCGACGCCGTGAAGAACACCGCCGACGTCGACTTCACGAACGACACGTTCCTCAAGCAGTACGCCGTCGTCTTCGCGGCCTCCGCGTTCCTGACCCTGATCCTCTGGCTGCTCGCCGTGGCCAAGCGCGCCGTCCGCGGCGTCCCGCTCACCACCGCGCTCTCCGAGGCCGTCGGGTTCCTCTGGCTCACCGTCCTGGCGTCGGCCTTCACGCCGTTGATCCTGTACACGGTCGTGTCGGCCACCGACGCCGTGACCGAGGTCCTGGCCAAGGGCACCGGCGACCAGACGGACACCTTCTTCGGCACGTTCTCCGAGGCGCTGAAGCAGGGCAACGACATCGGCGGCGGCCCGATCATGCTGATCCTGGTGTCGTTCGTGTCGATCGTCGCCGCCGGCGTGCTCTACCTGGAGCTGTACCTGCGCGCCGTCCTGCTCTACGTCGGCGCCCTGCTCGGCGTCGTCGTCTACGCGGGCCTGGTCGACAAGAACCTGTGGGGCCACGTCCGCCGCTGGGCCGGCATCATGATCGCCGTGATCATGGTCAAGCCCGTGATCGTCATCGTGCTGGGCCTCGCGGGCGCGCTGACCACGGCGGACGGGCCCGACTCCGTGGCCGCCATCGTGTCCGGCCTCGCCATCATCCTGCTCGCGATCTTCGCCTCCGCGATGATCTACCGCTTCGTCCCCGGCTTCGGCGACGAGATCGCCAACGGCCGCAACAACCGGATCATGCAGGGCGCCGAGGGCAAGGCCGCCGCCGTGATCAGCTCCCCGGCGAACCTCGTCGCCCAGGGCATCAGAACCCACAGCAGCCGCAACAACGGCGACAGCGGCGGCGGGCCGTCCTCGTCCTCCGCCGCGGCCCGCCCCTCGAACCCCGCCTCCGGCGGAGTCGCCGCGCACAGCTCGCGCCCCTCGAACGGCGGCGGCGGAAATGTCCCCTCCGCCGCACCCGCACCCGCACCGCGCTCCGGCAGCCCGGTGAACACACCGCACGCAAGCAACACCCGCAACAGCAAGAGCACAGGAGGTGACGGGCGTTGACGACCGAGTCCCACGTGTCCCACACGGTCACGCCCCGCCGTACGTATCTGATCGGCCGCGCCCGGCCGAACGCGATCGTCGGCCGCAACCGCGAGACCGGAGAGATCGCGCTGATCGTCGCGGGCGCGTTCCTCGGCATGATGTGCGGGCTCCTCGTCCCCGTCCTGAGCCTGCGCATCGTGCTGCTCGCCGGCTTCCCGATGCTCGCGCTGGCGGCCGTCTACGTGCCGTACAACCACCGGACGTTCTACCGGTGGTTCGAGATCAACCGCAGCTACAAGCGCACGCTCCGCAAGGGCACCACCTACCGCTCCGGCGCCATCGAGGCCGGTACCAGGATCGACGGCCAGGAGATCGAGGTCGGCCCGCCGCCCGGCATCGGCCGGATCTCCTGGCTGGCGGCGCCCTTCGGGCCCGACGAGATCGCCGTACTGCTGCACGCCGACCGCAAGACCGTCACGGCCGCCATCGAGATCGAGGGCCCCGGCGTCGGCCTGCGCGACTCCGAGGACCAGGAAGCCCTCGTCGACCGCTTCGGCACCCTGCTCAAGCATGTGGCCAACGGCGACGGCTTCGTCACCCGCATCCAGATGCTCGCCCGCACCCTCCCGGCCGACCCCGACGCGCACGCCAAGGACGTCGCCCAGCGTGGCGACGCCAGGTCACCGGCCTGGCTGCAGCAGTCGTACGACCAGCTCCAGTCGATGGTGTCCACCAGCAGCGAGCAGCACCGCGCCTACCTGATCGCCTGCATGCACTACAACCGCGAGCTGGCCGCCGAGGCGCACACCATGGCCCGCGCCGCCCGGCCGCACAGCGGGCGCAAGCTGGACCGGGACGCCGGTCTCGCGGTCGTGATGGCGCGCGAGCTGACCGACATCTGCTCCCGTCTCCAGGAAGCCGACATCCGCGTCCGCCAGCCGCTGGGCCAGGGCCGGCTCGCCTCCCTGATCCACGCCATGTACGACCCGGACCACCCGATCGACCACATCCAGGCGATGACCAAGCGCAACGCCTGGCCGGCCGAGCTGGACGCCATGGAGCCCACCTACCTCCAGGCCAAGACCCGCGAGTCCGCCACGCGCGCCCCCTGGTGCCACGCCACCGCCTGGATCAAGGAGTGGCCGATGACCCCGGTGGGCGTCAACTTCCTGGCCCCGCTCCTGGTCCACACCCCGGACGTGATCCGCACGGTCGCCGTCACCATGGACCTCGAACCCACCGAGGTCGCCATCGAGCGGATGCTGACCGAGAAGACGAACGACGACGCCGAGGCCTCCCGCGCCGCCAAGATGAACCGCACCGTGGACCCCCGCGACATCGCCGCCCACGGCCGCCTCGACCAGCGCGGCGAGGACCTCGCCAGTGGCGCGGCCGGCGTCAACCTGGTCGGCTACATCACCGTCTCCTCCCGCAACCCCGAGGCGCTGGCCCGCGACAAGCGGACGATAAGGGCCTCGGCCGGGAAGTCGTACCTGAAACTGGAGTGGTGCGACCGTGAGCACCATCGCGCCTTCGTGAACACTCTTCCGTTCGCCACCGGCATCCGAAGGTAGGGGCTGAGCCTGATGCGGGACCCGCTGACCGTCCTCACCGACGCCTTCACGTCCTTCCTGTTCGGGAAGGTGGAGACGACCCGCCTCCCCGTCCGCACGTCCACCGGCCAGGCCCAGGCTGTCTACCTGCCCACGGCCGCCCCCGGCCTCGGCGACTCCGGCGTGATCATCGGCCGCGAGGTCTACTCCGGCAAGGGCTACATCTACGACCCCTTCCAGCTGTACGGCCAGCAGCTCCCCGCCCCGCACTGGCTGGTGCTGGGCGAGTCCGGCAACGGCAAGTCGGCCCTCGAGAAGACGTACGTCCTGCGCCAGCTCCGCTTCCGCGACCGCCAGGTCGTCGTCCTGGACGCCCAGGGCGAGGACGGCGTCGGCGAGTGGAACCTCATCGCCGAGGAGCTGGGCATAACTCCCATCCGCCTCGACCCGATGGCCGCCCTGGACCACGGCATCCGGCTCAACCCGCTGGACCCGGCGATCACGACGACGGGCCAGCTGGCGCTGCTCCGGACGATCATCGAGGTCGCCATGGGCCACGGCCTGGACGAGCGCTCCGGCTTCGCCCTCAAGGTCGCGCATGCCTACGTCAACGAGACCATCGTCGAGCGCCAGCCGGTCCTCACCGACATCGTCGAGCGGCTCCGCCACCCCGAGCCGGAGTCCGCCGAGGCGATGAACGTCGCCATAGACGACGTACGGGCCTGGGGCCTGGACGTGGCGCTGGTCCTGGACCGCCTCGTCGACGGTGACCTGCGCGGCATGTTCGACGGCCCGACGACGGTCGGCATCGACCTCGACGCCCCGCTCATCGTCTTCGACCTCTCCCACATCGACCGCAACTCCATCGCCATGCCCATCCTCATGGCCATCGTGGGCGTGTGGCTGGAGCACACCTGGATCCGGCCCGACCGGAAGAAGCGCATCTTCCTGGTCGAGGAGGCCTGGCACATCATCAACAGCCCGTTCGTGGCGCAGCTGTTCCAGCGGCTGCTGAAGTTCGGGCGCCGGCTCGGTCTGTCGTTCGTGGCGGTGGTGCACCACCTGTCGGACGTCGTCGACGGGGCGGCCGCCAGAGAGGCCGCGGCCATCCTCAAGATGGCCTCCACCCGGACCATCTACGCCCAGAAGGCCGACGAGGCACGGGCCACCGGACGCGTCCTCGGCCTGCCCCGCTGGGCGGTGGAGATCATCCCCTCCCTCACCCCCGGCATCGCGGTGTGGGACGTCAACGGCAACGTCCAGGTGGTCAAGCACCTGATCACCGAGACCGAACGCCCCCTGGTCTTCACCGACCGCGCGATGACCGAGTCCTCCGCCGACCACCTGACCGACGACGCGCTGCGCGCCGCGGAGCTGGAGGCGGAGGAGCGGGCGGCGGCGTTCATGGAGCAGCACATCGGCGACTCGTCGGAATCGACGGTGGCGTAGGACGCGAAACGGAGAGGCACCGGACGCATGAGACCGGACGACCGCCGCGATCAGCGGCCGGCCCAGGGCGGCATCCCCGACGGCCTGCTGATCGGCATACTGGCCTTCCTCCTCGGCATGACCCTGCTGGTGTGGACGGCGACCGGCCTGTCCGCCCTGTTCGCCCACGGCGCCTGGCCGGCCGGCGTCAGCTTCACCGGGACCCCGCAGGCCATGCGCCAGCTGATCGCCCAGCCCCACGACCTCCCCGGCGCCTGGCCGGACGCCCCTCGGACGGCACTCTCCGGATACGGGCTGTTCTGGGGCCTGTTCATCGGCCAGCTGATGGTGCTGGTGGTGCTGGCGGTGTTCGTGATGGGCACGGTGGCGCGATGGCGTGCGGTACGGCAGCGACGGCGCGAGGAACCGGTGCCGGCTCCGGCACCGGTGGCGCAGGAGACGGCGGTCCAGGAGACGCTGGTCCAGGAGACCCGGGTCGAGGACGTACCAGCGCACGAGGTACCCACCCCGAGGACCCCGCAACAGGCCCCCGTGACTCCACACACTCCGGCCCGGGAGACCGACCACCCCTCAGCTTCTCTGCTGAAGGGCAAACGGGTGGGTGGGTGGGAAGCAACCCGCGCCGAAGGCGCGGTGCACTACGGCCCCAAGGCCAGCCGCCACGAAACCGCAACCGCCGCCCTGCGGGACGCGGAAGCCGCCGCCCTCGTCATCACCTCCAACCCCGCCCTCTGGTCGGAGACCAAGGACGCCCGCGCCAAACTCGGCCCCACCCACCTCTACGACCCGAACCACCTCTGCGACACCCCCGCCCGCTTCCACTGGTCCCCCACCGCGGGCTGCGAGGACAGGGCGACCGCCACCGCCAGGGCCGCCGCCCTGCTCACCCCGGTCCGCCCCACCGCCCGCCTCGACCAGGCGGTCGGCGACACGGCCGAACTGCTGCTGCGGAGCTACCTCCACGCCGCCGCCATCGACGGCCGCACCGTCCGCCACGTCCACCGCTGGTCGCAGGGCCTCCAGGTCCAGGACGCCGTCCGCATCCTGCGTACTCATCCCAAGGCCGCCCCCGGTTCCGCGGGAGAACTCGAAGGGTCCCTCACCGCCCACCCCGAGCGCCGGGACATGGCCCAGCAGCTGACCGCGCGGGCCCTGGCCGCGCTGTCCACGGTCAACATCCGCGAGGCGTGCACTCCCAACCGAAATGATGCCCTCGCCTTGGATTCCTTCGTCCATGAACAGGGCACCCTTTACGTGGTGGGTGAATCCATTGAGGACCCCCGCACGAGCCCGGGCGCGATGCCGCTGCTGACGGCGCTCGTCTCCAGCGTGGTCGAGCGCGGCCGGCGCATGGCCGAACGGTCATCCTCCGGTCGCCTCGACCCACCAATGACACTCGTCCTGGACGACGTCGCGGCCGTGGCCCCGCTCCCCCAGCTCCCGGAACTGCTGGCCACCGGCACGGACATCGGCATGCCGACCCTGGCCCTGCTCCGCTCCCGTGAACAGGGCCGGGCCCGCTGGCCCCACGACGAGCTTCCCGTCTGACCGGAGCGCGGGCCGGGTCAGCGCTCGAGCACGTACTCCAACTCGTGGTCGCCGGGCCCGCCCACCAGCGGCACCGTCCGCCCGCTCGGCACGAACCCGGCCTTGCGGTAGGCCCCCTGCGCCCGCCCGTTGTCCGGATGCACGATGAGCCGCATCCGCTCCGCGCCGTGCGCCCACGCCCACTCCAGACCCGCGTCGAACAACGCCTTGGTCAGCCCGCTCCCCCGCCATTCGGACCGTACGAACACTCCGACGACGTGCCCCTGCCGCCGCTCCACCGGAAACCCGGCCCAGTCCGTACTCCCGGCCTCCTCCATGAGCACGGTCAGCGTGCCGAGCCACAGTCCGCCGGGCCCCACGGCCACGAGCTGCTGCGCCCCGGCAGCCCCTTCGGCGCCCCCGGCCGCCCGCTCCTGCCAGAAGGAGTCCGGCCGCGCGGCCGCGTCGTCGTACGTCTCCAGGTACGCGAGGTCCGCGACCGGATCCCGCAGCGCCCGCAGCCGCAGTTCCCTCACCGCGGGCCATTCGTCGGCGCGTATGGAGCGGATCACGTAGTCACCGGGGACCGAGGCACTCATGCCGGCCACCGTAATACCCGGGTACTAGGCCCCTCACCTCATATACGGCCCCCCGGGCGGACGCCCGCCGCGCTCCGACCCCCGACCATGGTCGGATGGAGCCCGTGAAGCCGGTGCCGGAACACCGAGCCGCCGAACCACTCACCGAGTACGTCCAACGCGTCAGCCGGCGGCTCCGTGCCTTCGACCACCGCCATCCGCTCGTGTGGGACCTCCTCCTCACCGGCTTCTGGGTACTGGCCGCCCTGATCGACGCCACGGGCGGCGGCTGGCGCAACGTCGCCCACGACCCCGGCGTTCCCGTCGGCCTCGTCCTCGTGCTCAGCCTCGCCCTCTCCGTCCCCCTTCTCTGGCGCCGCGGTCACCCGAGGGCAGCCCTCCTCGTCACCCTGCCCGCGGCACTGGTGAGCGCCTGGTCGGGCGCCGCGCTCCAGGCCGCCCTGCTCCAGCTCCTCCTCGTCCACCACATCGCGCTGCGTCTGCCGCTGCGCAACCTCTGGTGGGTGGTGGCCCTGGTCATTGCCCCGACCTGCGTCACGGCCGCCCGCTACGGGGACAGTGCGGGCTCCTGGAACCAGCAGCTCGGCTCGCAGCTCCTCTCCATCGGCGTGGCCGCCCTGATCGGCATCACCGTCCGTGCCCGACGCGACCACACCGAGGTCCTCGAGGACCGCGCCCGCCGCCTGGAGACCGAACGCGACCAGCAGATCAGGCTCGCCGCCGCAGCCGAACGCGCGCGCATAGCCCGGGAGATGCACGACATCATCGGCCACAACCTCTCCGTCATCACCGGCCTCGCCGACGGCGGCCGGTACGCCGCCGCCAAGTCCCCCGACCGGGCCGCCCAGGCCCTCGACGCCATCGGCACCACCAGCCGCCAGGCCCTCGGCGAACTCCGCCGCCTCCTGGACGTCCTGCGCGACGACGACCATGACGGCACCGGCCCGTCGCCCGAACTGGCCCCGCAGCCCGCCCTCACCGACCTCGACCGCCTCCTCGACGGCGTCCGCCGGGCCGGCCTCCCCGTCCGCACCACCGTCAAGGGGGAGCCCGCACTCCCCGAGGGCCGCCAGCTCACGCTCTACCGCGTCATCCAGGAAGCCCTCACCAACACCCTCAAGCACGCCGGCCCCGACGCCACCGCCCATATCGACCTCTCCTATGAGGCGGGCGGCGCCGTCACCCTCACCGTCACCGACACGGGACGAGCGGCCCCGCTCCCGTCCCCCGCCCTCTCCGGCGGCCGCGGCCTGCCCGGCATGCGCGAGCGAACCTCCTTGTACGGGGGCACACTTGAGGCCGGCCCACGCCCGGCCCCCGAGCAAGGCTGGCGCGTCCATCTGCACCTACCGGAGGAACCCCCGCAGTGACCACCGTCCTCATCGCCGACGACCAGCCCCTCCAACGCTTCGGCTTCCGCATGCTCCTGGAGAGCCAGGACGACATGACGGTCGTGGGCGAGGCGGCCAACGGCGCCGAAGCGACCCGGATGACGGCCGAACTCCACCCCGACGTCGTCCTCATGGACGTCCGCATGCCCGGCCTGGACGGCATCGAGGCGACCCGTCGCATCGTCGCGGGCGGCGGCCGCACCCGCGTCCTCATCCTCACCACCTTCGACCTGGACGAGTACGCCTACTCCGGCCTGCGCGCCGGCGCCTCCGGCTTCCTGGTCAAGGACGCCCAGCCGGAGGAGCTCCTCTCCGGCATCCGCGCGGTGGCCACGGGCGACGCGGTGGTCGCCCCGAGCCTGACCCGCCGCCTGCTCGACGCCTACGTCCACCACCTCCCGGCCGCCACACAGCCGAGCCCGAGCGGTGCCCCCGACCCCCGCCTGACCACCCTCACGGACCGGGAGACCGAGATCCTGCGTGTCATGGGCCAGGGCTGGACCAACACGGAGATAGCCGAGCGCCTCCACCTCGCCGAGTCCACGGTGAAGACCCACGTCGGCCGCATCCTGGCCAAGACGGGTTCGAGGGACCGCGTCCAGGCCGTCATCCTGGCCTACGAGACAAAACTGGTCGGCTAGGAAATGGGGGCTGAACGCAGAAAACCCCGCACCGTTCCCGGTGCGGGGTTTCCTCGCAATAATTGTTCGGCGGCGTCCTACTCTCCCACAGGGTCCCCCCTGCAG